>NZ_PNNA01000074.1 GCF_013823965.1 Flavobacterium sp.
AATTTTGAAACTGCCAAGGTAATTCTCGAAATGGCAGCTACTTCTTTAAAAATTCTTTTAATAATTCGGTGGGCAACGTGTTCTAATAATTGTGCTCGAATCTCCATTTCCTCCACGACAATACGGTTCAAAAGCACATAATCAACAGTGTCTTTCAAATCATCTGAAACAGCTGATTTTCTTAAATCTGTTTTAACTTCTAAATCAACAGCATAATCAGAGCCTATTTTTCCTTCTTCGATTAAGCAACCGTGATAAGAGTAAGTTCTAATATTTTTCAGTTTTATAATTCCCATTTTTATATAATTCGGTTTGTAAATAGTTAAATAAAACAGCATCTATTATCTATCTGTCTATTATCTATCATCTAAATTTTTATCTTTGCTAAAATTACAAAAATTATGTCAACCGAAGAGAAATCACTTCATTTTATAGAACAAATTATCGAAGACAGCTTAGCAACTGGTTTTCCCCAAGCTAATTTACGATTCCGTTTTCCGCCTGAACCTAATGGTTATTTGCACATTGGTCACGCCAAATCCATTTGTTTGAATTTTGGTTTGGGTCTAAAGTACAATGCGCCAGTCAATTTGCGTTTTGACGACACCAATCCAGCCAAAGAAGAGCAGGAATATGTAGATGCCATCAAAGAAGATTTGCAATGGTTAGGCTTTAATTGGGCCGAAGAACGTTATGCTTCCGATTATTTTCAGCAGTTGCACGATTGGGCAATCTTGATGATTAAAAAAGGAAAAGCTTATGTTGACAGCCAATCTTCTGAAGATATGGCGGCTCAAAAAGGAACGCCAACCCAACCAGGAGTTGATGGACCATACAGAAACCGTTCGATTGAAGAAAATTTGACTTTGTTCGAAGGAATGAAAAATGGCGATTTTCCGGAAGGAAGTCATGTTTTGAGAGCCAAAATTGATATGGCTTCGACCAATATGTTAATGCGTGATCCTTTGATGTACAGAGTTTTGCACCGTCATCACCATAGAACTGGAAATGATTGGAAAATCTATCCAATGTATGATTATGCACACGGTGAAAGTGATTATATCGAGCAAATTTCACATTCCATTTGTACACTTGAATTTGTGATGCACAGAGAATTATACAATTGGTTTTTAGACCAAATTTATGATGAAACCTTAGTGAGACCAAACCAATACGAATTTGCGCGTTTGAACTTGAATTACACCGTAATGAGCAAGAGAAAACTGTTGCAATTAGTTCAAGAAAATATAGTAAATGGTTGGGATGATCCAAGAATGCCAACGATTTCCGGATTAAGAAGAAGAGGGTACACACCAGCTTCGATTCGTAAATTTTGTGATGTTATTGGAGTAGCCAAAAGAGAAAATATCATCGATGTTTCGCTTTTGGAGTTTTGTTTAAGAGAAGATTTGAACAAAACAGCTCCAAGAGTGATGGCAGTTTTAGATCCAGTAAAAGTCGTAATCACTAATTATCCTGACGATAAAGAAGAACTTTTGGATGCCGAAAACAACCAGGAAGACGAAGCGGCAGGTTTCAGAAAAGTGCCTTTTTCAAAAGAATTATACATCGAAAGAGAAGACTTTTTAGAAGTGGCTCCAGCCAAATTTTTCCGTTTGTCTTTAGGAAATGAAGTGCGTTTGAAAAATGCATATATCATTAAAGGAGAATCTGTTGTAAAAGATTCGGAAGGAAATATTACCGAAATTCACGTGACTTACGATACCGATTCCTTGAGCGGAAGTGGGAGTGAAGCCTCCAAAAGAAAAGTGGCTGGAACCTTGCATTGGGTTTCCATCCAACACGCCGTGGAAGCTGAAGTTCGTTTGTATGATAGACTTTTTATAGATGAAGCGCCAGACAGTCACAAGGAGAAAAACTTCTTGGATTTTATGAATTCCAATTCCTTGCAAATCGTGAAAGGATTTGTGGAACCAAGTCTTGCTACGGCAAAATCGGGAGACAAATTCCAGTTTCAACGTTTGGGTTATTTCAATGTTGATAAAGACTCAACTACTTCTAAATTAGTGTTTAACAAAACAGTTGGATTGAAAGACGCTTGGGAAGAAAAAGGCAAAAAAGAGGAAAACAGCATCAACAATGCCTTGAAAGAAATCAACAAATATTTCAAAGTTGGAACACGTGAAGAACGTATTGCGATTCGTAAAGCAATAGGAGAGACCTTGGCAGGAATTGCTAATTACAGCTTGTTGCAAAATTCATTCAAAAAGAACATCAACAACAATAAAAGTTCCTTGTTGTTTGCCCAATTGATTTTAAAATATTCCAGTTTGAAATCATCTGATTTTGAAAAAGAAGATGTTTCCAAATTGTATTCGATGTCTTTAAGAAGTGAATCTTCATTTGTTCGTTCGAGAGCGATTTTGAATTTATTGGATTTAGAAAAAGATCCAGATTTTGTAAATTCATTTGCAGCCGAAATTTTGAAATTAAAATCCAATCCTTCGAAAAGTACAACCGAGAGAGAAACGGAATTTATCGAACAATTTTTAAATAAATAAAAACTATTAAAAGCGCTTTTAGGAGCGCTTTTTTTTATCATTTGTTTTTGTGATTGAATTTTAAAATTATATCAATTTTAGTAATCAAAAACGGCTTTCATAAATTGATTTTAAGACGTTTTTTTAAGTTTTATAAGCATTTTATCATTACTGAAAAGTTCTAAAAACACGACGGCTTATTTTAAGTTTTAATAAGAATTAAAGTCACTTTAACGGCTTGTTAACAGTCCGGTGTTGATAAATGTCGTAAATTTAGAATATTATTAATTTAATTCTAGAAACGATGTCAAATAACACAAATTCAGTATTGGCACTTTTGTTGGGTGCAGCGATTGGAGCAGGAGTAGGAATTTTATTTGCTCCGGATAAAGGTTCAAAAACCAGGGAAAAAATTAAAGATGGTTTTGATGATGCGAAAGACAATTTAAAGCATAAATTTGAAGAAGCATCTCATCAATTGAGAAATAAATTTTCGGGTGCAAAATATGACTTGGAAGAAACCTATGAAGATTTGGTTTCAAACATGAGTCACAAAACCGAAGATGTTATTTCTTTTTTGGAAACCAAGTTGGCCGATTTAAAAGAGCAAAATGCCAAGCTACAGAAAAAACAGATGGCTGCCCAAAAGGAAAATTCTTAAACAACTTATTTATGGCTTTCGAAGAACTCAAAGAACACACCGAAGACATTCAGAAACAAGCGAAAGAATACATTGAAAACAGCGTAGCTTATTACAAGTTATGGGGTTTCAAGGTGGCAATGAAATCGACCACGATGATGTTGAAATTTGCATTGATCGCAATGTCGCTATCCATGGTTTTGTTATTTTTTTCTGTTGCAGGCGCTTTAGCAATTGGACAAGCTTTGGATAGTTATGCGTTGGGGTTTCTAATCGTTGGCGGGATTTATTTAGCCTTAACCGGACTTTTATTTTTAGTCAAGGATAAAGTTGTTGAAGGACCCATCTTGGAGAAATTCTCAGAAATCTTTTTTAACGACTAAATTATGGAACCAAAAAAATATGCGTCTTACGCAGAAATTGAGTTAGAACTGGAAATTCTCAAATTAGAAAGAGAATTGAACCTTCAGAAAATAATTTTGGATGTTGAAAAAACAAAAGAAAGTCTGTTGCCCAAAAATATAATAAAGAGTTTTTTAGGAGATTATAAATCGATTTTATCCGACTATTCTGGAATGATTCTTAACATGGCGATTCCATTACTGATTAATTGGTTTACAAAAAGAAAAAGAGGCAATTAAGCCTCTTTTTTATTATAAATAGTTAAAAGTTAAACTCCGGTTTCAGGTTGTTCAGGCGCTTGTGGCGTTTGATAATCTAAAGAATGATCGGTTGTTTTTGGTTTCGTTCTTTTGTTTTTTTTCATCATTTCGCCCACTTGATTGGATGCAGAAAAGGAAGCTACCATATTATTTAACATATCACTTCCAGCTTGTGGAGAATTAGGCAACAATATCAAATTGGAATTGGCGTCAGCCCCAATAGCCTGCAAAGTATCGTAATGTTGCGTTACCACAATCAAGGCCGAAGCTTCCTGCGAATTGATGCCCACTTTGTTCAAAACATCCACACTTTCTACTAATCCACGGGCAATTTCGCGTCTTTGGTCTGCAATACCTTGACCTTGTAAACGTTTGCTTTCTGCTTCTGCTTTGGCTTTGGCCACAATTCTAATTCTTGAGGCTTCTGCTTCAAATTCAGCCACGGTTTTTTCCCTGTCGGCAGCATTGATTCTATTCATCGCATTTTTCACCTGGATATCTGGATCAATATCGGTAACCAATGTGTTGATGATTGTGTAACCGTAAGTGGTCATTGCTTCGTTTAATTCTCTTTTCACGGCAACGGCGATGTCGTCTTTTCTTTCAAAAACATCGTCCAATTTCAGTTTTGGAACCTCGGCACGAACCACGTCAAAAACATAAGAAGTGATTTGATCGTGTGGGTATTCCAGTTTGTAAAAAGCATCATAAACGGTTTCTTTTACCACCATAAATTGCACGGATACTTTTAGTTTTACAAAAACGTTATCTTTAGTTTTGGTTTCGATAATAACGTCCAATTGTTGGATTTTTAGATTTACCCGGCCGGCAATTCTGTCAATCAAAGGAATTTTGAGTTGTAAACCAGAATTTCTCACACTCAAAAATTTTCCAAAACGTTCAATAATAACAGCCGATTGTTGTTTTACGGTAAAAAAGGAGGAAAGAAAAATAAAGAAACCAAATACAATAATGATAATCAATGAAATGTCCATAAGAAGTATAATTTAGTTAAAAAATTAACTGTTAAATTACAAAAATACTTTAGGTTTGCCGGTGTTAAATTTTATTTTATGAAAAGATTATGTTTTGCCGTTGTTTTCGCTCTAATCTCAATGACGGTTTTTGCCCAATACGATTATCGGGATTCCAACAGAATTGGAATATCCTTTGGCATGAACCAATTTACTTTAAACACGAATAATTTCCAGACCAAACCAGGAATAGGATGGAATGCCGGACTTTCGATGCGGGGGAATTTCTACAATGATTGGGACATGGTTTATGCGATGCAGTTCAGCGAGAATAATTTTTCGGTTGCCACAATCGGTGGTTTTATAACGGAAGACACGGATTATAAGTTGCCATCAGCACAAATATCCTTGATGTGGAGTTACAAAATTGTCGAAAATCATTTGAGTTTTGAGTTTGGACCATTGGTTCAAATCAACGGAAAACTGAAGGTGGATCAAGATCAAGAAAACAATATTATATTTGGAACCACTTTATTGGCCAAAGACATCGTGGATATTTCCCAATTTAATTTTTATCCTGTAGTAGGTATTACAGCAGGTGTTCGCCACGTTCGTCTTAATGTTTCTTACCAATATGGCGTAAATAATATGCTCGGTAATTTGAATAACAAAAATCTCGGTTATAATTTCAAGGGAAATCCCGGAATACTGAACGGAAGTTTGATTATTTATTTATAAAAAAGTCCCGAGTTTATCGGGACTTTTTTTGTTTTATAGAGTAGCTATTGCTTTCTCAATTCTCTTAATCGTTTCCTCTTTTCCAATGAGTTCCACGATGTCAAATAAGTGTGGACCTTTCAATGCGCCGACTAAACTTAATCGAAACGGTTGCATTACTTTCCCCATTCCAATTTCGTTTTTTGTCATCCAGTCTTTAACAATGGTTTCGATGTTTACTGATGTAAAATCAGTTATTTCTCCAAGAACAGAAATCAATTTCTGCATTAATGCTGGAGTTTCTTCTTTCCAATTCTTTCTTGCTTTTTCGTCATAAGATGTTGGAGCAACAAAAAAGAAATCACTCAAATCCCAGAATTCCGAAACGAAATGTGCTCTTTCTTTAATTAGAGAAACTATTTTTGTCAAATCGAGCGCAGTCGAGATGCCTTTTTCTTCTAAAATAGAAGCGAAGCTTTTCGCCAAATCGGCATCATTTTGTTTGATTAAATACTGATGATTGAACCATTTGTTTTTTTCGGGATCAAATTTAGCTCCTGCTTTGTGAACTCTACTTAAATCAAATTTCTCCACTAATTCTTCCAACGAAAACAATTCTTGTTCCGTTCCGTCATTCCAACCCAATAAAGCCAAGAAGTTGACCACGGTTTCAGGGAAAAATCCTTTTTCTCTATAACCTGATGAAACGCCTTCTTCTGTTTTCCATTCCAATGGAAATACAGGAAATCCTAATTTGTCTCCATCACGTTTGGATAATTTTCCGTTTCCAACAGGTTTCAAAATCAATGGTAAATGAGCAAATTCTGGTGCTTCCCAACCAAATGCTCGATACAACAAAACGTGTAACGGCATTGAAGGCAACCATTCTTCACCACGAATTACGTGCGTGGTTTCCATTAAATGATCATCTACAATGTTCGCTAAATGATACGTTGGCATTCCGTCACTTTTGAACAAAACTTTATCGTCCAAAAGATTGGTTTCAAATTTCACATCACCACGAATAATGTCTTTCAAATGCAAAGTTTCATCAACCGGAGTTTTAAAACGGATTACATAATGCTCACCATTCGCAATTCTTTTTGCAGTTTCTTCAGCAGAAATTACCAAAGAAGTATCTAATTTTTCACGGTTGTGATGGTTGTAAATAAATGTTTTTCCTTCTGCTTCGTGTTGTTTTCTATGAGCATCCAATGCTTCCGGAGTATCAAATGCATAATAAGCCCAGCCACTTTGAATCAATTGATCCGCATATTTTTGATATAAATCTTTACGATCACTTTGTCTGTAAGGACCAAATTTTTCATTTTTTCCAATGGTTTCATCCGGAGCAATTCCAAGCCATTCCAATGCTTCCATAATGTATTCTTCGGCACCCGGAACAAAACGGGTTTGATCTGTATCTTCAATTCGAAGAAAGAAAACCCCGTTGTTTTTTTTGGCAAACAAATAATTGAATAGGGCAGTACGAACTCCGCCAATATGTAAAGGTCCTGTTGGACTTGGTGCAAAACGCACACGAACTTGTCTTGACATTTTTTATAAATTTTGATGCAAAGATAAGAAGTTCTTTTGGCCACGAAGACACAAAAACACAAAGTTCATTTTTATTTAGTTACCATATAAGGCATTTAAGGTCATTTAAGTTGTTTCAACACAAATCTTATATGAACTTAAATGCCTTATATGGTTCAAAATTGTTTTCTAATTTTTTGTTTAATCAATTTTTAACAGCGACAGAATTGAAAAATGGTTACTTTTATCGGTTATAAAAAAAGTTGTGTAAATTTTGGAAAAATCAAAAGTAATTTATCAAAAGCTAGAACTTTTCATCAAGAAGTTTTACACCAATGAACTGATTCGAGGAATGATTTTCTTTATCGGTCTGGGATTGCTGTATTTCTTGTTCACACTTTTTGTGGAATATTTTCTATGGTTAAAGCCAATGGGAAGAACACTTTTGTTCTGGACTTTTATTGGTGTGGAAATTTTCCTTTTGTTCCGATTTATTTTGTTTCCCACATTCAAGTTGTTCAAACTTCAAAAAGGGATTGATTACAAGGATGCTTCAGCGATTATTGGAAATCATTTTACAGAAGTAAATGACAAGCTGACCAATTTCCTTCAGTTGTCTAATGATAAAAATCAATCGGAATTATTGTTGGCTTCGATTGAACAAAAAGCTAATTCGCTACAGCCAATTCCTTTTGGTAATGCGATTAATTTTAATGCCAATAGAAAATATCTGCCTTTGGCGATACTGCCAATTTTGTTATTTGCGTTCTTTTATGTTTCTGGAAACAGCAAAATTATTTCTCAAAGTTTGAATAGGGTAGTGCATTTCAGAGATCAGTTTTTACCGCCTGCACCTTTTGAATTTGTAATTCTGAATCCTAATCTGCAAACAGAGCAGAATAAAGATTTCATCATTCGCATAAAAACCGAAGGAAAAATAATTCCTGAAAATGCAATGATTTTCATTGGTGACGAAAGTTATTTTATGGAATCAACCAAAGCTGGTGAGTTTCAATATAGAATAGAAAAACCTGCATCAAACGTTTTGTTCCACGTGGAGGCAAATACCATTTCCTCTTCCGATTATGAATTGAATGTAGTGACCGTTCCATCGATTGCTAATTTTGAAATGCTTTTGAATTTCCCTTCTTATTTGAAAAAGAAATCTGAGGTTATCAAAGGAAATGGTAATGCTATAATTCCTGAAGGAACCAAAGTTACCTGGAGAATCAATACTTTGGCTACTCAAAATGTGGTATGGAAGAATGCTACAGCTAATTTTCCTTTTTCTAAGTCTGAAAATGATTTTACATTATCTAAATTAATCTCGCAAAATACAGAATATCAAATTCTTACTTCGAATGCTAAGGTTAAGAATTACGAGAAATTGAACTATCAGATTTCGGTTATCAAAGATCAGTTCCCAACCATCAACGTGAATAACGCTCCGGATAGCCTTAAAATCGACAAAAGTTATGTTTTAGGACAAATTTCAGATGATTACGGATTATCTAAGCTTCAGGTGATTTATTATCCTAAAAACAAGCCTGAATTGGTTAAACGTGGAACAATTGCTGTGAAGTCAAATCTATATGATCAGTTCATTTTTGCTTTTCCGGGTTCGCTTCCTGTAGAGCAGGGAGTTTCTTATGAGTACTATTTTGAGGTTTTTGATAACGATGTAATTCATAATTTCAAGAGTACTAAATCTTCTGTTTTCTATAATCTTATTGCTACGGATGATGAGAAAGAAGATCAGCAATTCCAACAGCAAAATGAAAGTATCAATGGTTTGGAAAAATCATTGAAGAATCAGGATAAGCAAATTTCTGAAATGGAAAAGTTACAGAAATCCGGAAAAGAGAAAGACAATATGGAGTTTAAAGATCAGCAAAAGATCAATGAATTTATCAAACGTCAGAATCAGCAGGATAAAATGATGAAGGAATTTGCTGAGAAAATGAAAGACAATCTGGACAAATCTAAGTCTGAGAAAAAGGATGAATTCAAAGAAGAACTGCAAAAACGATTAGAAAATGTCGATAAGGATTTAGAGAAAAATAAGAAATTATTTGATGAACTAAAAGAGTTGAACGACAAAATCAAGCAAGAAGACTTGATGGAGAAAATGGATAAGTTCAAACAAACTGCAAAGAATCAATCGAAGAGTTTGGAGCAATTGGTGGAGCTGACCAAAAAATATTATGTTCAGAAAAAGGCAGAACAATTAAAAGATAAATTGGATAAGCTTTCAGATAATCAGGAAGATTTGTCGAACAAAGAGAAAGAAAACACCAAAGAAAATCAAGATGAAATCAATAAGGAATTTGATAAAATTCAGGAAGATTTAAAAGAATTGGATAAGGAAAACAAGGAATTGAAAAAACCTTTAGATATTCCAACTGATGCAGAACAGGAAAAAAGCATCGATGAAGATTTGAAAAAAGCTTCGGATGAATTGCAAAAGAACAGTAAATCTTCAGCTAAACCAAAACAAAAAAGTGCATCTAAAAAGATGAAGCAAATGGCTCAGAAAATGGAGCAAGAAATGGAAGGCGGTGAAATAGAGCAATTAGAAGAAGACATTGCAATGTTGCGTCAAGTTCTGGATAACCTTTTGGCTTTCTCTTTTTCACAAGAAGATTTGATGGGTAAATTCAAGGGGTATAAAATTGGTTCTCCTGCTTTCAATAAAGCTTTAAAAAACCAACAGGATTTAAAATTACAGTTTAGACATATCGATGACAGCTTGTTTGCAATGTCATTACGTAATCCCAAAATTGGCGAAAACATTACGAAAGAAATAGGGAATGCCCAGTACAATTTGGATAAATCGTTGGAGACTTTGGCCGATGCCCAAATCCAGAAAGGAGTTTCGCATCAGCAATACACTGTTTCATCCGCCAACAAATTGGCTGATTTCCTGACCGAAGTCTTGAGCAATATGCAGATGCAAATGCAAATGTCGGGAAGTATGGGTGGTGGTAAACCCAAAAAAGGGGAAGGTGACGGAATGCAGTTACCGGATATTATTAAGAAGCAAGAAGGTCTTGGCGAGAAGATGAAAGAAGGAATGAAGAAAGGTCAAAAACCCGGACCAAAACCTGGAGATGGACAAAAACCCGGTGCATCAGGTGAGAAAGGTAAAGACGGTAAAAGCGGAAAACAAGGCGGTGGTTCTGATGGAGAAAATGGTGAGGACGGAGAAGGAGATGCAAAGGCAATTATGGAAATTTATAAAGAGCAAAAGCAATTGCGAGAAGCTTTGCAAAATGAATTAAATAAGAAAGGATTGGGTGGTAACGGTCAGAATGCTTTGGATCAAATGAAACAGATCGAAAAGCAATTATTGAACAAAGGTTTTAAGAATGATGTCCTACAAAGAATCTTGAATGTGAAGCAGGAGTTACTAAAATTAAACACTGCAATTCAGCAACAAGGACAGGAAAACAAGCGCCAATCGGAAACGAATAAAAAGGAGTTTTCGAACCAAGCTAAACCCTTGCCGTCAGCATTATTAGATTATCTGAACAGTATCGAAATATTAAACAGACAATCACTACCTTTGCGCTCCAATTTTAATCAAAAAGTTCAAGAATATTTCAATAAAAAATGATAGACTTTAATTACGAAACCGAATTTACTTTAGAAAACGAAGAAGCAATTAGCAATTGGATTTCTAATGTAATCAGTTCAGAAAACAAGAAAGAAGGAGAGATTAATTATATCTTCTGCAATGATGAGTATTTGTTACAAATTAATCAGGAACATTTACAGCACGATTATTACACCGATATAATTAGTTTCGATTATACGGTTGGTAATGAAATAAACGGCGATATGTTTATCTCGGTTGATAGAGTTAAAGAGAATGCTGTAGATTTCAATGTTACTTTTGATGAAGAATTGAAACGTGTTATTATTCACGGCATTTTACATTACTGCGGATATAAAGACAAATCTGAAGCAGACGAGCTTTTGATGAGAAATAAAGAAGATGAAAAATTAGCTATGTTTCACGTGGAACAATAAAAAATTTTAGAGTGTAGATTTCTGATTTTAGATTCCAAAAATACCAAACGGTTATGATTAATGTTTCACGTGGAACATCGTTTGCTTCGAATGGTTTTTTTAATGTAAAATAGTCTAAAGTCTCAACTCTGAAATCTAAAATTAAAAGTGTTTCACGTGGAACATGTAGATTGAATAATTCAGGATTTAGAATGAAATTCTAAATCCAAAAAAAAATAAAAAACAAAATGTTTTTAGAAGAGTATGATGTAATTGTGGTTGGTGCGGGTCACGCTGGTTGCGAGGCTGCAGCGTCAGCTGCCAATTTGGGATCGAAAACTTTGTTGGTTACAATGAGTTTGCAAAACATTGCGCAGATGTCCTGCAATCCTGCGATGGGAGGAATTGCAAAAGGACAAATCGTTCGTGAGATTGATGCACTTGGCGGATACTCCGGAATTGTCTCTGACAAGACGGCAATTCAATTCAAAATGCTGAATAAATCGAAAGGTCCTGCAATGTGGTCGCCAAGAGTTCAAAGTGATCGAATGCGTTTTTCGGAAGAATGGAGAATGATGCTTGAAGGAACTCCGAATCTTGATTTTTATCAGGAAATGGTAAAAGGATTGCTAATCGAAAACGGAAAGATAAAAGGAGTTCGAACCTCACTTGGAATTGAAATCAGATCGAAAACAGTGGTTCTGACGAATGGGACTTTCTTGAATGGTTTGATTCATATTGGAGAAAAACAATTCGGAGGGGGAAGAGCAGGAGAAAGTGCTGCGTATGGAATTACCGAAGATTTGGTCAATGCAGGATTTCAATCCGGAAGAATGAAAACAGGAACGCCTCCGCGTGTCGATGGACGTTCTTTGGATTATTCTAAAATGAATGAAGAAAAAGGAGATGCAAAGCCTGATAAATTTTCATATTCAGATATTACTGCACCTTTGATTCATCAAAGGTCTTGTCATATGACGTACACTTCACTTGAAGTTCACAATATTTTGAGAGAAGGTTTTGATCGTTCACCAATGTTCAACGGAAGGATTCAATCTCTTGGGCCAAGATATTGTCCGTCTATCGAAGATAAAATTAATCGTTTTGCCGATAAAGAAAGACACCAATTGTTTGTGGAGCCGGAAGGATGGAATACGTGTGAAGTTTATGTGAATGGTTTTTCAACATCGCTTCCTGAAGATATTCAATTTAAAGCTTTGCGTTCTGTTGCTGGTTTTGAAAACGTGAAATTTTTCCGTCCGGGATATGCTATTGAATACGATTACTTTCCACCAACACAATTGAAACATACCCTGGAAACAAAATTAGTCGACGGATTATATTTTGCCGGACAAATTAATGGAACGACTGGATATGAAGAAGCAGCTTCCCAAGGATTAATGGCTGGAATTAATGCGGCGTTAAAATCTCAGGATAAAGATCCGTTTACTTTAAAAAGAGACGAAGCGTATATTGGTGTTCTGATTGATGACTTAATTACGAAAGGAACAGAAGAGCCATACAGAATGTTTACTTCTCGTGCCGAGTTCCGAACTTTACTGCGTCAGGACAATGCTGATTTCCGATTAACGCCAATGTCGTATGAAATTGGTTTAGCTTCTGAAAAGCGTTTACGCCGAATGGAGCACAAATTGAATGAATCTGAGAAAATGGTTGCTTTCTTCAAAGAGACAAGTGTGACTATCGCAGAAACCAATCCAATTTTAGAATCGAAAGAAACTGCATTGATTACTCAAGGCGATAAAATGTTTAAAATATTTTCTCGTCCGCAAATCGATTTAGAGGATATCGTTAAATTCGAGAAAGTAGCTGCTTACATCGAGGAGAATAATTTAGATCAGGAAATTTTGGAACAAGCCGAAATTCAAGTAAAATATTCGGGTTATATCGAAAAGGAGCGAAATAATGCCAATAAACTGACTCGTCTGGAAGATGTAAAAATCCCTGAGAATTTCGATTACAACAAAATCAAATCGATGTCGATAGAGGCCAAGCAAAAATTGAACAAAATTCGCCCAGTAACTATTTCACAAGCATCAAGAATAAGCGGAGTATCACCAAGTGATATTTCCGTATTGTTGATTTATATGGGTAGGTAATTGCAGATTTCAGAGTTTAGATTTTAGATTGCTCGACAATCTAAAATAAATTTGTTCCACGTGAAACTACTTTGTGAGGTATTGATATCACTGAGAATTTTAAAAAAAGAATAAAATAAATAAATGGACATTTCAAACAAAAAACATTTTCTAACTGTAAAAGATTATTCGGTTTCGCAGGAAACTTTCGATTTGTATTATGACGAAACTTTGGATATGCTGATTACACATCCGCAACCAAGATTAGAAAATTTGGGTAAATACTACGAAAGCGAAGATTATATTTCCCATACCGATAACAAACGTTCTTTGTTTGAGAAATTGTATCATTTCATAAAAAGCATTGCTTTAAAGAATAAATTGAATCTAATAAATTCACTTCAACCGAAAAAAGGAAAAATTTTAGACATTGGAGCTGGAACAGGAGAATTTTTGTCTGTTGCAAAAAATGACGGTTGGAAAACAATAGGAGTGGAGCCAAGCGATAGAGCCAAATCCATTGCAAAAAATAAAGGCATTTCATTTGTTGAAGCAACGAGTGAATTAGAAGATCATTCTTTTGATTTGATTTCGATGTGGCACGTTTTGGAACACGTTCCGGATTTAGACAAACAAATTAAAGAATTGAAACGATTGCTAAAACCAACAGGAACATTAATTATTGCGGTTCCGAATTTCAAATCTTACGACGCATCATACTATGGGAAATTTTGGGCGGCTTACGATGTGCCAATTCATTTTTGGCATTTTTCTAAAACGGCGATAAAATTGCTTTTCGAAAAAGAAGCAATGAAATTGGAAAAAGTCCTTCCAATGAAATTTGATTCATTTTATGTGAGTCTGCTTTCCGAAAAATACAAATCAGGGAAAATGAATTTTGTTAAGGCATTTTTCACCGGTTTACACTCAAATTGGAAGGCAAAGAAGAATTTTGAGTATTCTTCACATATTTACATCCTAAAAAATAAGTAAAAATCATTTTAAGCGCTTTTAAGCGCTTTTTTTGCCTTTAGTTATTGCTAATATTGGATTTTTTTTAAAACTCTTTATTCGAAGCCTGTTAAATCCGATTTCGATAATCATAAATTATAAAATAATTAATTTGGATAATAAATACTTATACTATAAATATTTCTGCATTTTTCCAACTTTATGATAATGCTACTTATTTTTTTATATTTTTGTTACCAATTCTTAAAAAATTAGAAAAAACACCAAAATGAAAAAAATAGTAGTACTAATTGCACTTGCAATTACAATTGTTTCTTGCAATAAACCAGCAGCAGAAGTTAAAGAAGTTAAAACAGCCTATATTGATACTTCGGTTTTAATGAAAGAGTATACAGAGGCAAAAGATCTTGAGGCAAAATACAAAGCCAAAGGCGAGGAAAAAGGAAGACAACTTCAAGCTGAAATTAACAGATTCAAACAGGAAGCATCCAATTTTCAAGCACAAGCACAAGCCAACGGACAAGCTTGGGCCCAACAAAAAGGTGCAGAATTACAAAAAAGAGAACAACAATTGAGTTATGCACAACAAGCACTTTCCCAGCAATTGCAACAAGAAGGTGGCGCAGAGATGGATAGTTTGATAACAGGCGTAAAAAAATTCATCAAAGATTATGGAAAAGAAAAAGGATATGCTTACATCTATGGAACAGGTGAGCCTGCATCAATTTTATATGCTGAAGAGAAGTATGATATTACAAAAGAAATCGTAACATTGTTAAACGAAAAATACAAAGCTTCTGCCAAAAAAGAGGAAGCAAAAAAATAATTTACCAATATTAATACAGTAAATGCCTTCACAAACTGAAGGCATTTTTTGTTATATCTACTTTAAAACCATATTTTTAGCTTTTAATTTACACGCCAAATGCAAACTATTTCCGAAGCTGCTGTTTACACCTTGCGATTTATCAATCAAACACATCGATCCATTTTCCTTACGGGGAAAGCCGGTACAGGGAAAACGACGCTTCTGCGTGAAATTATTCAAACCACGCACAAGAACACAGTGGTCGTGGCACCAACAGGAATTGCGGCTTTAAATGCTGGCGGAGTTACCATTCACTCGATGTTTCAGTTGCCTTTCGGCGGATTTATTCCCGACAATTCTTCTCCTCATTTTTCGGAAAGTACCAAGTTTGAAACTAAGGCCACTTTGCGCAGGCATTTCAAAATGAGCGGTTTAAAGAAATCGGTTATTCGAAATATGGAATTACTGATTATTGACGAGGTGAGTATGCTTCGTGCCGATTTATTGGACGCGATGGACTTTATGATGCAAACTGTTCGCAAAAAAAGCACTCCATTTGGCGGTGTTCAAGTTTTATATATAGGAGATTTATTACAGTTGCCGCCCGTGATTCGGGACGAGGAATGGCGCACTTTAAAAACGTATTACAAAGGGAAATTCTTTTTTCATTCGCACGTCATTCAGCAAAATCCACCTTTGTACATTGAATTATCCAAGATTTTTCGTCAAACGGATGATGTTTTTATTTCGATTTTGAACAACCTGCGAAACAACCAAATTTCAGCAGAAGATGTCCAAAATTTAAACCAATACGTAAATCCAAATTTCGATTTGAAAGCCAACAAAGGCTACATAACATTAACAACTCACAACGCCAAAGCCGATGCGATGAATGCGCAAGCTTTGGAAGATTTGGACACAAAATTATTTGTATACAAACCCTCGATTGTTGGTGATTTTCCGGATAAAATTTATCCCGTTGACGAGGAATTGAGATTGAAAGTAGGAGCACAGGTGATGTTCGTGAAAAATGATTTGTCTTTCGACAAAAAATATTTCAACGGCAAAATGGGAATCATCAAATCACTTTCGAATGAGGAGATTTTGGTTCATTTTCCCGAAGAAAACACCACCATTGAAGTCGAAAAGTACGAATGGGAAAACATTCGCTACAAAGTCGATGAATTGACCAAGGAAATCGAGGAGGAGGTTTTGGGAACGTTTGTCCATTATCCAATAAAATTGGCTTGGGCGATTACCGTTCATAAAAGCCAAGGTTTGACCTTTGACAAAGCTGCGCTCGATGTGTCGCAAGTTTTTCTGCCCGGACAAGCGTATGTCGCATTGTCGCGTTTACGCTCGTTAAACGGCTTGATTTTGCTTTCTCCGCTGCGAATGAACGGAATTTCGAACGATCAGGACGTGATGGATTATTCGTTGAACAAAGCTTCGGACGATTTTCTGAAGAATTCCCTGCATTTCGAAACCAAGAATTTTATCCATAACTATTTGGTAAACACCTTCGATTGGGCGGAATTGGCGCAAGAATGGCGCAACCACAAGTTCAGTTATCTGGATAATTCCGAAAGTTCGGCCAAATCCAAACAGGCGAATTGGGCTGCCAAACAATTGGAAACCATCGACAAACTATTGGATCCATCCCAAAAATTCATTTTGCAGTTGCATAAAATTTTCAATACGGAAACCGTCGATTTGAATCACGTTTCGGAGCGTTTTCAGGCAGCTTATAATTATTTCTTCCAGCCGATGGATGATTTGGTTTTTGAAATTCTTTGGAAAGTTGAAGAAGTCAAACGACTCAAGAAGGCTAAGACGTTTTATGACGAATTGATGGTTTTGGAAGAACTGCAAACCAAGGTCGTTTTGCGATTGATGAAAGCAAAATTACTGATTGAAACCGTGGTGTCTGGTGAAACGATTTCGAAGGAAAAATTGACTTCGAATACGATTAAAAAATACATTAGCCATAAAACTGAAGCCATTCAATCGCAAGTCAAGCAAGTCAACATCACCTTGATTGAAGATGAAGCCGACTTGGAACGTTACACCAAAAAGAAAAAAGGAATCAAGGTGACCAAAAAATCGACCATTGAGGAAACTTATGAATTGTGGCTTGAAAAGAACACCATCAAAGAAATCGCAGCTATCAGAAAATTGACTTTGCAAACTATTGGAACGCATATTGCCAAACTCATTGAATCAGGAACCATAGCCATTACGGCTGTTTTGCCTGAAGATAAATTATTGGAACTAGAAAAAGCTTTCAAAGGCTACAATGAAGAAACGCTAAATAGTTTGAAGGAACAATATGGCGACAAATTCACTTGGGATGAATTAAAAATGTTCAAGGCGAGTTTGAATATAAAGTAGAATTTTACAGGAATTTGTTTCCGTAAAGGTTCATCAGGATTTAATAATTAATAATTCCACCCTTCTGTCAAGCGCGTCTCCTTTTCCCAACGGAAATTGGTTTCCATAGCCTTTAAAAGACATTCGGTACGGACTTATTCCTTTGGATCGAAGATAGGCAAACACGTTTTTGGCCCTGTTTAGCGAAAGATTCCTATTTTGTGTTTCTTCGTCAATGGCATCCGAATATTTGCTCGAAGTACAGCACACGTGGCCTTTAATTTCAAATTGCAACGATTTATGTTTCCCCAACAAAACCAGAATTCTGTCCAATTCTTTTTTTGCTTTTAATGAAAGAATACTGGAACCCATATCAAAGGTAACTTTGTCTAAAACGATAAGATCACCCGCTTTTGGGTTTTCTGGAAAGAAAGTAAATATCCTTTTTTTAATAAAAAGTATGTCGACACGCCTGTTTTGATAACGTGTTTTTTCTAAATTTTTCACCGTGTCTTTGTCCAAACTCACGCGTCCTTTGCCTTCGCAAATGAAAATTTTGTTTAGTGAAATGCCGTTGGAAACCAATATTTTCTGGACTGTAGTTACTCTTTTCTCAGACAATTTAGTGTTGTACTCTTCGCTTCCCCGATCGTCGCAATAACCATAAAGCTGGATGGTTTCAAACTGGGAAAAACCAGCGGACTTGATTGTGGCAACAATCGTGTTTATTTGATTGGCGTCCAAATCGAATTTGTCAAATTTAAAATACACGGATTGAACGGCATTTTCTTGGGCGGAAAGAAAACCAAAAGTTAAAAAAAGCAGTATTTGAATGCCTTTTTTCATCACATTTTCAAGATGCTTTTGTATTGGGCACTATTGTTCAGGACACTTACTGCTTTCTTGATTTCGGAATTGTTTTTGATGTAATATTGATACAAACCTTCTTGGTATTGGTAGCGTTTGATGATTTCGTCCATAATTAAATTCTGGATTTCCTTTTGGTTTTTGTCCAATAATTTTTCTTCACTTTTTTGGAGCGCGGCCAGTAGTTGTTGGTATTCCACGTTAATGCTTTCGTCCACTTTTTCTTTTTTGGCCACGGCCAAAGTATTTTTCAAGGCCAATTCCGTTTCGGTGTCAAAGGAGAATTTTTGGGTTTTCAAGAACTGTTTAAAATCAAGGAAATCGGCATCTGTAAACGTTGGAATTTTGTCTCCAAGATTCGGATTTTTATAAACATAAGCCGTCACATAATTAAAGATTCCGTCGTTTTTAACTAAGGCTTCGGTTATTGGACTCAACTTGGTTTCTTCCAGTTCGATGTCGGGCTGAATGCCGCCGCCGTCATAAACCGTTCTGCCTTTGCGGGTTTTGAAGGCGTTGTAATTCTTGGCTTCGGTTTTTGTGGCAATCCCGTTTTTGTCTTTGTGGGCATAATCCAAAGCTTGGATGCATCGCCCAGAAGGCGTGTAATATCGAGAGATGGTTACTTTCAACTGTGTCCCGTAAGTCAAGTCCACGGGTCTTTGCACCAATCCTTTTCCAAAACTTCTGCTGCCAATAATCACCGCACGATCCAAGTCCTGCAAAGCTCCCGAAACAATTTCCGAAGCTGAAGCACTTTTTCCGTCCACCAAAATAACCAATGGAATTTCAGTGTCCACGGGCTCTTTCGAGGTTTTGTAGGTGTTGTTGTGTTTCTCTATTTTCGATTTGGTGGTCACGATGATTTCGTTTTTTGGAACAAATAAATTACAAATATTCACCGCTTCGTTTAAAAGTCCGCCGGGATTTCCTCTTAAATCAAGTACAATTCGTTCTGCGCCTTCTTTTTTTAATTGTTCCAATGCCTGTTTGGTTTCGTAGGACGCTTTTTGGTTGAAACGGGCCAAAACGATGTAGCCGGTTTTCTCGTCTATTTTTCCAAAAAATGGCACCGATTTAATTTCCACCTCGTCCAGAATGATTTGGGCGCTGTTGGTTTTGCCTTGACGAATGTATTTAACGTCGATTTTGGTATTTTTGGCTCCCCTAAAAAGTTGCGAAGCATCGTCCTTGAAATCAGACAAAAGCACGTCGCCTATTTGAATGATTTCGTCTCCGGCTTTGAGACCGGCTTTATCCGCGGGGAAATTTTTATAAGGTTCCTTGATGATCAATTTGTCGTCTTTTCGGGTAATCATGGCGCCAATTCCGGTGTATTCACCCGTGTTGTTGATCTTGAATTTGACCACGTCCTGCTCATTGAAATACATCGTGTAAGGATCTAAACTGGCCAACATTCCCTTGATGGCTTTGTCCATCAAATCGCCTGGATTGGTTTTGTCCACATAATTTTGGTTCAACTCCTTGAAAAGGGTCGTGAAGATTTCCACTTGCTTGGCAATTTCAAAAAAATCGTCTTTGAAACTAACGCCTACAAACAAAAATGCCGAAGCTACAACAGGAATTATGTATTTTTTTTGGAAAGGAGATGTCATTTTATGTCGTTTTTTTCTTGAATCGTTTTCTAATAAAGTGTACAATCACCGCTAAAATAATCAGAAAAGGCCAAATACTTAACAATCCGATGAAGAAACTTGAAATGGAATTGAAACCGGATGTTATGGCATTCCAGATTTTGGAGCCGTACGAAATGGTGGCGCCGCCCTCGTTGGCAACGGTTTTGTAGAATTCGATGTTGATGGTGCTCATCGAAATCTGGCTTTGCATATAGCGCAATTGTCCTTCCTTGGCTTCAATTTCTTCGCGAATGGCCGAAAGTTGTGCTTCTATTTCCAGCATTTCGCTGACTTTGTTTGCCTTTTTCAAAAGCTCGAGATAACGGGCTTCGAGCACTTTTTTGGCTTTCAATCGGGCATCAACGTCAATGTATTCTTCGGTTACGTCTTGGGACGAAATTTCTTTGTTGTCAAAATAGGTGACTCCTTTTGAAATGTCGGCCAAAAAGGAATCGAAGTTTTTGCTGGGAATGCGAACCGTTATTCGTCTGAAAACCGAACCATAATCCTTTCCTTCAGTGTCGTTTTGGATAAAGGCGCGGTGCTTTTTCACTGCCGAAATCATTTGGCCGTAAGTTTCTCCCAAATCGTTGGTTTCAAACTTGATGTCGCCAGTCTTGATGATTTTTTGTTCCACAACTTTTGAGTCTTCTACTGCCGGAGAACTTAATTTATCATATGAAACTGTTTCAGATTTTTCTTTAGAAGGAAGTTTTACCGCTGAAATTGCCATATCAGCTAAAGGTTCTTCAGCTTTTTTGCAACCTGAAAAAGACACAAGAAATACGAATAGGAAGAGAATGTTTTTCATAAGAATTTGATTTAGACTATCACAACGTAAAAATAATGAATATTCGTATGAAAAATCGTGTCTTATTCCTCCTTTTTCAGTTGTTGTACAAACTTTTCAAACAGTTGAATGGTCTTGGTATGGATTTCTTCGTAAGTCAATCGCTCCTTGGTTTGGTAAAAAAACATGAAAGCATATTTTTTGTCCAAATTATCAATCAGGAGGTGCTTGTTCAATCGATAGGTTTCGCGAAGCACGCGCTTGAAATAATTTCTATCAACGGCGTGCTTGAAGTATTTTTTGGAAACCGAAACGCCCATTTTCAGCTTTTGGTCCGAATCTTCGGGAATGCCGTAATCACTCTCCACAAAAACCAGTCGCAAAGGATATTTGGACACGGATTTGCCTTTGGAAAAAAGCAAATCGATCGTGGTTTTGCTTTTCAGCTTTTCGGTTTTGGGATAAGTGAAATTCATTTTGTTTTAAAAAAAGGCAACTGTTTTGGGAGCAAAGGTACGATTAAACCCAAAACAGCATAATTATTCGGGATTAAAATTGAATCCTAAAAATCATTACTTTTGCGTATAATTTAAAAAAGGATGAAGAAAATTTTATTATATCCCATAACACTACTGTATTATTTTGCTTATTTAGTGGTTTTGTGTACGATCCACGTCGTTCAGTGGGTGGTTTATAAGATTTTTGGAGAGAAAGGACTCGAAGTCTGCTTTGATTACATTGCTTATTTTACCCTGAAATGTACCCATATTTTGGGCACGAGATACACTTTTGAAAATCGGGAATTAATTTCCAAAAACGTGCCTATTATTTTTGTGGCCAATCATCAGAGTTTGTTGGACACAGGCGGAATTATCTGGTATTTGAGGAAGTTTCATTTGGCTTTCGTGACCAAAAAGGAATTGGGCAAAGGCATTCCGGCGATTTCCTATAATTTGCGCCACAGCAAATACGTGCTTATCGACAGGAGCAAACCCAAACAAGCCATTCCGATGATAAAATCCTTGGGAGAATTCATCGAGAAAGAAAAACGTTCGGCGGTCATTTTCCCAGAAGGAACCCGAAGCAAAACTGGAATTCCCAACGAATTTGCCGAAAGTGGCTTGAAAATATTGTGCAAATATGCGCCATCGGCCTATATTGTTCCCATTACCATCAACAATTCCTGGAAAGTGTACCAATACGGATATTTTCCTCTTAGTGTGGGGCATCATCTTGTTTTTACGGTTCACGACCCCATAAAAGTCAGCGATTATCCCTTTGCCGAGATTTTGGAAAAAACAAAAAATACCATTGTTGAAGGCATAAAAGTCTAATCAAGAAATCGAAAAAGGGTTTTCTGAATAAAACTATGGGATTATTAACATTTTAGCTTTATTCGGAACAGTCACAAACAGAAATATATTTCCTATTTTTGCCAAAAAAATCACATAATGCAAAAAATTATATCCTATCCCATATCCTTTATTGCAATCTTGTTATTCCTTTTGACATTGATTATTTTTCACCCCATCCAGTGGATTTGTTTCAATGTTTTTGGCTATCAAGCCCATAAAAAAAGTGTCGATTATTTGAACTTTTTCTTGTTGAGAATCGGACACGTCATGTTCAATACTTTTAAAATCGAGGGTAGAGAAAAAATTCCAACGGGCGTTCCCATCATTTTTGTGGCCAATCACCAAGGAATGTATGATATTATCGGGATGATTTGGTTTTTAAGAAAATTTCATCCGAAATTTGTCAGCAAAGTTGAATTAGGGAAAGGAATTCCAAGCGTTTCCTATAATTTGACTCACGGTGGCTCCGTACTTATTGACAGAAAAGATCCAAAACAAGCCATTCCGGCAATTAAAGGTTTGTCTGAATATATCGAAAAACACAAACGTTCCGCGGTAATCTTTCCCGAAGGAACCCGAAGCAAAACGGGGAAACCCAAAGAATTTGCGCAAAGTGGATTGAAAATATTGTGCAAATATGCGCCTTCGGCCTACGTGGTGCCGGTGACCATCAACAATTCCTGGAAGTTTTTCCGATTCGGATTTTTTCCTTACGGATTGGCAAACCACATCACTTTTACCATTCACGAAGCGATGTCCGTAAAAGATAATTCCTTTGACGATTTGATGTCAAAAACAGAAAATGCTATCGTTCAAGGGATAAAAATTTAAAAATGTGCTAACTTTGCATATTCTTGGAAGCAATTCCAAGTTCAAAAATCAATAAACCAAAAACACATATGTCAATTAAAAACATTCGTCTAGAAGTGATGCAGCTTCTAGAAAAAAACGTCAGCGCTTATGTTGAACAATATTTAATTCCAGTGGAAAAAATTTGGCAACCGTCTGATTTTTTGCCTAATCCAGAAAGCGACAATTTTCTGGAAGAAGTTAAAGAATTGAGAGAAATCTCCAAAGATTTGCCTTATGACTTCTGGGTTGCCATGGTAGGCGACATGATTACCGAAGAAGCTTTGCCAACCTATGAAAACTGGTTGATGGAAGTGGAAGGCGTGGATAATCTAGAACGAAACGGTTGGGCCAAATGGGTTCGCCAATGGACTGGCGAAGAAAATCGTCACGGTGATTTGCTGAACAAATACTTGTATTTATCGGGTCGAGTGAATATGCGTGAAATCGAAATGACCACGCAACATCTTATCAATGACGGTTTCGACATTGGCACCGGAAGAGATCCTTACAAAAACTTTGTTTACACTAGTTTTCAGGAATTGGCCACTTATGTTTCCCACAATCGAGTTTCGCAATTGGCAAAAAGTTACGGAGATGCTAAACTAGCCAAAATGTGTAAAATGGTAGCCGGAGACGAAATGCGTCATCACTTGGCTTACAGCGAATTTGTGAACCAGATTTTCAAAATTGACCCAAGCGAAATGATGCTTGCTTTTCAATACATGATGAAAGCAAAAATCGTGATGCCAGCTCATTTCTTGAGAGAATCAGGACAAAAAATAAGTTCCGCTTTCGAACATTTTTCGGATTCAGCACAACGAATTGGGGTTTATACAGCCAGTGATTATGTTGATATTATGCAAAAGTTAATCGATAAATGGCAAATCGACAAGATTTCAGGATTAACCGATGAAGCCGAAAAAGCCAGAGATTATTTGATGAAGTTGCCGGCTAGAATGGCAAAAATTTCAGAGAGATTAGTGATTCCTCAAGAGTCATTTATTTTTAAATGGGTAGAACCAGCGAGATTGTAAATTTTAGAGCGCAGATTTTAGATTTCAGATTGGTCGGAATGAAAAGTTGATTTTTTTTAAAATTGCCATTGAAATTGTTTTTTGCCATTGATTAAAATATTGAATTGCTGATTTTTGAATGTAATACTTTAAAAATCAGCTTTTTTTATAAAAACATCCAATATGAGATATACCGCCATAGTCAACAAAACCATTCTTTTTGTAAAGGAAAAACTCGAAAACGCCGAAGGTGGACACGATTGGTTTCACATAGAACGAGTGTATAAAAATGCTTTGCTGATTGCCGATGGCGAAACTTGTGATATTGACATTGTAAAATTGGGAGCCTTGCTTCACGATATCGCCGACAGTAAATTTCATGATGGAGACGAAACTATTGGTCCCAAAATGGCTCGTGAATTTCTGGAATCCCATAATGTGGACGAAGACACCATCGAGCACGTTATCAACATCATCGAAAACATCTCTTTCAAGGGCGGAAATTCAGAAAAGGCATTCTCGTCAGTCGAATTGGATATCGTCCAGGACGCCGACCGTTTGGATGCCATTGGCGCCATTGGCATTGCCAGGACGTTCAATTATGGCGGTTTCAAAAACAGGCCTTTATATAACCCGAACATTGCTCCAAAACTTCGCATGAGCAAGGAAGAATACAAAAACAACCAAGCGCCAACCATCAATCATTTCTACGAAAAATTATTGCTGTTGAAGGACAAAATGAATACTCAAACCGGAAAACAAATTGCCCAAGAAAGACATCGTTTTATGGAAATTTTCCTTTCGCAGTTTTATGCTGAATGGGACGGGGAGAAGTAGTTGGCAGTGTTCAGTGTTCAGTTTGCAGTCAGGTAACTGAACACTTTTATTTATTCCAACACTGATTACTGAACACTGAACACTTTTTTAAATTCCTTTTTCCTTCATTTCCAGAATCACGTCCGAAGCATTTTTGAAAGTGGGTGCTTGCTCGATGATGGTTCCCACACGTTTTTTATTCAATTTAAAAGTAAAATCGTTTTCGGTGGTGAATAATATTGCCGTCAAAAATGGGTTGTTCATATACGGAGCCAGAACAAAAAACGCTTCTTCCAAGGAATGAAAACTTTCTATTTCTTCGGTTTTGTAACGGGCAATGACGGAAAGTTTTAATACGTCATTTTCCAGCAAAACCGGACGGACGTAAATGTTTTTCAACTCGGTGTCGCCAATGGTTTTGGCCAAAGTCAATTTGGCCAAGGTTTTATTCGTGATGCTTTCTGTTACTTTTTCCCAGAATTCGGCAAATACAGGTTGGAAGGACATAAGTTTAATTTTTTGATGAACTGTTTTCAGAAATGAGATTTCAAAATTACAATATTTTATACTGTTAACTGCTACTGAACACTGAACACTCCTTTTAGTTTCCCTTAAACTCTGCTTTTCTTTTCTCCAAAAATGCCGTTGTTCCTTCTTTGAAATCTTCGGTTGCAAAACAATCGCCGAAATTTTTGATTTCAACATCAAATCCATTGATGCCAGAAATGTAGTTGGCATTTATGGCTTCGATGGCTTTGCCAATGGCCACTGGTGAATTCTTCATGATTCTGGTGGCAATGGTCATATAGGCTGAGTATAAATCGGATTGAGGTACAACGTGATTGACCAATCCGTACATTTTCGCCGTTTCGGCATCAATCATTCCGGCGGTCATGATCATTTCCATCGCGCGACCTTTGCCAATAATCTGTGGCAAACGTTGGGTTCCTCCATAACCAGGAATAACGCCCAACGAAGTTTCAGGCAAACCCATTTTGGCATTCTCCGAAGCGATTCTAAAATGACAAGCCATAGCCAATTCTAGTCCGCCTCCAAGGGCAAATCCATTGATGGCGGCAATCACTGGAGTTTTCATGTTTTCGATAAAATCGAATAAAATTTGTTGTCCTTTTGCCGCTAATTGTGCTCCTTCTTCTGTCGAAAAATGGGCAAATTCCGCAATATCGGCACCAGCCACAAAAGCTTTTTCTCCGCTTCCGGTGATTATTATTACGTGCACATCAGGGTTTTCTTCTACCAATTTCAAGGTTTCGTGCAATTCTTGAATAGTGGCTTTATTCAAGGCATTTAGTTTTTCGGGGCGATTGACATAAATGGTGGCAATCCCTTTTTCGTGTTCCAAGATGATGTTTTCCGGAGTCATAACTTTGTATGTTTATTTGTTTATAATGGGCAAAGAAACCTTGAAAGTCGTCCCTTTTCCTTTTTGGGATTCGAATGTGATGGTTCCGTTATAATTTTCGATAATGTTTTTGATGATGCTCAAACCCAATCCCATTCCGCTGGTTTTGGTAGTAAATTTGGGTTCAAAAATCCGATTGAAATCTTCTGGGGCAATTCCAATTCCGTTGTCGGCAACAGTAATGACGACATTGCCCATCGCTTTTTTGATGTTGACGCATACCGCCTTGTTTTCTTGGCTTTCGGGAATGGCTTGAATGGCGTTTTTGACCAAATTGGTAATGATTCGAATGAGTTGTGTTCGGTCAATTTTCGAAATAATTTCGTCTTCTTCCGCTTTAAAATGGACGTATTCTTCATTGAAAATATCCATGGTCAATTCGACAACAGCCACCACGTTCAAAGTTTCATTTTGTTGTGCCGGCATCGAAGCAAAATTCGAAAATGCCGATGCCACGGAACTCATCGTGTCGATTTGCTGAATCAAGGTTTCAGAATAATCGTTGATTTTTTGTTTTAAATTTGGGTCGTTCGGGTCAAATTTTCTTTGAAAACTTTGCACCGTCAAGCGCATTGGCGTCAGCGGGTTTTTGATTTCGTGCGCTACTTGTTTGGCCATTTCTTGCCAAGCTTCTTCTCGTTCGCTTTGGGCCAGTTTCAAGGCGCTTTCTTCGAGTTCGTCAACCATCCCGTTATAAGCTTTTATCAAAAGGTTGATTTCTTTGCTGTTGGCTTCCAGAACAATCTTTTCGTTTTTTTGGTTCAAACTCGTTTCGCTCAATTTATCCGAAATGGTCTTCAATGATTTTGTGATGTAGGACGAAAGAAAATAAGCCACTGCAAAAGCTACCAAAAGCATAAATGAATACACTTGTGCCAATCGAATCAAGAAATTTTGCAGTTCGGTTTGGTAATAACTGTCGTCTTCCACATAAGGTAAATTCAGGATTCCCAAGGGTTTGAACTTGTCGTCTTTTATCAAACTATAAGAAGAACGGTTCTTTTTTCCATCGATATTTTTGATGTCAACGTAGCGTTTTTCAACTGAAGATTGAACCAGTTTCAGGATGTATTTTGGAATTGGAGGATCAACCGGATCGATGGAAAATCTCGATTTGGAAGATTTTAAAAGTCTTCCGTCCAGACTGTAAATATTGATTTCAAGATTGTGGATATCCGATAATTCGTGGATTTTATCTTTAAAAATCAGCGATAAATTATTTGGCGTAAGCGGATAAGTGGTATTCGAAAGTACATAAATAATGTTCTCTTTTATGGCGTCTTCTTTGTGTTCTAATCTTTCTTGATGGTATTGTTTGGCCTCATTCTTGAATTGAAAAATCGAAATCGACGCCAGCAACACCGAAGCCACAATAATCAATACAATCATCGAAAGGAAAATCCTGGTTCGCAACGAAAGCATTGATATTTTGAAGTCTTTTAGCATAGTGTTCGGTATTCAATAATTCAGTATTCAGTTTCCAGCTTTGCAACTGGCCACTGATCACTGATCACTGTTTTTCTCTCGAATTCGTTTGTAAAATTGAAAGCCCAACATAATCAAAATTGAAAACAACATAATTCCGACCACTCCATAAATCCAGTTTACGGCGTTTTTTAGAATGACCAAAAACACTACGGCAAACAAGATAATCGTGGCACCTTCGTTCCACAAACGCATATAATTTGTCGTGTATTTTACTTCATTGTTTTGCAATTGTTTGAATATTTTATGGCATTTGTAATGGTACAAATACAGCACAAAAACAAAGCCAAGTTTTACGTGCATCCATGGCATTTGCAACCAGGCTTTTCCAATATCGGTAAAAAACAACATCCAAAATGCAAAAATACTGGCCAAAACTGCTGAGGGCCAAGTGATGATGTACCACAAACGATACGTCATTATTTTGAATTGCTTTTGTAAAATTTCCTTTTCTGGCGAAGGTTTGTCGTTGGCTTCAATTTGGTACACAAACAAGCGAACAATGTAAAAAAGTCCGGCAAACCAAGTCATGACAAAGATAAGGTGCAGGGATTTGAGGTAGTTGTAGTAGTCCATTTTGCTCTTTTAATTAGCCGTGAATTCGCGACAAAAATATTTATTTAGCCCAATCATTTATCCAATTTGCCACCGTTTTGCACCATTCGTCATCGTCGTTCAAGCAGGGAATGGCCATAAAATTCTCGCCGCCGTGTTCCTTGAATTGATGGTTGGCTTCCATTGCGATTTCTTCCAAGGTTTCTAGGCAATCCGAAACGAAAGCAGGTGTCACGACAGCCAAATTCTTGATGCCTTTCTCGGGCATTTTGTTCACTTCAACATCTGTGTAAGGCGTAAGCCATTTGTCTCCCGCCAATCGTGATTGAAAAGTTTGGCTGTATTTTCCTTCCGGGATTCCCAAAAGTTTTACCACTTGTTTCGTGGTTTCGTAGCATTGGTGACGGTAACAAAATTCGTGTGCTGGCGAAGGCGTGTTGCAGCATGAACCATCAATTTTACAATGCGATTTGGTGATGTCCGTCTTGCGAATGTGTCGCTCCGGAATTCCGTGATAGGAGAACAATAAATGGTCATATTCGAAACCTTCCAAATGGGATTGAATGGAATCGGCAAGGTTTTTTAAATAATCTGGTTTGTTATAAAAAGCAGGAACAATCGTGAATTTCATTTCTGGGAAATACTTTTTTCTGTGCTCCTCGGCCAGTTCTAAAATGGTCGTTGTCGAAGCCATCGCGTGTTGCGGATACAATGGAAAAAGCAATACTTCGGTTACGCCTTTGTCGTGTAATTCCTTTAATCCTGATAAAAGAGATGGGTTTCCGTAACGCATTGCCAATGAAACAGGAAGGTCAACTTGTTGCTTTACTTTTTCATGCATTCTTTTGGAAATTACGACAAGCGGAGAACCTTCATCCCACCAGATTTTGGCGTAAGCTGCGGCAGATTTCTCGGGTCTTTTTCTCAAAATGATACCCCGAACTAGCAATGCTCGCAATAAAAAGGGAACGTCAATCACGTATTTGTCCATCAAAAATTCGTCTAAATACGGTTTTACGTCTTTTGCTGTTGGACTTTCGGGTGAACCGAGGTTTACTAGTAGAACTCCTTTCATATTTTGTGTTTAAAAATCTAATTTGTATAATTTAATGTTTTCTATAATTATGATTGATAATCTAAATTTATTGAGTTTGATATTTTTTCAAAAGAGTCTCTATCTTATTTGCCTGATTCATTTCAATACAGCCTCCAAAATTAATTTTTTTGTTTCTTTGATTTCTTCCTTCAATACTATGCATTTGACATTGAAGACAAATCTTTACAATTCCAACAGTTTTATCGTTTTTCTTTAAAATTAAGAAATCTCTATATTCTGGGGCACAAGCTTTTGTGTCATAATCTAAAAAAACATCAGTATTGAAAATCTTCAAAAATTCACTGATATCAGCAGTTGAAAATTGCTTTTTAATAAACTTTTTGGAGTTAAATTCTAAAATATAATTTTTCTCATTTGATAATTTGACAAATGAACCATCTAAAATTTTTTCATTTTTTTTAAGATTATTTTCAAATATTCTAATTTTTTCCGGTGTAATCTTTCCATTTATATTGTTATCTTCTTCAACAAGATGATAGTATTCAATTTTATCAAAATTAGATAGAATTGACTCTTTTTTAAAAGAACAAAAACATAAAACTACAGTCAATAAAAGCGCGATTTTTTTCATTAAGTATTCGGATTAATCGACATCAAATATTTCTTTGGCGTGGTGCCAAATTTTTTCTTGAAAGCCGCGATAAAATGACTACCTGTGCTGTAACCAATTTTTAAGCCCACTTCGTTCACGTTATATGAACCGCTGTCCAATAATTTGCGTGCAGAATCCATTTTGTAATCGAAAAGGAAGCCATAAACGGTGTCTCCGTAAATTTGTTTGAAACCCATTTTGAGTTTCTTCAAGGTCAGTCCCACTTCGTCGGCCAGTTCCTGCAATCCGGGCGGTTCGGCCATATTGGCAAGGATGATTTCTTTGGCTTTTTTTATTTTCAAGACATTTTCTTCGTCAATCAGGAATGGGCATTGTTCCGCATTGGGATCTTCGGTTCGGTTGAAATACAAACTCAACAATTCGTATCCTTTGCCTTTGTAATACAAGTTTTTTATCGATGGATGCAGGTTGTAATGAAATAATTGACTCAAAACAATCGCCATCGATGGGCTGATGTCACCTTCCTTGTAATATTTTTTGTCCCTGTTGTCCTCACTCAAAAAAGTGATGTAATTGGCTTCGGACGAAAATAAATTGTGGAATTTTTGAATGGAAATGATAACCGAAATCACCCAGGAATTAGGCGCTATTTCGAGGTTTAACGGCAATTCTTTTTGTGGGTTGTAGAGTAATAATGATTTTTCTTCTTTCAAATCCAAGGCGTAATTTCCTTGATTGAAAAGAAACTTGGCTTTTCCTTTCAACCCGAAATGGAATTGAATCAATCCGCTTTTTACTTCACGTTGGGTAAAATATACTTCATCACCATCGTTTTGGAAACGAAGTAGGGTAAAGTCGTCTTCAATTGTTATGATATCTTGAGAACTCATTGCGACATTTTTTTTAAGCGATATGACAATTATCAGTTTTTTTTTAAAAAAATAACTGTAAGTTTGTTATCGAAATGCTTGATTTTGTTACAAAAATAGTCTTTTTTACATTAAAAATTTTATAAAGGGCAAAAAATCATTTAGCGACACAAAAAGAACTTTAAGCGTTGTTTTAATAGAAACCTTAGTTCTAACTTTGCCAGTCGCATCAGAAAAAGGTTATATATGGAAAATCTAAATGTACCGAAACACAAAACTTTCTACTCCATTGGGTTGAGTTACAAGAAGGCTGATGCCGAAGTGAGAGGTAAATTTAGTCTGGATGCCAAAGCAAAGACCAATGTATTGCTCCAAGCAAAAGAGGAAGGCATCGAGAGTTTAATCGTCACATCTACCTGCAATCGCACCGAAATTTACGGTTATGCAGACCACCCTTTTCAATTAATAAAATTGATTTGCGAAAACAGTAATGGCACTGTCGAGGAATTTCAAAAAGTGGGATTTGTTTACAAACACCACGAAGCCATCGATCACATGTTTCGTGTAGGAACAGGTTTAGACAGTCAAATTCTGGGTGATTTTGAAATTATTGGACAAATTAAAAACAGTTTCGATGAATCTCGAACTTTGGGTTTAATCAATACTTTTTTAGACCGGTTGATCAATACCGTGATTCAAACCAGCAAAAGAATCAAAAACGAAACCGAAATTAGTTCCGGAGCCACTTCTGTTTCATTTGCCGCCGTACAATACATTATCAGAAATATAGAGAATATTGGCAATAAAAATATTTTGCTTTTTGGAACAGGAGAAATAGGAAGAAACACCTGTGAAAACCTAATAAAACACACTAAAAACGAACAAATTACCTTAATAAACAGAACTAAAAGTACCGCCGAAATGCTGGCCGGGAAACTGAACTTAGTGGTAAAAGATTATTCCGATTTACATTTGGAATTACAAAAATCCGACGTTTTGGTCGTGGCAACCGGAGCACAAAATCCAACTATCGACAAAGCTATTTTGAATTTAAAGAAACCGCTTTTGATTTTGGATTTATCCATCCCGAAAAACGTGAATGCTGACGTGCAAGAAATTCCAGGAGTAACTTTAATCCATATGGATTATTTGTCGCAAATGACCGATGACACTCTTGAAAGAAGGAAACAACACATTCCTGCCGCCGAAGCCATTATCGAGGATATGAAACTGGAATTGAATACTTGGATGAATGGCAGAAAATATGCACCTACCATTCACGCATTAAAAGCAAAATTGATTGACATCGTGGCAAGTGAAATGACTTTGCACAGAAAAAAATTGCCTAATTTCGACGAAGAACAAGCCGAATTGATCACTTCCAGAATTATCCAAAAAATCACCAATCATTTCGCCAGTCACCTGAAAGACGAAAACACTTCGGTAGACGAAAGCATCGAATTTATCGAAAAAGTATTCCAAATAGGAATGCAAACTCCCCAAAAAACAACTTCGCCCATCGAGGAAAAATACAAAATCACCCTTTCATAGTAAAAATCCAAACAAACCTTAATATCTTTATGGTTTAAAAAAAGAAAAAGGTTTAATGAATTCAAATAAAACAATTCGAATTGGGACTCGCGACAGCGAATTAGCGCTTTGGCAAGCCCATACAGTCCAAAAAAAATTAAACGATTTAGGCTATACAACCGAAATCATTGCCGTAAAATCGCAAGGCGACATCATTCTCGATAAACCGCTTTACGAACTCGGAATCACCGGAATTTTCACGAAAACATTGGACATTGCCATGATAAATGGCCAAGTCGATATTGCCGTGCACTCGATGAAAGACGTGCCAACGGCTTTACCCATTGGTATTGTGCAAGCGGCGGTTCTTGAAAGAGCCAATACGTTGGATATTTTGGTTCACAAAGGAAACCTGGATTTTCTGGAAGAAAACGGAACCATTGCCACCGGAAGTTTGCGTCGTCAAGCGCAATGGCTCAACAAATATCCCAATCATATTGTAGTCGATTTGCGCGGCAACGTGAACACTCGAATGCAAAAATTGAATGAAAGTGACTGGAACGGAGCCGTTTTTGCCGCTGCAGGATTAGAAAGAATCAACTTGAAACCAACTGATTTTATCAATCTCGATTGGATGATTCCGGCACCGGCCCAAGGCGCAATGGTAGTGGTGGCGATGGGGAATAATGATTTTATACTCGACGCTGTTTCCCAATTGAATGATGTTGAAACCGAAATTTGCACCTACATCGAAAGACAATTCCTGAAAACGCTTGAAGGCGGTTGCACGGCACCAATCGGCGCTTTGGCAAGGTATTGCGAGTTGGAAGACACTTTTGTTTTCAAAGGTGCTTTGTTGGCTATTGACGGAAAAGAAAAACTGGAAATTGAAAAAATCGTGCCCGTTGAAGAATGGAAAAAATTGGGTTTCCTTTGTGCTCAAGAAATCCTGGAAAAAGGTGGAGCAGAGTTGATGCAAACTATTAAGGAAAGTTTGAAGAAGTAATGAGCAACCCAATCCATATTCTATCCACAAAAATACTTTTGAGCCATCAAAAGCAGGCCTTGTTGGATGCAGGTTTTTCAGTAACCGAAGCCAATTTTATCAAGACTAAAAACTCGGATTTCGACTTAAAAGGAATCAACGACAATTTGATTTTTACCAGTCAAAATGCGGCTCAAAGCGTTTTGTTGCATCCCAAATGCGGCGAATTAAAATCCAAAAACGTGTTTTGTGTGGGAATGAAAACCAAGGCATTGTTGGAAGAAAATGGTTTTACGGTCGAGGTTTACGTTGATTATGCTTCCGATTTGGCCGAAATCATCACCTTGATTTACGCCAAACAGAGCTATACTTTTTTCAGTGGTAATCTTCGAAAAGAAACCTTACCAAAAGCCTTGAAAGCAGCCAAAGTCAATTTCAATGAGATACAAGTTTATGAAACGATATTGACTCCGCACAAAATAAAAACGCCAGTCGATGGGATTTTGTTTTTCAGTCCGTCGGGAGTGGAAAGTTATTTGGCCGAAAACAAAATAAAAAATGAAATTTGCTTTTGCATTGGCGAAACCACTGCAGAAGCTTTGGAAAAAACAGCCAGAAACATAATCATTGCCGATTCGCCTTCGGTTGAAAACGTGATTGAAGAATGCATAAACGAATATAATTAATTAACCAAAAGCGAAAGCTTACATCTATAAAATGATAAAGAACGACCTATTTTTAAAAGCATTAAAAGGAGAAACAGTAGAACGTCCGCCGGTTTGGATGATGCGTCAGGCAGGAAGATATTTGCCGGAATTCAGGGCTTTGCGTGATAAATACGATTTTTTCACCCGTTGCGAAACGCCGGAATTGGCTGCTGAAATCACTGTGCAACCTATTCGAATTGTTGGGCCAGACGCCGCGATTTTGTTCTCGGATATTTTGGTGGTGCCAAGAGCGATGGGAATCCACGTGGAATTGAAAGACAATTTGGGGCCGATTATCCCCAATCCAATTCGCACGATGGAACAAGTGAATCAGGTTTATGTTCCCGATGTGAACGAAACTTTGGGCTATGTTTTTGATGCCGTGAAATTGACCAAAGAAATGCTGAACGATGAGGTGCCATTAATTGGTTTTGCCGGTTCGCCTTGGACGATTTTCTGTTATGCCGTGGAAGGAAAAGGTTCGAAAAGTTTTGATACTGCCAAAGGATTTTGTTTCTCAAATCCTGTTGCTGCTCACACTTTATTGCAAAAAATCACCGATACAACCATATTATATCTAAAAGAAAAAGTGAAGGCTGGTTGCAACGCTATCCAGATTTTCGATTCTTGGGGCGGAATGCTTTCACCTGTAGATTATCAGGAGTTTTCCTGGAAATACATCAACCAAATCGTGGAGGCGCTGGCCGAAATCACTCCGGTTATTGTTTTCGGAAAAGGATGTTGGTTTGCGCTTGGTGAAATGGGAAAAAGTAAAGCAGCTGCTCTTGGAGTAGATTGGACTTGTACGCCTAGAAATGCTCGTTATTTGTCGGGTGGAAACGTGACTTTACAAGGGAATTTTGATCCATCAAGATTGCTTTCGCCAATTCCGACCATCAAGAAAATGGTACACGAAATGATTGACGAATTCGGAAAAGACAAATACATAGCCAATTTGGGTCACGGAATTTTACCCAATATTCCTGTAGATCACGCTAAAGCATTTGTGGATGCGGTGAAGGAATACAAGCAAAAATAAGTTTCGAAAATGCTCAACAAAGGCTTACGAGATCAGGAAAGTATTCGAATAGACAACATTCTAAAGATGTTGCATTCACTGACTTTTGTGCCTAAATTCTGGAATTTGGAAGATATTCTTTCGCTTGAAAATGAGCTAAAAGATTTGGGAATGAATGTCGAAAGTCTTCGTGATTTCGATGAAAAAGGATTGATTTCCCATTTGGAAAGACTTCATTTTGATTGGAATCATTTCGAGATATTTGCCGATTTTTTAATCGCTCTTTCGAAAAAAAGTCAATTTGATTTTTCAGGAAAAGCCATTGCCATTTACGATTATGTTCAAAAGGAAAGCAAGGTCTTCTCGTTTGGAATTTTTAATAAGACAGCTCCTGTAAAAGCAAATTAATTTAGAATCATTAGTTGTATTTGACTTGATTTAATACAAGGTAAAAGGTTTATTAAGTAATTAAAAAATAAAATTTGAAATATTTGAAGATCAACAACAAAAATAATATTTTACCTATTGTGCTTTATAATATATGGGTTTTATATGTATTGTATTTTTATTTTTTTAAACAAGAAATATTTAATAATCAAGCTCCTTGCGGAGCTGGCTATATGATGGTTGGATTAATGTTTTTTACTCCAATTTTATCACTGTTATTTTTGTTAGTACTTGCAATAATTAATTTAATTTCAAAAAAGAAATATTTCACTGATTATGAATATATTTCATTACCCTTTTTATTATTAGTTGGAATTATGTTATTTAAAATGTTTATTTGATTTAAAAATGAAAGACAAATTCTATCAATATATACAAAATCTTCAAGACCAAATCTGTGCAGGATTAGAAGCTGCTGACGGCACAACTAAATTCAAAGAAGATCTTTGGGAACGACCAGAAGGCGGAGGTGGAAGAACACGCGTGATTGAAAACGGAACAGTTTTCGAAAAAGGTGGAGTAAATATATCTGCTGTTCACGGAAAATTACCGGACAGTATGCAGAAATTGTTCAATGTGGGCGAAGCCGATTTTTTTGCCTGCGGATTGAGTTTGGTTTTGCATCCTAAAAGTCCAATGGTGCCAACGGTTCACGCCAATTGGCGCTATTTTGAAATGTACGATACTTCGACTCCGCTCAGTACAGGTTCAGGAAAAGTAATTCAACAATGGTTTGGCGGCGGACAGGATTTAACTCCGTATTATTTGTTTGAAGAAGATGCCAAACATTTTCACCAAACTTGTAAAACCGCTTGTGACAAACACAATTCGGATTTTTATCTAAAATATAAAAAACAATGTGATGCTTATTTTTGGAACGCACATCGTAACGAAGCCCGCGGAATTGGTGGTTTGTTCTTTGATTATTGCAAAGCAAATGAGCAAATGTCAATGGAAAATTGGTTTGATTTTGTAACTGAAGTCGGTAACAGTTTTCTGGAAGCCTACGTTCCAATTGTCGAAAAAAGAAAAAAATTACTATATTCGGATGCCAATAGAACTTGGCAAGAAATCCGTCGAGGACGTTATGTCGAATTCAATTTGGTACACGACAAAGGCACCTTGTTTGGTTTGAAAACCAACGGAAGAATAGAAAGTATTTTGATGAGTTTGCCACCTCACGTTCAGTGGGTTTATGACCATCATCCGGAAGCCGGAAGCGAAGAAGAAAAATTATTGAAAGTATTACAACAACCAAAAGAATGGATTGCAGATTGATGATTAACGATTTTTGATTTCAGATTTTCTGAGATCGTCAAATCGTTTTAAATCATAAATCAGCAATCGTTAATCTAAAATCATAAATCATATGTTCCCATTACAAAGAGGTAGAAGATTAAGAACCAACGAAAGTATTCGTTCCTTAGTTCGAGAAACGACATTAAGTCCGTCCGATTTTATGTTCCCAATGTTCATTGCAGAAGGAGAAAACATAAAAGTTGAAATTCCATCAATGGTAGGAATTTACCGCCGTTCGATAGATTTAACCGTGGAAGAAGTTAAAGAACTTTTTGCTTTGGGAATTCGTGCCGTAAATATTTACGTAAAAGTCGACGAATCCCTAAAAGACAATACCGGAAAAGAAGCTTGGAATCCTGATGGATTGATGCAAAGAGCCATTAAAGCCATCAAAGCAACTTGTCCGGAAATGATTGTTATGCCTGATGTGGCTCTCGATCCATATTCTATTTATGGCCACGACGGAATCATCGAAAACGGGGATATTGCCAACGATGCGACCAACGATGCTTTGGTAAAAATGGCGGTTTCTCACGCTCAGGCTGGAGCCGATTTTGTTGCGCCAAGCGATATGATGGATGGTCGTGTTTTGCGTTTGCGTCAAGGATTGGATGCTGCAGGATTTCAAAATGTGGGAATAATGAGTTATTCGGCTAAATATGCTTCGGCATTTTACGGACCATTCCGTGATGCTTTGGGCAGTGCGCCAAAAGATGCAGATATTGTCGTTCCAAAAGACAAAAAAACCTACCAAATGGATTATGCCAATCGCATCGAAGCCATTCGTGAAGTACTAATGGATGTCGAAGAAGGTGCTGATATGGTGATGGTAAAACCTGGAATAGCATATCTTGATATTGTTCGCGAAGTAAAAAATGCAGTGAATGTTCCCGTAACCGTTTTTCATGTTTCGGGCGAATACGCGATGATCAAAGCCGCAGCAGAAAGAGGTTGGCTCGATCACGACAAAATCATGATGGAGCAATTAATGTGTATCAAAAGGGCAGGAGCGAGTTTGATTTCGACCTATTTTGCCAAAGAAGCCGCTATAATTTTAAACAAATAAATATGAAGAAAGTTATATTTTTAATGTCCGTTTTAGTTTTGATGTCCTGTAAAAAAGAAAGTGAAGAATCCTTTGGCAAACCTGAAACAACAAATGAAACAACAAATGAAGCTACTACCGAAGTTCAAAAACCCGAAGAATTGGGAAAAGAAATTTTTAACGGTAAAGGAGCTTGCGTGGCTTGCCATAAACCCGATGTGAAACTAGTTGGCCCAAGTTTACAAGACATTGCCAAAATCTATAAAGACAAAAATGGCGACATGGTTACTTTCCTTAAAGGCGAAGGCGAAGCAATTGTAGATCCAACACAATATGAAGTAATGAAAGCCAATTTTGCCATAACAAAAACATTTTCTGATGAAGAACTAAAAGCCCTGGAAGCTTATGTTTATTCGAATTTGAAATAATCGTCATCTTTGACTTGAGGAGTGAGAAGCTCATATAAACAAAACCATTTCAACCGAGATGGTTTTTTTATAGCTAAATTCTTTGTTTGCATTGCCAAAAACTTTCTGTACTTTGCGGGTAAGTTTTTTTTCTTGATTATGGAAACTGTTTACATCAAAACGCCTTTAGGAATCGCCAGAATAATAGGGGATGAAAACGGCATTTCAACCATTTCAGTTTCAGATGAAGGTGAGATTTCAGCAACAATTCCAATGGTTTTACAAGAAGCCGTTTTCCAACTCGACGACTATTTTGAAGGGAAAAGAATCAATTTTACCTTTAAATTAAATCCTTCAGGAACTGAATTTCAGCAAAAAGTTTGGCGAGAATTACTCGAAATACCTTTCGGAAAAACGATGTCATATTTAGAACTTTCCAAAAAAATGGGCGATGTCAAAGCCATTCGCGCCGTGGCTTCCGCCAATGGGAAAAATCCGCTTTGGATTGTGGTTCCCTGCCACAGAGTCATCGGAACCGATGGTTCGCTTACTGGTTATGCCGGTGGATTGTGGCGGAAAAAATGGCTGTTGGGACACGAAAATCCCACTTCGCAGCAAAGTTTGTTTTAGGAATTACGTGAATTGAACGAATTTTCACTAATTTAAATTTATTGGATTACAAAATTGACTAAATTTAGGACTTCAAAAGTTTATATTTTTTTTTCAATGTATTAAATCTGTGTTCAAATAAATCATTATGATCGAAAAAATCAACCTCAACAACATCCTGTTTCTCGACATAGAAACGGTTCCTGAAGTAGCCGATTTCAATTCTTTGGATGATGAAATGAAAGGGTTATGGGAACACAAAACCCAATACCAGCGCAAAGATGAATACACACCCGAGGATTTTTACGATCGAGCCGGAATTTGGGCCGAGTTTGGGAAAATTGTCTGTATTTCGGTAGGTTATTTTGTCATCAAGGGCGATATTCGGAATTTTAGGGTGACTTCTTTTTTTGGAGAGGAAACGAAAATCCTGAAAGACTTCAACAATCTGCTCAACAATCATTTCAATCAGCCGCAACACGTTTTGTGTGGGCATAACGCCAAGGAATTTGACATTCCGTTTCTGGCGCGCCGAATGATTATAAACAACATTGCCATTCCCGATAAGCTCAATTTATTTGGCAAAAAACCTTGGGAAATTCCGCATCTGGATACTTTAGAATTGTGGAAATTTGGCGACTACAAGCATTTTACTTCCTTGAAATTAATGTGTAAAGTTCTCGGAATACCTTCACCAAAAGGCGATATCGATGGCAGTCAGGTAGGTCATGTTTTTTATGTGGAAAAAGACATCGACCGAATAGTCACTTATTGCGAAAAAGACACCATTGCCGTGGCACAGATTTTCCTTCGCCTTCGCCGGCAAGATTTGTTGATTGAGGAAGAGATTATGCATGTTTAATTATTCACCGCAAATTTGGAAATTGGACTTTTTATAATTCAAATATTTATTTCCAATTTATTTTAATTTGCGAATTTGAGGCTGAACTTTTTTAAAATATTTACATTTACAAAAATTATATATTATGGTATTGAGCAGATTTTGGTTGGTTATTTTCATTTCTTCGATTGCATTTGTGATTTTCAGTTTGTTCTCTGGTAACAGTTATACTATTGACCACGTTTTAAACGGAAAAAAAGACGATCCTGTTTTAATTTCTGAGAAATATATGGATCAGATTCCTGTTTTTATAAAAGACAGCATCAATGAATCGGAAGAAAAAACCTTTGTTATCAACCGTGATACGCTAAATGCCGATACTACTTATGTGTATAAAAATAAAGTGGTGAAAATTTTTAGTGGTGTTCAAAAATCGGATGGGTTGTTACCCACTTGCAAAAGCACCTTGCTGGATTTGATTTTGCCGCTTATGGCTTATTTGGCTTTTTTCTGCGGTTTGATGGAGCTTTTAATCATTTCTGGAGCCTCTGAAAAACTGGCCAAAGGATTGAGTCCGGTATTTGTAAAAGTGTTTCCAAGTATTCCCAAAAATCACCCGTCGATTTCCTATATGACCTTAAATTTTGCAGCTAATTTCTTGGGATTGGATTCCGCAGCTACTCCTTTTGGATTGAAGGCGATGGAAAGTTTACAAGAAATAAATCCCGAAAAAGACAAGGCTAGCGATGCACAAATTATGTTTATGTGTCTGCACGCTTCGGGACTTACCTTAATCGCAACTTCTATTATTGGTTATCGTGCTGCTGCCAATGCCAGCAACCCCGCCGATGTGATGTTGCCTTGTATCATCACATCGTTTATTGGTACGATTGCCGCTTTTCTTATAGTTGGAATCAAGCAGAAAATCAATTTCAAAAGTGCTTCTTTAGTTTTGTCTTTAATGGTTTTGATTGCAGCCATAGTTGGTTTGTTGATGTACGTAAACCATTTGGATTTAATTGGAAAAAATTATTTTACTTCTAATCTTTCGGCCTTGATATTGGTAGGGATTATCGTGGCTACATTAGTCTTGTCCTTTGTCAAGGAAAAGAAATTTACCGAGGCAAATACCACGGTTTATGAGGCTTTTGTTTCGGGTGCTAATAACGGGCTTAAAACCGGCGTAACTATTTTTCCCTATGTATTGGGAATGTTGGTGGCCATTTCATTGTTCAGAAACAGCGGGTTGTTCGAAATTATCAGTAACTGGATTGCTTTTGCTTTTTCCAATATGGGAGTCAGCAAAGAAATCACCGATGCTTTGCCGGTTGCTTTGCTAAGACCGTTCAGTTCTGCGGGTTCAAGAGGATTTTTGATTGATTCGATGAATACTTTTGGCGCCGATTCCTTAACGGGTCGCTTGAGCAGCATTTTTCAATGCAGTGCCGAAAGCACTTTCTATGTGATTGCGGTTTATTTTGGCTCGGTTAACATCAAAAACACCCGATATGCTTTAGGAACAATGCTTTTGGTGGACGTAATTTGCGTGATTACGGCGATTTTTGTGGCGAGCTGGTTTTTTTAATTCAACTTAAAAAATTGATATACACCCAATAAACTGGATTAAAGTCCAGCCCATAAGATGTGTCGAGCCGATGGCTCTTTGCTGTACGTGAAAGTTTCATAGGAACGAATTATATTGTAGCAACGGATTAAAATCCGTTGGAGATAGGAATATTGATATTGTAGCAATAGATTTCAATCCATTCGAAGAGAGAAAAAAAACAATTTGCTTTTCCAATTTTCCGCAAACGATTTCAATTCGTAGAAAATTTTGTCAAGCCAATTTACGATTAAAAACCCTTTAATTTATAACAATTCTAAAGCATAAGTTGAGATAAATCAGGTTTAATTCTTTATACAATTCTTATATTTGACGTTCTAAAAAACCTCATAATATGGACTTTATATACCAGGATCCTTATCCAATTTTAAAAGACGATACCCAATACCGCAAAATCACATCTGATTTTGTAAAAACAGAAAAATTAGGCGAAAGAGAAATCTTGACCGTTGACCCAAAAGGCTTGGAATTGTTGGCGCAAGAAGCTTTGAAAGACGTTTCTTTTATGTTGCGAACAGCACATTTAGCAAAACTAAAAGCCATTCTTGACGACCCCGAAGCGACCGATAACGACCGATTCGTGGCTTATAATTTATTGCAAAACGCAGTCGTGGCCATCGATGGTGAATTGCCTTCTTGTCAAGACACCGGAACGGCGATTGTAATGGCCAAAAAAGGCGAAAATGTATATACAGGAGTCGATGATGCCGAATGGCTTTCTAAAGGGATTTTTAATACTTATCAAGAAAGAAATCTTCGTTATTCCCAAATTGTGCCTATCAGTATGTTCGAAGAGAAAAATTCGGGTTCAAATCTTCCGGCGCAAATTGATATTTATGCCAAAAAAGGGGCTTCTTACGAATTTTTGTTTTTGGCAAAAGGTGGCGGTTCTGCCAATAAAACCTATTTGTACCAACAGACAAAATCATTGTTGAATGAAAAATCATTGGATGCTTTCGTTCGTGCCAAAATAATGGATTTGGGAACTTCGGCTTGCCCGCCGTATCACTTGGCTTTAGTGATTGGAGGAACTTCTGCGGAAGCGAATTTGGCTGCCGTTAAAAAAGCTTCGGCTGGATATTTTGACCATTTGCCAACATCAGGAAATATGGCCGGTCAGGCTTTCCGTGATTTGGAATGGGAAAAAAGAGTGCAGTTGATTTGTCAACAAAGTGAAATTGGAGCACAATTTGGAGGAAAATATTTCACCCACGATGTTCGCGTAATCCGTTTGCCACGTCACGCGGCTTCTTGTCCGGTTGGATTGGGAGTTTCTTGTTCTGCCGATAGAAACATTAAAGGAAAAATCACCAAAGACGGTATTTTTGTGGAGCAATTGGAGGTAAATCCAAAGCAATTTTTGCCAGCAACACCACCACATTTAGAAGAAGCGGTTGAGGTTGATTTGAACCAACCAATGGCCGACATTCTTAAAAAATTATCGCAATACCCAATCAAAACCCGTTTGAAATTAAACGGAACTTTAATCGTTGCTCGTGACATTGCCCACGCCAAAATCAAGGAATTATTGGATGCGGGTAAACCAATGCCGGAATACTTCAAAAATCACCCAATTTATTACGCAGGACCTGCAAAAACACCTGAAGGAATGCCGTCTGGAAGTTTTGGACCAACTACTGCGGGCAGAATGGACGTTTATGTGGAGGAATTCCAAAAGAACGGCGGAAGTATGGTGATGCTTGCCAAAGGAAACAGAACCAAAGACGTGATGAATGCTTGCAAAACCTACGGTGGTTTCTATTTGGGTTCCATTGGAGGGCCGGCGGCTATCTTGGCCAAAGAAAACATTCTTTCGGTTGAGGTCGTTGATTTCGAAGAATTAGGGATGGAAGCCGTTCGTAAAATCACGATTAAAGATTTCCCTGCTTTCATTATCACTGACGATAAAGGGAATGATTTCTTTGCTAATTTGTAGTTTCCAATAACCATAAATAACTCGAAGTCTCGCACTTAGTTTACAAAGTTTTTAACCGCAGATTCCCAAATTATAAGCATGATTTTTTCAGGCTGGGAATCTGCGGTATTTTTATTTTAGAAGCTGCTCTAAAATGTATTAAATTGTATGGATTTTAGTTATTTTTGTAACCAATTTAAATATAGAATCCGCATTCTTGGCAACCTTTGCGGTTAAGAAATAAACATAATGGCAAAAATACTCACCGGCGTTCAAAGTACAGGAACACCACATTTAGGTAACTTACTTGGCGCAATCATTCCCGCAATCGAATTATCGAATAATATTGAAAACGAATCCTTTCTTTTTATCGCCGATTTGCATTCGATAACTCAAATAAAAGACGGAAAAACTTTAAGAGCAAATACTTACAGCACTGCAGCAGCCTGGCTTGCCTGTGGTTTGAATGTGGAGAAAGTGGTTTTTTACCGTCAGTCAGATGTGCCACAAACGGCAGAATTGTCTTGGTATTTGAGTTGTTTTTTCCCATTCCAAAGATTGACATTGGCACACTCCTTCAAAGACAAAGCTGATAGATTGGAAGATGTAAATGCGGGATTATTTTCTTATCCAATGCTGATGGCGGCTGATATTTTGTTGTATGATGCCGAATTTGTTCCCGTGGGAAAAGACCAGTTGCAGCACATAGAAATTACACGTGATGTTGCTTCTCGATTCAATCACCAAATGGGAGAAACATTTGTAATTCCTGAAGCCAAAATCGAAAAAGACACGATGTATATTCCGGGAACCAATGGTGGAAAGATGAGTAAATCAGCCAACAATTTCATCAATATTTTCTTGGATGACAAAGCATTGCGCAAGCAAATTATGAGTATCGAAACCGACAGTACGCCACTCGAAGACCCCAAAAATCCAGAAACATGCAATGCTTTTGCTATTTATAAATTATTGGCAAACGAAAGTCAAATTCAAACAATGACCGCCAATTACCTTGGTGGAAATTACGGCTACGGTCACGCCAAACAAGCCTTGTTTGAACTGATTATCGATAAATTCAAAACAGAAAGAGAAAAATACAATTACTACATAAACAACCTCGCCGAAGTGGATTCTTTACTAAAAGCTGGTGCCGAAAAAGCTGGAATGGTCGCCAATGGTGTTTTGGCTAGAGTGAGAGAAAAATTGGGATATGAGTAAATGAGGTCTTTTATTTTGCCACATTGAATCATAAAAATATTAATCAATCACCATTTCGGGAATTTCTCCATCGATAATTAAATTGGCTTCTGTGGAGGCAACTATGTATGCTACAGAAACGCCTGGCGCACGTTCTAACAGTTTAAAACCATTTGGAGTAATTTCCATTACTGCCAACTCGGTAACGACTTTTTTTACGCAGCCAACGCCCGTTAATGGCAAAGTACATTTTTTTAGGATTTTACTTTCTCCGGCTTTGTTGACGTGCATCATGGCCACGATAATATTCTCGGCCGAAGCGACCAAGTCCATGGCGCCGCCCATTCCTTTGACCATTTTTTTGGGAATTTTCCAGTTGGCAATATCGCCGTTTTCGGCAACTTCCATCGCACCAAGAATCGTTAAATCGACGTGTTGCCCGCGAATCATTCCGAAACTCATTGCCGAGTCAAAGAAGGAAGCGCCTTCCATAGTCGTGATGGTTTGTTTTCCGGCATTGATTAAATCGGCGTCTTCTTCGCCTTCAAAAGGGAAAGGCCCCATTCCCAGAACGCCGTTTTCGCTCTGGAATTCCACTTCAATTCCTTTAGGGATATAGTTTGCCACTAGAGTTGGAATCCCAATTCCCAGGTTGACAAAATATTTGTCTTTGACTTCTTTGGCAATTCGTTTGGCGATATCTTCTTTTGTTAGCATAATTTTGAACCGTTAAGTCTTTTTAAATCATATAAGGAATAGAAGGTCAATTTAAGTTGTTGCTTTTGACTGTGTACTGCAACTGAACACTATTTTTCCCTCACCGTTTTTTTCTCAATCCTCTTTTCGTATTTTTCGCCTTGAAAAATGCGTTGCACAAAAATTCCGGGCGTGTGAATTTGGTTGGGGTCGAGGGTTCCGGCTTCGACTAGTTCTTCTACTTCGGCGATGGTGATTTTGGCGGCACCTGCCATGCAGGGATTGAAATTTCGAGCGGTTCCTTTGAAGATGAGGTTTCCAGCCGTATCGCCTTTCCAAGCTTTCACGATGGCAAAATCGGCTTTGAAGGCCAGTTCCATCACGTGCATTTTTCCGTTGAATTCTCTGGTTTCTTTGCCAATGGCGACTTCGGTTCCGAAACCGGCTGGTGTGAAAAAAGCGGGAATTCCGGTTTGTGCCGCTCGACAACGTTCGGCCAGAGTTCCTTGTGGGATGAGTTCTACTTCGAGTTCTCCCGAGAGCATTTGGCGTTCGAATTCGGCATTTTCTCCCACGTAGGAAGAAATCATTTTTTTGATTTGGTGTTTTTGCAAAAGCAGTCCCAAACCAAAATCATCGACACCGGCATTGTTTGAAATACAGGTGAGATTGTTGGTTTCTTTTTTGACGAGTTCGGCAATGGAGTTTTCGGGAATGCCGCACAATCCAAATCCACCCAGCATTAGGGTCATTCCGTTTTCGATTCCTTGGAGTGCTTCTTGAACGTTGTTAACTTTTTTGTTGATCATATCGTGTTTTTTAGCCCAGATGGCAGCGATATCCTTTTTACCCCGCGTTTTTTAGCGGGATAAAAAGATTTAGCGAACAGCTGGAAATAGCTCCTCATTATAAAACCAATAACTACAAATTGCTTAGCTCTCGTAATGCTTACTAGAACTCGAATTCCTCGGTATCTTGTTCTACTGCAGTGGTGTCTTTTACGACTGCAGGACGGGTGTAGCAATCTACTTTTATGGAAAGATTTGGTGGTCTTTCGAAATCTTCTTTGGAAACTTTTAGGTTTTTGTCTTCGTAGCAAAGCTTCATGAAATATCCCCAAACAGGCAATGCGGCTGTGGCTCCTTGTCCATAAGTCAAACTTTTGAAACGTGCCGAACGGTCTTCGCATCCTACCCAAACTCCGGTTACCAGATTGGGTACCATTCCCATAAACCAACCGTCTGACTGGTTTTGTGTTGTTCCTGTTTTACCGGCAATAGGATTGGTAAACATATATGGGTAGCCTGTCCAACGGGTGTCTCCGCTTCCGCCGCCTTGTGTTCTTAATCTTGCTCCAGAGCCACTTTCGGTAACGCCTTGCAACAATTTGATAACGGCAAATGCAATGTCTTTATTCAATACATCGTGTGATTCTGGAATGGGTTCGTAAATCACCACGCCACTTTTGTCCTCAATTCGAGTGATGAATTGTGGTTTGACATAAACGCCCTGGTTGGCAAAAGTTCCATAAGCGGCTACCATATCTTCGACGGTGATATCAACTGCACCCAATGCAATGGATGGTTGAGCTGGAATTTCGGATTTTACGCCTAATTTATGGGTCAATTCGATAACGGCTTCCGGACCTGTTTTGTCGATTAATTTGGCCGAAATGGTGTTGATGGAATTGGCTAATCCTTGTTTCAATGTGACCATTCCACGGTATTGATTGTTGGAGTTTCTAGGTTCCCAATCTTCGGTTACGTGGTGACGTCCTTTGCGAATCATGAACGGTCCATCGACAATGGTGTCACAAGGCGACATCCCCAATTGTTCGATAGCCGTGGCATAAACAAAGGGTTTGAATGTGGATCCTACTTGTCTTGCTCCTTGACCCACGTGATCGTATTGGAAATATTTGTAGTTGATTCCTCCAACCCAAGCCTTGATGTTGCCTGTTTGAGGTTCCATGGCCATTAAACCGGATTGCAGAAAGTGTTTGTAATAGCGAATGGAATCCAATGGCGTCATGATAGTGTCTTTTTCGCCTTTCCAGGTGAAGACCTTCATTTTTGTTTTTTTGCTGAAAGAAGCGATGATTTCGTCCTCGCTTTTTTCCAATTCTGTCATTACCGTCCATCGGTAGGATGCTTTCATCGCTTGTTTGAGGATGCGTTGGGTTTCTGCTTCGGAAATGTTTACAAAAGGTGCGTTTTTATTGTCTTTGGCTTCAATAAAAAATTGTTCTTGCAGGTTAGCCATGTGTTTTTCAACCGCTTCTTCGGCGTGCAATTGCATTCTGGAATCGATGGTGGTGTAGATTTTCAAGCCGTCTTTGTAGATGTCGTAATCCGAACCATCGGCTTTTTTGTTTTCTTCGACCCATTTTTTCATGTAATCACGCAAATATTCCCTGAAATAAGTGGCCGTTCCTTCGCGGTGACTTTCCAGTTTGAATTTTAACGTAATAGGCAATGCTTGTAGTTTTTCTTTTTGGCTTTCTGTAATTATACCGCCTTTTTCCATTTGCGAAAGCACTACATTTCTACGGTTTTTTACACCTTGCGGATTTTTTACGGGATTGTACAACCCTGAGTTTTTGAACATTCCGACCAATATTGCCGATTCGTCAATGGTTAAATCTTTGGGTGCTTTTGAAAAGTAGGTTTGCGCCGCAGAGCTTACCCCAACGGAATAATTTCCAAAATCATACACGTTGCAGTACATGGCGATGATTTCGTTTTTGGTGTATTGTCTTTCCAATCGGATGGCAATTATCCATTCCTTGATTTTTTGAACGATTCTGAAAGGCAGGAATTTTGAACCTTCTCCGTGAAATAATTGTTTGGCCAATTGTTGGGTCAAGGTACTGGCTCCTCCGCTGGTTCCCATACTGGCAATGGCTCTCAATGTTCCTCTGCCATCTATTCCGGAGTGTTCATAGAAACGTTCGTCTTCAGTGGCTATAAGTGCTTGCACAAGATTTTTTGGCAAGTCGGAGTACTTTAATTGGGATCTGTTTTTTTCAAAATATTTTCCCAGAATCACTCCGTCAGACGAGATGATTTCTGTTGCCAAATTGGAATCTGGATTTTCTAAATCTTCGAATGAAGGCATGGAACCAAAAAGACCCCATGATGCAAATAAGAAAAAGACCAGCACGCCTCCCAAACCATAAAAGAAAACTTTCCAAAATTTCTTTTTATAGTATTTGATGTCTTTTTCTATGTTGTTTGTTTGATTATTGTTTTTTCGAGTAGCCATATTATGTTTTAATCTATTTTTTCTATTCTAAAACCCACTTCCGTAATTCCTTCTAAAGCAGTTACTCCAGGAACTTTTCCGTTTTCTCGAACGGCTTGTTTGATATTCACTTTGTATTTCCCTCTAAATCGTACTTTTTCTTTATAAAAAAGTTTGCTTTCCTTGATATCCGTAAATCCATCGCCCAACAAGGTTCCGTCTGGTTCTGCCATTTGATATTCTAGCGTGTCGACTTTTGTAAAGCCGTTTGGCATTTCCAGTGCAACAATTAAAAACAGATTGTTGAATGGATAGTCATTGTTGTTTCTCAAATTTACGAATAAATTGTATTGTTTGGTTGAATCTAGCTCCGGTAAATCGAAAGTTACAACACTGTCTTTATGCCATGCCGTTCCCACGGTTTTGTATTCGTCGAAAACCCTTTTTTTATCACAGGAAAAAAAGAGTATCACAACTAAAATCAGTAATGCACTATTGTTTATTCTCATTTTTGGTGATAATTATTGGTTTTCTGGCTACCGCAGGTTTTTTATCGTTTGCTACATTAGGCTTGGAATTGTTGTTAGGCCTTTTGTTGTTGTTTGATTTATTATTGTTTGGTTTATTGCTGTTTCCGTTTCCGTTTTCGCTGTTTTTGTTTGCAACAATAACATTTTCTCCGCCGGGTTTGCGTTTTTTGTTTGGTTTTTTCTTTTTCTTGGGTTGGTCAAAACGGGTTAAACTTTCCTGGCCCATCGCGTTGTTAAAGTGTTTTTCCGGTTCTTGAATCACTTCAATTGCAAAATCTTCAATTGAAGCCACTTTGTTTTTGAGCTTGTTTTCGGCAATGATTTCGTTGACTTGCTCTATTTTTAGCATGTGCCAATTAGCAAAATCATTGGTGTAGGCAAACCACATCAATCCTTTGAAAATATCCTGTTTTTGGCAAATGGCATCACCTTTTTCGGTAACTAATTTGGTGTCAAAACTTGGAAAACCTTTCAAGGCATCCATATAAGTATCCAATTCATAATTCAGGCAGCATTTTAATTTTCCGCATTGACCAGCCAGTTTTTGTGGGTTCAAGGACAATTGTTGGTAACGTGCTGCCGAGGTGTTTACACTTCTAAAATCAGTTAGCCAAGTCGAACAACAGAGTTCTCTTCCGCAAGATCCAATTCCGCCCAAACGTGCGGCTTCTTGTCGAAGACCTACTTGTTTCATCTCGACTCTGGTGCTGAATTCTTTGGCGAAATCTTTTATTAAGAGTCTAAAATCTACTCTGTCATTGGCGGTATAATAGAAAGTGGCTTTCGAACCATCGCCTTGGAATTCGATGTCGGAAATTTTCATTTCCAGTTTTTGAGCAATGGCCAATTCTCTTGCACGAACCTTCATTGGTTCTTCTTTATCACGGGCATTGGACCAGATATCAATGTCTTTTTGAGACGCTTTTCTGTAGACTTTGGCAACATCAGAACTGGCAGGATTGACTCCTTTTTTCTTCATTTGGATGCGAACCAATTCACCTGTTAGCGTTACGATTCCGATGTCATGTCCCGGAGAAGCTTCGGTGGCAACAATGTCGCCCATGCATAATGATAGTTTTTCTGTATTGCGATAAAATTCTTTTCTTCCGTTTTTGAAACGTACTTCGACACAATCAAACGGAGCTTCTCCATTGGGTAAACTCATGTTGGAAAGCCAGTCGAAAACCGTTAATTTGTTGCAGCTATCGGTGCCGCAAGTCCCATTATTTTTACAACCTTTTGGTGCGCTACCATCAGAAGTCGAACAACTTGTACATGCCATAATTTTATATGTAGTATTGCGAAAGACGCAAATTAAGTTTTTAAAACGTTTAGTTGGTAAAGATAGTATTTTTTTTAGTTTTGATTTTCAAGTTTAAGATTTCCAATTTTCATAAAAAAACCTCAATTTCTTTTTACGGAAATTGAGGTTTTTAATTTGATTATGAATCAACTATTGTTTGTCCCACCAAACTGGAGTAACCATTGGTTTGAAATTAGCTGAATAATTTGTGGCATTCGAGCCTCTTTCATTGGTTGAATATACAAATCTTCTTATCCATTTTCCGCCATTTACTGGGTCGGTATTCACAGGAATCGTTAGGCCTTTGAAAGCATTTGCCGAAAAGTCGTATCTTCTATAATCTGTAAATGTTTCTGGATTCAAAAACAGGGCAATGAATTTTTGACGCATGATGTCTTTCAATTCTAATGCTGCAGCGCCCTTATCGATAGATGTGTCTGATAAATAGGCCGTTTGCGATGCTGATGCAACGCCTAATTTAGTCATGTTTGCAGTGATACCCGCTTTGTAGGCGGCATAGGATGCGGCATTTGTACCTGTTGTGGTTGCATTTCCTCCATTAATAAGAAATTGTGCTTCGGCTTCCATAAATTTAGCCTCGGCATAACTTAAAATAACTGTTGGTGCAGCAGCGTTTGAATAGTAAAATTCAGTGCCAATTTTTGCCGATGACCCTGTTCCTGTCCCGTTTGTGGTGCCAATAAATCCTGCTCCTGTTGTGGGCTGGCTTCCACTAATACCGGCGCCGTTATAGGTTCTCATGTCAACCAATAATGGTAATCTTGGATCCATGTTTACTGTAGTAAATGGGTATACTGTTCCTCCATTTATGTAGCTTATGAATTGATTTGAAATCGCATACAGTACATTTCCTGCAAATAATCCTAATTGACTCGCATACCAAGGATTCACATTTACAGCATTGTATTTTATTTGAAAATCTTCTGTGTTTGCAGTAAATCCTTTTGCCAAGCTTTCCACAACAGCATTTCCAGTGACAACTGATCCGTTTATTTTTGATAAATGCAATTGATATCGGGCTTTGAAAGTATAAGCCGCTTTGGTCCATTTAGTAATGTTTCCTGCATAAATCAAATCTTCTGAGCCTGGTGCAAAAGTAGATGTGTTTGGACTGGAAAATAGTACAATTGCATCATCCAATAATTTAATTACATCTGCATAAATAGTTTGCTGACTATCATATTTTGGAGTAAAATTTTGACCCGACAAAGTTGCTTCTGTGTAAGGAACATCTCCATAGATATCAGTAGTTTGTCCTATATTGATCGCTTTCAAAACTTTTGCAATGGCAAGGTAATGGCTTGAATTTGTGGTTATTGATTTCTCTTCCAAGACTTTGATGTTTGGCAACGCTTTTGTGTAAACGGTGGCCCAATAATTATCTAAAGTACTTAAATAGTGGTTGTCAATCCCTTGTCGGTCTTGTACTATTGTAGTTATGTGTTGATCTACAATTGCAATGTTTGTTGATGCTTGATACTGTGCAGTCATCGTATATTGAATACAAGGCGATAAAACATCTTTCATTACCACAACTTCATTGGCCAATATATTGCTTGGTGTGTTTACATCGAAATAGCTATCACTGCAACTGTAAATTGAGATTGCCAGTATTGACACTCCTACAATTTTAAATATATTTTTCATAATTCTCATCTTTATTAATTAAAATCCAATATTAAGTCCCAAGGAATAACTTTGTGTCAGAGGAATGCTTTTTCCTGTAAATCCGTACACATTGCTTCCTGCACCATATTGTGTTCCTTCAGGGTCAAAACCTCTGTATGGAGTCCAAATCAAGAAATTACTTCCACTGGCAGTTAATGACATTGAGTCTAATTTCATGCGTTTTACAATCGAGGAAGCTAGATTATAAGTCAGATTTACATTTCTCAATTTGAACCAAGATGCATCTTGTATTAAAATCTCCGAAGCCCTGTTGATAACGGTGTTTCTCCAATATGTATTTCCGTCGTACATAATTGGGATGTCGTTTTTAACATAACCTCCAGCTCCGTCTGATTTTACACCGTCTAAAACTTTTGAATAGTTTCTGTCTTCTGTCATTTTCAAACTTCCGTTACGAATACCATTTCTTTCGGCTGAATCGAAAACTTCGCCTCCTTTTTTGTATTCAACCAAAAAGCCTAAATTCCAGTTTTTATATTTTAAGCTATTGTTTAATGTAATCACATAGTCAGGAAAAGCATTTCCTACATTAGTATAGGCGATTGCCCCATTGGCATCTTTTGCCATTACGGGTAAACCATTAACAATTAATCGTTGTCCATTTACATAAGCCCATGATTGTGCGTACAAAGAACCTATTGCATCACCCACTTTTATACGAGAATACACTTCAGAAGCACCAGCGTCATTTGCAAAATCGATTTGTTCAAACGGTAACGATAATACTTCTGTTTTATAAGCCGTAAAATTTGCAGTAGCAGTCCATTTAAAATCGTTGTTTTTTATGATATCTGCCGCTAAAGTAAGTTCGTGACCTTTAGTGTTTAAGGAACCCGAATTTTTCCAAATTGATGACAATCCTGCAGATTGTGGAACGGTAACTTTCAAAATTTGTCCATCGCTCGTTCTATCAAAATAAGTATATTCCAGACGAATGCGATTCTTTGCAAAGTTTAAATCGATACCTGCTTCATTGGTGGTTACAATTTCAGCTTTGATATTCGGATCTGCATCCACGGTTCCAATACTTACTCCTCCAATTCCATTGAAAGGGATATCAGGAGATGAATACCTGCCAATTCCAAAAGGAGGAACTTTCCCTACTTGCGCCCATGACCCTCGAAGTTTTCCGTAAGAAAGGATGCTGGCTTCTTTGTCTATAAAGTCGTTGAAAACGAAAGCTAAATTTGTTGAAAAATAGTTAAAAGCACGATTTGCTTTTGGTAGCGTAGAAGCATAATCCCTTCTTCCTGTTACAGATGCAAAAATTATTTCTTTATAATCAGCTTTCAACTCGGTATAATACCCCACTGTTCTAACAACTTCATTGGTTTGTGACACATATTTGTTGATGGTATTTGCCATATTGTTGAAATTTGGTTTTAACAATCCTTCTCCTCTTACATTCATGTAATTGGAATTAGTGTCAAAAATCATGTTTCCAACCAAAGCAGAAGTGTTAAAATCGCCAAATTTTTTGTTGGCAGTAACCATAAAGTTAGAGTTTAATCCTTTAAAGTTGATGTTTTCGTTTACGATAAAACCACCTACAGGTCCTCCGGCATCCAATTCAGCACCAACATAACGGTTTCTTTGTTCGGCATAGTTGTCTAAACTGGCTCTGTAAACTACTTGCAACCAAGGTTTTGCTTGCCAATTCACATCGGCAGAAGCAATCCAACGATCTACTTTGTCATGCAAGTTGCTTACCATTGCTAAATATAATGGCTGGTCAACCGTTCCCACGGACCAATCTTTCTCGCTTCCGGAGGGCGTTAAATAATCATTGACATCGATAGATGGTGACCAATAAGAAAGTACACTCATGATTGATCTGTCTCCTCCATTGGCACGAGCTCCACCAGAATTAGAATAAGCTACCGAGGTTCCTAGTTTTAAATTTTCTGAAAGTTTGTATCCTCCATTGAACTTGAAAGTTTTTCGGGTATAATCAGTATTTGGCACAATACCTTGGTCTTTACTGCTAGACGCCGACACAAAATAATTTATTCTATCGGTGCCACCGCTGAAGCTAACATTATTTGTAAAATTAATTCCTGTTTTAAAGAAATCTTTGTAGAAATTTCTGTAGTATATTCCAGGACCATCAGCACTTGAATATTTGGGACCATTCGATTGGAAACCTCCATTGATAATCGCTCCAGTGGCGCTATTTGGATTTACGTTAAATTCAATACCAGAAGGAGTATTTGCATTCATGCTTTTTACAGCAGGATAATAATCAAACACAGCAGGAGTTTGTGAGTTCAAGTTTACTCTTCTATACGAACCTTCTCTGTAAGTAGATTGTAGTTCAGGATATTTATTTACATCGCTAAAAGAAGTACTCGAAGAAACATTTACTTTTGTTTTTCCTTCTTTTCCTTTTTTGGTAGTTATGATAATTACCCCATTTCCGGCCAAGATACCGTACAAGGCTGTCGCTCCTGCTCCTTTTAACACAGTATAGGATTCAATATCATTTGGATTTAAGTCAACTCCACGATTGGAGAACGAAAATTGCTCGGCACTACTTGGTGAGTTACCGATACTCGCCAAAACATTACCAGATATGGTGCTGTTGTTTACTGGGTTTCCGTCAATAATAATTAAAGGTTGATTGTTACTTCCTGTACTCAAGGAGGAAACACCACGAATTAAAATATCAACACCACCTCCAGCTTCACCTGAAGTTTTGCTTATGGTTACACCTGAAACACTTCCTTGCAGCGACTCTAATGCATTTAATTGGCCAGGACGTTCCACGTCTGCCGCCTTGATGGTCTGGTTGGCATATCCTAAAGATTTGGATTTGTTTTTAATCCCCATCGCCGTTACCACGACTTCCTCTAGTTTATTTTCGCCATTTTCTTTTAAAATTACGTTGAGGCTGTTGCCCGTAACTTTTATCTCCTGATTTAAAAAACCGATATAAGAAAATACCAAAGTGCTTCCTTTTGAAGCTTCAATTTGATAATTTCCATCAATATCTGTCGCAACGGCAGATTTGGTTCCTTTCAGGGAGACATTTGCACCCGGCAAAGCGAGACCTTGGGCGTCTGAAACCTTACCTTTTACGATAATGTTTTGGGAATAGTTTGTAAGTATTCCGAAAAAAAACAGTAAAAGAATTAAATACCTTTTTTTCATTGTGGTTAATTTTTTTGATTAGTCTTGCAAACATAAACAAAACACAATGAAATTTTAATGTTAATTTAACAAAAAATGCTAATAAATAGTTAATATTTAACAAAAATCTACGTTTCTTTTACCGAAATGATTTTTACCGGACAGGCTTTGGCGGCCAGTTCACATCCTTCAACGATAGTGTGGTCGGGTGATTTCAAGGTGAAAAAGCCTTTGGCATTCACGCTCTTGATCAAAACCGATTTCCCGTCTTTTTTGGACATTTGAAACTGGACAGGCGCCATTTCCACGCAATAATTGCAGCCAATGCATTTGTCCCTTTGCAGCGTAATAATGACCATTAGGCTTCCACAATTTTATATAATTTGTCCGACATACGGATTCTGAAAGGCAGTTTCAAAGTACAGTCGTCACCTTTTGTTGCTTTTTCAGCAGTAGTGTCATTCACGAACATTTCCTCGATAATCATTTCCTGTGCTCCCGTGCTTGGACCGGTAACCAATATTTTGTCGCCAATCTTGATGTCGTAAGCCTCGATTTTGAATTGGCCAATTTCCGCTTTCGGGAAAAAATGGGTTCCTTTTCCCACATACACTTTCTTTTGGGTCGCAGCCGATCCCGAAACATCGCTCCATTCGCCCAATTCTTGACCCAGATAGTATCCCGACCAAAAACCGCGATTGTAAACAGTGTTTAAGTCTTCCATCCAGGTTGTGATTTTTTCTTTCGAAAAAGTGCCTTCATAATAACTGTCGATGGCTTCACGATAGGTTTTTACTACTGTTGCCACATATTCCGGAGCGCGGCCACGACCTTCAATTTTCAAGACTTGAATGCCAGAATCAATCACTTGATCCAAGAAATCCAATGTGCACAAATCTTTTGGCGACATCATGTATTCGTTGTCCAATTCGATTTCAAAACCAGTTTCTTGGTCGATGACGGTGTATTTCTTGCGGCAATTTTGTTTGCAAGCACCACGATTTGCCGATGAATTATGCGAATGTAAACTCAAATAACATTTTCCCGAAACTGCCATGCACAAGGCTCCGTGACCAAAGATTTCAATTTCGACCAAATTGCCGTTGGGTCCTTTGATTTGTTCTTTTTCGATTTGCTCCGTGATTTTTTTTACTTGGCGTAAACTCAACTCCCGGCTCAAAACCATCGTGTCGGCAAAAAGGCTGTAGAATCGAATGGTTTCAATGTTGGTAATATTCAGTTGGGTCGAAATATGAACTTCCATACCAATGCCTCTTGCCATTGCGATTACTGCTTGGTCGGAAGCGATTACGGCCGTGATGTTGGCTTCCTTGGCTTTGTTCAATAAGGTTTTCACGACCGACAAATCGTGGTCGTAAATGATGGTGTTCAAGGTCAAATAACTTCGAACGTTTTTTTCTTCGCAACGGCGGGCAATTTCCGGCAAATCATCCATCGTGAAATTCACGGTGGCACGGGCGCGCATGTTCAATTGCTCCACGCCAAAGTAAACGGAATCCGCTCCATTGTCCAGTCCTGCTTGCAATGACTCGAAGTTTCCTGCTGGAGCCATTAATTCTATTTTGTTGGTTGTTGTCATCACAAATTAGTTTAAGATTTTATATAATTTATCAGACAATCGAATTCTGAAAGGCACTGCAAAGGTTACTTTGTCGCCTGTTTTTGCTTGGTTTTTTTCGGTTCCATTGACCATCATTTTGTCCAAAATCATTTCTTGGTTTCCGGTGGTTGGACCCGAAATCAAGATTTTGTCGCCCAAATTCAATTCTTGGTTTTCGATAATGAAAAGGCCTACTTGCGCTTTTACATAATAATGTTCCGCTTTGCCAAGCAATACTTTTTTGATTTTTATTTTCTGGCGAATGTCAGTTGTTTTTGCGGCTGTCGCCAAAGCTGTATCCGTTAATTCTCCAGAGTGTTTGAATTTTAAACTTTCTGATTTTCCTTTTCTGAAAACTTTATTTCCGACTTGTTTTCCGGTTCTCAGTTTTACTTGTTCCACCAATGGCAAATGGGTGATTTCCAAACATTCGGTAGAACAGCAATTTTCCATGGCGGCTTTGCATTCGTCACATTGAATGAACAACAAATGGCATCCGTCGTTGGCACAATTGGTGTGGTTGTCGCAAGGTTTTCCGCATTGGTGGCATTGGGAAACAATATCGTCCGTGATTCTTTCGCCGAGACGATTGTCGAACACAAAGTTTTTGCCAATGAATTTGCTTTCCAAACCTTCTTCTTCAATTTGTTTGGCGTAATTGATGATGCCGCCTTCGAGTTGGTAAACTTTTTTGAAACCTTGGTGTTTGAAATAAGCACTGGCTTTCTCGCAACGAATTCCTCCGGTGCAATACATTACCAAGTTTTTGTCTTCTTTATGGTCTTGAAGTTGTTCGTTGATGATGGGCAAACTTTCTCGGAACGTTTCCACATCGGGAGTGATGGCGCCTTTGAAATGCCCGACTTCGCTTTCGTAATGGTTTCTGAAATCCACGACGATGGTGTTGGGATCATCCAGAATTTCGTTGAATTCCTTGGCTTTTAGGTGGATTCCTTTGTTGGTTACGTCAAAAGTGTCGTCGTTGAGACCGTCGGCAACAATTTTGTGGCGCACTTTGATGGTCAGTTTCAAAAAAGCGTGATCGTCATGCTCCACGGCTACATTCAGGCGAATGCCTTTCATGAAATCATAGACTTCCAAAGTCTCCCTGAAAGCTTCGAAATTTTCGGCAGGAACATTCATTTGGGCGTTGATGCCTTCGTGGGCAACGTAAATTCGACCCAGTGCATCGAGTGCGTTCCAGGCTACAAATAAATCGTCGCGAAATTTTTTGGGATCTTCAATTTTGGCATACGCATAGAAAGACAACGTAAGACGTTGTTTGCCGGCTTGGTCAATAAGCTCGGCTCTTTCTTCTGCGCTTAAGGTGTTATACAGTTGCATGCTATAAACGTTTAAGTGAGAAATATGTGGTGAATTCTAAATGGAAGAATTCGGGTGCAAATTTAGGGTTTATTTTTAGATTAAAAACTAGGTTTTCAAGAGTTTTTTCGTGTGGCTTCCACCACCAAGTCATCTACGGAAACAAAACGACTGATGTGTCCTAAAAGATCCTCCAAATTTTCGGAACGCAAGGTATCGCGCACTTCGGAACGAGCTTCGGCAATTTTTAAGGCAATCTTCTTTTTTTTCAAATCGATGAACAATTGTTTTAAAAATCGTGCTCCCGCAATATCGACATTTGGAGAGGAATTCAAATCCAGGATTACCGTTTTTATGGGATGAGTTCCATGATTGATTTTTTTCCAAATTTCTTCCTTGATATTTTCGACATTGAAATACAAGATGGCCGATTCAACCCGGACGATTAGGACTCCTTCGATGATTTCGTTATCGGGATGGCGTTCTAAATCAGTGTAACGTTTGGTTCCCGGAATTCTTCCCAAAAAGGCCACATTGGGATTTGAAGTGGCTTTTATCATTAGCAACAAAGTGACGATGGCTGCCAGCAAAACGCCAATCAGAATTCCCCAAATGAGCACGCCAACAAGGGCAATCATAACAACATAAAATTCTTGTTTGTTGATTCGGTAAAGATGTTTCATTTCTTTTAGGTCAAAAAGTCCGCTAATGGCCACCAAGACTATTGCCGCCAAAATTACCGTGGGCAAATATTGAAGCATATCGGTTAAAAATAAAAGACAAAATGCAATTGCCGCCGAGGCGAATACCAATGACAAAGGTGTTTTTGCACCAGCAGTATCATTGACGGCAGATTGTGACAAGCCGCCCGCAACAGGATAACCCTGGCCCAAGGCAACGGCCGCATTTGCAATTCCAAGTGCCAGTAATTCTTGACGTGGGTCAATAAAATAACCGTTTTTTTGTGCCAATGATCTTGCTGCCGAAACACTTTCGATATATGATAATAAAAAACACGCCATTGCCAGTGGAAACACGTCATCAATATCGCGAAAACGAAGGGAAGGAAAATGGAATTCGGGTAGGCCTGAAGGGATTATTCCAACGGTTGAAAAGCCTTGCAGTCCCAGTGAAGTTGTGGTAATTAAAAAAATGGAAATGATTACGATTATTATGGCAACAGGTTTTCCAGGAGCCATTTTTTCGCCAAAAATAAGGATTGCAATGGCGGCAATTCCAAAAATTAAAACGGCCGTGTTGGTTTCCGGAAGTTGTTGTATTAAGACAATTATGCGTTCCAAGAAATTTTCGCCACCACCATTTACACCAAATAATTTCGGCAATTGGGTCAAGCCAATGGTCAGGGCGGCACCGGCCTTGAAACCAACCAAAACCGTTTCGCTGATAAAATTGATGATACCGCTCAATCGCAACAAATAAGCGAGAATTGCCAAAGCTGCAAATACCAATGCGGTGAGGGAAGCAATGTCAGCCCATCGCTGCACGTCTCCGTTGGCCATATCGGCAATTGAGGTTCCAATAAGTAATGATATGGCCGATGTGGGACCAATGGCCAATTGTTTGCTAGAACCCAACAGTGCATAGAAAAATCCGCCGATGAGATAGCCGTAAATCCCGTATTCAGGCGGTAATCCCGCCAAGGTTGCATAAGCCAATGAAACCGGAATTCCATAAGCAGCCAAAGTTATTCCGGCTATAAAATCGCCTTTTAAAGTTTTTTTATTGTAGTCTTTAATCCATAAAAAGCATGGGAATAATTTATGCCACATAGTTTATTAATTTAGAAATTCTTGTGGTTTATTTTTCTTCTAGTAGTACTTTTTTTATGGCGTTTAATTCTTCTATTTTCTCTGGGCTTACGGTTGGATATTCTAATTCCATTTCGTCCAAGGCGTGAATAATTGCCGAGGCGATTGCGATTCGTGCATAAGATTTATTATCGGCAGGAATCACGTACCAAGGCGATTTTTCGGTTGAGGTATTTTTGATTAATTCTTCGTAAGCATGCATATAGTCGTTCCAGTAGCCTCTTTCATTGACATCTCCAGCGCTAAATTTCCAATTTTTTTCCGAGTCTTCAATGCGTTCGATGAAACGTTCTTTTTGTTCTTCTTTGGAAACGTTCAGGAAAAATTTGATAACGATGGTACCATTTCGGTTCAAATATTTTTCGAAGTTGCGAATGTCTTGAAAACGATCTTCCCAAATGTCTTTGGTTACCAATTTTTCTGGAAGTTTTTGACCTTTCAAAATCGCTTCATGCACTCGTACAACAAGCACTTCTTCATAATAAGAGCGATTAAAAATACCGATGCGTCCTCGTTCGGGCAAATGTTTTTGGCAGCGCCACAAAAAGTCGTGGTCCAGCTCTTCTGAACTTGGTGCTTTAAATGAGGAAACTTGGCAACCTTGTGGGTTTATTCCCGACATTACATGTTTGATGGCACCGTCTTTTCCGGCGGCATCCATGGCTTGAAAAATAATCAAGAGCGACCATTTGTCCTGGGCATACAAAATATCTTGCATGGCGGCCAATGCATTGATGCCTATTTCCAAGGTGTCTTTTACCTGAGATTTTTCTTCAGAACCCAAATTAAAACTGGCTTTAGTCTCATAATCTTTCAGACGAAAATCATTTCCATTGCCGACACAATATTGTTTTGAGAATTTTTTGGCACGATCGATAATTGATTTTTTGCTTAATTTGCTTAAATCCAATGGGTTTAAATTTGAATCGTCTGAGTCTTTTTTATTGTTTTTTGACATAGTTTTATGTTTTTTAAACCGTTGGATGCAATTGTTTTTAGCTAAAAATAGTGTCGTAAACAGGAATCAAAATTCTAAAACACACTGTTTTGAAACCTAAAAAAAATTAAATAGTTCTTTCAAAAATAGTGAAAATTATTTAAAAAATTTGGTAGACATGTCTTTCCGGAACTTTGTTTCAAATACTGGAATTTGAGATAAAAACCTGTTTCAATTCCGTGATTATGAATCAATTGATTTTAGCATGATTCCCTTTTCATTTCAATATGCGGAATATCGTCTTCTAAATACATTTCGCTTGTTTGGACAAATCCGTGGCTTTCGTAGAATTTTTTGAGGTACAATTGTGCTCCAATGGTGATTTTGCTTTCGCCAAAATGAGTTTTGATTCCGGCAATTGCTTCACGCATTAAATCATGTCCCCATTTCCTTTCGCGATAATTGGCATCGACAACCACTCTGCCGATGGAGGCATTTTCGAAAGAAATTCCTGGTTTGAAAAGACGTGAATAGGCAACAATTTTGCCTTCGAATTCGCCATAAAGATGCAAGGCCACTTTGTCTTTCCCGTCAAGATCGAGATAAACGCAGTTTTGTTCGACCACAAAAATGGTGCTTCTTAATTTCATGATATCATAAAGCTCGTGTGTCGAAAGTGCTTCAAAAGACTTTATTTTCCAGTGTATTCCCATTCTATATTACTTATTTAAAATAACAATTGATTTTATGATTGACTCTAATTCGTGCATCAAATCTCGCTCTTCTTTAGAAGGAGAATAACAAAATCCCTCCAAAACCAAGATTCTGTAATGTTCCTTGTCGACAATTGCATAATTGACAAAAGGTCCCGACATAAAATCGTTTTTTAGTTCCCATGTTCCTCTTGTTTCGTAGGCTTCTTTGTTGTTTAGTTTCGTTTTGAAAAGATAGGGTGCGTAGCCGTCCTCGGTAATCATTTGCGTATCCGGTTCTGTGCCTCGAATGTATAAATTACCAATAGAATCGCGCATTTTGACAATGTTTGCAATCTGGTTGGAGGCTTTTTTTATGGAACTTATTGGAACCTGATAAATCAAAAGGTTGGTATTCCCGCTGATGATTTCTTTTTTCAACCAAAGAAAATTACTGTTTTGACGTGCATACAAATAGCCGGAAGGAACTTGCAAAGAAATCTGGAATTTATTCTTGATTATTATGGGATTGATTAAGGATTGATTGTTGATTCTTTGGCTTTCGGCAATCTCGGTTTCTTTTATGATTTTGATTATTTTGGGCGTATTTTTTTCGATAATTTCCAAAATGGCATCGCTTGTTTTACCGGAAATATGGAACACGTTTTGTGGTGATGCATATTGGTCTTTCTTGATTACAAATTGATTTTTATTTTCTTTTTTCACCACAATAATCGTCCTGCTGTCCGTCATAAACCCCTCCATAAGTTTCGCGGGATATTGGTTTATGGTAAAAAGAGGTTCTTCTTGCGGCAATCCTATCACGGGTGATGCAAATTTGTTTCGAATGCGGTCGCCAACCTCGCCATTCCATAATTGGTCGTCAATTATAACCGAAATAGTGTTGATTTTGCCTGTTGCTTTTCTTGGCAAATCCTCTTCTTGCTTTTTACATGAAAAAAACAACAAGGCAATTAGAAACAATAAAAAATGGGCTTTATTCATTAGAATTTCAATTATGAAATAGACCTCAAATTTATAGAAAAAGACAGCCGTTTTTATAGAAAAAAGAACAAAAGAATTTTCCGGGAACTTTTGTTTTACTCTTTAGAAAGTTTTTTTAATTGAAATTTTTTGAAATCTATGGGCGAACCTTCATAATTTAAAGAAATTTTGACCTCTGTAGATGAGGTTTCGACACATTCCCAATCATTCTTGGATAAACTTTTTTGGTGTACGGCTTATGAATTTAAGAGAAAAAAAAGGTAAAAACAAAAGCTGTTTGTTTGAGCATCGATGAAATTTTAAAACAAAACTTATCCGTTTATTTTTAATTTCATTCCCGGTTTAAGGTCTTCGGCACGTAAATCATTCCATTTTTTGATATCAGAAATGGATACTCCCGGATATTTTTTGGCGATGCTGTATAAAGAATCTCCTTTTTTAACGTAATAGTTGATGTCTTTACTTTTTGAAACAGAAGCCAAATTGTCTTTTTTCTTGAACGTTTCGGATGGTTCTTTGTTTTCAATTGCCATTTCACTTTTGGCAACAATTAAACTACTTCCCAAAGTAATAGTGTTGTCTTGCAAATTGTTCCATTGTTTTAAATCGTCCAAAGAGCTTCCAAATTTTTTGGAAATAGTCCCAAGATTGTCTCCCTTTTTAACGATGTATTCCACGTTTTCCATCTTTGGAACCAATGCTATTTGTTCGTTTTCGACAGCTTCATTTTTAGAAATTTGCAATGAAGCTCCTAATTGAATTGAAGTCCCGGAAAGATGATTCCATTCTTTAATTTCCTCGACCGAAACATTGTTTTTCTTGGCAATACTACTTAAGTTGTCTCCTTTTTGAACTACATAAAATGCAGTAATATTGGACGACAAAGTATCTGTTTTTATAGTTTTGTTCGCTTTTTCTTCCTTGATGATTTTAGTGTCAGAAACCGCAATTTGTTTGTTTTGGGCTTTGATTTCTGGTAAAATATTGTCAGTTTTCAGTTCTTTTCTCACCGTTTTAACCACACTTTCGTTAGTGATGATTTTCAAGCTTTTGCCACTGGACACCATGTTGCTTTTTAGGGCATTCCACTTTTTTATTTCGGAAACGGAAACACCATATTTATTGGCAATTTCACTAAGGTTATCACCTCTTTTTACGATGTAATATTTTGTTTTCGGAAGTGTAATTCGTTGTTGGGTATAATTTAAAGTGTCTGTTGCAACAATTGCTTTCCTAATCTGGAAAGGTCTTTCTCGAAGGTTCATTTCGCGCTCTGCATACGCATAAATTTTGTCTTCGTTTGAGGCGAAAACAGCCATTTTATCCATAGGCAATCTCAAAAAATGAGCTTGGTCGTGATAAAAAGGAACCACGTTTAGTTTGTAGGAGGGATTTAACAATTGCAATTGCGCTACCGGAACATCAAGCAAGTCTGATATTTGTTTGAACGACATTTGCTTTTTAATCATTATCGTGTCTGTGGCAAAATGTTTTATTGCGGCTCTATTGGGAACGATTCCGTGTTCTTTGTGGTATTCGTAAATGTACATTGTCGCTAAAAAAGCGGGCACATATCCTTGCGTTTCTTTGGGTAAATTTTTCCGGATGTTCCAATAGTTTTGCTGTCCTCCAGAACGACGAATCGCTTTGGCAACATTTCCGGGTCCTGAATTATAAGATGCCAAAACCAAATCCCAGTCGCCAAAAATAGCATACATGTTTGTCATATATTGAGAGGCAGCTTCGCTTGATTTTAGCGGGTCGCTTCGTTCGTCTACATAGGAATCAATCTTTAAATTGTATTGCTTTCCGGTATGATACATAAACTGCCAAAGTCCCGTTGCGCCCATTCTAGAAACCGCTTTTGGATTCAAGGCTGATTCCACAACTGCCAAATATTTAATTTCCAGCGGCACATTTTGTTTGGCTAAAGCCTCTTCAAACAACGGAAAATAATATTCTGAAATGGCCATTAACCGTTCAAAAGATTTTTTTCGGTTTTTCAGAAATGACTTGATGATGTTTTCCAGACCTGGATTGTATTCGATGTTGAATGGCGATTTCGCGTCCATTGCCGCCAGTCTAGATTTCAACAATTCCGTCGACAATTCATAGTCTACTTTTTCATCGATATTAATGTTTTTTATATCATCGGAAATGTCATTGTATATGTCCAGATTTGTCAATTCCTTCATCCATAAGCTGTCAACGCAAGAAGCCATGTCGTCTTTTACGAAGGTTTTTTTAATGGAATCTAAATAGGAATTATTCGTTTCGGTTTTTGTAAACCCTCTGTTTTCAACAACTTTTTGTGAAAACAGAGTGATTGACAATAATAGAAAAAACGATAGAGCGGTGTTTTTTATAGTCATACTTTTTAATCAACATACTAAACTTCAAACGATTAAATAAAAATCGCCTTTTGCAAACTTAATAGGTTATAACTAAAAATTTCAGTAAAAATTGTTAAAAATGCATTTTTTAGTCTAAAATAGCGGCGATTCCCGGTAAAATCCTACCTTCAAGCATTTCGAGCATTGCTCCTCCACCAGTTGAAACATAACTCACTTTGTTTTCAAAACCAAATTGTTTTACGGCTGCAACAGAATCACCACCACCCACTAGGGAGAACGCTCCGTTTGCAGTAGCTTCGGCAATAAAGTTTCCTAATTCTATGGTTCCTTTTGCAAAAGTTGGCATTTCAAAAACGCCCAAAGGTCCGTTCCAAAGTATGGTTTTTGATTGTAAAATCACATTTTTGAAGTTTTCCAAAGATTTTGGTCCAGCATCTAATCCTTCCCATCCATCAGGAATTTCTCTTACATCAACAACTTGGGTATTGGCCGTATTGGAAAAATCATCACCGGCAACAACATCAACGGGAATGTGGATTTGAACGCCTTTTTCTTTGGCCAATCTCAAGATTTCCAAGGCTAATTCTTGTTTGTCATCCTCGCAAATTGAATTTCCAACTTTTCCTCCCAAAGCTTTCACGAAAGTAAAAGTCATTCCACCACCAATGATCATGTGGTCTACTTTGTCCAAAATATTTTCGATAACCGTAATTTTCGATGACACTTTTGAACCTCCAAGAACTGCCGTTACTGGTTTTTGGGAATCTTTTAAAACTTTGTTCAAGCTTTCGATTTCTTTTGCCAATAATAATCCGAAACATTTTTCATTTGGAAAAAATTGTGCAATTATGGTTGTTGAAGCATGTGCTCTGTGGGCAGTTCCAAAAGCGTCGTTCACGTAAATGTCGCCAAGAGAAGCCAATTGTTTTGCAAAATCAACGTCTCCAGCTTCTTCTTGAGAATAAAAACGTAGGTTTTCCAACAATAAAATTTGTCCCGGTTGTAAATTTGCTACAGCTTTAACTGCTTCACTTCCGATACAATCAGGTGAAAAATAAACGGTTTCCCCAAGAATTTCTGAAGCCTTTTTTACAATATGTCCCAATGAATATTTTCTTTCCACTCCTTTTGGTCTTCCCAAGTGTGACATCAAAATCACGCTTCCGCCATCGGCAAGAATTTTGTCGATTGTAGGTTTTGCCGCTTCAATTCGAGTGGCATCGGTCACATTAAAATTTTCGTCTAATGGCACGTTAAAATCAACGCGAATAATGGCTTTTTTGTTTTTGAAATCAAAATCGTTTATCGTTTTCATTGTATGTTTTTTTTAGTTTTTTGAAAGAAAAACAAATATAAGACTTTTCGATAACTTAAAAATAAGAATAGTTCTAAAATTATGGCAATCTGTTAACGAAAACGTTATAATTAAACGAAATTAATTGTTTTGTTAAAATTTAATTTAAAAAGAGTTCTTTCTATTTGCTCAAAATCATTTTGTTTTTATGCTTGCAGCCGTGTCTGTTTTTTTATTGCTTTAAATGGACGCCGTTCAAAAGTGGATGAATTAAAATGTACACTGAAATTGCAGAATGCAAAACCGAATCAAAAATAATCTGTTTTTAGAAGGTTTCGGTGCTACAAACTTTTGCGGTTTTGAGACTTTTTATTCTATATTTGCCCTATGCAGTTTTCAGAAATTTTAGGGCAAGATTACATCAAAAATCATTTGACACGAAGTGCCGATTTGGGCCGAATTCCTCACGCACAATTATTTGTAGGTCCCGAAGGAAGTGGCACTTTGCCAATGGCCATCGCCTATGCGCAATATATTTTGTGCAACAATCAAAATGGAGAAAATTTCGGAGCCAACGAAAGTTGCAACCTCAAATTCCAAAAAATATCCCATCCCGATTTGCATTTCGTCTATCCAACGGTAAGCACTGAAGACGTGAAAACAAAACCCAAAAGCATTGATTTTATCGCCGATTGGAGACAATTTGTTGCCCAAAATCCTTACGGAGGATTGTTCGATTGGTATTCCGTTTTGGGCGTGCAAAACAAACAGGGCGAAATTCGGGTGGACGATGCCCAGGAAATATTGAAATCACTATCGTTAAAATCCTACGAGGGCGGTTATAAAATCATGATTGTTTGGATGGCCGACAAAATGAATACCGCCGCCTCAAACAAATTGTTGAAATTACTGGAAGAGCCACCAGAAAAAACTGTTTTTATCCTGATTTCCGAAAGCGAGGAAGACATTATCCAAACGATACGTTCCCGTTGCCAAGTTTTGCATTTCAACGGATTGAGCGAAAAAGTCATTGCCGATGCGTTAATTTCAACCGAAAATATCGACCCGAAACTAGCCACTAAAATTGCCCATCAAGCACAAGGAAATTACAACAAAGCCTTGCATTTGCTCAAAGACGACACCGACGAATTTCCGTTTGAACAGTGGTTTGTGGTATGGGTTCGTGCGGCTTTCAAGGCCAAGGGAAATGCTGCCGTAATTGCTGATTTAATTCAATGGAGCGAACAAATTGCCGCTTTGGGAAGAGAAACCCAAAAGAAATTTCTGCAGTTTTGCATCGATATTTTTCGCCAAGCTTTGCTGCACAATTACGAGACGCCGAGTTTGGTTTACATGGAACCCACGGTCGAGAATTTCACGATTGCGAAATTTGCACCTTTTGTCAACGGAAACAACATTCACGAAATATTCCAGGAATTGTCCGATGCGATTTATCATATTGAACGCAACGGAAATGCCAAAATAATCCTGACTGATTTATCCATAAAATTGACTCGTTTAATACATAAAAAATAGGTTTATGAACAATGCTGCCTCTATTTTGCTTTTGGCTTTTTTGGCCATCACATTTATTCAATCCGGTTATGACAAATTGTTTTATTGGAAAGACAATCTGGATTGGTTAAAAGAACATTTTGCTAAAACCCAATTGAGAAACCTAGTCCATTTAGCCTTGCTGAACATTCTGGTTTTGGAATTAATTTCGGGGATTTTGTGTGTTGTGGGCGGCATAGAATTGTTCGTGAGCAACGGAAGAACCTTTGGGTTGTATGGAGCTGTTTTTTCGAGCATCACTTTACTTATGCTGTTGTTTGGACAACGATTGGCCAAAGATTATGACGGCGCCAGGACAATTGTCATTTACTTCATTCCGTCCGTGATGGCGGTTTTATTGTTGAGTTAGAAAACCTTTTAACAAGTTCACCTTATAGGTCTTATAAGGTTTAAAAATCTCATAAAAAATGACTTCAAAACATCCTTCTGAATCGTTGACCATATTGACTGATTTGGTTTTGCCAAGCGAAACAAATCCGTTAAACAACCTTTTTGGTGGCGAATTATTGGCTCGTATGGATCGTGCCGCAAGTATTGCCGCCAGCAGACATTCTCGCAGAATTTCCGTAACGGTTTCCGTAAACCACGTGGCATTCAACAAAGCCATTCCTTTGGGAAGCGTTGTTATTATTGAAGCAAAAGTATCCAGGGCTTTCAAGACTTCGATGGAAATTTACCTCGATGTTTGGATCGAAGACAGAAAATCTGGAGAAAGAACCAAGTCCAACGAAGCCATTTATACTTTCGTGGCCGTGGATGAAAACGGAAGGCCCGTTGAAGTCCCACAAATAATACCTGAAACCAAACTCGAAGAGCACCGTTATGATGACGCCTTGAGAAGAAAACAATTGAGTTTGGTCTTGGCTGGAAAATTAAATCCTCACGATGCCACGGAATTGAAGGCGTTGTTTGTATAGAATGAGGTTTTTTTTCCACAAAAACATTCTCCTTGCTTCTTCCAAAAAAAGAAGTATTTTTACAAAAAGATAAGTACCAAAATAAATGAAAGAAAAGATGAGTTCAGAGAAAGAAGCCAAATTAAAAGCACTACAACTTACCCTTGATAAACTGGATAAAACCTACGGAAAAGGAACCGTGATGAAAATGGGCGACAAAGCCATCGAAGAAGTGGAAACTATTTCGTCTGGATCTTTGGGAATTGATTTAGCCTTGGGAGTTGGTGGCTATCCAAAAGGAAGAATTATCGAAATATACGGACCGGAATCCTCGGGAAAAACCACTTTGACGCTTCATGCCATCGCCGAAGCCCAAAAAGCAGGAGGAATCGCCGCTTTTATAGATGCTGAACACGCTTTCGACAGAAATTATGCCGAAAAATTGGGCGTTGACATCGAAAACCTAATCATATCGCAACCGGACAACGGAGAACAAGCCTTGGAAATTGCCGAAAACTTGATTCGTTCAGGAGCAATTGATATCGTCGTGATTGACTCGGTTGCTGCCTTGACTCCAAAAAGTGAAATCGAAGGCGAAATGGGAGATTCCAAAATGGGTCTTCATGCCCGTTTGATGTCGCAAGCCTTGAGAAAATTGACCGGAACCATCAGCAAAACGCATTGTACCGTTTTCTTCATCAACCAGTTGAGAGAGAAAATTGGCGTAATGTTTGGAAATCCGGAAACGACAACGGGTGGAAATGCATTGAAGTTCTACGCTTCGGTTCGTTTGGACATTCGTCGTTCCACGCAAATCAAGGATGGCGAAAACGTGATTGGAAACCGGACCAAGGTGAAAATCGTGAAAAACAAGGTGGCTCCACCTTTCAAAGTGGCCGAATTTGACATTATGTACGGCGAAGGTGTTTCAAAAACGGGAGAAATCTTGGATTTGGCCGTTGAATTCGAAATTGTCAAAAAATCAGGTTCTTGGTTCAGTTATGGCGACACCAAATTAGGTCAAGGTCGTGATGCGGTAAAAGCTTTAATCAAGGACAATCCAGAATTAGCCGACGAATTGGAAGAAAAAATCAAGGCCAAGATAAAAGAAAATAACGCTTAAAATTAGAAAAGAGTTCACTATGGTGAACTCTTTTTTTTGTTTATTTTTAAATGCAACTTTCTGAAAAACACCAAAACTGGTAAAATTGTTTAATAAAAAGGTGATTTTTGTGAGAATTTATTTTTAATTTAGAACTAAAATTTTAATCTTACTAAATTATGAAAAATTCCAAATTCCAAATTCCAAATTCCAAAATTTAAACTTTAAGTTTTGTTTAGTTGCTTTGGTTTTATTGTTTTACTCTTGTAGTCCTGAAGATACTATATTAATAAATCCAACCGATGCCATTACAAATCAACTAAAAAAAGAATTGAAACTGGATCAATTTAAAAATCAAACTTTTGCTAAGAATTTGGTTGTAAATTGGGAAAGCATGAAGAGAACGGAGAAGGATGGAATTGAAATTTATGAAATTGAGGTCAAAGAAAAAAATCCAACCATAATCAAATCTAATTTATTTCAAAGCAAATTAAAGTACGAGTTGATTAGCATTAAGAAAGAAAATCAGAGTTACTCCTATTTAATTGAAATCTATTCTGGTTTAAAATATTCTTTATATGTTAATTCTATTCAAGAAATAGGTTCTTTTACTGGTACTCTCAATGTTTATGAATTATCTGGAAAGCAAATAGACCAACTAGTGGTGAATAACGGAAAAAGTATAAATCCATCTGGAAATAAAGCGTTAATTCCTTTAAATGAGGTTGTTGGTTTGTTTTATTTAGAAAACAAGAAAACAAGTCGTGTGCCTGAATGTTATCTGTCAGAGCACATCTATGTTACTTATTCAATCTACACGGATCATTATTATTATATTTCCGTTGGGAATAGCACTGAAAAAACCTACTCTTACACCACAATTACAACCTACACAGTCGATGAACCTATGAGTGTGCCTTGTGGTGAATCTGAGAGTTCATATGAAACCTATAAATACGTAACCATTAGACAGGAAATTGTCGAGAATGTATCGGTATCCATCGAGAATAATATTGATGACACACAATTAGACCCTTGTCTCAAAGAGATAATGGAGCAACTAAAAAACGCCACAAACGCTGATATAGCAAATGTTATGACAAAACTAGGGGCAAAAAATGATTATATTGTGACAATGAAAATGGGAACTATGCAAAAACCTGGGAATTACGCCGAAACAATTAAAGTCTCAAAAAACAACTACTTAGTTACTGTAACACAAAATGATTTTACCACCGCATCAAAATTGTATAAAGCCACAGCTTTATTACATGAAACGATACACGCATTTATGTTGAGTGTAGTAGATGATTACAATACCTATCCGACAAATGCCCCGTTTACAGATTTTCCCGAATTATTCAATATATATGTAAACAAAACAAATTCTACAACCAATTCTAATTATGCCCAACACGAAGATATGGCAAACAAATATGTCAATGCAATTGCATCGGCATTAGAACAATATCAATTGAATGATACTGGAATTCCAAGTTCTGTATCAGACAAGCAAGTTTTTTTGGATATGGCTTGGAGTGGTTTGCAAGGTACTGATGTATATAATAAAAAATGTCAGGAAGGAATTATAGACAACACAAGAATAACCGCTAGAATTGGTGCGGAAATTAACGGTGTTTATTCTCAAGGGCAATATGCGGTTGGAAAACAGTGTAATTAAATAAAATGGGATGCCTATTATTTCATTTTAGTCAAATTCGACATTAATTATAGACATTTTTAGGAAAACATAACAAGTAAATATATAACAAATGAAATATATAAATTTTACAGTCATTGTTGTAATTCTTATGTTAGGTTGTGCATCTAGATCTGATAAAAGTAGAGTTGTATCCACTAATCCTATCGGTAAGATTAATGACACACTCAGCGAAAAATATGCAGTAGTCAGTGATTTTTTAGACACAAAAATTAAAGATCGTTCTAAAAAAATTATGATTCATAGCAGAAAAATCAATACGAATATGACCTTAAAGATTCTTAGATTAAATGAGATTTACGCTTTGGATTCCATAGATAGCAAAAAAAATTATGAAGATAAAACATTCTATAAAGAAGCAGACTGGGAAATAGCAAGAAAAAAATACAGCAAAAACTCTGTAACAGAAATAGAAAACGCTACCGATAGCGGGGGAGAATGTTGCTGGGTTGCAGAAAATTTTAATTATAAAAATGTAATTTTTGAAGAATTACAACCTGGCTCTAAAGCTTTTATCGAAAAGTATATACCTAGCAAAATAACACCTTTCGAAAAGAATCTTGATTGTACTACTCATTATGAGTTTTATTTATTCTCGGAGCCTATCTATTATCAAAATAGAGAGTGTCTGATTTTTACTTTTTCTAAAGGCGATCTTTCCGGTTTGAGCGGTAGTTCAAATATTATAATATATAAAAAGAAAAATGGCAAATGGGTTCAAACCCATATAGGAATGCCAAATTGGTTTAGTTGAAATATTAGATTTAGCCGTTGAATTCGAAATCATCAAAAAAGCAGGTTCTTGGTTCAGTTATGGCGACACCAAATTAGGTCAAGGTCGTGATGCGGTAAAAGCTTTAATCAAGGACAATCCAGAATTAGCCGATGAATTGGAAGAAAAAATCAAGGCTTTGATTAAAGAAAATAATGCTTAAAAATTAGAAAAGAGTTCACCGTGGTGAACTCTTTTTTTTGTTTCTATTTTTGAAACGCTATTAATTCCTTGTGAATTACACTCCAGGAACTTTCTCTAATTTCGTTTATATCGGTTTTTGTTTTAGCATTAGTTTCTATAAAGGAAAGGATTTTTACTCTTAAGAGTCCTGGTTTTCCACTAAAAATAGTATAAGAATACCTTTTTTTGTTGTCTAAAAATGCGATTGGAACAACCGTCAATTGGTGTTCAATCGCCAATCGAAAAGCGCCATTTTTAAATTCATCCAACACTATTGATTCATCATCAGGGACTTTTCCTTCTGGAAAAATACAAATACTCAACCCTTGATTGATTCTTTTTTGGGCTCTTTCAAAAACCTCGCCTCTACTTCTTGATGAATCTCTATCAACCAAAATACAGGTGCGTTTGTAGAAAAATCCGAACAAGGGGATTTTTACCAATTCTTTTTTTCCCACAAAAACAAAAGGTTTTCGTGTCGTGACAAGCATCAACATGATATCGGCCATCGAAGTGTGATTGGCAATAAACATATAGCTTTTGTCGGACTCCAATTCTTGTTCTTTGTCAATTTTATAATAAAAACCCATTCCCAAAAGAATGAATTTTGCCCAAATTCTCGCCATTTTAAAAAAGTAAGGATAGCCGCTTTCGGTCAGAATGGATAACACCAAAAAAGGAAACATGACTAGAATGGGAATGGCCATCAAGACATAAAACCAAACGCGCCAAATCGCCCAAAAAATAATTTTTATTCCTCTCATAGTGCCAAATTTACTTTTTTTAACCACAAACTTTTTTCGAAAAGTAAAAAAATATGGTGTTTAAATTTTTTGAATTTCAATATTAATAAAAAATTACCGCAGTTTTGAAGATTAAAAATTGTTCGTCATCAGCAAATCTGTGGTTTATATCGCCTCAAACAATTTTCCGGGCAAAGGTCTAATTACGCCTTTGAGTTCCATGTTCAGCAACATTCCCGAGATTTTATAAATAGGAAAATCACATCTCAAGGCAATGATATCCATCAATTCTTTTCCGTTTTTGAGGAGGTAATCATACACTTTTTGTTCATCGTTTTCGAGCGTGACAAAGAGTTGTTTTTGTACGGTTTTTGTTTTGCTTTCAATGTCCCAATTCAGGATATAAATTAAATCAGCAGCGCTCGTTAGCACATTTGCTTTTTGGGTTTTGATCAAGTTGTTGCAGCCTTGACTGTATTTGTCGGTTGTTCGACCTGGAACGGCAAAAACATCGCGGTTGTAATCATTGGCGATATTGGCAGTGATTAATGAACCGCCTCTTTCGGCAGATTCGATAACAATCGTGGCTTCGGAAATTCCGGCAACAATGCGGTTTCTGCGGACAAAATTTTCCTTTTCAGGATTGGACGAGCTCCAAAATTCTGTCATAAAACCGCCGTTTTGTTCTACTTTGGCCACATATTTCTTGTGGTTTTTGGGATAAATTTGGTTTAAACCGTGTGCCACAACTCCAATGGTTTGCAAATCGTGTTCCATCGCCAACTGATGTGCAAAAATATCGACACCATAGGCAAAACCACTCACGATTACTGGGTCAAGTGGCGCCAAATCTTCAATCAATTTTCGACAAAATTCCATTCCGTAAGACGTGATTTGTCGTGTTCCCACAATGCTGATGGTTTTCTTGTTTTTCAAATCCATATTGCCCGAGGTAAACAACAAAACTGGTCCGTCGATGCAATGTTTCAATCGGTCTGGATAATTTTCGTCCTGAAAATAAGCCACGTTGATTTCGTTTGATTTTATAAATTGAAGCTCTTGTTCGGCTTTTTCAAAAACGGTTTTGTCTTTCAATTTTTGCAATAAAACAGATCCAATTCCGTCGATGGCAGCGATTTGGGAAGTTTTTGTGTTGAAAACTGCTTCCGCGCTTCCGCAATGATTTATTAATTTTTTGGCCATAATATCGCCCACACCTTCTACTTGTTGCAAGGCCAATAAATGAAATAATTCTTGCTCTGTCATACTAATCGTTTGAGGCTGAAATGTATAAAAATTTAGGCGGATTGTTAATAAAAATTGTGAATAAAATTTTGATAACTATTCTCAATGTATAACTTTGTAACTATGAACATCGAATCCTACATCGCACAACTTTTATACCGTTACCAGTGTGTAACCGTTCCGGGTTTCGGAGCTTTTTTGACCGAAATTCAATCGGCACAATTAATTGAAAGTTCCAATTCATTTTTTCCTCCAAAGAAAATGATTTCTTTCAATGCTTATTTAAAAAACAACGATGGATTATTGGCCAATCATATTGCCCAAGCCGAAAAAACTTCATACGAATACGCCATCAGTGCCATTCAATATGAGGTTTTCAATTGGAAAAAAGCACTTCAGGAAAACGGTCTGTTTTCCATTAAAAACGTTGGAAATTTTTCGCTGAATGCCGATAAAAATTTGATTTTCACTCCTTACGACCAGACCAATTATTTGACTAGTTCTTTTGGTTTGAGCGCCTTTGTTTCGCCAATGGTGAAAAGAGAAATTTTTGAACAAAAAATAGAAGCTCTCGAGGAAAAAGAAGTAATCGATTTTATTCCGGAAAGAAGAAGAACAAGTGCTTATTTGAAATATGCAGCTGTTTTTGTTTTAGGATTAGGTTTGACAGGGGCTATTGCTTATCCGGTTTACCAACAACAAATTGCCAATGAAACGATTATTGTAGAGCAATCAGTTCAAAAACAAGTTCAAAACAAAATTCAAGAAGCCACTTTCTTTATCAAAAATCCAATTCCAGCCGTAACTCTTACGGTGAAAGAAGAAAAAATGTCTTACCACATTATGGCCGGTGCTTTTAGAGACGAAAGAAATGCTCAAAAGAAATTTGAACAATTATCCAGTCAAGGTTATAAAGCACGCAGAATTCCACAAAATAAACACGGATTATTTCCAGTTCTTTACGGAAGTTACGCCACTTTTGCCGAAGCCGAAAAAGCAAAACAGGAAATTCAAAAAACCGAAAATCCTGATGCTTGGGTGCTGGTAGAATCATTATAATTTAAAAAGCCTGTTCAAAACGAACAGGCTTTTTTTTGGCTTTTAAAGTGAATTCAAAATAATTTTTTTCGAATTGAAAAAATTATTTTTTGAAATTTTCGAACACATTTCAATATAATTGACTAACTTTAAGTTCTTTATGATTGATGTGTAATGCGTTTTAAAGCACAAAGCCATGAAAATTTCCCTTGAAAAGAAAATACTGCTGGGATTCATCATCAATTTATTGGTTGTCGTTGCTTCGGGATGGATTTTTATCACGCGTTTGGACAAGCAAAGGGATAAAACCTTGGATGCAAAATTGGATTGGCTTGAAATTTCCTTATTTGGACTCTCCATTATTTTGTTAATCATCGTTTATTTTATCATTCGTGCCCAGTTGCGTGCCAAAAACATTTCACAAAACCAGCTTTCCGAAAACAAGCAATTGCTTCAGTCCATTATTGACAATACCTCAAATCCCATCTTTATCAAAAAAATAAATGGAGAGTATTTATTGATTAATAAACAATACGAATCATTATTCCATATTTCCAATTCAGAAATAATAGGCAAAACCGATCATGATTTCTTGCCAAAAGAAGTCGCTGACGCCTATCGAAATTCCGATCTTGAAGTGGTAAAAGCATTACGGGAACTAAAAACCGAAGAGACAATTGAGCAACCAGACGGTTCGCATACTTATATTGCCGTTAAATTTCCTTTGTATGATGCAGAAGGAAGAGTTTATGCCATTGCAGGTATTTCAACAGACATTACCGAAAGAAAAAAACTGGAAGAATCATTAAAAGCAGCCGACAAATTTTTTAACATGTCTTTGGACATGATGATTATTGCCTCTGATAAATTTATCAAAATTAATCCGTCAGTTACCAAAACACTTGGATATGCCGAGGAAGAATTGTTGAGCAAACCTTTTCTGGACTTTGTGTATCCCGATGATGTTGAAATTACCCTGAATGAAGTTGCCAAACTTCAAAAAGGAGCTCTAACTATTAATTTTGAAAACAGATACCTCTGTAAAGACGGCTCCTTGAAATGGATTTTATGGTCAACATCTCCAGATGTTTCAACAGGACTTTTGTATGCTGTAGCCAAGGATATCACCAAACAAAAAGAAAATGAAGAATCACTGAAAATGGCCGATATGTTTTTTAATATGTCATTTGACATTCTCACGGTTGCAAAAGGGGAACACTTTATTAAAATTAATCCTGCTCTCACGAAAACACTTGGCTACAACCAGAATGACATGGACAGAATGAAATTCATGGATTTAATTCATCCCGATGATTTGAAAGCAGCCAACGAAGTGCTGGCCAAACATATGGAAGGCAATCCAATTGTTAATTTCAGGACGCGTTTTCTTTGCAAAGACGGCACTTTTAAATGGCTCGATTGGAACAGTAATATTGATACAAAACAAGGACTTTTTTATTCAGTTGGACGCGATGTCACCCAGATGGTTCAATTAGAAAACGAGCGGCAATCAGCAACGAATGAGTTATTCGAAAACGAGGAAAAATTAAGATTGATAGTCGAGAACATTGGCGAGGGAATTATTGTGGCCAATGCCAATAAAAAAATAATTTTGGCCAATGACATGGCCAATGCATTTTTTGGAATCAATGAGGACGATAAAATTTCGGCCAACTTTGTCAATCATTTTGAGGTTTATTCGCCAGACCAAAAAACAGTTTTTCCAGCTCAAAATCTGCCTATGGAACGTGCTTTTAACGGCGAGTCCACAGATGATGTTGACGTGGTGCTTTGGGATCCAGTCAAACAGGAAAAGAAACGGGTGCTTATTAGCGGGAGACCGTTAGTTGACCAAAACGATAATGTAGTTGCCGCCGTTGTAACCATAAAAGACATCAGCAAATACAAACAATTAGAAGAAGAACTGAAAGAATCTGAATTAAAGTACAGACAATTAATAGGCTTCAAATCCGGTATAGAAAAGAAACCTTGATTATTTGTGATCATAAAAAAACCACGCAATCGGCGTGGTTTTTTGTTCTATTCTAATTTGCTTTTAGCAATATTCGTTGAAAGCGTCTTTCAAGTTGTCTGCAATCAATTCAGCGGGACGACCTTCGATGTGGTGACGTTCCAACATGTGAATTAATTCTCCGTTTTTGAACAAGGCAATGCTTGGCGAAGATGGAGGAAAAGGAAACATGTGTTGTCTTGCGGCAGCCACGGCATCTTTGTCAACTCCTGCAAAAACCGTGATTAAATGATCAGGTTTCTTGGCATTGTCCAAGCTCATTGCTGCTCCCGGACGTGCATTTCTGGCAGCACAACCACAAACAGAGTTTACCACCACTAATGTTGTTCCTTCTGCTTTTATGGCAGCATCAACATCTTCTGCACTATGTAAATCTTGAAAACCAACCGCTGTCAATTCAGCCTGCATTGGTTTTACCATTTCTTCTGGATACATATTTTTTTATTTAAAGATTAAAATTCGAAAGTTGCAAAGTTACAAAGTTTAAAATCAAGTTGTAAGTTTGAATTATAAAGTTTTGTTATAGTTTTATAGAATGATTCTAATTAAATTTTAAATTGATAAGAATTAGCCCAAAGAAAGAAATTATGAATTAGAGTTTTTCCATTTTTCATTCTTTAAATTAAAATTTAGACAAAGCTAAAAAAATAATTACCCTTGTGTAATTTTTATTCTTATATTTGTTTTTGTAATTCAATTTCAGCTATGGACAAATCTTTAGAAGAAGTAAATCAATCCGTTCAGACACAAAATAAAACTTCCGTTTTTAGAAAAATACTCGCATTTTTTGGTCCCGCATACTTGGTAAGCGTGGGTTATATGGATCCAGGCAATTGGGCAACGGACATTGCCGGCGGAAGCCAGTTTGGTTATTCCCTGCTTTGGGTTTTATTGATGAGCAACATTATGGCTTTGTTGCTGCAAAGTTTTAGCGCTCGACTCGGGATTGTCACCCAACGCGATTTGGCGCAAGCTTCAAGGGAAACGTATTCAAAACCCATCAATTATGTTCTCTATTTTCTGGCTGAAATCGCCATTGCGGCTTGTGATTTGGCAGAAGTTTTGGGAATGGCAATCGGGATCAATTTACTCTTTGGAATTCCACTTGTTGAAGGCGTTTTGATTACGGTTTTGGACACGTTTTTATTATTGTTCCTGATTAATAAAGGAATCCGAAAAATGGAAGCTTTCATCATTGTCTTGGTCACGATTATTGGGATTTCATTTATTTTCGAAATGATTTTTGCACAACCCGAAATGGACAAAGTGATTTATGGCTTGATTCCTTCGATGCCAAGTGAAGCCGCTTTGTACATTGCCATAGGAATTATTGGAGCCACGGTAATGCCGCACAATTTATACCTGCATTCTTCCTTGGTTCAAACCCGAAAATTTGACCGAAGCACTACAGGAATCAAGCAAGCCATAAAATACAATTTCATTGATTCGGCCATTGCCTTAAATTTGGCTTTTTTTGTAAATGCGGCCATTTTGATTTTGGCGGCAGCCACATTTTATAAAAACGGCATGTTTGAAGTTGCCGAAATCCAGGATGCGCATCAATTTTTGCAACCTTTGTTGGGCACAAAATGGGCTCCAATTTTATTTGCAGTTGCCTTGATCGCAGCCGGACAAAGTTCTACCGTCACGGGAACATTGGCCGGACAAATCATCATGGAAGGCTATTTGAATTTACGAATCCAGCCTTGGGTTCGAAGAATAATCACGCGATTGATTGCCATCGTTCCCGCAGTTATCGTAATTTCTATTTTTGGCGAAAGCGTAACGGGAAAACTATTGATTTTGAGCCAAGTTATCTTGAGTTTGCAATTGGGTTTTGCCATAATTCCGTTGATACATTTTGTGAGCGACAAATCTAAAATGAAAGGTTTTCACATAAGTAAAACGACTCAAATTATCGCTTGGGTTGTGGCCTTGATTATTGTTTCGCTCAATGTAAAATTAGTGTTCAATGAAATTATGGACTGGCTGGAAACTTCCGAAAATCCAATTGTATTGTGGCTTACGGTTGTTCCATTGGCCATTGGATTCTTGATTTTGCTGTTGTATATTGTTTTTAAACCTTTTGTTACCAAGGCAAAACACGACATTCAAAATCATTCGCCACACAGTTTAAAACTACAATTTTCTCAATCGGGAAGTTATAATAAAAAGAATATTGCCGTTTCGGTGGATTTTTCTTCCGCCGATGAAATTGCCATAAACAGCGCCTTTGAGTTGGGCGGAATGGAAGCGAAATACACTTTGATTCACGTCGTGGAAACCGTTGGCGCGATGATTTACGGTAAAAATATTGATGACCACGAAACCTTGATTGACGAAAAGTTATTGAAAGAATACAAAGAAATGCTTTCGCAAAAAGGATTCAATGTGAAAACTAAATTAGGCTTTGGCAAGCCAAATAAAGTCATACCGGAAATCATCAATAAAGGAGAATTTGATGTTTTGGTGATGGGAACCCACGGTCACACTGGTTTCAAGGACTTGATTTTTGGGACAACCGTAGACAAGTTGCGTCACAAGATTTCCATTCCGTTATTTATCGTTAAAAATTAAAAAAGTATTAATTATCACTATTTTATATTTTGATTTTTTAAATCTGCCATCAAATGACTCTTTCAGAAGAAAATTATCTCAAAACCATATATCACCTGACCACAAGTTCAGAATTGGAAGTGAGCACGAATGCCATTGCCGAAAAGATGGAAACCAAAGCTTCTTCAGTGACTGACATGCTCAAGAAATTGGCCGAAAAAGATTTGGTCAATTACATAAAATACCAAGGAGTTTCCCTTACCGAAAAGGGTAAATTGTCCGCTAAAATGATTGTTAGAAAACACCGTTTGTGGGAAGTTTTCTTGGTCGATAAATTGGATTTTTCTTGGGACGAAGTACATGACATTGCCGAAGAACTAGAACACATAAAATCAGAAAAACTCATCAACAAACTCGATGATTTTTTAGGCAATCCTACCGAAGATCCACACGGTGATCCAATTCCAAACGCTTACGGACAGATTATAAAAACAGAAAAGCATTTGCTTTCCGAATTGGCGGTAAACCAAACAGGAGTTTGTGTTGGTGTTAAAGATTCGTCGGCAGATTTCTTGAAATACTTGGACAAACAGGAAATTGCATTGGGTTCAAAAATTGAAATTATTGGAAAAGAAAGTTTCGATTTGTCCCTAAAAATAAAAGTAGATTCCAAAGAGTTGACGATTTCCAATAAAATTGCAGGGAACTTATTCGTGAAAGTGGGTTAATGACAATTGCAATCGTCGCCACAGTTTTTATCCGATTTTTTCTTTTTTTTGATAAAGAATTTTTTGAATAAAAAAACAACGGCAATTGCAAGGGTTATGTATGCTAATATTTCTTGTAACATAAAGTTTATTTTAAAATTTGATAGGCAAGCAAGGCTGTCAAGTAAGCAAAACTGCTCATAAAAATCAATTGACCCAAAGGCCATTTCCAGCTATTGGTCTCTTTTTTGGTAACGGCCAAGGTGCTCGCACATTGCATTGCAAAAGCATAAAACAACAACAGCGAAATTCCGGAAGCAAAATTAAATATTTTTTCCCCAGTTTCAGGATGGACTTCGGAGGCCATTTTGTTTTTTATCGTGGTTTCATTGTCGCTTCCGCCAACGCTGTAAATGGTGGCCAATGTGCCCACAAAAACCTCTCTCGCGGCAAACGAACTGATAATGGCAACGCCTATTTTCCAATCGTAACCCAAAGGAGAAATTAAGGGTTCAATAGTTTTTCCCATCAGCCCGATATAGGAGTTTTCTAATTTATAGGAAGCCACTTTGTTCTCCAATTCTATCTCTGAAAGACCACTGTTTTCTGTTTTCGATTTGATAATAGTTTCAGCATCGCCAAACTTTTTGCCTGGACCATTGGAAGCCAAAAACCATAAAATTATTGATATGGAAAGAATAATCTTCCCCGCTCCAAAAACAAAAGCTTTGGTTTTTTCGATAACGTTTATCGCCACGTTTTTGAACATGGGCAACTTGTAATTGGGCATTTCGACCACAAAGAAAGTCTTGCAATTCAGTTGCAACACTTTGTGGAGGACATAAGCCGAAAATATTGCCATTCCAAAACCAATAAGATACAACAACATCAGTGTCAAGCCTTGCAAATTTAGTATCCCGAAAACATATTCATCCGGAATTACCAGCCCAATAATGATGGCATAAACCGGTAATCTTGCGGAACAAGTTGTAAAGGGTGTAACCAAAATCGTGATCAATCGTTCTTTCCAGTTTTCAATATTTCGTGTGGCCATAATCGCCGGAATGGCACATGCGGTTCCTGAAATTAGTGGCACAACGCTTTTGCCTGACAGCCCAAATTTGCGCATAATTTTGTCCATCAAAAAGACCACGCGGCTCATGTAACCGCTTTCTTCAAGAATGGAAATGAACAAAAACAGAAAAGTAATTTGGGGAATAAAAATTAAAATCCCTCCAATCCCTGGAATAATTCCTTGTGCGATTAAATAGGTGAAAGCTCCTGGCGGCAAGTTGTCATTTGCCAATGAACTTAAACTGGCAAAGGTTTGATCAATAAAATCCATTGGTATTTTTGACCATTCAAATATGGATTGAAAAATACCGAACAATATCACAAAGAATATAAGATATCCCCAAATCTTGTGCGTGAGCAATAAATCCAGTCTACTCCTGAAATCAGTAGCCGAAGCGGAATCCACCTTTTGACCCACTTTTAGCGTGCCATTTATAAATTGGTAGCGTTTGATGGTTTCTTTTTGTTGCAATCTTTTTAGCTCGGAATCTGTTTTTGTAAACGAATTGTTTTTGAGGGTTTTTCTATTCAAATCCACAAAATTCACGTCTTGGGTAATCACTAACCAAAGTTTGTACAAAGATTGGTTTGGGAACGTTTTTCGAAGTGTGTCGAAGTATTCTTCATCAACGGAGGAAGCGTTCAAACACGGTTCTGTAGAAATGGTTTTGTATGTGGTAATCGCGTTTTTTAATTCTTCGATTCCAGTTCCTTTTCGAGAACTTACCAAAACGATTTTAGTTTTCAACTGGGATTCTAAATACGGAATGTCCAATGAAATTCCTTTGTGTTTCATTCTGTCAACCATGTTGATGACCAGAATGGTTGGAATTTCCAAGTCTTTTATTTGGGTAAAAAGCAACAAATTGCGTTTCAAGTTTTCCACTTCAGAAACTACGACTATTACATCGGGATAGAGTTTGTCGTTTTTGTTGAGCAAAAGTTCAATCACCACATTTTCGTCGGCGGAACTGGCATTCAAACTATAGGTTCCCGGCAAATCGATTACGTTTGCATTGATGTTGTTGGGTAATTTACAAAAACCAACTTTCTTTTCGACCGTAATTCCGGGATAATTCCCCACTTGTTGGTTCAAGCCGGTAAGCTGGTTAAAAACCGAAGTTTTTCCCACGTTTGGATTTCCAATTAAGGCGACATTGATGTTTTGCTTGCTCATTTGGAGTTATTTATTAATGATATCAACTTCAATTTCACGAGCAGTTTCGATGCGAATGGCAAGATGGGAGCCATTAATGTCCAAATATAAGGGATCGCCCAACGGGGCAATTTGAATTAATTCGACTTTATTCCCCGGCAAACAACCCATTTCCAATAATTTTAACGGAATGATATCTGCATCAAAATCTTTGATGATGGCTCTTTGTCCTTTTTTTAAGCTGGCAATCGTAGTTTTCAAATTCTTATTTAGATTGAATTTAGATTACAAAAGTACAGTAAAAAAAAGAATAATAAATGACAAATATCATTTTGGTTATTTTAGTTTTCGCAGAGCCAATTAATATCTTCAATCAATCGTTGAATTTCGGCTTTATTCGTTCCGTCATAAAAACCGCGAACCCGTTTTTTGGAATCAACGAGGACAAAATTTTCGGTGTGAACCATGTCATATTGTTCGTCTGGTTTCCCTTGTTTTACGGCCAAATAGGATTTTCGGGCCATAGTGTAAATCGCTTTTTTGTCTCCGGTAACCAAGTTCCACTTGGAGTCCACCACGCCGTTTATTTTGGCATATTCCTTTAAAACCGAAACACTGTCTACATCGGGCATGACGGAAAAGGACAGTAATTTCACTTTTGGATTATGAAGAAAAGCTTTTTGAACGTCAACTAAATTCGTCGTCATTTTCGGACAAATGGATTTGCAAGTCGTGAAGAAAAAATCGGCGACATAAATTTTGCCTTCATAATCTTTTTGGGTGATGGTTTCCCCGTTTTGATTGGTGAACGAAAAATCGGAAATGAAATGTTTGTTGGCTACATATTGAACCGTAGTGTCCACCAATTCTGGGTTTACGTCAGACGGATTGAAAATGGGAAGTGTTTTTTTGGGTTTCAGTGCCGAATAAAACAAGGAAATCACAATGATGGAAAACACCAATAAAACCCCAAAGAATATTCGATATTTATAAAAAAGGGATTGCATAAAGATAATTTTGGCAAAAATACGGAAAGGACGCTTGTTTTAAACCGGCAAATAATTTTTTTTAACAAACATTAACACGATTGTTGAAATTTATGGATAGTTTTGTGACAAGAACCAAACCATAAAATAGATGAAAATACAATTAAAAAAACAATTCATTTTTGTTATTCCCGCAATCATGGGACTTACAATTATTCAAGCACAAAATGCTCCCGTAAAGCAAGAACCGGGAATCAATGTTGCCAACATGGATAAAAAGATTAAGCCAAACGACGACTTTTTTAGATTCGTAAACGGAAGTTGGCTTGATAAAACAGAAATTCCTGCTGACAAGACTACATGGGGTAGTTTTAATGAATTGCGTCAAAAAACAGATAAGGATGCTTTAGAAATTTTGGCAGAAGCTTCAAAAAACCCAAAATACAAATCAAATACAGACCAAGGGAAAGCCATAAACCTGTACAAAACCATCATGGATACCGTTGGCAGAAACAAACAAGGCTTGTCACCGTTGAAACCGTATTTGGCAAAAATTAATGCGGTGAAAAACACCAAGGACTTGCAGGCTTTATTGATTGAAATGGATCCCATTGGAGGTCTTGGATTTTTTGGTGTCGGGATTGGTCCAGATGCCAAGAACAGTAACAGGAACGTGATTGGCATTGGTCCCGGAAGCGTAGGTTTGCCAGACCGTGATTATTATGTTTCCGATGACAAGGATTCTAAAGAAAAGAGAGATAAATATGTCTTGCACGTGACTAGAATGCTGCAGTTTTTAGGCGAAAAACCAGCCCAAGCAAAAGCAGATGCCGATAAAATTTTGGCATTGGAAACTGACATGTCAAAACCAAGATTTGACAGAGTGGAAAGAAGAGACCGAAGAAAATCATATAATCCGATGACGGTTGCGGATTTGCAAAAATTAACACCTTCCATAGATTGGAAAAACTATTTGACAAAAATAGGATTGACAAAAGCCGATTCGCTTATTGTTTCGCAGCCTAAATACATGGCCGCATTAGAAACAATCTTCAAAGAAAACAAAGTCGAAGACTGGAAAGCCTACATGCGTTGGACTTTGTTAAACAGATCATCAGGAAGATTGTCAACCACTCTTGAAACAGCCAACTGGGAGTTTTATGGCAAAACATTAACTGGAGCAACACAACAAAGACCGCTCGACGAAAGAGCTTTGCAGGTCATTAATGGAGCCACTGGAGAAGCATTGGGAAAATTATATGTAGAGAAAAAATTTCCGGCCGAAGCCAAAGTCAAAGCCGAAAAAATGATCAAGAACATTTTTATTGCCTTTGAAAACCGCATTAATAATTTGCCTTGGATGTCAGCAGAAACAAGAGCAAGCGCCATTGCAAAATTGCACAAATCTCAAATCAAAATTGGTTATCCAGACAAATGGAAAGATTATTCGGCCTTGACTTTAAAAAGCCCGGAAGAAGGAGGAACTTATTTTGAGAATTCCAAAAACTTATCCCTTTGGAGAACTAAAGAAGACATAGACAAATTGTACAAACCTGTTGATAAAACAGAGTGGGGAATGTCGCCACAAACGGTAAATGCCTACTACAATCCTTCTTATAACGAAATTGTATTTCCAGCAGCGATTTTGCAACCGCCATTTTACAATTATCAAGCAGATGAAGCTATAAATTATGGAGGAATTGGAGCCGTAATTGGTCACGAAATCTCTCACGGATTTGACGATTCTGGAGCACGATATGACGCCGATGGAAACTTAAAAGATTGGTGGACGGCTGATGACCAGAAACAATTTGCAGCTTTGACGGGCGCACTTGCCGATCAATACAGCGCTTTGCAACCTTTGCCGGGAACTTTCGTGGACGGAAAATTTACTTTGGGCGAAAACATTGGAGATTTAGGTGGAATAAATGCTGCTTACGATGGATTACAAATCTACTTGAAAGAGAATGGAAACCCTGGACTGATTGACGGTTACACGCCGGAACAACGTTTCTTTATTTCTTGGGCCACGGTTTGGAGAACCAAAATGCGTGACGAAGCCATAAAAAATCTGGTAAAAACCGATCCGCATTCACCGGGAATGTACCGCGCTTATGTTCCTTTACAAAACGTGGATTCATTTTATAAAGCTTTCGACATTAAATCAGGAGACGGAATGTATCTTGATGCTGATAAACGCGTAAAAATCTGGTAATATAGAATGTTTGACAAAAAAAATCCCAAGTGAACTTGGGATTTTTTTTTGAATTATTTTATCAAATATTCCTGCATATAGCGAATCACCGCCAACCGCTGAAAATCGACATTGGATTTCTTTTTAAATCCGTGACCTTCATCTTTAGCTTCCAGATACCAAACGGTATTTCCCTGTGCTTTTAATTTGTCGCGCATTTGTGTGGCCTCGGTTACGGGAACTCTAGGGTCATTCGTGCCTTGAATGATAAACATTGGTTTTTTGATTTTCTCAATATTGTTTAAAGGAGCCATTTTGTCAAAAAAGGCCGCCATTTCTGGGATTCTCTCGTCGCCATATTCCACTCTTCTTAAATCTCTTCGATATTCTTCGGTGTTTTTCAAAAAGGTATTAAAGTTGGAGATTCCAACAATATCCACGGAACATTTGATTCTATCGGCATAATGAAAGGCTGTTGCCAAAGTCATGTAACCGCCATAACTTCCGCCCATAATCATGATTCGATCTTTGTCCAATTCGGGTTGTTGTGCAATCCAGTCTAATAAAGCGCCGATATCTTTTACAGAATCTTCTCTTAAAAAACCATTGTCTTTGGCAATAAATGTTTTTCCAAAACCAGATGAACCACGCACATTAGGAAAAATTATGGCAACACCCATTTCATTGGTGTAGTAATTATTGGAACCCAAGAACGAAGCCATCGACTGACCTTCCGGTCCACCATGAATATTGATTACAACGGGTCTTTTTCCGGTGAATTTTGCAGCAGCAGGATAATAAAACCCGGATATTTTGAGATTGTCAAAGCTTTTCCATTCGATAAATTTTGGAACAGACATATCGGATGTTTGCATCTCGCCTAATTCGCTTTCTGTCCAACGTTGAATAACTCCGGTTTTAAGGGTTAATTTGTAAACATCCGATGCTGATTGTGCGGTAGATTGGGTAAAGAACAACGCTTGTTTGTCTTTTGTGAAATTGGCACCACCAATTAATCCTATGGGAATATTTTTTACGGCCAAGTATGATTTGTCAAGCGCATTCATTAAATACATTTTGTTCAATCCCGCTTCATTGGTAATAAAAACGATTGATTTTTTGTCTTCTGACAAATTGTAATTTTCAACATTCCAAGGGATTTTTGAAGTGTAATAGTTTACTTTTTTTGTGTTTAAATTCATGGTGGCAAGACGTTCAAACTCATTGTCTTTGTCTGTTACAAACCATATTTCATCAGTTGCATCCGAAAACGAAGCGCCAGATTGAATGATTCCCTTTGATTTCCTATCCGTAACTTCGGATAATTTTCCGGATTCGGTGTCCAATAACCAGATGTGTGATTCATTGGCCGAAACATATTCGCCAATTAAAAGTTTTTTGCCGTCGTTTGAAACATCAGATATTCCCCATCCGCCGCCTTTTACTTGCAAGATTAATTTATCGGATTTTGGATTATTGGGATCCATATAATAAATGTCACGGTCACCTCCATTTCTTTTGGTTGAAGAATAATAGAAACCTTTTCCGTCTTTTCGCCAAGTTACGCCTCCATTTTGTGAACGACCACCGTCGGTCAAAAGCGTGGATTGCAGCGTTTTTAAATCGAGTTTGTATAATTGTCCAAATTCGTTGCCGCCTATATCCTTGGAATAAACCAGATAGTCACCTTTTAAAGGTTCGTAAGAAGCTCCGCTGACGGGTTCGTCAAAAAAAGTTATTTGCGTTCTGGCTCCCATTGGCTTTGAAACACGGTGAAACTGGGGTGTCGAACCAAAACGAGTACTGATGATAATTTCGTTTTTTGTTGGATGAATTTCTGCCAAAGAGGCACCACGGGTTTCGGAATATTTTTTTACCTGATTAGCGAGTTCTTTGGGGATTTCGGCAATATTCTCGGTTATCAAATTTTCATTGGGAATAACGACATTTTTCTTTTCTTGGGCGCAAATGACCAAGAAAGACAGTAGTGCAGGAACTAAAACAATTTTTTTCATTTTCATAATGTTTAAATTAATTGATTTACGATAGCATTAAATTCGAGCTTTCCGAATGGAATAATTTACCAAATACAAACCACATAATGTGATGGCGCCTCCAATTGCAATCGCCATTGTGAGCGGTTCGCCAAAAATCATTGTGCCTAATAAAATCGCAACAATTGGGTTCATATAGGCATAAATACTGCTTATTTCTGCCGGAAGCCTTTGAATCATGTAAATGTAAGCAATGAAGGTTAACACAGATCCAATGATTACCAAATAGCCTATTGCCCACCAAGAATTTATTGGAATTGAACTCATGTTTACTCCCGTTCCGGTAGCTCCAACAATCGCTAAAGTGATAAAACTTGAAATCAGCATCTGTAATCCTAAACTGAAATAAGGATTAAAACTCGCTGCTTTTTTTCGAGTATATAAAGTTCCAAAAGCCCAAGTTAAGGTTGCAATCAGAGAAATAAAAATCCCAAATCTAAAATCAGGTTTCAAAAAATCGGCCAGATGATCGTAGAAAATGACGCAAATTCCTCCGAAACTCACGACCAATCCAAGAATTGATAATCGGGCCATTTTTTCTCCTCTAAAAACAGTAATCAATACAATCCACAGCGGAAAAATAGCGCCAATAATAGCACCCAAACCACTGCTAATGTATTTCACGCCCCAAGTGCTTAGTCCGTTACTCAACACAAAATTAAGAATGCTCAGGATAAAAATGGCTTTCCATTGTTTGCCTTTTGGCCAAGGTGCTTTTTTATATAAAAAGAAAGAAACATAAAGGAAACCACCTATGAATTGCCTAATTCCTGCAAGTTGCAAAGCCGGCATGTGTTTCACGCCTTCTTTTGAAGCAAGCCAAGTGGTTCCCCAAAAAAAACTCACCCAGCACAATGCCAGAACGGGTAATCCAATGATATTAATCCTGGACGAAACAGCATTTTTTATTTTAGTTTTCACTTTATAAATTCGATTTTTTTAACTCAAAATTGTTTTTCCAAAAGTAGGGATTTCATAATTAAACTTTTGAAAAAGTTAGGCCAAATTGCGGGCTTTTTAGGATATTACACATTGCTACTTTTTCTTGTTTTCCCGAATAAGACCTTAGGTTTAAATCTTTTAAAAATATTGTGATTTTTTGTAGTGGTCGTGTGAAATTTTGTATTATTTTTGAGACGAAAAGTCTTTAAAACAGTGTCTTATTGGCTTTTATTTCTTTCAAACAAATTCAAAACAAGAATTTAGATTCATTGGAGACAAAAGAATGAAATATCAAATTCAAGATGTATAAAAAAATCTCTGTAAGAAATTTTAATCCTATATGGAAGTCTTTTGCAGTCCTGATTATTGGACTTGCTTCAACTTTTGGTGTTTCCAATTATTTCAAACAAGAAGAAGAAATCAAGCTTCAAAATGAGTTTGCCCTAATCTGTAATGAGGTTAAATCAAAAATTTTCACCCGAATTAATATACAAAACCAATTTTTGATTAGCAGTTCCTCCTTTTTTGAAGCATCTAATTCAGTTACCCGAAGTGAATGGAAACGTTTCAATAAGTTTTCAGGCGGAAATGTAAAATTTATGGGCGTTCAGGGTTTTGGTTTTTCCCCCATTATAAAAAAAGAAGAACTAAAAAAACACATTTTAGCCATTCGAAAAGAAGGATTTCCTAAATATACTGTTTTGCCAGAGGGTGTAAGAGAAGTTTATACTCCCATAATATATCTTGAGCCGTTTGATGCACGAAACGCTCCAGTATTTGGTTTCGACATGTTTTCGGACTCTGTTAGGCGAAAAGCGATGGAGCAAGCCCGAGATCAAAATATGCCGGTGTTTTCAGGAAAAGTGACGCTGCGTTTAGAAACAAAAAAAAATGTCCAGGCCGGAACATTAATTTATGTTCCGGTATACAAAAATGTGCCGTTAAACACAGTTGAAGAGCGTCGAGGAGCTATTATTGGCTGGGTCTTTAGTGCTTTTCGAATGGACGATTTAATGAAAAGTATTTTGGGAAGCAGGTATTTAATTGACAAAACAAATATTCATTTGCAAGTTTATGATGGTGATGTCATTTCTCAAAAAACGCTCTTGTTTGACAGCCAAAAAAATAGAGTAAATAGTGGCAATGAAACAAAGCTTAGAAAGCAGATACATCCTATTGTGGTTAGTAATAAAAAGTGGACATTAGTTTTTTCGCAGCCAGTTGAAAGTGCATTTTTCTTTTCGACCAAAACACTAATCATAGCAATTGGCGGCTTAATAATAAGTTTGTTATTATATGCATTGTCCTATTCATTACTTGCAACCAAACAGCGTGCGAGAATTATTGCCGAGCAATTAAATCAAGACTTGTCTGTTAAAAACAAGGAGTACGAACGCATGAACAAATCGCTCAGCAAAAACTATAAAAAGTTGATTGATTCCAAAGAAAAATTAAAAGAAACAAACGGACAATTACAGAAAGCCATTGTAAAAGCGGAAGAAAGCGATAAATTAAAATCGGCTTTCCTGGCCAATATGAGCCACGAAATAAGGACTCCCATGAACGGAATAATGGGTTTTACCCAATTGTTGAAAGAAGACAATTTAAGTCCCGAAGAACAGAGAAATTATATTGAAATCATCGAAAAAAGTGGAACTCGTTTGTTCAACATCATCAACGACATTGTTGATATTTCAAAAATTGAGGCCGGACAAATGAATGTCAGCCTTTCCGCAACAAACGTTGATGAACAAATGCAGTACATAAACACCTTTTTTAGACCTGAAACCCAAGACAAAGGATTACAACTTTTACTTAAAAATTCTTTCGACAAAGAGGAAACCATCATTAGGTCAGACCGCGAAAAACTATATGCCATTCTTATCAATCTGGTTAAAAACGCCATCAAATACACTGTCAAAGGAACAATTGAATTTGGATATGAAAAAAAAGACAACCAGATTGAATTCTTTGTAAAAGATTCAGGAATCGGTATTTCAAAGGACAGGCAAAAAGCCATATTTGAACGATTTGTTCAAGCTGATTTTACCGACAAAATGGCTCGACAAGGAGCGGGTTTGGGCTTGGCCATTGCAAAAGCTTATGTAGAATTGTTGGGCGGCAAAATTTGGGTCGAAAGCGAACCCGAAAAAGGATCAACGTTTTATTTTACGCTTCCCGATACCATCAAGCCAGAAGAAAAAGATAATACACAAAACAACATATCAATTCATCAAGCCAATTGCGAGGTTAAAAATCTCAAAATACTGGTTACCGAAGACGACAAAATATCCAGAATGCTTATTCTAAAAGTTATTGAGTTATTTAGCAAGGAAATACTAACGGCACAAACAGGCGTGGAAGCAGTAGAGATTTGCCGAAATAATCCAGATATCGATTTGATTTTGATGGATATTCAAATGCCCGAAATGAATGGATATGAAGCCACCAAGGAAATTAGAAAATTCAATTCGGAGGTTGTCATTCTGGCTCAAACCGCTTTTGCGCTCGAAGGAGACAAAGCAAAAACCATAGGAGCCGGCTGCAATGGTTATATTTCGAAGCCCATTAAAAAAGAAGAATTGGCCAATTTACTCCAACATTATTTTGGCAAAGCGGAAAAACTGGGCTAATCATTCAGCAGCGTTCTATAATTTCGGTTTTACAAAAGTATATCCCAAAACAGTTTCAATTTTTGAACTCGAAATGATTTTGCCGAAACCTTGATGTTCTGTATTAAATTCAGGCAAATCTAGATTCAAATCGATGGCTTTTTGGGTGTAATATTCCTTCCGACTCGGATGAAAAGGCGTCACCGCATTGAAGGTTTCGTTCCAAGAATTTGACTCAATAATCTCCAGCATTATGCCAATGCAATCCTCCTGATGAATCAGGTTTATGGGAGCATTTGGATTATCAATGTTTGTTCTTCCTGCCAAGAATTTTATCGGATGTCGGTCTTCGCCAATCAATCCGCCAAAGCGCAAAATGGTAGTTTTAAAATTCGAATTGCTTTGCAGAAGTTGTTCAACTTGCACCAATTGTTTGCCGCTTTCGGTTTCGGGATTTGGTTTTGTTTCTTCAATCACAACCAAGTTGTCTTCGCCATAAACCGATGTCGAACTAATGAAAAGCACGTTTTCAATTGTCGATTTTTCTATAAATGGAACCAGGTTTTCGATTTTGGAAATAAAATTTTCCTTTGAAATGCCTCTCAATTTGGGAGGAATGTCAATTATTAAAATCTTCGAATTTTCTAGAAAATCGCTGAGGTTTCCAGTTGTTTCATTTTCTGAAAGTGCAATTAAATAAGGCTGTATTCCCAAGTTTTGCAATACTGAAAGTTTTTCGACAGAAGTCGTCGAACCCTTTACGGAAAATCCATTTTTAAGCAAAACTTTTGCCAAAGGCAAACCCAACCAACCGCAACCCAGAATACTAATTTGTGTCATTTTTATTTTATCAATGTGTCTTTAACAATCGCTAAACTATCTTCTGGAATTACACTTCTAACCTTTAAAGTTATTGGTTTAACCGTTTTCGTCGAAGGTTTTATTTTCTCTTTAATTATCACGGCATCGTTCAAAACATAAGGCGTTGGCATCATCCAATCGGCTCTTTTTGCCATTTTAAATAACGGATTGTTCATCAAATCAAAGGAACTTTCCATTAAATCCAAATCTAAAACACTAGAAGCGACAATGCTGAATTCTATTTCCAGCGGAAGTTGATCCACCACATAATAACTCAACAATTTCTTGCCTTTTCGCTCGTATTTGGAACCTTTTTGTCCCAATAAAGACAAGCCATTGGCCTTGAAATTTTGAATCGCCAAAGCTTCATTGGCAAAAACATCGTAACGATTCACTTTTCGGGTTGGCGTAATTCGTATTTTCAAATAGCGATTTTCACCAACAACGCTGTCTTTTAGAAATTCGACAACGGGTCTCGAAAGGTTTTTAATGGGCGCGTCAGCCATAAAAGTAAAACCGGAATTGTATTTACTTTTCAGCGGATTGTTGTTTAAATCTTTGGCGTCTTTTGGGTTTTGGCCTAAATAGGTTTTGGTCCAATCGTCCAAATTAGTGTCGTAAGTCGCCCAAGTTGCCTTGTTTTTTTCGGCATCCAAAACATAAACCAAGCTGTTGGATTTGGCTTTGCCCAATTCATAACCGGAATTGTAATGCGCTTTAGCAAAAAATCCAATGGCAAGTACCAACAAAATCATTGACGCCGTTCCTTTTCGCATAAACGAACCGAAAACCGGTAGCAGTAAACCAAAAGTCAAGGCCGTTAAAATGGCGCTTCCGAACAAGACTTTCAAGCCCAAACCAATAGGGAACATTTGGATAAATGGTGCAATAAGCAACAAGGCGGGAATACCCAAAAAGAGATTCAAAATCCATTTGGACCTTTGGGTCAACACAAAGAAAGCCAACGCTAGCAATCCTGCAAAAACGGGAATGATCAAAAATCCAGCACCTTTAAGGAAGAAAGCCAGTAATCCATTGATGAGAATCCAAAGGAATAAGGGTGCCACATAATGGTTCATCGTCACTTTTTTGGCGGAGAATTTTTGGTAAAAAGCAAAACAAATCGACAAAGTCAACAGGACAAAAGCCGCAATGTAATCGTGGCCGTTATAGGTAAACCCGTTGAGCAAATCGTTGTATTGTGGATAGAGTATCAGCAATAATTTCCATCCCAAAAACGTGATGAATCCCGAAACGAATACTGAACCCAACAACGGAACAAACCCTTTGACCATTTCTGGAAAAGACAAAAGACGTTTGCCCATTCCGATGAATACCAAAAACAAAAAGAACACAAAAGCGATAATCACCATTGGCCAAACCCAACTAAAAGGATAACTTATGAAACTAAATGGAATCGAAAAATAAACGTCGTCTTCGGTGGCTTGTGTTGAATTCAAATCGGCATTTGAAAAATAATCCAGCAACGGCATCATATATTTTCCTTGATGCGCCAAGGTGTTTTTGCTCAAATGCTTGCTGTCGTCTTGCGCCGTGTGGTAATTGTAATGTCCGTCGATAAAAGCAAAATTGTAGCCCTGAATATTGCCTTGTTCCCTGAAAACGGTCAAATCGGTATCGTTGGGCAACATTTTGTAAATGCTGTACATCAAGGAATTCGACACGGGATATTTGACGCCTGCAGCCAAAAATTGGTTGACCAATCCGGCATTTCCAGCATTGGTTTCCATCAACATATAACTTGGGCCGGAACTTCCTCGGGCTTCAAAATTCAAGACCAAACCCACTTCTTTTGCCCAATGGTGCTGGGTCACAAAAAGTGCCGCACCGTTCAACCCCAATTCTTCGGCATCCGAGAATAGAATAATGATGTCGTTTTTGGGTTGTTTTTTGTTGTAAGTAAAAGCACGAATACTTTCAAGAATGGTCGCCACGCCCGAACCTGCATCGCTGGCGCCTTTTGAATAGGAATGTGGCGCGCTGTCATAATGCGAAAGCAGGAGCAAGGCTTTGTTGTTATTTGTCCCTTTTATTCGAGCCAGAATATTTTTGCATTTGGTCAAAGTGCCCCAATCCGAAAAAGCAAATCCTTCTTGAATGGAAGTTTGCAAACCCATGTTTTGCAGTTCTTTTATCAAATAATTGGCCACAACATCGTGATTTTCAGAGCCTACAAAATGCGGTTTTTGGGATATGTTTTTGACCTGTTCCAAAGCTCTTTGGGTCGAAAATTCCGAAAGTGGCGCATCATCATCGGATGTCCATTGCGGCATCATCGTGAAGAATGTAAATCCAAGAATGACAAGGATAAATAAAAGGGATAAAACAGAAGAATAACTTTTTTTCATAATAGTAGATTGGGGAGTCTAAATTTCTTTTTTGACTAGTAAATAGTAGTCGTCTTCCAGAACACGATAACCTTGGTCGTAAACAAAATAGTAGGTGTTTCCAGTTTTGGTTTCCAAAATATTGGTAAAAAATTCAAAATCGAATCCCTTGCTCAATAGTTTTGATTTGGTGGTTTTTCCTTTTCCATCGACGTTCAATGCCGATAGAATGCGGTAGTTTTTGCGCAATTTATTGTTCACGTTGCGCATAAAATTAGTACTGTCTTTATTAATCTTGTTGTTGTAGGCATTGCGACAACCATCGCTGCAAAACTTTTTGTCCTCGCGACCCACAATTTTGTCTCCACATTCCAGGCAGGTTTTGTCCATTTTTTTTCGTTTTTCTTAAAATTGGTCTTTGTGCGACAAGGCTTGTTCAATATGTGCCAAATGGTGGTTGCAATGCCAGGCGTATACTCCAATGGTTTCCTCTAAACTAGCTAATTTGAGGTGTTCTGGATGAAAAAATTGTCTTTTTAATTCTTTTTCTCCAAAGCTTTTCAAAAGAAAAATCCAACGAGCGTGAACACCTTCGATGATTTGAAGGGATGGCAAAATAGTGTCCGAATTCCCATCGGCGAGTTCAGCCCAGAGTGCTTCTTCGTAGGGTTTTATGGTAGGAACATCTTCGGTCAAGGCCAGTTTGAATCGGATAAAACTATTTATGTGGCTGTCGGCACAATGATGCACGACTTGTTTGATGCACCAGCCTTTTGGTCGGTAAATCCAATTCAGTTCTTCGACAGAAAGTTCTTGAGTCAGTTTTTTTATTTTGGAAGGGAAATTTTCAATGGTTGCTATCCAGGTTTTCAAATTATTTTCGGTTATGGGGTCTGGTCTGTGAAATTTTCCAATCGGGAATTTCAGCTTTTCTAGGTCGAAATGTTTTTTCATTGAATAGTCATTAAATCTTTTAAAATCAATCAAATGTAACAAATAATTTCCATTTACAAACGGTTACAAATAGTTACAACCGAAAGTAAGCAGTTATCTACCGAATAAGTTTTGAAAGCGGTCGCATCTTTGCCCTGTTGAATGGAACGAACGATTCAACAAATTATACACTAACAATTAAATTTTACACGCCATGAATGCAATGAAAAACAAAGTACAGTTAATCGGTCACGTAGGACAAGAGCCAGAAATCAAAACTTTTGATGGAGGAAAAAAAGTAGCCAACATCACATTGGCAACCAATGAAGTTTATTACAAAGAGAACGGAGATAAAGTTGAAAAAACCGAATGGCACAAAGTAAAAGCTTGGGGGAAAACTGCCGAAATCATCGAAAAATATGTTATCAAAGGCAAGGAAATTTGTATAGAAGGAAAACTGACCTACAGTGATTATCTTGACAAAAATGGAGAAAAAAGATATGTTACCGAAGTCGTGGCAAATGATATTTTGCTTTTGGGCAGCAAATAATTTTTAAAAATCGCAGCCATGAACATTAAAGTCTTTAATATTCGCCTCGATAAAGAGCATTGCCTGGAAGATCAAAACAGGATGAACCAGTTTCTTGATTCTGTCGAAATCAAACTTACTTCGACTAATTTTGTAACCACTACCACTGTTGATTTTTGGTCGGCCGTAGTTTTTTTTGAACCTAAAAAAGAAATAAAATCCACGGTTGTAGAAAGGGAATTAACAGATGAAGAAAAGAAAATTTATGCGGCTTTGAAAAAATGGAGAAGTGACAAGGCACAGCAATTAATGTTGCCCCATTACATGATTTGTCATAATTCGGAATTGGCTTCCATTGCTGTCCAAAAACCTCAAATTCTTCAGGATTTTAAAACTGTCAAAGGTTTTGGTGAAAATAAGACGGCCCATTACGGAGACGATATTATTTCACTTTTAAACGCTTTGTGATAATTTCAAATTTATACGTTTTGCAATAATTTAAAACCAAAAAATGCCCTCTTAATTGGAGGGCATTCTTGTTTTGTATCAGGATACAACTTTCAATAAATCAAACATAGGACAGCGGTCGCAACGTTTCTTCTCGCTTTTTTTGTATTTTTCGCAACAAGTAGACTTGCACTTTTCGGCCTTCTTGATTTTCTCAAGTTTGTCTTTTTTCTTTTTCTTCTTTTTTTCCTTTTCTTTCTTGCTCACTTTGTAAAGAATTAAAAACCAATACAAAGATATATTATTTTTATCTATTCTAAATAAGCTTCGTTGTTTTTTATTAAAAAAAACGCCTTAAAGAAAATGAATTCTTTAAGGCATTTAGTTTCTGTTGTAAAGTTGTATTTATTTTGGCGCGGCAGCACTTGCGGCAACGGCAATTTGTTGAATGTCACGATCAAACAAGTACAATCCTCCTTTGTCATCGCCAATCAAGTTGATTTTGTCCAAAATGGTTTTGGCAGTGGCTTCTTCCTCGATTTGCTCGGCAACATACCATTGCAAGAAATTGTGAGTGGCATAATCTTTTTCTTCGAAAGTGATGTGCACCAATTCGTTAATCGAATTTGAAACAAAAATTTCATGTTTGTACAATTCTTCAAACATTCCTTTGAAGGTTTCGTAGGTGGTTTTGGGCGCTTTCAAATCAGTGATTTGGGCGTGGCCTCCGCGTTCGTTTACGTATTTTATCAACTTGAGCATATGCAAGCGTTCTTCGTCAGATTGCGCATACATAAACTTAGCGATTCCTTCCAGGCCATTCACTTCGGCCCAGCAAGCCATTGATAAATAAATTTGAGAAGACTCGGCCTCAATTCTAATTTGTTTGTTTAAAGCGACTTCTATATTTTTTGACAGCATATTTGTAAGTTTTTAGTAAAGTTAAAAAAAATAATTTAAAGCAAACTACGGCTTTACGAAAAGATTTCACTTCTAGGAATTCTTTTAAAATAAAGGTTGTTTAATTAAAAATAGTGGATTTTTTGCATTCAATTTATCAAAAAGCAAATGCAGACTATTTATTCATCAATTCCTGAAAACAATCCACAAATTGCCCCACGTGATAACCATCCACCAACCCATGATGCGCGTGAATTGACAGCGACATCGTTCTTTTGCCATCTTCGCCAACCATCATTTTTCCAAAAGAAATTTTGGGGCAACTATCCGGAAACGTATAACTTCTGGCGTGAGAAAGTGAGGTAAAATTGATCCACGGAACTGCCGAAAAATGAATCAAATTGTTGTTTGGAAATTCACGGGTCAAAAGACCGGTCGTGTTTTGAATTCTTTCGATTTCCTCGAACGTATTTTTGGCAAAAACATCGAAATCAGGAGCATATTCAATCAACGAAAATCCGAAAGTGTTGTCTGCACGCAGTATGGTTGCCGAGACTTCAATCCTGTCGTAAACGCAAACTGCATCGTCAATTATGCGATATCGAAAGGGTTCAATCGTGTTTACCGCAACCATCGTTTTATGCAAATAATACACAAAAAAAGAGGTTTCCAATTCCTTGGCAGTTGCGTACGCCTTGGTGCAATCTATTTCGACGGTCAATCCAAAAAAAGGTTCCTCGAATTGTTTGAAAAACAAAAAATGTTCCTTTCTGGGCCAGTTTTCTATGTCTAAAAAAGTTTTCACGATTACACTATTTTTAAGACATCGGTTATTTTTTCGAAAGCATAAAAGTTTTCATGCTCCACCTTGAAATCGATTCTTTCGTGTGCCCAAGTCGTGTGAAACGGAACGTGAACGGCATAACCGCCAATGGCCAAAACCGGCAAAACATCCGATTTTAGGGAGTTGCCAATCATAAAAAAATCTTCGGGCTGTATTTCCAAACGTTTCAACAAATCAGAATAATCTCTTTCCTGTTTGTCCGACATCACTTCAATATGGTGAAAATATTTTCCCAAACCCGAGTTGTGCAATTTTCGGCGTTGGTCCAGCAAATCGCCTTTGGTGGCAACAACGAGTTTGTATTTTCCGTGCAAAGCTTGCAAAGTTTCCTCGACTCCGTCCAGTAATTCAATGGGTTTTTCGAGCAATTCTTTGCCGTATTCAATGATTTTCTCGATGATTTCAACAGGAATGGTGTTATTCGAAATTTTCATCGCTGCCTCGATCATCGAAAGGATATAGGCCTTGATGCCGTATCCGTAAATTTTCAAATTATCGATTTCAACCCTGAAAAGTTCCTGCGAAATGCCTTGGTGCGACAAATAATCACTCATCAAGGCGCAGAATTTTTCCTCCGTTTCCTGAAAATAAGGTTCGTTTACAAACAAAGTGTCGTCGGCGTCGAAAGCAATTACTTTTAGGTTCATTTCTTAATATATTTTACCGCAGATTCACAGATTTTAAATTTAATTTTTTTAAATAATCTGCGGTTAATTTTCTTTAATTTATAGTTTCCCCATTTCCAACCCCATCAGAACCTGTACTGAGCGAAGTCGAAGTATCCGGATTTACGAAAACCAGTTTTCCTTCGGCGTTGTTGGTCATCAAAATCATTCCCTGACTTTCCACGCCACGAAGGTTTCTTGGAGCCAAGTTTACAAGAACAGTCACTCGTTTGCCAATAATATCTTCCGGTTTAAAACTTTCGGCAATTCCCGAAACAATCGTGCGAACGTCAATTCCAGTATCCACTTTTAAAATCAATAATTTGTTGGCTTTCGGCATTTTTTCGGCTTCCAGAATCGTTCCCACACGCAAATCCATTTTAGCAAAATCCTCAAACTGAATTAAGTCTTTTTGCGGTTCTGCTACTTTATTTTCAGCATCATTGGCGGTTTTGGTAGCTTCCAGTTTGTCTATTTGTTTTTGAATTTCTTCGTCTTCAATTTTAGCAAATAGCAATTCCGCTTCTCCAATTTGGTGTCCCGAAAGAATCAAATCAGAATTGTCGGCAACGGTATCCCAATTAATTAGATTTTCAATTTTAAGAATTCGGGATAATTTGGCAGCTGTAAATGGCAAGAAAGGTTCGCAAAGGGCACTCAAAGCGGCAGCAATTTGCAATGCCACGTACATTTGGGTTTTGGTACGCTCTTCATCCGTTTTGATCATTTTCCAAGGTTCTTCATCGGCAAGATATTTATTTCCCAAACGGGCAACATTCATCAATTCGCCCAAAGCTTCACGGAATCTGTATCGTTCGATAGAACTCGAAATTACAGCTGGATAAGCTTTCAATTCGGTCAAAGTTGCTTCGTCTACTTCAGAAAGTGCGTTCGGACTTGGAACAATTCCTTCGTAATATTTGTTGGTTAAAACCACCACACGATTGATGAAGTTTCCAAAAATCGCTACCAATTCATTGTTGTTTCTCGCCTGAAAATCTTTCCAAGTAAAATCATTATCCTTTGTTTCTGGAGCATTCGATGTTAAAGCATAACGCAAAACATCTTGCTGATTCGGAAATTCTTCTAAATATTCGTGCAACCAAACTGCCCAATTTTTTGACGTAGAAAGTTTGTTTCCTTCCAAATTCAAAAACTCATTTGCAGGAACATTATCCGGCAAAATATAACTTCCTTCCGCTTTCAACATTGCAGGAAAAATGATACAATGAAAAACAATATTGTCTTTCCCAATGAAGTGAACCAGTTTTGTATCCTGATCTTTCCAGTATGGTTCCCAATCTTTTCCTTCTCTTTGAGCCCATTCTTTGGTAGAAGAAATATAGCCAATTGGTGCATCAAACCACACGTATAATTTTTTTCCTTCGGCACCTTCAACTGGGACATCAATTCCCCAATCCAAGTCACGAGTTACCGCACGAGGCTCTAATCCGCCGTCAATCCAAGATTTTACTTGTCCGTAAACATTCGGTTTCCAGTCATTTTTATGTCCTACAAGAATCCATTCTTTCAAGAATTCGTCATAACGATCCAAAGGTAAAAACCAGTGTTTAGTTGATTTCAAAATAGGCGTTTCTCCCGTAATTGTCGATTTTGGATTAATCAAATCCGTAGCGTTTAATGTTGAACCACATTTTTCGCATTGGTCACCATAAGCCTCTTCATTTCCACATTTCGGGCAAGTCCCAACAACAAAGCGGTCTGCCAAGAATTGATCCGCTTTTGCATCATACAATTGCTCCGTAACTTCCTCAATAAAATCACCTTTATCGTATAAAGTTCTGAAAAACTCA
>NZ_PNNA01000108.1 GCF_013823965.1 Flavobacterium sp.
TGGTGGATTCGTCAATCGATTTTGCAAGCTTTGGCAGAACAATCTCGTATCGTTCGTTTGCCTTTGAACAAAATTGGCTCCATCAATAAAATCAACAAAATGTATGCATTGTTAGAGCAATCTAACGAAAGACCACCAACAGCAGAGGAAATTGCAAAAGAATTGGATATGACCGTAAACGACGTAAGAGAAAGCATGAAAAACTCTGGTCGACACCTTTCTATGGATGCGCCACTTGTTGAAGGAGAAGATTCAAACCTATATGATGTATTGCGTTCCGGTGAATCTCCTAATCCAGACAGAACTTTAATACAAGAATCATTGCGTACCGAAATCGAACGTTCATTGGAAACATTGACTCCAAGAGAAGCCGATGTGGTTCGTTTGTATTTTGGTCTTGGTGATCAACATCCAATGACATTGGAAGAAATAGGAGAAACTTTCGACCTGACCCGTGAACGTGTTCGCCAAATTAAAGAAAAAGCAATTCGCAGATTGAAACACACTTCAAGAAGTAAAATATTAAAAACCTATCTAGGTTAAATAGACGAGTAACGACGGTCTGATTAACTGTTCGTTTTTTGATTGATGATTGAAAACTCCGGCTGATTACCGGAGTTTTTTTTGTTTATTCAGCAAAAAAATCGAGTCAGTTCGGGTTTCACTCTTGGGTTTAGCTACGCTCAGTTCGACTTTCAGCTTCGTGTCCGGAGTTTTATTTTTTATATTACCTTTGCAAAAAAACAACACAACTAAACAATGAGTAAAAACACAATTATCGCACCTTCAATTCTTGCCGCTGATTTTGCCAATTTGCAGCGTGACATCGAAATGATTAACAATTCACAAGCCGATTGGTTTCATATTGATATCATGGACGGTGTATTTGTCCCCAATATTTCTTTTGGAATGCCCGTTCTGGAAGCCATAACAAAACACGCCAAAAAGACAATTGATGTCCATTTGATGATTGTTGACCCAGACAGATACATTAAAACTTTTGCGAAATTAGGCGCCAATGTATTATGCGTTCATTATGAAGCCTGCCCGCATCTTCACAGAACCTTGCAGGCCATAAAAGCCGAAGGAATGAAAGCCGGAGTTGCCTTAAATCCACACACCAATGTCGATTTCTTAGAAGATGTCATCAATGATATCGATATGGTTTTGATCATGAGCGTGAATCCTGGTTTTGGAGGACAATCATTTATTGAGAATACCTATTCCAAGGTTAAAAAATTGAAAGATTTAATCACTCGAAAAGGGGCAAATACAATTATTGAAATTGACGGTGGCGTAACAAACAAGAATGCAAAACAATTAGTAGAAGCTGGAGCAGATGTTCTTGTCGCTGGAAGTTTTGTTTTCAAAGCTGAAAACCCTACGGAAACAATCAAAGATTTAAAAAGAATTACTACACTATAAAAATCCAGAAAAGCCTCAAATCTAGAGGCTTTTCTTCTCTTTATTTATACTGGTCTATTAAATATTTTATCAAATCAGTTGTTGTCACGATTCCTACCAACACTTCCCCCAAACAAACTGGCAAAGCATGGAATTCTTTCTTAGACAAGATTTCGGCGGTTTCCTTTATAGTAGTGTCAGGAGAAATAGTAACCAATTTTTTGGCCATTACTTGTTCTACCGTAAACATATTATAAACCATCGCATCAACCGTGTCCGATTCATCATCTACCGCATCTACAAAAGAAATTCTTAATAAATCAGTGTAACTTAACATTCCAACTATCTTGTTGTTGTCGACTACCGGAATATGCCTGATTTTATTATGTTTGAATAGTTTTTCAGCCCTTGTCAAATCGTCGTTAAGATGCAATTTTATAACGTTTTGCGTCATTATGGTTGATACCGGCACTTTATTTTTCATAACTCCTAATTTTAGATTGAATCCAAAGTTATTTGATAAAAAAACTGAAATACATGACGTTTGTCAGTGATTATTCTAGAATTTTTCTTTATATTTTGAAAACTATTAGGCTTCAAAAATTCAAGATATTTGTCTGTTTCCATTTTAGTAACCAACAAAATTATTAAAAATCAATTATTGATTTTCAAAAAAAAGCACTTAGAAAATATTGATTTAAAACTGGAATTAAAAAGGGCAAACCTGTCCAACGGAAAGTTTATCAAAATGTTTTTTTTATTTAAAAAAAAACAAAAAACCCTTGTAAAACAAGGGTTTTAGAATTAAAAAACAAGGTTAATTGTGACCACGGCAGGGTTCGAACCTGCAACCCTCAGAGCCGAAATCTGATATTCTATCCAGTTGAACTACGTAGCCTTTTTATTGTAGATTTATGATTTTAGAATTCAGATTCAATGTAAAATCTGAATTCTAAAATTATTTTAAGTCAATAGTTTTTTAACGATGGTCGAGATCGTTTTTCCCTCGGCGGTTCCACCCAACTGTGCTGCGGCCAGTCCCATTACTTTTCCCATCGAAGCGATTCCAGATGCTCCGGTTTCGGCAATTATTTTAGCAATTACCGCTTCTACTTCGGCTTCGCTTAATTGTGCTGGCAAGAATTTTTCGATTACGGCAATTTGTGCCAATTCTGGCTCGGCCAAATCCAACCTGTTTTGTTCGGTGAAAATTTTGGCGCTGTCTTTACGAGTTTTTACTAATTTTTGAAGTAATTTGATTTCGTCAGCTTCAGAGATTTCCTCTTTTGAACCTGTTGCTGTTTGAGCCAAAAGAAGTTCCGATTTAATAGCTCTTAAAGCTTCTAAAGCAACCGTGTCTTTGGCTCTCATGGCGGTTTTGATTTCCTCCATAATTTGTATTGATAAACTCATATCTTATTTTATGATTTTAGATTTTAAATTGGCTTCTGCCTGCAAACTGAACTTTGTTTGGACAACTAATTGGAATCAAAAAATTCCGCTTATTTTTTTTCAAAAACTGAAACAAACACCTGAATTAAGGCGCCACAAAATTAAAGAATTTTAATGGAATTCACAATAGATTACTTAGTGCTTCCTTCTTGCAAGAACAAAAAAACCCGAAAATTAAATTAATTTCCGGGTTTGGCAACTTTGGTTTGAATTAGTTAGTCAACATTATCGTGCAAGTACGAATTGTTTGAACGCAATTGTAGGTCGTCATTGCTGTCTGTCCCTACGGAAATTCTTGAATTCGTGCTGTTTGTTTGTTTGTTGGAAAGGTCAATTCCTAATCTTTTGTATGCAGGTTCTTTTTCGAGTTCATCAATTCTGGAAACATTATTGTGAAATTTATAATTGAATTCTTTCAATTTTTTTCTTCTTTCGTCAGCCCTGAATTTCAAAGTTTCTTCAATCGTCATTTCCATTGGAGAAATATTTTCGAAAGTAGAATTTGTGTTTGAAACGACTTCCACTTTTTTCATGGTGATATTTAATTCTTCAGGAATTATTTCTTCGACAACGGTCATTGTCGGTTTTGATTCCATTAAAGTATTCTCCAACTCCGTGTATTCTTCAAGAGAATATCGGATTATTCCTTTGTCGGTCAATTCAGTCACGGGAACAAATTGAACCGGCTCGTTGACTTTGATTTCGCGTGTTTCATTTGTCAATTCAAACAAAACTTTGTTCTCTTCAACTTTTGCAATTGGTTCTTGAATAGTTGGCGTATTAAAAAGTGGCAAGTCAAAAGAAAAAGTAGCTTGTTTTTGTGTTTCCACCACTTTAGGTTCCACTACAAATATATCTTTAACGTCAGCAACTTTTGGTTCGGAAATCATAAAATCGATATCTTTTATTGGAGAAACAATTTCAAAAGTCACGTCTAAATTTTTAATAAATTCAGTCATTCCCACAAGCTCTTCCTTGTTTATCGAAACAACGGCTGGAGCAGCTGCAACCGGCTCAATAACTGGCTCCGCAACTTCTTCTTCCAATAATTCGAAAACAATTCTGTCTTCGGTTTTTGCCACTGGAGTTTCGCTGTTGTAGTTGAATGCAGGAACTGTTTTTTGCGTCAAATCGTGCACGATTTTTTGTTCGTCTTCCAGTGCGTGGATGATTTTTTTCGGTTCCGTATTTACGATTTCGTGTTGTTGTTCGATATCAAATCCTGTAGCAATTATCGTAACAGAAATAGCGTCTCCCAATGATTCGTCTTCACCAACACCCATAATAATATTGGCGTTGTGTCCGGCTTCCATTTGAATAAAATCGTTGATTTCACCAATTTCGTCAATCGTGATTTCTTCAGAGCCAGAAACGATGAGCAACAATACGTTTTTGGCACCGGTAATTTTATTGTCATTCAACAATGGAGAATCCAAAGCTGACATAATACCTTCTTTGGCCCTGTTTTCGCCAGAAGCGACAGCTGATCCCATGATAGCCGTTCCACTATTGGCCAAAACAGTTTTGGCATCTTTCAAGTCGATATTTTGGGTATAGTGGTGCGTGATTACTTCGGCAATACCTCTTGAGGCCGTGGCCAAAACTTCGTCCGCTTTAGAAAACCCGGCTTTGAAACCCAAATTCCCGTATACTTCCCTTAATTTATTGTTGTTGATCACAATTAATGAATCAACTTGTTTGCGCAATTTATTGATTCCAATCTGCGCTTGTTCTTGACGCACTTTCCCTTCAAAAGAGAACGGCAATGTCACGATACCCACGGTTAGAATATCTCTTTCTTTGGCCAATTGTGCAATTACGGGTGCAGCACCGGTTCCGGTTCCACCACCCATCCCAGCAGTGATAAAAACCATTTTGGTATTGCTGTCGAGCATTTTTTCGATATCCGAAATGCTTTCGATGGCCGATTGTTGTCCAACATCTGGATTTGCTCCTGCTCCCAATCCTTCGGTCAAGTTTACGCCTAACTGGATTTTGTTGGGCACGGCACTGTTGTCCAAAGCCTGGGAATCGGTATTACAAACGATAAAATCAACGCCTTTGATACCTTGTTTAAACATGTGGTTGATAGCGTTACTTCCGCCTCCACCTACTCCAATAACTTTAATTACATTTGATTGGTTTTTTGGTAAATCAAATGAAATGCTTCCAAATTCTGAGTTGCTCATCATCTTATTGGGTTTTATATATTATTTTATTTTTCAATTCTTTATTTCTTTTATTCTTCCTTATTCCGCGTTGTCCAAGAAATCTTTTATCTTGTCCACATATCTGTCAAAGAAAGACCTCGATATTTTTTCTCCTGTGGAAACTTCTTTTTTGCTATTCGCCACAACAACTTCACTTTCGACCTCTTCTTCAATTACTGGCACTTGAAAAACCGGCGGTTTAGGGGCTGGTTTTGGCGCTTCAATTGCATCTATTCTTATGGCACTCCGTGTATTGTTTTCGATGCTGTTCATCACCAATCCAACCGCGGTTGCATACAAAGGACTTGATATTTCTTCATCGGAATTCCCGGCCAAATGCTCGTTTGGATAACCAATTCTGGTATCCATTCCGGTGATGTACTCCACCAATTGTTTGATGTGTTTCAATTGGGCTCCACCTCCAGTAAGAACAATCCCTGCAATCAATTTTTTGCGAGGATCTTCGTGACCGTAATCTTTGATTTCCGTAAAAACCTGCTCGATAATTTCTACTACTCGGGCGTGAATTATTTTGGACAAATTCTTTAAAGAAATTTCTTTTGGTTCTCTTCCTCTAAGCCCTGGAATCGAAACAATTTCATTGTCTTTATTTTCTCCCGGCCAAGCCGATCCAAATTTCACTTTCAACAATTCGGCTTGTTTTTCGATAATGGAACAGCCTTCTTTTATGTCGTCGGTAATCACGTTTCCTCCAAAAGGAATAACCGCAGTATGACGAATAATTCCATCCTTGAAAATGGCCAAATCCGTTGTTCCGCCACCAATATCAATCAATGCAACTCCTGCTTCTTTTTCTTCTTGACTCAAAACCGCATCTGCCGAAGCCAAGGGTTCCAAGGTTAATCCCGACAATTCAATTCCGGAACTTTGAATGCATCTGCCCACATTACGAATGGATGACGCTTGTCCTACCACAACGTGAAAACTGGATTCCAATCTTCCTCCGTACATTCCGATAGGTTCTTTTATTTCAGATTGTCCGTCGATTTTGAATTCTTGTGGCAAAACGTGGATAATTTCTTCTCCTGGCAACATCGCCAATTTATTCACTTGATCAATCAAAAGCTGGATATCATTTCCTCCAATAACTTCCTCTGCACTGCTTCTGATGATGTAATCGCTATGTTGAATGCTTCGAATGTGTTGACCAGCAATTCCCACCACGACATCTTTAATTTTATAACCCGATTTATTTTCGGCTTCCACTACGGCTTGTTGTATAGATTGAATGGTTTGGGTAATATTATTAACAACACCTCTAGCCACACCCAAACTTTTGGATTTTCCAACGCCCAAAATTTCCAGTTTCCCGTATTCATTTTTCTTGCCTATCATGGCAACTATTTTTGTTGTCCCAATATCTAGACCTACTGCAATATTCTCTTTTTCCATTATCTATTATTTAGTACACACTACTTGTTGCGAAAACCTGAGATCGATTGTTTTGTATTTATACAATGAACTATCCAAAACCGCTTTCTGAAAAAATGCCTTATAATTATTAAATTTAGCTTTCATTCTCTTGGTTCCACCAAAATCTATTTGATAACTAAAATTCCTGTTGAGCATTTTTAAGCTCCCGTTCGGCATAATTTGTACACCAATGATGTTTTTTTTCAAAAACGCATCGTCATAAATTATCCGAAACAATTCGGCTAAATCCTCGCTATTTTTTTTATTTATTTCCCCGGAAACAAGCGGAACTCTAGCTGTAAAATTAGTTGACAACGGCATCCTATCCCCTTTGTAATCAATATAGAAAGAATCCTCTCCGTCAAAAACCCTAGCTATTGGAGTTTTTTGTTTCACCACTGCTTTTAAGACCCCATCAATGCTCACGAACACATCAGACCTTTCAATCATTCCGTGCGCGTTCAGAGCTTTCTCTAATTTATTCAAATCTAATTTATCTTTGTCGATACTTTGCGCGTCTTTTTTATTTTCTATTAACAATTTATTAACCGTTTCTTGAGTGATAAAAGGAGCGTTATCTCCTACAAAAACAACAACCGATTTGGTCAATTTTCTGTTGTTATTTCGTTTTGACGTAAACGAAAACAAGAAAATTACCAATGAAAACATCAGTATTAATCGAACATTTGTCCATTTAAATAGTTTCATTTATCGCTTTTTTTATGGATTGAACCATTTCTCCAATGTCTCCCGCACCGATTGTTACTATAACGGTTGCGTTATTTTCTAGAATTGTGGGAATTAATTCCTGTTTTTGAACTAATTTTTTGTTCGGATTATCCATTTTACCCATCAACCACTGTGAGGTAATTCCTTCCATTGGCAATTCGCGGGCCGGATAAATATCCAACAGGATTACTTCGTCAAAAGCGGACAGGCTTTTCGCAAAATCATCGGCAAAATCTTTTGTCCTGCTGAACAAATGCGGCTGAAAAATCGCCAACACTTTTTGGTTGGGATACAATTCACGAACAGCTTGATGCACCGCATTAATTTCGGTGGGATGATGTGCATAATCATCGATATAAACCAAGTTGTCGGTTTTGATTTGGTACGAAAATCTTCTCCTGATTCCCTTGAATGAAAGCAAGGCACTAGCGATGTCTTCGTTTGGGAGGCCGAATGTTTTTGCCATCGCCAATGCCATGAGTGCATTCATTAAATTGTGTTTTCCCGGTAAACCAAACTGTATGTTTTCAATAATTTCCAACGGAGTTTTCACGTCAAAAACATATTGACTGTTGATAATCCTGATATTGAAAGCCGAAAAACCAGCTTCTTCATTTACGGCACAAGTAATTCCTTTAATCGGCAACTCATTCGTAATAAACAATTTGCTTTTATCGACCACTTTATCTGCAAATTCCACAAACGAAGCTTCGATTGAAGCGCTATCACCGTAAATATCCAAATGATCCGCGTCCATTGAGGTTACGCATGCAATATTGGGATGTAAATGCAGGAACGAACGATCAAATTCATCGGCTTCGACCACAGTGATGGTTTTTCCGTTTCCTATTAAATTCGAATTGTAATTTTCGACAATTCCTCCCACAAAAGCCGTTACATCAACTCCGCTTTGGAATAAAATATGTCCCAAAATACTTGAAGTAGTCGTTTTTCCGTGAGTTCCTGCCACTGCAAAACAAAAGGTGTCTTTTGTGATAATTCCCAAAACTTCAGCTCTTTTCTTTACTTCATAGCCATGTTCCAAGAAATAATTCCATTGGGAATGGTGCTTTGGAACTGCCGGAGTAATAATAACCAAAGTGTTTTCAGCTGCATAATCAGCTGGAATTAAATCTATGTTGTCTTCAAAATGAATGTCGATACCAAGTTCCTCCAACTCTTTTGTAAGTTCGGTTTCGGTTTTATCATAACCAGACACATTCTTGCCAATGGACTTGAAATAGCGTGCCAAAGAACTCATTCCAATTCCTCCGATTCCTATAAAATAAACGTTCTGTATTTGATTTAGATTCATTTTCTATTTCAATTTCAATGGCAAAATTTCGAATTGATTTGCTACTGTATTAATTTTACTATTTCGTCGACTATCTGTTTTGTTGCGTTGGGCAAAGCCAAGTGTTTTATGTATTTGCTCAGCTGGTCTTGCTTTCCTTGGTCTTTCAACAAGGCTTCAAAAACAAGGCCGAATTGCGAATCCAACTCGGATTCTTTTAACATCAACGCTCCTTTTTTGTCCACGATGGCTTGCGCATTTTTAGTTTGATGATCTTCAGCCACGTTGGGTGACGGAATAAAAATCACCGGTTTTCCCACGATGCATAATTCCGAAACCGATGATGCTCCTGCTCTTGAAATCACGATATCGGCAGCGGCATAAACCAAATCCATTCGGTCTATAAACGCCAAAACTTGAACAGTTTTCGAATTGTATTTCTTGTAATCTTCGAAATATAATTTTCCGCATTGCCAGATTACCTGAACATCTTGGGCAATAAACATCTCCAATTCTTTTTCGATTAATTGATTCACTCTTCTGGCTCCAAGGCTTCCGCCAAGAACCAACAATGTTTTCTTGTTGGCATCCAGATTGAAATATTGAATTGCTTCAGCCCTTTTTCCATCGATGTCAATCAAATCCTGACGCACTGGATTCCCGGTCAAAATCATTTTTTCTTTTGGAAAAAAACGCTCCAAATTTTCATAGGCAACGCAAATTTTATTGGCTTTTTTGCTCAATAATTTATTGGTAATTCCCGGATAGGAATTTTGTTCCTGAATCACCGTTGGAATATTCAACATATTCGCCATTTGCAATAATGGACCAGAAGCAAAACCACCTGTCCCAATAACAACATCTGGTTTAAACCCCTTGATTATCTTTCTTGATTTCCATAAACTACTGATTAATTTAAATGGAAATATGGCGTTTTGTAAAGTCAATTTTCGTTGTAAACCGGCAATCCAAAGCCCTTCTATTTTGTAACCGGATTGGGGCACTTTTTGCATTTCCATTTTGTCTTTGGCTCCCACAAAAAGAAATTCGGCCTCTGGAAAACGAGATTTTAATTCATTGGCGATTGCAACCGCAGGATAAATGTGTCCTCCCGTTCCGCCTCCACTTAATATGAATTTTAATTTTTTCATTTATTCAACGAATTATTTATTCAAAACTGCATTCATTGGATTATTCGCCTTGTCTTCGATAGAATAATTTTCAGAATTACTATCTTCAATCAAGTCTTCATTTTCTTCTTCTAATTGTTTGTCAATTAGTTTTTGAAGCGCTGCTTCTCTTTTGGCTTTATCACTTAATTCTTGAGCAATTTCTTCTTCTTTTTTAGTCACGTTAATGATGATTCCCAACGCAATGGACACCATCCAGATTGAAGTTCCTCCACTACTTATAAAAGGCAATGTTTGCCCTGTTACCGGTAATAATTCGACTGCAACGGCCATATTGATCATCGCTTGAAAAATTATGGGAAATCCTAATCCGACGACCATTAATTTTCCGAATAAAGTATTGGCTTTGTGGGCCGCAACAATAAATCTGAAAAACAACAAAAGATACATGACCAGAACTCCCAATCCTCCTATCAAACCCCATTCTTCGACAATAATGGCGTAAATAAAATCGGAAGAAGATTGTGGCAAGAAATGTTTTTGAACACTTTTCCCAGGGCCAAGACCATAAATTCCACCAGAAGCAATGGCAATTTTTGCTTTTTCTATCTGATAATCATCTTCTCCGGGTTTATTGGAAGTGAAATTTTCGATTCGGCTCGACCAAGTATCCACCCTGCTGAAAAAATGCGAATCCGGAAAAGCTTTGGACAACAAAACAAACATGGCCAATGCCGCAAATCCAGCTCCAAGAATAAATCCTATATATTTTAATGGATATTTACCCACGAAAGTCAACATCAAAACCATCGAAAACATCAAGGCAGCCGTTGAAAAATTGGCAGGCAAAATCATTCCCAATGTGATAAAAACAGGAAGCCAAAGCTGTACTAACGATTCTTGAAAAGTATCTTCCACTTCTCTTTTTTTGGACAAATATCTCGCCACATACATCATCAAAACGATAAATGCCAAGGTTGAAGTTTGAAATGTTATTCCAATAAACGGCACTTGAATCCAACGACTGGCATTGGCACCGGCGATAACCGTTCCTTTGATCAAAGTATAGGCCAACAACAGCCAAACTATTGGCAAACCAATTTTTGAAATTCCTTTGTAATAATGATAAGGCACTTTATGGACACCGTAAATAATGAAAAATCCGATGATAATATGCGACAAATGTTTCAGCAAATAACTGATTGTATTTCCTGTTCCATGTCCCAAATAAGCCAAATTACTACTCGCACTAAAAACAGGCATAAACGAAAACAAAGCCAATAAAGCCACGAATGACCATATTACCCTGTCTCCTTTTAGATTGTTTACTAGTTCTTTCATTTTGGTTTTTGTTTAAAGTTTAATTTGTTTAAAAGTTTAAGGTTAAACAACTTTAAACTTTTAAACCATAAACTATTTATAAATGCTTTACCGCTTTTTTAAATTGATTTCCCCTGTCTTCGTAGTTTTCGAATAAATCGAAACTCGCGCAAGCAGGCGACAACAAAACTGTGTCTCCTTTTTCGGATAAACGTTGTGCCATTTTCACGGCATCTTCCATATTGTTTACCTCAACCATAATATCGACAACGTTGCCAAAAACATCGATAATTTTTCTGTTGTCAATACCCAAACAAATAATGGCTTTCACTTTCTCGCGAACCAAAGACATCAATTCGTTGTAATCATTTCCTTTGTCGACACCGCCCACAATCCACACTGTTGGTGTATTCATGCTATCCAAGGCAAAAAATGTGGCATTCACGTTGGTCGCTTTGGAATCGTTGATGTATAGCACATTTTGAATTTTCAACACTTTTTCTAAACGGTGTTCCACGCCTTGAAAATTGGACAAACTTTCCCTAATGGTAGCATTTCGAATTTTCATCAATTTTGCCACAGAGGTTGCTGCCATTGCATTTTTCATGTTATGCTTTCCTTCTAGTGCCATAGTTTCGGTCTCCATTGTGAATTCTTCTTCGTTGATGATGTTTACTTCCATTGTTTTTTCTTTTATAAAGGCTCCCAGTTCGAATGTTTTTGTCAACGAAAAAGGAATTAATTGTGCTTTTGTTTTATTGTTTTTTAACCATTCTTGGGTTGCTTCGTCATCTGCATCATAAATAAGAAAATCTTCCTCGGTTTGGTTCATTGTTATTCTAAATTTCGATGCAACATACTTTTCGTATTTGTAATCGTATCGATCTAAATGATCTGGACTTATATTCGTGATGATGGCAATGTGTGGCTTGTAATTTATAATCCCGTCCAATTGAAAACTGCTCAACTCCAGCACATAACTATCAAACTTGTCATCGGCAACCTGCCAGGCAAAACTCTTTCCGATATTGCCTCCCAAACCAACGTTCAGTCCGGCCGATTTCAGCAAATGATAAGTCAACATTGTCGTTGTTGTCTTCCCGTTGCTTCCCGTGATTCCTATCGTGACGGCTTTTGTAAATGGTGCGGCAAACTCGATTTCAGAAATTACCGGGATTCCTTTTTCGACCAATTTTTTTACGATTGCAGATTTTTTTTCGGGAATTCCAGGACTTTTCATTACCACGTCGGCATTCAAAATCAGTTCTTCCGTATGCTTTCCTTCCTCCCAAGCTATTCCATTAATCAAAAGAACTTCTTTGTAATTGTCTTTTATTTTTCCAAAATCGGACACAAAAACATCATATCCTTTTTTCTTGCCCAGAATCGCGGTTCCAACACCGCTTTCGCCTCCTCCTAAAACCACCAACCGCATTATCTTAATTTTAAGGTTACGATTGACAATATGGCGAGCATTATGGCAACAATCCAAAATCGGGTTACAATTTTGCTTTCATGATAGCCTTTCTTCTGATAATGATGATGTAAAGGCGCCATCAAGAATATTCTTCGGCCTTCGCCAAAACGTTTTTTAGTGTATTTGAAATAAGCTACCTGAAGAACCACCGAGATGTTTTCGACCAAGAATATTCCGCAGAAAAAAGGAATCAACAACTCTTTTCGAACGGCAATTGCAAGAACCGCAATGACACCACCAATGGTTAAACTTCCTGTATCACCCATAAATACCGATGCCGGATAGGAATTATACCAAAGAAATCCTATTAATGCTCCAACAAAAGCAGCAATAAAAACCGTCATCTCACCCGAATTTGGGATGTACATTATGTTCAAATAATTGGAGAAAATAATATTTCCCGAAACGAACGTGAAAATCCCCAAAGCAAGAACTGAAACAGCTGAAGTTCCAGCCGCCAAGCCATCGATTCCATCTGTTAAATTGGCTCCATTTGAAACTGCCGTGATAATAAAAATAACCACGGGAATAAAAATCAACCAAGCCCAATTTTCATAACCTTCGCCAGTCCAAGCCAATAATTCGGCATAATCGAATTCGTTGTTTTTAACGAATGGAATTGTAGTTGCCGTTGATTTTTCATAAATTGGAGCTGGAGTAATTACGTTTTCTGTTTGATTAATGTTTACATTTATTTTTTTCAAATCGGTTCTAATATTCACACCCGGATGAAAATAAAGTACAGCTCCAACAATAAGACCCAAGCCCACTTGCCCAAAAACTTTAAAAATTCCTTTCAACCCTTGCTTGTCTTTTTTGAATATTTTGATATAATCATCAATAAAACCAATGGTTCCCATCCACAAAGTAGTAACAATCAGCAAGACGATGTATATGTTTTGAAGTTTGGCAAAAAGAAGAACCGGAATCAAGGTGGCAAATATGATAATCAATCCACCCATCGTAGGTGTTCCCGCTTTTTCGTTTTGACCTGCCAAACCTAGTTCACGAACCGTTTCCCCAATTTGTTGTCTTCGCAAAAAACTAACTACTCTTTTTCCATAAATCGTGGATAAAAGCAGGGAAAGCATCAATGCCAATGCTGATCTGAAAGTAATGTATTGGAAAACTCCAGTTCCAGGAATGTCCATTGTTTTGTCTAAATATTCAAATAAATAATACAGCATATATCTTTGTTTATTTGGTTAATCGGTTATTTGTTTAATTGGTTCAGTAATTCCGTAACTGTTTCCATATCGTCAAAATGGTGACGAACACCTTGAATTTCTTGGTAATTTTCGTGTCCTTTTCCTGCAATCAGTATTATGTCGTTGGGCTGAGCCAATTGACAAGCGGTTTTTATGGCTTGTTTTCTATCGGTAATCGACAGTGATTTTTTATAGTTTTGGGCTGCAATTCCCTGCTCCATTTCATTGATGATAACTTCCGGTTCTTCATTTCTTGGATTATCGGAAGTCAGGATTACTTTATCGCTCATTTCAGTGGCAATTCCGGCCATGATTGGTCGTTTCGCTTTGTCCCTATTTCCTCCACAACCTACCACGGTAATCAATTGTTCGTTTTTGGTACGGATGTCATTGATTGTTTTCAAAACGTTTTCCAAAGCATCAGGTGTGTGTGCATAATCGACAATCGCGGTAATATTGGAACTGGAAACGATGAATTGGAAACGACCTGAAACACTTTCCAAATCCGACAGCAATCGCAATACTTCCAGACTTTCCATTCCCAATTCGACTGCCGTTCCGTAAATTGCCAATAGATTGTAAGCATTGAATGTTCCGATGAGTTTCACCCAAACTTCATTACCATTGATTTTAAGCAACAATCCCGACAATTGATTTTCTAAGATTTGTGCTTTGTAATCAGCGTATGATTTCAAGGCGTAAGACAATTTTTTGGCAACCGTGTTTTGCAACATCACCGATCCATTCTTGTCGTCGATATTGGACAAGGCGAAAGCTGTTTTGGGCAAATTGTCGAAAAACGATTTTTTCACGTCACGGTATTCGGCAAAAGTGGGGTGATAATCCAAATGATCGTGGGACAAATTGGTAAAAACCCCCCCCGCAAAATGCAAAGCTTCCGTACGTTTTTGATGAATTCCGTGTGAACTCACTTCCATAAAACAGTATTTCACTCCGGCACCGACCATTTCATTCAAATAATTATTGATGGTTATGGAATCCGGCGTGGTGTGAGTTGCTTTGTATTCAACATCGTCAACCAATATTTTTACGGTGGACAACAATCCCACTTTGAAACCTGCTTTTTTGTACAATTGATACAACAGGGAAGCAATTGTGGTTTTACCGTTTGTTCCGGTAATTCCTACCAATTTTAATTTTTCTGAAGGATTTCCAAAATAATTGGCTGCCATATAAGCCAAGGCAGTATTGGTATCTTTTACTTGAACATAAGTAATTCCCGTTACCAAATTTTCTGGAAAAGTATCGCAAACGATGGTAACAGCTCCTAGACCGATAGCTTTCTCGATATAATCGTGCCCATTTGAAATCGTGCCTCGAATGGCCACAAAAACATCATTGGCACCAATATTTCTGGAATCGAAATCCATTTTATTGATGGCAATATCCGTCGAACCTTTTACGGCTTCGATGGCTACTTTGTATATTATTTCTTTTAGAATGATCACGATAATTCCAATGTTATGGTTGTGTTTTTAGCTAAATTTTCTCCCGGCTGTATGGATTGTTTTTTCACTTTCCCAACGCCTACCACTTTTACTTTTACGCCAAGATTTCCCAACAAAGCCACGGCATCCATTCCCGACATTCCTTTAAGGTTTGGAATGGACAATTGTTGTTTTTGCGACTTTTTTACATAAGCCTCGTAACTGCTTTCTTGTTTGAGTATTTTTCTGTTAATGTTTTTTATCTCGTTCGTGGAAGGCGCATCGGTAAAAATCTTTTGGGCAATTCTCTTGAAAACTGGCCCGGCCACGTCGGCTCCATAATAATTATTGTTTGACGTATTGGGCTTGTGTACCACTACTATGCAAGAATATTTTGGTTGGTCTGCCGGAAAATAACCCACGAATGAAGAAGCGTAATATAAGCCTTCCTTTCCCGCTTTATGATAATTTACTTGTGCCGTTCCAGTTTTTCCTGCCATTGAAAAATCTTTGGAATACAACTTGGATCCCGTTCCTTTTTTTACCACGTTTTCAAGTACCGCATGCAACTTCGAAATGGTTTCTTGGGAGCATATTTTTTGGTTCATCACTTCGGTGTTGTATTTTTTGATGGTTCTGTTCCATTCCTTGATTTCTGAAACGAATTGCGGTTTTACCATCACTCCGTTATTGGCCACGGCATTGTAAAACGTCAAGGTTTGCAAGGGCGTAATGGAAACTCCATATCCAAAAGCCATCCAAGGAAGCGAAAGATTAGACCAGTTTTTATCGCTTGGTTGAGGCACAAAAGGTTTTCCTTCCCCTTTAATCGAAAGTCCCAAAGGTTTATTCAATCCGTATTTATTGAGATGATTGACAAATTCCGAAGGGTTGTTTTTGTAATTATTGTAAACCGCCTGAACCATTACCGTGTTTGAAGAAAGCTCGAATCCACGTGCCAAGGAAATTTTTCCGTAACCACCTTGATGGGAATCGCGAACTGATTTTCCCGAGTATTTGATTACCCCTCCATAACTGTCGAAAACAGCACTGGTATCGATTTTTTTGTCATCCAACAACACCATCAAATCAACCAATTTATAGGTCGAACCCGGTTCGTGTGATTCGGCCACAGCATAATTTGTGGTTTCATAATAAGACCCGTCTCCTGCTCTTCCCAAGTTCGAAATAGCTTTTATTTGTCCTGTTTTGGTTTCCATAACCACTACGCAACCGTGATCGGCTTCATAATCCGTCAATTGCTTCAACAGGGCGTGATGGGCAATGTCCTGGATAAAAACATCAATTGTAGAAATGACGTCGTAGCCATCTTGGGGATCAATTTCATTCACGTCACGAATGGGTTTCCACTGTCCTTTGGCGATTTTTTGCTTTAAAATTTTGCCGTCTTTTCCGTTCAGGTATTTTCTGAAAGCCCATTCAATTCCCTTTCCGTCTGGAATTCCGCTCGGAGTTTTTCTTTCGTAACCAATGGTTCTCTCGGCAATTTTACCGATGGGATGTTCTCTTACCGTTTCTTGTTCCACAATAATTCCACCTTTGTAAGCACCTAGGCCAAACAAGGGAAAACTCTTGATTTTCATGTATTCCGTGTAACTCAAATCACGAGCCACCAAGAAATAACGATTTTTCTTTGCCCTCGCTTTTCTAAATTCGTTCAGGAAAAAGCTGCTTGGTTTCCCTAGAAGAATCGACAAGGAATCGGACAATGGTTTCACATTTTTCTCGAAAGCTTCGGCTTTTGGAGCTACAGCATCAAAACGAATTTCATAATTTGGAATGGAAGTGGCCAACAAGCTTCCGTCGGCAGAATAAATATTCCCTTTATTGGCCGGAATAACGAAGTTTTTGACGGTTCTTTCCTTAGCCAATTTTCGATAATAATCCCCTTCGATCCATTGAATATTGGTCAACTTTATGGCAATCGCAATGGCCATCACGAAGATGGCGCAAGCAACCAGATAAATTCTGTAGGATATATTTTTATCTTCTACTGCCATATTTTTTGGAAAAAGCTTTTTTCTGTTGTTTTTTTGACTTTAATTTTGGTTGGAGGCACTGTCGATGGAAAAATTTGTTTTTCCAACATTTTTTCAGAAACTGTCGATTCCATTCTAAGTTTCATTAACTCTGAACGTCGATCCACAAATTCCGAACGAAGCTCTTTCACTTCATTTGTCAACTCGTTGATTTTAAAAACTTTCTGCTCAAAACGTTGTGTATTGGCAATCATGATTATAGCCAAAACGATTAGAAAAACGATAAAACGCCAATTTTTCATTGAGTCATCGTCAATAAGAAACCTTGCTTTCAATATGCCGTAAACTCCGTTTTTCATTGTATTTTCAGGCTAATTATATCTTTTCGGCAATTCTTAATTTGGCACTTCTTGCCCTGTTGTTGATTTTGATTTCGTCGTTATCCGGAACAATTAATTTCCCGATAGTCTTGAATGGAACGGAATAGTTGCCATAAAAGTCGCGCTCCGGTTCCCCTTCGAACATTCCGTTTTTTATGAATCTTTTGACCAATCTATCTTCCAATGAATGGTAAGAAATCACGCTTAATCTTCCACCTGGATTCAATACTTCCAATGATTGCTGGAGAAATTCTTTCAAAACATCCATTTCCTGATTGACTTCAATTCGGATGGCTTGATAGATTTGTGCCAATATTTTGTTCCGAACTCTTTCCGGTAAATATTTCGCCAAAACCTCTTTCAACTCATCCGTAGTTTTAATGGGTTGATGCTCTCTGGATTCTATAATGGTTCGTGCCAAAGCGGGCGCATTTTTCAATTCTCCATAATCCAAGAACACTCTTCTCAAATTTGCATCATCATATTCATTGACTACTCGGTAAGCGTTTAAATCGTTTTTTTGACTCATTCTCATATCTAATCCTGCGTCAAAACGAGTGGAAAAACCTCTTTCTGGCACATCAAATTGATGGGAAGAAACTCCTAAATCAGCCAAAATTCCATCCACGCCTTTCACCCCATGAAACCGCAAAAACCGTTTTATGAATCGGAAATTTTCATTAATCAACGTAAATCTTTCGTCCGGCAAGGCATTCGCCAAGGCATCTTCATCTTGGTCAAAAGCAAACAATTTGCCATTAGGGCCCAATCTTCTCAAAATTTCTTTCGAATGTCCGCCACCACCAAAGGTCACGTCAACATAAATGCCGTCCGGCTTAATATTCAAACCATCTACCGTAGGATGCAATAAAACAGGATTATGATATTCCATTGTCGTCGTCATTTAAGTTCCCCATTACATCTTCAGCCAAATCAGCAAAATCGACATCTTCGCCGCTTATTGATTTTTCGTATAAATCTTTATCCCAAATTTCCACAATATTCACTGCCGACGAAAACACGACATCTTTAGCAATACTGGCAAAAACCACCAAGTCTTTAGGAACCAATAATCGTCCCAAAGCATCGATTTCAACCACTTTCACACCAGCTGTAAAACGGCGAATAAAGTCGTTGTTTTTCTTCACGAATCGATTGAGTTTGTTGATTTTTTGCATCATCAAATCCCACTCTTCCATTGGATACAATTCCAAACATGGTTGAAACACGGAACGCTTCAAAACAAATCCGTTTTGAAGTGAAGCAGCCAATTGCTTTTTCAAAGGCGAAGGCAACAAAACCCTCCCTTTGGCATCGACTTTACATTCATATGTTCCGACAATTGTATTCAAGTAAAAAAAATTAAATGATGTTGAGCAAAAATATAAAAATTTCTACCACTATTTACCACTATATCCCACTTTGTTAATAAGTTTTACCACTTCACAAGTAAAAGCCTTAGTTTTAGTCAATCAGAACATTAGGCATTTTTTGCCCTCATTGTTGAGAACTATTGAATTATCAAAAAGATAATCTGGCAAAAAAAGAAGATTGCCTTTTTTCAGCTAAAGTAAAAATGAAATATTCGAAGCGAAATCGATACCGTTTTCGCCACACTTTTTAACAAAAAACATTAAAATGCATAAATTTTGATTGCAAGAATTCTTTTTAATTTTTTAAAACCTATCTTTGTGGCAATTGAAAATTTGCGATAAAACGTATGGAAAAATACTTTAAAAAAGAAGGTAGATATAGTTATTATGAAGCAGGAGAAGGAACTCCAATTGTTGTTTTACACGGTTTAATGGGCGGATTAAGCAACTTTGATGCAGTCGCCAGTTATTTTTCTGAAAAAGGATACAAAATAGTAATACCTGATTTACCGATATACACTCAAAGCATATTAAAAACCAATGTGAAAGCTTTTGCAAAATACGTGAAGGATTTCATCACTTTCAAAGGTTTTGACAGGGTAATTCTTTTAGGGAATTCACTAGGCGGACACATAGCCCTGTACCACACCAAAATGTATCCAGAAAAAGTGGCAGGACTTGTACTTACCGGAAGTTCTGGCCTTTACGAAAGCGCCATGGGTGATAGTTACCCAAAAAGAGGCAACTATGAATATATAAAAAAGAAAGCCGAAGATGTTTTTTATGATCCAAAAATGGCAACAAAAGAATTAGTGGACGAAGTTTATGCTTCCGTAAACGACCGAATCAAACTAATCAAAACATTGACAATTGCCAAAAGCGCCATTCGACACAATATGGCGAAAGATTTGCCAAAAATGCATGTTCAAACTTGTCTTATTTGGGGAAAAAACGATAAAGTCACACCTCCAAATGTAGCCGAAGAATTTAATGAATTACTGCCAAACGCAACCTTGTATTGGATTGACAAATGTGGTCACGCCGCAATGATGGAACATCCTGCAGAATTCAATCGTTTATTGGAAGACTGGCTGACACATACACACCTAAAAGCACACTAGGTTTTTGCAAAGAATTTATAACTATCATTATGAAGATTAATACCGCCGAATTCATTGTCAGCAACTCCGAAGTAGGAAAATGTCCAAAAGACTTTTTACCGGAATATGCTTTTATAGGTCGCTCCAATGTTGGGAAGTCATCGTTGATTAACATGTTGACCAACCATAAAAATTTGGCAAAAACCTCTGGAAGACCAGGAAAAACCCAATTAATCAACCACTTTTTGATTAACAACAATTGGTTTCTTGTCGATTTGCCGGGATATGGTTACGCCAAAGTTTCCAAGAAAACCAAATCGGTTTTTCAGCAATTTATTACGGATTATTTTGAAACAAGAGAACAACTCGTTTGTGCTTTTGTATTGATTGACATTCGTCACGAAGCACAAAACATCGACATAGAATTTATGTCGTATATGGGCAAAAGCGAAATTCCGTTTTGCATCATTTTTACCAAAGCCGACAAGATTAGCAAAACCAAAATAGATTCGCATATTGCTGCTTACAAGAAGCAAATGTTTGCCAACAATTGGGCCGAAATGCCGCAATATTTCGTGACATCGGCTACGGAATCTACCGGAAAAGAAACTCTTTTGGATTATATTGATGAAGTAAATCAGGAAGTTTTCAAGAACAACAGCGGATTTTAAATCATTCATAAAATAAAAAAAATATCCCAAAACTAATCATTTTAGTTTTGGGATATTTATTTTACAATCATTTCTGAATTACAACTTCAACTCCAATTTTTCCGCAAAATAATCGCAGAAATCTTTCATCGTTGCCGACATTTTTTCATCGCCAGTGGCACGTTGAAACGTTTCAGTCATTGACATCAAGGTTTGATGAAAGAAAATTTTCATTTCGTCAACAGGCATGTCTTTGGTCCATAATTCGATACTTTTTGTGGATTTTTCGTTACTGTCCCAAACCGAAAGCATAAAAGCCTTGGATTCTTCCTCTTGAACTCCTCCTTCTATTGCCGTCCACATTAGTTTTTCCGGAACACGATTTTTGTCCAACTCAATGCTTAACTTTATTTCTGATGTATTTGTATTTGCCATTATTTTTTTGGTTTGTATTTAGATTTTTCGAATATTTCTTTTGCATTCATTTTGAGTAGTTTCTCCATGGGAACATCATTGTTTTTTACATAAGAACGAACGATTTGCCATCCTATCCAAGCACCCACTCTTCCTGGCGATTCATTGTCAATTTCAAGATAAAATTTAGAAAAGGGCGCTGGATTTATAAATCGATTACCTAATTTAGAATCATCGCTGTACAACATTTCGTTTTCCAATAAATAACGCCACATGTAACTTTCGTTTTCCTCGCACCATGCTATCTGCGCTGGCGTATAACCCATTTTGTCGGCATCGCTGTAATCCGGCAAAAGCAAATCTTTTAGGTACAATTGTTTGCCAAAATAAATCATTTGGCTCAGCAAAGTTTTATCGGCTACGGAAGCTATTTTGCTGGTTGAAAAACTTGAAACCACGTCAGGCATAATTTGTTTTTGTTCAAAATTTTGCTTCAAATACTTTGGAAATTGATAAAACTTATGTTCTTTGCCCAAATACAATTCCAATGAAATAATCAACAAACTATCGGCATAAATCACCTTGTTATTGTAATCCATTTCAGAAATTACTGTAATAACTTTAGGCATTTTAGTTTTTGGAAAATTATATTTTATGTGCTTGAAAAGTGTTTCCAATTCTTTTTGAACAGGCTCGAAATTGGAGTATTTTTTTTGAACTTCTCCATATAATTCTCGCCAAAGCGGATTTTGCATTTTCTCCAACCAAACAATGTCTTCAGTTTCTGATGGAAAAAAGAAAGGAAATTCTTTTTTTAATTTACCCAAATCTTTTGGAGCTGTTTCAAAAAAAAGCTTGTCAAAACGTTCCACTTTTAGCGCTACTGGAATTGCTTCAACTTCTTTTTTAACTTTTGACTTTTTATCGCAAGAAGTGATAAATAAAATTAACGTGATTATAAAAATTATTTTTCTCATTTATATTATTTTGAGACCAGATTTATTCACATATCGTAATTATTGCCGGAGTTAAGCCAACTTCGTTTGAAATGAATAGGTACTGTCTATAAAATTATTATTTTTGCAAATATACAATTCCTACTTTTTAAAAACCCAAACTATTATGCCTAAAAAAAGTGCCATTCAAGTTGAAAAAGTAAATACTCATATTGTAAATTGGTTGAAAACTTATGCTGAAAACGCAAAAGTTAATGGTTTTGTTGTAGGCATTTCTGGCGGAGTTGATTCGGCAGTCACTTCGACATTATGCGCTCAAACCGGCTTGACTACTTTATGTGTGGAAATGCCCATACATCAAGCTCCAAGTCACGTAAGTCGTGGGCGAGAACACATCGAACAGTTGAAAAAAAGATTTCCAAACGTAAAAACTATCGAAGCCGATTTGACTTCGGTATTTGAAGATTTCAAAAAAGTAGTTCCCAACAATGTGGACAACCACAAGGTGAATTTGTCTTTAGCCAATACTCGTGCTCGTTTGCGTATGACCACTTTGTATTATTTTGCCGGAATTCATGCTTTGCTGGTTGCTGGAACAGGCAACAAAGTAGAGGATTTTGGGGTGGGTTTTTATACAAAATATGGTGATGGCGGTGTTGATTTGAGTCCAATTGCCGATTTAATGAAATCAGATGTTTATGCTCTGGGCGAATTTTTAAAAATTCCAACATCCATTTTAGTGGCTTCTCCAACCGATGGTTTGTTTGGTGATGACAGAACGGACGAAGACCAACTTGGCGCCAGTTATGACGAATTGGAGTGGGCAATGCTTGAGGATGAAAAAGGAAAAACGGCAGAAAATTTCACTGGAAGAGAAAAAATAGTCTTCGAAATATACAAAAGATTGAATACTAATAATCAACATAAAATGACTGAAATTCCCGTTTGTTCAATTCCAAAAGTATTAAAGTAGTATTTTTCTAATTAATTTACTGTCATTTACGGATATTATTTATTAACTTTACAATATAAATGAGATAAACAATTCTAAATTTAAAATTATGATAAAAGTTTGTTTAGCCGATAATCACCCTGTTGTACATTTTGGAGTAAAATCTTATTTTAAAGATCACGACGATATTTCGATTGTTGCCAATGTAGGGAATTTTATGATGGTAAGAGATATTCTGCTTACCAAGGAGATTGATGTATTGATATTAGATCTAGAATTAGAAGGTCTTTCCAGTATTTTTGAAGTTAAAAATATTTTGAAAAATTTTCCAAAAACAAAAATCATCATCTTTAGCGACCTTTCTGAGCAAATTTATGCACCAAATGCCATCAAAGCAGGTGTTGCAGGTTTTATCTCAAAAAAAGAAAAACTAGAAACTTTAGGCCAAGCAATTGTCAAAGTAAATCAAGGAAAAATAATCATCAATGAAACTGTAAAGAAAAATCTTGCTTTAATTGCGAAACAAAACAAAAGTGAGCGTCTGTACAGAAAACTGTCTAATCGAGAAGTGGAAGTTTTGCGCTATCTAAGCGATGGCAAGAAAAACAACGAAATTTCGAAAATACTTGGACTTAATGAAAAAACAATAAGTACCTATAAATTAAGACTGTTGCAAAAATTGAATGTTACCAATTTAGTAGATTTGGTAAACAAAGCTAAAACACTCGAAATAGTTTAGCTATAACGTGACATTACTCTTCCTAATTTTTTCGAAAAAGAATTAATCAGTTTGTAGTAATCCATTGCCATAGACATAGGCTCTATATTATCTGAATCAGGTTCAGAGGATATGGAGCCTTTTATTTCCTCAATAATTCTATCCACTAAATACCATCTCATTGTTAGAATCGTTTCAGCAACATATTGACTTATGGAATCATTCTTTGTCTTTGGAAAAATATTCTGGCCTTCCCAATTGTGGAGTACAACCCTTTCGTCCTCCATTAAAATATCCGTCACTTCTTGTGCAAATTCAGGTTGCAAATGCATTAAATATTGCTCAATGCTGAAATTTTCATTTTGAAGATAATAGTTTATCAAATTATTGAAAATATCCCTGAATAAAGGATTTGCCAACTCTACTTCATCTTCCTGCAAACTCAAATAAATTCTTTGAAACACTTTGTATTCCTTCTTTTCGATCACATTTTCAATTTCGCCTTCTCCATTAGTTTTTAAAAGCACGTCTTCAAAAACCTCAGTTTTGTTTCCATACAACAGAAGGATTTCAATGATTTTTCTTTCCAATCCATAGAGAATATCGATTTTTTGAATCTGGGCTGGCGCTTCATTTTTAACAACTTCAAAGACTTTTTGTTCCTGTTTTTGTTTTTTTCCAATATCGGCCACATCTTTTTGTACCAATTGGGCCAAAGTACTAACAAGGACTTGCTCGGAAATATCCATAATTCGAGAACACTCCTGAATGTAAATTTCGCGTTGAATTCGATCCGGAATTTTGGAAATACTCACCACCATATCCCGAATCAAATCGGCTTTTTTAATGGGGTCATTTTTGGCATCATCCATCAACAAAGAAGCTTTGAACTGGATAAAATCTTTTGAATTTTCTTCTAAATACCTGACCAACTCTTCGTAAGGCGTTTTCTTGGCAAAACTATCGGGATCTTCTCCGTTAGGAAAAGCACAAACTTTCACGTTCATTCCTTCTTCGAGAATCAAGTCGATTCCACGGATCGAAGCACGCAAACCTGCGGCATCACCATCAAAAAGAACGGTTATATTCTTTGTGAGTCTATTAATTAAACGGATTTGATCAGGCGTCAAGGCTGTTCCAGAAGAAGCCACCACATTTTCTATTCCGGCTTGATTGAACTGGATAACATCTGTGTAACCTTCGACTAAATAACAATTATTTTGTTTGGCAATGGCTTGCTTGGATTGAAAAATTCCATACAAAACTTTGCTCTTGTGGTAAATATCACTTTCGGGCGAATTGAGGTATTTTGCCGCTTTTTTATCATTGCCCAAAATTCTTCCACCAAAACCCAAAACCCTTCCAGACATGCTTTGTATGGGAAACATCACGCGCCCTTTGAAACGGTCAAAAGGCCTGTCCTCTTTTGGAATTGTCAAACCCGTGCTTTCCAGAAACTCTAATTTATAGCCTTTCCCTAATGCCTCTTTGGTAAAAGCATCCCAAGTTTCAGGAGAATATCCAAGGGAGAATTTTTTTATCGTTTCGCCGGTAAAACCTCTTTCCTTGAAATAAGAAAGACCTATGGCTTTGCCTTCTTCTGAATGTAAAAGCGTGTTGTGAAAATAATCTTTGGCAAATTCCGAAACCAAGTACATGCTTTCCCGAACATCGGTATTGGCTTTTTCTTCTTCGGTCTGCTCGGTTTCTTCAATTTCGATATTGTATTTTTTGGCCAAAAATCGAATGGCTTCCGGATAGGTAAAATGCGAATGTTCCATCAAGAAAGCCACGGCGTTTCCGCCTTTTCCTGAACTAAAATCTTTCCAAATCCCTTTAGACGGCGAAACCATAAACGACGGTGAACGCTCATCCGAGAACGGACTCAATCCTTTGAAGTTGCTTCCGGCGCGTTTTAATTGCACAAAATCGCCAATAACCTCCTCTACTCGAGCAGTTTCGAAAACGGTGTCTATGGTAGCTTTTGAAATCAATTATTCTTTTTTGAAAGCCAAAGTTACAAAGTTTAATTTGACTAAATTATGTATTGGAAAAAATAAAAAACTTAACTTTAATTAAATCTTATATTGAACAAATATGGATATAAAAAAACAATAATTCTAGTTTGAGAAACATTGTTCAATAAAATTATTATTTTGATTTTATACCAAATGTTTAATAGCTTTGCATCCCCCAAAGTATTAATTTATAACAAAATAAACACTAACTTGCATTATTAATTCCCAAATTACAATAATCAGTTTATTGCCCCTAAAATGATTATTCAAACTAAACCTACTGTAATATAAAATGGATCCAGAAGTTTATAAATTGACTGATAGAATAAATTTTCAGCAAGAATTTGACGATACCTTATCAATTATCTCAGAAATTTGTCAGGTGCCTTATGTTTTCATAACACACCTTGATAATAAAAACCAAATAACCATAGCAAAAAAAGGATTTGATTCATCAACTATCCCAGAAAACATACTGTTGTACAACAAGGATGTTTTTGAAAAAAATACATTTATCACGGTTTCCAATGACTCAAAAAATCTAGAACCACAATCCAAAAAAACAAATACTTCTGATTTTAATTTTGATTTTTTTGCTGGATTACCCATATGCAATGATGAGAATTTAGTTGTGGGAACTATTTGTGTCCTGGACTTGAACCCTAAAGTGCTTTCTATCGTTCAGCTAAAAACGCTAGAATATTTTGCCCTACAAATTAAATCCAAGCTAAAATTATTACAGCAAAACAAGGAATTATCCAATAAAATAAAAGATAAAGAAGCCCAATTTCAACTATTTATAGACAACTCAAAGGAAATCTATTATGAAATTGATCAATATGGGACTATTATTTATGCGTCTGAAAATTGGAAGACTTTTCTTGGTTATGAAACTAGCGAAGCCATAGGCAAAAACAACGCTTCGTTATTGCATCCTGAAGATTTAGAAATGGTTGTTGCATTTTTGAGAAATAAAATTCAAGCAGGAGATGACAAAAGCGAAATAATCTATCGAGTTTTGCACAAAGACGGCCATTATGTATGGCATTCTACTAGTTTAAAATTATCGGTAAAAGAGAATGAAATTATTTATGTTGGAAATTGTAGAGACGTTACAGAGCACATCGAAACACAACAAACCATATTGCGTCAAAAAGAATTTTATGAAAAAATACTAGACAAAATCCCAACTGATATTGCGGTATTTGACAGCAATCACAATTATCTGTATTTAAATCCATTTGCAATTAAGAATGACGAGCTTCGCAATTTTATAATTGGGAAAAATGATTTTGAGTATGCAATACATACTGGAAGAAATACCAAAAATGCAAGAAAAAGAAGAATACGATTTCTAGAGGCTGCTTCATCCAAAAACTTAATCGCATGGGATGAAAAATACATAGGTTCAAATGGAGAATCTACTTACCATACGCGAAAGTTTAATCCAGTTTTTGACAAACATGGAAATCTGGACATTATGGTAGGCTTTGGCGTGGATATTACCGAAATAAAAATTGCCCAAGAGGAAATCCTTAAAAGCAAACAACTTCTCAATAGCATTCTTGAAAACGTGGCTGTTGGAATAATTGTACAAGGTCCGCAATCCGAATTTTTAGAATACAATAAAGCTGCTTGTGAAATGCTGGGGCTTACTGAGGACCAAATGTTGGGAAAATCCTCATTTGATGAGCACTGGCAAGTCATTCACCTTGATGGAAGGGAATTCCTGGCCGAAGAACATCCAGTACCAATGGCAATCAAACAACTGAAACCAATAAAAAACATCATCATGGGTGTTTTTCGCCCCATGACAAATGACAGGGTTTGGTTATTGGTCGATGCAATTCCAGTTTTTAATGATTTAGGAGAACTGCTATATGTAGTATGCTCTTTTAATAATATCACGGAACTCAAGAAAACCGAAGATAAATTAAAATTAAGTAACGAGCGCTTTACTTATTCCAGCGAAGCAACATCAGACGCTATTTGGGATTGGAATCTAATGACAGATGAAATTGTAGTTGGCGCCAGTTACACGGCGCTTTTTGGACACTCCTTCAAAGACAACACCATAACATCTCGTGAGTGTGAAGCCTTTGTGCATCCTGATGACAAGGACATTTATCTTAAACATTACGAAGCAGTAATCAATAGCGAAAACAATAGATGGTCTGCTGAATATCGATATCTAAAATCAGATGGAAGTTATGCTTATGTAAATGACAAGGCTGTAATCATTCGAGATGCACAAGGTAAAGCCATTCGAATGATTGGAGCAATGCAAGATGTTTCGATAGGAAAGAAATTAAAACTCGAATTACAACAAAGCGAAGAAAAATTTAAAGGAGCTTTTGAGCACTCTCCGGTGGGAATGTCGATAGTTGACATTAACGGAAATTATATAGAGGTCAATGACAGGCTTTGCGAAATGCTGGGTTATTCGAATCAAGAAATGAAATTATTAACATTCCAAGAACTTACTTATCATAAAGATTTAAAAGTAGATCTAGACTTTAAAGCAGATTTAGACTCGGGAAAAATATCAAATTTTGGTTTTGAAAAAAGGTTTGTTCACAAAAACAAATCAATTGTATGGGCACACATTTCGGTTTCTTTGGTAAAAAACAGTAAAAACGAGATTTATTATGTTGTTCAAATTATAGACATTTCCGAGAGAAAAAAAATCGAACTACAAAACAAAATATTAATCGAAGAAAACAATAAAAACAAAGCCATTCTACTCAATGAAGCTAAAAATATGTATCGATTTTTGGCAGAAAACACTATCGATTTAATATGTTTACATGATTTGAACACAACTTTTCAATACGTTTCCCCATCAGCAATTAACATGCTGGGATACAAACCTGAAGAAATGATAGGAAAATCTCCTTTGGATTATGCCCATCCTGATGATGTGGAATATCTTTTAGAGAGTTTTAACGATTTTGTCGCTGAAAAAGTGGATGACTGCACGACTGCCAGATTCAAGAACAAAGACGGAAAATACATTTGGCTTGAAACAAGAGCAAATATTGTTGAAAAAAATGGCGTAAAAAGCGGATTCCAATCTAGTAGTAGAGACATAACAACCAGAAAAGAAGAAGAGGAAGCCACTGAAAAAGCATTGGCAAAAGAACGTGAACTAAACGAACTACGAACCAATTTAGTCTCTACCATTTCCCATGAATTCAGGACCCCAATGACCACCATCCGGACAAGTGCCGAATTGATATCCATGTACATGGATGGGCAGAATTTTGAAAAAGCACAACGTGTAGACAAACAATTAAATACCATCACTGGAGAGATTGACAGAATAATCGAATTAATGAATTCCGTTTTAACTATTTCAAAAAATGATGCGGGCAAAACTAATTTTCACCCAATCAAATTTGATTTAAGGCAACTCTGCCTTGACGTAATTGAAACTAGTTATGACAATGAAAAAAACGGAAGCAGAGTACAAACATTTTTTGAAGGCAAAGACTTTATGGTTTTTGCCGACAAAAACTTAATGGAATACTCCCTTTTTAATTTGTTGAACAATGCTTTCAAATATTCGGAAGGTTCTGGTGACATAAAGCTAAATCTTTCTTCAATCTCGTCAAAAATTATTCTTGAAATTATAGATTTTGGAATAGGCATTCCAGAAGAAGATCAACACAAACTATTTAACACGTTCTTTAGGGCAAGCAATACCAATGGAATTCAAGGAACTGGACTCGGTCTGTATATTGTCAAAACATTTACCGAAAAAAATTCTGGAAATATCCAATTGGAAAGTCATTTAGGAAAAGGAACAAAAGTAACTTTGCAATTCCCTTTGCAAAAACCATAAAAAAATATGACCAAGATACTCATTATTGAAGATGAAATAAAATTAAGAGAAACTGTCAGTGAATTGTTGTCATTGTCAGGATATGAAGTGTATGAAGCCAATGACGGATTAGAAGGTTTAGAAAAAGTAAACCAAACTAATCCAGATCTTATCATATGCGATGTAATGATGACAAAATTAGACGGTTACGGCTTTATGGAACAACTAAAAAAAACAAAATATTCTGATATTCCCGTGCTATTTCTCACGGCAAAAACAGAAGTATCAGATCTAGAAAGAGGAATTGCTTTGGGTGCAAAAGCTTATGTTTTAAAGCCTTTTTCTTTTCAAGAACTAAAACTAATCATAGAACATCATTTGCAATATAAATAATTCTCTTGAAAAAACTCATTCAAAATGAGCATCGGTTTGCACTAGGAAGAATGCTTAAATTTTACAAAATCTAAATCATTTTGATTCTTTTTTTTCACATATTGAGTTTTAAAAATCGAAACAAAATGTTCTGCATGTGGACTTTCTTTTTTGGATATTTTTAATTCTCTGAAGCCAAAACGATTCATGTTGATAAACAATACGTATTTATGATCTCTTACAGAAAGTGACAAAACACTAGATATTATGGCCGTTACAAACAATAAAATATTGTAGAAAAAATTTTTGTGTATAAAATCAGATAAATAAGAATAGGTTAATATTGTCACAAATAAAAGAACAATGTTTATTGTGAAATTTCTTTTTTTGGAAAACCGCACATTTGAAATTTCATCAATACGAAAAACTTTAATTTCTTCTTTAATCTTAATTACTAAATGGGACTCATACAGTTTGAAAAAAGGATTTTTTAATAAACTGTCATCTAGGGTTCCTGAACCTAAAACTGCACTCATATTTGGACTGATTGTAAAGGAGATTATTATTGTGAAAAACGTGAATTTTGTTCTTGCCTAAAACAGCCTTATTAATCCTAAATCCTTTTTGCCCCCAAAAACAATTTTAACAGGCTGCTTTATTACGGCAAGACATTCAACATCTAGGCGCTAAAGTATAATGCTATTTTGAAAAAAACTTTATTTTAACGAATACCTTAAAAAAAAATACTTATGAGTTAATTTTACATCACAAACCCCTCATTATTAGATTAAAGAAGATTCATTTTGAATTAAACCTGATTTACGACCAAAGCGATTTATCGCGTATTGACTTTACAAAGATTTAAAATAATCTCGAGTGGTAAGCCCCACATAAGACTTGAAACTTGTTGAAAAATAAGAAAATGAATTAAACCCTGTTTCATCCACTAAAAATTGAATATTCCTCTCCCCTAAATCAATAAGTTTGATTGCATAATCTAATTTAAACTCTCTTACATATTGTGAAATATTTTTATTAGTGAGTTTTCTAATTCGTTTATCTAATGTTGACCTACTGATAAAAAGATGAGTTGACAATTCTTCAACACCAATTTTTGATTTTAAATTTTTTAAAATGTAATCATTTATCGATGATAAAAAATCCTTTTCAGATAATTTTATGGTCACTTTAGAAAATGGGTCCGGTTTGTATTTTTTTTCTATATTGTTTCTCAGGACCAATAAATTCTTGATTTTCAAAATCAGTTCCTTGGATTTAAAAGGCTTCATGATATAGTCATTAACTCCTTTTTCAAGTTGTCTATACTTGACTCCGTCATCCATATTTGCAGTAATCATGATAAACGGGATTGTGTTAAATTTGTTGTTTTTTCTAATATTGACAAATAACTCCTCGCCATCCATAAAAGGCATCATCAAATCACTAATTATGATATCTGGTGTGTTTTTTTGCAAATACTCTAGCGCATTTAGCCCGTTGACTGACCACTGCACCTTGAAATCGCTTAACTGTAAAACCTCTGAAATAGAACTTCCTAAGGCTAAATCGTCTTCAATTAATAGTATTTCACTTTTCTTAACTCTCATTGTACGAATGTAGGTATCCATATTTTAAGTTATAACTTTTTATTTTTAAATTATAAGTAATTACTCGCTCTACTTATTTATATCAAAATATATTTGTAACTGCGTAATTACCTCATAAAGTTACAAAATTATTATGAAGAATCTTCTATTAGGAATTTCAAATGCAAACAATCATCTTTTGAAAGAAATTTCGATTGACGACGCTCTAAATTTGTGTATTACTGCAATTGGCAAAAGCCAGGACATTGACAGATGCTATATTTTTAAAAATGAGACCGAAGACGATGACCTTAAGTTATATTACGTTTACGAATGGTGCAATGAAGGTGTTGATGCCTATTTAGGCAACCCGGACTTGAATGGAATTTCATACGACTTACTGCCAGGAATATACAATACCTTGATTAAAGATGAACCACTATACGGATTAGTCAAAGAAAGCGACAACCCGTTATTTGTGGAAACGATGGAAATGCAAGGAATTAAATCCTATCTTTTTACGCCCATCTTTTCAGAGAACAAATTTTGGGGTTGGATAGGTTATGACGATTGCAAAACAGAGAGAGAATGGATTGATGAAGAGGTTTATGTGTTACATACTGTTGCCAAGAACATAGGCATTCGATTAAATCAAGACAAAATCAATGCAAAATTAGAAGCACACCTAGAGCAATTTGATTTCTATTTAAAAGGTTCCAATCAAGGGATGTGGGAATGGGATATTATAACAAACAAAGCTGTATTTTCTTATAATTGGGCCGGGATGCTAGGTTACAATCTGGACGAAATAGACCAAACTCTTGAATTTTGGAGAAAAAATGTTCATCCTGACGAAATCAAACAACTTGAACTTAATTTAAAAAGATATATTCAAGGCAAAACCGATAGTTATAGCGGGGTGCAAAGAATGAAACACAAAAAAGGACATTATGTGTGGATCAAATATTCTGGTTTGGTCATCAAAAATATTATTGGAACACCAATTAAGATTATTGGAACACATATAGACATTAGCGAGATAAAAGAAAAAGACCGTCAACTAAAATTATCCGAGGAAAAATTTAGGTTTATCGCCGAAAACACAACCGATTTAATTACACAACATCATAAAGACGGCTCTTTCTCCTATGTTTCAAACTCTTCCAAAGATATCACTGGATACAATCACGAAGAATTAATTCATAGAAGCCCGTATGATTTCATCCACCCAGATGATATACATATAATGCAAAATGCCCATCTAGAAATTGCCAAAAAACTAAGAACAAAACCCTTAATCTTTAGATTTAGAAAGAAAGACAACAGTTATACATGGATTGAAAGCATCACAAAAGTAATCCTCAATAGCAAAAATGAGATTATGGGGATGCAATCTTCCAGCAGGGATATCAGTGAAACGATAAAAGCGGCAGAAGAAATGAGATTAAACCTTTTAAAAGAAAAGGAACTCAACGAATTGAAATCAAAATTTGTTTCCATGGCATCGCATCAATTTAGGACGCCGTTGACAATTATCTATTCCAATGCGGAACTTATCGAATTTAAAAGCAAAATAAACGGATCAAAAAATACCGATGGAGTCGAGTCAATCACCAATAGAATAAAAAACGAAGTAGATAGACTAACTGAATTAATGAACAACATCCTGATATTTGGAAGAAACGAGTTGGAGGAAACCAAAAAAGAAACCAAAGAAGTAGATTTTGACAACTTCATAAATAAAACAATTGAAACCTATTTCAACAACGAACCTGATGGACGTAAAATGGGAATTACAATTAAAGGGAAAAAACAAAAAATAATAAGTGACGAAACATTGTTAACCCACATTATCACTAATGTCATCAGCAATGCCTTTAAATATTCGGCAAATAAAGCAGAACCAAAACTAATAATAAACTATCTGGATAAAAAAATTAAAATCGAAATAATAGATTACGGAATTGGAATTCCAAATGAAGAAATACAACACTTATTCACTTCATTTTTCAGAGCCACAAATACCAGCACAATAGTCGGTTCTGGATTAGGCTTGACAATCGTTAAACAATTCATAGATCTTCTTAATGGCGAGATATCCATCAAGAGCAAAGAAAATTTTGGAACCACCGTAATGCTAATTCTCCCTTATGAATAAAAAAATACTCCTGGTTGATGACGAAGTAAGTTTAAGAGACACAATTACAGACCTACTTATTCTAAACAATTATTCTGTTAAAACAGCCGCTAACGGTCAAGATGCATTGGAAATATTAGATTATTGGACTCCTGACATCATTATTAGCGACATTATGATGCCCATCATGGACGGCTATTTATTTTATGAAATAGTCAAAGATTCCAATATGCTAAACCAAATCCCTTTTGTTTTTTTGACGGCAAAAAATGACAAAGAGGAAAAAGAAAAATGCATCCTAAATGGCGTCGATCTTTTTATTTCTAAACCTTTCAAAATTGAAGATTTAATTACGATTATTGAAATAAAAATTGAAAGATTCGAAAAAATAAAAAAAGCCTACAACATCATCAACTCCAATGAAAACGGCAATTTCATGCAGGAAATAAACGCGCCTCTTCATGGAATTTTAGGCTCAATCAATGTTTTAATGAATCCTGAAGATTGTTTGGAAGAAAATAATATTGAAGAAGTGTATCATTCCATCAAAACATCTGGAGAGCGATTGAGCAGAACCTTAAAAAACTCCATTCTTTATCAAAATTTAAAGAACAATAAACTCGAATTCCTGGATGATTCCTATTCCGAAATACTAGATTGTGTTTTAAAAACCAAAAATGAAATTACCCGAATAGATAAAAATCTAGCAAAAAGAATATCGTTTGACGTTGATGAATCAAATGTAAAAATCAAAGACGAATACCTAAATTTCATTCTTTTTGAACTGATAGGAAACGCATTGCGATTTTCAAAAAATGAAAAAAAAATAATTGTTTCCGGAAAAAAACACAATAATGAATATTACGAACTGGTCATACAGGATTTTGGAATTGGATTTAGTAATGAAGAATTAAAAGAAATAGACGTTAACCAGCAATTCGATCGTGAACAAGAAGAACAACAAGGATTGGGCCTAGGTCTTTTTATAAGCAAGACTTTCATGAAAAAAACAAGAGGTGTTTTTAGTATCATTTCACAAAAAAATGTGGGCACAACTATCAAATTGTTTTTTCCTTTACATTCTTAAAATCAACACTATTTACTAATTATTTTCATTATCAAACTTTTAACCAAACATTAAATCCCTTTAAAAGGGATTTTTTTTGGCAAAATCTTTATCCCAATTATATATTTAACAAATATAAATGCTATTTTTTTTTAATACCATAAAAATAATCATAAAAATTGACTAAATATTACTGATTGTACAATCCCATTAATTATATTTGTGACCAACATTATAAATATAAATCTATGACAACTTTTCTCCAAGATGATTTTATACCGCTCAACGGCACCGACTTTGTAGAAATCTATGTCAGCAATTCTAAACAAGCTGCTCATTATTACAAAACGGCCTTTGGTTTTCAATCTTTGGCGTATTCCGGTTTAGAAACTGGAAATCAAGACAAAGAATCTTACGTTATCGTTCAAGACAAAATCAGGATTGTTTTATCTTCTCCTTTGCAAAGCGGGACTCCAATGGGAAAACATATTGACAAACATGGCGACGGGATAAAATTTGTCGCCCTTTGGGTTGATAATGCAACTAAAAGTTATGAAGAAGCAGTAAGTCGCGGAGCCATTCCTTATTTGGAACCTACTAAAACTTCCGATGAATTTGGATATGTCATTCAATCCGGCATACACACTTTTGGCGATGTAATTCATTTGTTTGTTGAAAGAAGCAACTATAATGGCCCTTTTTTACCCGGTTACAAAGCGTGGAATCCAACATTCAAAACTGAACCCATCGGACTCAAATATGTGGATCATATGGTGGGAAATGTGGAATTGGGCAAAATGAATCATTGGGTCAAATTTTATGAGGACGTAATGGGTTTTAAACAAATTTTATCGTTTGACGACAAAGATATTTCGACTGAATATACCGCCTTGATGAGCAAAGTAATGAGCAATGGTAACGGAAGAATTAAATTTCCGATAAACGAACCCGCCATTGGCAAACGAAAATCCCAAATAGACGAATACCTTGATTTTTATGAAAGTCCCGGGATTCAGCACGTGGCTTTGGCTACTGATGACATTGTAAAAACAGTAACCGAAATGCAAAATCGAGGTGTCGAATTCTTGACTGTGCCCAATGCATATTATGAGGATTTACGAAATCGAATTGGCAAAATTGACGAAAATATAGATGTTTTGCAACCTTTGGGAATATTGGTCGACAGGGATGAAGAAGGCTATTTGCTTCAAATTTTCACCAAACCCATTCAAGCAAGGCCAACAATGTTCTATGAAATTATTCAAAGAAAAGGCGCCACATCATTTGGAAAAGGAAATTTTAAAGCACTGTTTGAATCTATCGAAAGAGAGCAAGAACGAAGAGGAACTCTTTAATTATTGGTTTCTAATTTAGTGATTTTGATTTAGAATTAATTTTTGAACAAATAGATTATGACACGAATCATTTCAAATCCGGTTCTAGACAAGTTACCCGTACATTTAAGGCAATACATCAAGCCTCAAAATTATGATTTATATACGGCCCAAGATCAAGCGGTATGGCGCTACGTGATGCGAAATAATATTGAATTTTTAAAAATTCACGCGCACGAAACCTACCTTGAAGGCTTGGCAAAAACCGGAATTTCAGCTAACGAAATCCCTAGTATGTACGGTATGAATCGTATTTTGCAAGAAATTGGATGGGCTGCCGCCGCTGTGGACGGCTTGATTCCGCCTGCTGCTTTTATGGAATTTCAGGCTTATAATGTCTTGGTCATTGCCTCTGATATTAGATCACAAAACCATATCGAATATACTCCTGCACCAGACATAATCCACGAAACTGCTGGTCACGCTCCTATTTTGGCGAATGCAGAATATGCAGAATATTTAAGACGATTTGGGATGATTGGCTCAAAAGCCATCACGTCAAAACACGACGATGCTTTGTTTCAAGCCGTCAGAAAATTGTCTATTTTAAAAGAATCAAAAGATAGTTCTCCTACAGCAATCGATGCTGCCGAAGCTGAAATCGAATACCTGCAAAATCTAAACGGCGAATTGTCCGAAATGGCGATGGTGAGAAACCTACATTGGTGGAGCGTGGAATATGGTCTAATCGGCACATTAACCGACTTCAAATTATATGGAGCAGGACTTTTGTCTTCCATTGGCGAAAGCAAATGGTGCTTGTCTGACAAGGTCAAAAAATTAGATTATAGCATTGAGGCAGCTTACCAAAGTTTTGATGTTACCAAACCTCAGCCACAACTATTTGTAACGCCCAATTTTGCACATTTAAGCAAAGTATTAGAAGAATTGGCAGACAATTTATCCATCCGAAATGGCGGATTGAAAGGCGTTCAAAAACTTATTTTGTCCGAAGAATTAGGCACAATCGAATTATCTACAGGTATCCAAATTTCGGGTATTTTCAAAAAAGTAAGGATTTCACAAAAAGATTCTTCACAAGTTGCTTATATCCACACCGAAGGAGGAACTGCATTGTCTAATAGAGACAAAGAATTAATTGGTCACGGAATTCTAAACCACGCAGATGGATTTGGCACTGCAATCGGAAAACTGAAAGGAATCCATCTTGCCATTGAAGACATGTCGCCAAGAGATTTAGAGGCTTACAAGATTTCTGAAGGACAATTTACGACTCTCGAATTTGAAAGTGGCGTTGTCGTAAAAGGGAAAGTAATCTCTGGAACACGTAATTTATTTGGCAAAATTCAATTGATAGCTTTCAACGAATGCACCGTAACTTTTGAGGGAGAAATGCTTTACCAACCCAATTGGGGCATTTACCATTTGGCCATTGGCAAAGAAATTATTTCCGCTTATGCCGGTCCAGCCGACGTAAATTCTTTTGATTTAATAAAACACGTTGTCAACACAGAAACCATAAAAATTCCCATTTCTGAGGAAGTAAAACTCTTTCAGGAAGTGGCAGATTATGCAGCAGGAAAAACTACAAACCTGGAAGATTTGTGGACAAAAATCAACTCTTTATCGCCAGAAAATTGGCTGTTGCTTTTGAATTTTTACGAAGCCAATTTCAAAAAAAACAATCAAGATTACGCATCTAAAAGTTATGGCAAATTAAAAAAACTGATACAAACACAACCCGAAAACAAACATTTAATTGAGAAAGGTTTGTCTTATTTTGAAACCACTAATCCTTTGAATTATGCCAATTTATCATAAATTAGGAACTATTCCACCCAAAAGACATACCGTTTTCAATAAACCAAACGGAGAGTTGTACTACGAACAATTGTTTGGAACCGTTGGATTTGATGGTATGGCATCGCTTTCTTATCACCATCATCGCCCAACAATGGTCAAGGAAATCGGGAAATCTATTGATATCAAACCAAAAATAGCCGTTGCCGAAAATATCCATTCCCGAAAACTAATTTCGTTTGATGTAGCTCCAAATTCGGATTATTTGCAAAGCAGAACGCCTTTGTTGGTTAACAGCGACGTAATCATAAGCGTTGCCGCGCCGAGTCAATCCCTGACAACTTATTTCTATAAAAATGCCGATGCCGATGAAGTGCTTTTCATCCACAAAGGAAGCGGGACTTTGCGAACCATGTTTGGAAATATCTCCTTTGAATACGGCGATTATCTCATAATTCCGCGTGGAATTATCTATCAAATTAACTTTGATTCATCTGAAAATAAAATACTTATCACCGAATCTTCCAGTCCAATTTATACGCCAAAACGCTATCGAAATTGGTTTGGACAATTATTGGAACATTCCCCTTATTGCGAAAGAGATTATAAATTGCCCGAAAATCTGGAAACTCACGATGAAATTGGTGATTTTACCATAAAAATAAAAAAGCAAGGCAAGCTTCACGAAGTGATTTATAGTTCACATCCTTTTGACATTGTGGGTTGGGATGGCTACAATTATCCTTACGGTTTTTCGATACATAATTTCGAGCCCATAACCGGTCGAGTGCATCAACCGCCTCCAGTTCATCAAACATTTGAGAGCAAAGGATTCGTAATTTGTTCTTTCGTTCCAAGACTTTACGATTATCATCCAAAAGCGATTCCTGCTCCTTACAATCATTCGAACATCGATTCTGACGAAGTTTTATACTATGTCGATGGCGATTTTATGAGTAGAATTGATATCGAACAAGGCCACATCAGTTTACATCCGGGCGGCATTCCACACGGCCCACATCCTGGAACTTACGAGAAAAGCATTGGACAAAAAGAAACCTTGGAATTAGCGGTTATGATTGACACTTTCAAACCTTTGCAAATTACAGAAGAAGCGTTAAAAATTGAAGACAAAAACTACTATAAATCTTGGTTAGACAAATAATCGAAACTTTGCAATAACTAACAACAATCAAAATATTATGTTCCCACTATTAGAAAAATACAAAAACAAAACTCCCGAAATTATTTTCGAATGGAATGATTCCCAAACTGATGCCCAAGGCTGGGTTGTCATCAATTCACTTCGTGGTGGCGCGGCTGGCGGCGGAACCAGAATGCGTAAGGGATTGACAAAAGAAGAAGTGATTTCGTTGGCAAAAGTAATGGAAGTCAAATTTTCGGTTAGTGGACCAGCCATTGGCGGAGCAAAATCAGGAATCAATTTCGACCCACAAGATCCACGAAAAAAAGAAGTTTTGGAACGATGGTACAAAGCCGTTTTCCCAATTCTAAAAAATTATTATGGAACAGGAGGCGATTTGAATGTGGACGAACTCAAAGACGTCATTCCCATTACCGAAAGTTTGGGATTGTGGCATCCACAAGAAGGCGTTGTCAATGGACATCTGCATTCGCAAGGTGGCGATGCCATCAAAATTTTGGGACAATTGCGTTACGGCTGTTCCAAAATAATTGAGGATTCCAATTACAAACAAGATGGTCCAAAAAAATATGCGGTTGCCGATTTGATAACTGGTTTCGGAGTGGCACAATCCGTGGTACATTTCTTTGATATTTATTTTAAGGAAAATCTGAAAGGCAAAAGAGTCATCATTCAAGGTTGGGGAAATGTAGCTTCGGCAGCTGCGAGTTTTTTGGCTAAAAACGGTGCTTTGATTGTTGGTATTATTGACCGAAACGGCGGTTTGATAAATGAAAAAGGTTATAATTTGGACGAAATCAAGCATTTGTTTGACACCAAAGACGGGAATTCACTTTGTGCACCAAACCTGATTCCTTTTGAAGAAATCAATGAAAAAATTTGGAAACTCAACGCCGATATTTTTATTCCCGGTGCAGCATCTAAAATTGTCAGTCCAGAACAAATAAAATCGTTGATTTCAAACGGGCTTAAACTTGTTTCTTGTGGTGCCAATGTTCCATTTACTGATGACGAAGTATTTTTTGGCCCTACGGCAAAATGGGCAGATGAGCAAATTAGCATTGTTCCAGATTTTATTGCAAACTGCGGAATGGCAAGGGTTTTTGCTTATTTGATGCAGCACGATTCAGAACTCACTGATGAAAGTATATTTGAAGATGTTTCAACCACCATTCGAAATGCCATTTTAGAAGTTCATCAGGTTCATAAATCACCAAGTTCATTTACTTACAAAGCGTTGGAATTATCCTTGACCAAATTAAACTCATAAATTCCATAATAAAAAAAGCCGCCCGAAAAATTTACGGCGGCTTTTACATTAACTAACTCAAACAAATCTTAATTAAAATCGAAACGAATACCGAGTGAAATATTGTTTTGGTCTATCACATTATTTTCGAATAATGAATTCAAATCATATTTCAAATACAAACTGGTTTCTTTGTAACCAAGGTATGTGCTCACGCCATAAATCAAATCATTGGCATTAAAATTCCCTTTGTTTTTTATGCTTATTTTATCATCGTCAATGTTGTAATACATTTTTTGCTTCGATTTTATTCTAAAACCGCCGTAACCCCCAATTCCGAAACGAACTCCTTTGTGTGTCGAAAAACCGGAATTTCCGTCTTTTAATTTATTCCCAGAGAAATCAAACTCCAAATGCAATGGTGCAACCAGATATACATTTTTGAAACTGGAATTTTCTAATTCATAAGGAAAAATCTCCAAATTGGTTTGATTGTTCCCGTCAGCTACAAAATAACGGTTATCTGTCGGATGAATAGTATTGTACATCACTGAAAACCCATATTTTAAATGCAATAAATTATCGTTTTTGAAAATTCTCGTGTTATAAGTTAATCCCCATTCGAAGAAACGAGATTGCCAATAATTAAAATCAGAGTTTGCAACCACACCATCAGTCACCAAATTATTGGCTCCAAAAGCGAGGACAAATTGGGTGGTGGTTCTTTTTTCGCCTTTGGTTTTAAAAATATCTTTATCATAACCTATGTTAATCAAATTGATTTTAGTCGAATCGCTCTCTGCAATTTTTCCATCCACTTTTTTCTGAACTAAAATTTCAAGATTTTCTTGCTCTTTGGCAACTCTTGTCTCAATGTTGATTGCCCTGACTTTTGCCAATGCTTCCTTTTTACGTTCTGCTTCTTCTTTGCTTATTGTCCCGTTTGCCAATTCATCGTTTACGGCATCCACTTCCTTTTTTAAAGCGGCTTTTTCCTCTTTAGTGATGTTTTCAATATTTGAAGCAATATTTTTGGCCTGTTTTTCAAAGGTTTGATTCGACTGTCCGTCTTTTAGGCTAGGGTCTTGCGCCAACATTTTGCTTGCAAAAAGGCATAGCAGTAGTACTAAGTAAATTGTAAAATTTCTCATAATGTAATATTTAAATGGTGATTAATGATTTATTCTTGGTTGCGGTTGGCCAAAGCCACTTTTACGGTTTGGTAATTCTTGTTTACTTTATTAATTACTTTTTCTCGAAACGAAAGTTCTAATTCGCCATCCACTTGCGAAAGCAACGCATTGGGATTTACTCTTACGATAGCTCTTGAATTGCTTGATTTTGAAGCAGTTTGAGCAACAGCAAGCATTTCGTCAACTGAATTATTATTAGTGTTTAAAGAAGCAATTTGTTCAGTTTCTTGCATGGATTGGTTGTCCTTGTGCCTTGGTGTTAAACTGTCTGAATTTGAATTTTGGACAACTTGATTTTGATTTTTAATTAGCGATTTCATGGTTCGACGATTCTTTTTTACCGTATTCACTTCCGAGATTACTGCTAAACTTTCTTTTTGCGAATTTGAAGGAATTATTGACGGTGCTTCCTTTTGAATTGGCTCCACTTTTTGATTATTTTCAATTACCACTTCGTTCTCTTCAACAACAATATTTTTATCTACTTGACTAAAAAAAAAGGTTCCTAAAAATGCCAATCCAATAATGCTGGCAGCAACATAAAGCCAACTGTATCTTCGAATAGGCTTTTTCTCTTCGGCAACAGTCAGCATCGCATCAAGCCTGTCCCAAGCATTTTCACTGGGATTGATTTCGCGCTGGTTGAGTTTGTTTCTAAACTCGTTTTCTAATTTATTCTGTTCCATTGCTGTAATTGTTTAGCTTTATTATTTGCTCTTTCAATAATTTTCTGGCGTGTGACAATTGCGATTTTGATGTCCCTTCGTTGATTCCCAACATCTTGGCAATTTCCTGATGTTTATAACCTTCTATCGCGTACAAATTGAAAATCATTCTGTAACCATCCGGCAAATTGTCAATTAAAAATTGGATGTCTTCCACAGAAAACCGACTTTCGATATTATTGAAACTATCTTCCGAATAATTCTCGTCCTCAATAAAACTCACTTTCTTTTGAACCCTGATATGCGAAATACATTCGTTAACCATAATTCGTCTAATCCATCCTTCAAAGCTTCCGTGGTGCTGAAAATTTTTCAAATTAGTGAATACTTTCATAAAAGCCGTAATCATAGTATCTTCGGCTTGATGAATATCCTTTATATACTGTCGGCAAACACTTAACATTTTCGAAGAAAACTGGGCATAAATCTTTTGTTGAGCGGATCGATTGTTCTCGATGGCCAAACGAATGATTTCATTTTCTTCTTGATTTAAGTAAAGTACCTTCAATTTTGTTTTATAAAGTGTTTCTATAAGTAAGACGCATCTGCTTGCAAAAAGGTTGCATCGGCAATACCATTTTTAAGCTAAAAAAATAAAAACCTCAATGAAATTAAGGTTTTAGAAGATATATTTTTATTTGAAAAAAATTATTTTTTTCTTTCGATAACGTAATTCACCATCAAAATCAGGGCATCTTTAAACGCAGATTGGGGATAATTATCTAAAAGCTGGAGCGCTTCTTGCTGGAATTGCGCCATTTTTTGTTCAGCATACAACAACCCATTATGGTCTTTCACGAAAGTAATCACTTCTTTCACCCGTTTCTTGTCTTTGTTGTGGTTTTTTATGGAATTGATGAGCCAGGATTTCTCTTTGGAAGTACAATTATTCAAAACGTGAATCAACGGCAAAGTCATTTTTTGCTCCTTGATGTCAATTCCGGTGGGTTTTCCAATGGCATCATCCGTATAATCAAATAAATCGTCCTTGATTTGAAAAGCCATCCCGATGAGTTCACCAAATTTTCGCATATTCTCTACCTGAATTTCATCTTCAAGAACCGATTTTGCGCCTAATGCGCAGCAAGCTGCAATTAATGTGGCGGTTTTTTTTCGAATGATTTCATAATAAACTTCTTCGGTAATGTCGAGTCTTCTGGCCTTTTCGATTTGCAACAATTCGCCTTCGCTCATTTCACGAACGGCAACTGAAATAATTCTCAACAAATCAAAATCACCGTTATCAATTGACAACAACAACCCTTTAGACAATAAATAATCGCCAACGAGAACCGCAATTTTGTTTTTCCAAAGTGCATTGATGGAGAAAAAACCTCTTCTACGATTGCTGTCGTCAACAACATCATCGTGCACCAAAGTTGCGGTGTGAATCAGTTCGATGACACAAGCGCCACGATACGTTCTTTCGTTTACCATTCCCGCCGAAACCATTTTTGCGGTCAAGAAAACAAACATTGGACGCATTTGTTTTCCCTTTCGATTCACGATATAATAAGTGATTCTGTTGAGCAAAGCCACTTTTGAAGTCATCGATTCATAGAACTTTTTTTCGAAAAGTTCCATTTCGTTAAAAATAGGCTGCTTTATTTGCGAAGTGATATTCATAAGAGTTCAAATATACTATTTTCGAATAAAAAAACAGCAACTATATATTTAATTTTATGCTTCTTTATTGGCTAATTGGCCACAAGCAGCATCGATGTCTTTTCCGCGGCTTCTTCGCACTTTTACCACTATTCCAATAGCTTCGAGTGCTTTGATGTAGGCATTGATAGACTCTTCCGAAGCTTGCTGGAATTCGCCGTCATCGATGGGATTGTATTCGATTAAATTGACTTTGCAGGGAACATATTTACAGAATTTGACCAAGGCATCAACCGAAGCCTTGTTGTCGTTGATTCCTTTCCAAACCACATATTCATAGGAAATCTTGCTTTTGGTTTTTCGATACCAATATTCCAAAGCTTCCCTTAAATCGGCCAATGGAAAACTGGCACTGAAAGGCATAATCTTGGAACGAATTTCATCTATGGCGGAATGGAGGGAAACAGCCAATTTGAATTTCACTTCGTCGTCGGCCATTTTCTTGATCATTTTTGGAACACCCGAAGTGGAAACCGTGATGCGCTTAGGCGACATTCCCAGACCTTCGTTGGAAGTAATCATTTCGATGGCTTTCATCACGTTATTGTAATTCATCAACGGTTCGCCCATCCCCATAAAAACAATATTCGACAAGGGATGATTGTAATACAAGCGGCTTTCTTTATCGATGGCAATTACCTGGTCGTAAATTTCGGCTGGCTCCAAATTTCGCATTCTTTTCAATCGTGCCGTGGCGCAAAAATTGCAATCCAAACTACAACCCACTTGACTCGAAACACAAGCCGTTGTTCGAGTATTGGTTGGAATCAGGACACTCTCGACCACCAAACCATCGTGCAAACGAACCGCATTTTTCACCGTTCCATCTTCACTTCGCTGCATCGTATCAACCTTGACGTGGTTGATGACAAAATTGTTTTCGAGCATCGTCCGGGTCGTTTTGGCCAGATTGGTCATGTCGTCAAAACTGTGTGCGCCCTTGCTCCACAACCATTCATACACTTGGTTTCCGCGAAAGGATTTATCGCCATTGGCAACAAAAAAATCACGCAATTGCTCTTTAGATAAAGCTCTAATGTCTTGTTTTTCCATCATCCTGCAAAGTTAATGACTATTTTGAATTATACTGAATTTTTATAAGCGTCAAATTATATTTTGTAACTTTGTTTTTTCAAAACAGTCTGTTATGGGAGTTCCAGAATTAAAACAAAAAATCCAGATGCAAATCGAAAATGCGGACGAACGTTTATTGCGTATCGTAGCCTCGGTTTTTGACAATTATTTGAATGAAGATTTGACCAACGACGCTTCATTTCAATCGATGACATTGTTGGAAAAAAAAGCGATAGACGAAGCACTCATCCAAGTCGCCAACGAGCAAACCGTTTCGCATGATGCAGTAATGGAAGAAACCCAAAAAAGGTATCCAAAATATTTCAAAAATGAAAATTAGTTGGACTCTGTTGTCCAAGAATGACTATTGGAAAAATATTGAATATTTGGAACACTATTGGTCTGAAAAAGAAGTTTTGCACTTCATTGAAAAAGTAGATTTTTTCCTAAATTTATTATCCAATGGAAATGTGATTTTTGCCCAATCTGATTACAAAAATGTTTTCAAAATGGTAATCATCAAGCAAATCACCCTCTACTATTCCATTGAAAACGAAACGATTTACTTATTGCGTTTTTGGAACAACCATCAAAATTTGAGTAATTTTAAATTAAAATAATGCACTTCATTTCCCAAGAATTAGAAAATTATATTGAACAACATTCCGAAAAAGAGCCTGAATTATTGGCGGCTTTAAACAAAGAAACCTATCAGAAAGTTTTGTTGCCACGAATGCTGAGCGGTCATTTTCAAGGACGTGTTTTGAGTATGTTGTCCAAATTGATTCGTCCGGTGAATATATTGGAAATTGGAACTTATACAGGCTATTCGGCTTTGTGTTTGTGCGAAGGAATGCAGGAAAACGGAACATTGCACACCATTGACATCAAGGAAGAATTAGTCGATTTTCAGCGCAAACATTTTGACAAATCACCTTGGGGAAATCAAATCGTGCAACACCTTGGCGAAGCAATTGATATTATCCCAACGTTGGAACTAAAATTTGACTTGGTTTTTATTGATGCAGACAAGGAAAATTACATCAATTATTTTGAATTGATAGTACCCAAAATGAACAAAGGCGGCATCATTCTTTCGGATAATGTGTTGTGGAGCGGAAAAGTTCTCGAACCCTTGAATCCAAAAGATGTCAGTACCAAAATACTGTTGGAATACAATCTTTTGTTGAAAAACGACCCGAGAGTGGAAACGGTTTTGTTGCCCATTCGCGACGGCTTAACGGTTAGTCGGGTTTTGTAATATAAAAACTATTTTAAAAATTTTCCGTTTTCATATTTACATTCCGTTTTTATACCATTTTTATTTACACTAAATTCAATACCATTTTTTTTGTTTTTCATAAATTCACATCTATAAACAAGTATTCCATTTTCATAATCCTCATCTAGTATTTTTTCATCATTGCTATTAAAGCTCTTTACACATTTATAATCCCTATCCAAACCATAAGATATTTCCTTTAATGGTTTGTTCCATTTTTTATTCTTGTAAAATATTTCTCTAGCTATTTGATTTTCTCGTGTATTAAAATAAACAGTCTGTTTAACTAAAACTCCTTTTTCAAATTCAACTTCATATTTTAAATGATTGTTATTTCTGTTTTTTTGAGCAATCCCGGTAAACAATTCACCATCAAAAGATTTATAAGTAAGACCATCTATAGTATAAATTTCATCTACACGTAGTTTCTCTTGAGAATAAGAATTAATAAAAAAAATAAGAATCAATACATTTAATATCCTCATAAAATTATTTTAATAAATTACCAAAATATTCCCACAACTCATTAATTGGATACATCTGTAAAATTTCTCTTTTGGACGATTTGATAGAACTTGAACATCAAAAAACCCAAAATTGCACCACACAAATATCCGGAAAGAATATCCAAAGGATAATGCAATCCCAAGTAAATTCGGCTGTAGGCGAAGATTAACGGCCACAAAAACAGCAGCCAAAAGTAGTTGAAATGCTTCTTGAAAATTAGGTATAAAAATGTGGCAACCGCCATTGAACTTGTGGCGTGACCCGAGAAAAAACTAAAGGAATTCCTGGATTGCACAATTCGTATAAAGGATTTTATTTCTGGATTGTTGCAAGGACGCAACCTTTGGACTCCGTTTTTGAATAAATTAGCGGTTTGATCCGTGATAACGAGCAAAATCGCCACGAATAAAAGTAAATACAAGGTTTGTTTTGTCCCTAATTTCTTGTAAATAAGGTAAATTAACAACATGAAAAGCGGAATCCAACTGTATTGTTTGGTAACCATTAACCAAAATCCGTCGTAAGTCTCCGAACCCAAACCATTCAAGAAAACAAATAATTCTACATCTAGAGACCGTATTTTTTCCAGCATTATTTTTTGCGTTTTATTGGACCAATACTATCTTCTATTTCTTCGTTTAGTTTATCGGCTTGAGAAGTTGCATCATCTAACACGCTGCTTTGGACTTTGCTGATTTCAGTTGAAAAAGAATCCGAAATTCCTTTTAATGGATTTGTGTCACCCAGTAAATTTGCCTTGGCACTATTGATTTCGGAAGTAATATTATTGGTTAAGTCATTCAACATTTTTTGATCGAAACCATTGTCTTCTGCACCTTTTTGAATTTCGTTTTTTATGTCGTTTGTGGCATTTTTTAATTGTGCCATCGCTTTTCCCATAGTTCGAGCCATTTCCGGCACTTTATCAGAACCAAAAAGCATTAGAACAATAAACATTATGAAAATTAATTCACCTCCACCTATTCCAAACATAATTTATATTTTTTTAAGTTGCAAAGTTACAAACTTGCCATATTACAAGATGTATTAATTTATAATTAATTAACATTAATCAAATTTAGATTTCACGTTTTCCTTTGGCCAACTATTATTCGTCACATCAACATCGGCAGTTTCCAGTTTTGGATCTATTTGAATTTTCTTGATTACTTTTTCTGTTGCAAAAACTCTTTTGGCTGTTTCATTGTTTTTTCTCCAGATTTGTGCCGGAAATTTAAAATTTTCTATTGTGTTGTCGTCATAAGTGATTTCGACAATGACAGGCATTAGCATTCCTCCTGGTTTGTCAAACTCGACTTCATAGAAGTATTTAGGATTTTTTATGTTTGTTTTTTCTTCGGTCGAAAAATTTTGAGCCACATAATCTGAAAACAATTTTACCGATTCAACTTGCATTGGTTGTTTTTGGTCTTTTTTTAACTCTTCACTTTTTTCCGAAATCATGTATAAATATGGGCCTTTTTCAACTCCGAAACGTTTTTTCTTGACCGTGACATCTTTCAATTCCTTGGTTGGTGTTTCGGAAACATAATATTGAATGACGTTTTTAATTCCAATGTCTACGTAATCCGTAGTGTAAAACCAGCCTCTAAAAAACCAGTCTAAATCTACTGCCGAAGCATCTTCCATCGTCCTAAAAAAATCTTCGGGTGTTGGATGTTTAAATTTCCATCGATTGGCATATACTTTAAAAGCATAGTCAAATAATTCTTTTCCCATAATGGTTTCCCTAAGAATATTGAGTCCAGTTGCCGGTTTTCCATAAGCATTGGAACTAAAATCATTTATGTCTTCGGAATTCGACATAATGGGTTCCAAGAAGTTTTGATCGCCACTCATGTAAGGAACAATTTTATGGGCAGGTCCTCGAGTCGATGGATAATTGGCTTCCAGTTCTTGTTCAGCCATGTATTGCATGAAGGAGTTCAGTCCTTCGTCCATCCAAGACCATTGACGCTCGTCAGAATTGACAATCATTGGAAAAAAATTATGTCCCACTTCGTGAATTATCACGCTAACCATACCTCGTTTTACTCGATCACTGATATATCCATTTTCGTCTGGTCTTCCTCTATTCCAGCAAATCATTGGATATTCCATTCCTTGGTCTTCTGCCGAAACGGAAATTGCTTTTGAATAAGGATAATCAAAAGTATGGGCAGAATAGCTTTTGAGAGTATGGGCAATGGTCGTGGTGGAAAAATCGCCCCAAAGCGGATTGCTCTCCTTTGGATAAAGCGAAATTGCCATTACCGTTTTGTTGCTTAATTGTACCGCCATCGCATCATACAGAAATTTTCTTGAAGTGGAAATAGCAAAATCCCGAACGTTTTTAGCACTAAATTTCCAGGTTTTCATCTTGTTGGAAAACCCTTTTTCAGCAGCTTCAGCCTCGGCCTGTGTAACCACCATTACGGGTTTGTCAAATGTTTTTTGTGCTAATTCGTATCGTTTTACTTGTTCTGGCGTGAATACTTCACTCCTATTTTGTAATTCTCCAGTAGCTTCGAGTATGTGATCAGCCGGAACAGTGATATTTACATCGAAATTCCCAAAAGGCAGCGTAAACTCTCCACTTCCCCAAAACTGCATGTTTTGCCAACCTTCGACATCATTATAAACCGCCATTCTAGGATAGAATTGTGCAATTACATACAATTTGTTCCCTTCCTTCTCAAAAAGTTCGTAACCGGAACGACCTCCTTCTGTTCTGTAATTATTAATGTTATACCACCACTTGATGGAGAATGAATAAGTCTCGCCCGGCTTCATTGCAACGGGCAAATCAATTCGCATCATTGTTTGGTTTATGGTGTAAGTCAATGGTTTCCCTTGGATATCTTTGACATATTCGATATTAAAACCGCGCTCCAAGTCTTGCTTCAAAAATTTATTTGCAAAATTGTTGACAGTGTAAACCTGCTGCGTTTTTTGATTTTCTACCAAAGGCGATTGGGAGTTTTTTGCCGCTTGATTTTGGTCTAGTTGTATCCACAAATACGCTAAAGAATCTGGTGAATTATTGTGATAAGTAATGATTTCAGAACCGCTCAATTTTGCCGCTGCATCGTCTAAAACTACATCAATTTTATAATCGGCTTGCTGCTGATAGTAGGCAGGTCCTGGCGCACCGGAAGCGGTACGAAACATGTTTGGAGTTGCCAACAAATCATACATCTGGTTGAATTTATTGGAATCCTTTTTGCCAGATTCTTTTGAAGTTGCCGCAGCTGGTTTTTCTTGAGCCAATACAAGCATTGGAAAAACAAATAATAATAAAATTTTTTTCATAAACAGAATGGGATACTTTTCAGTTTGTGAAAATAATACTTTTGTTGAGATGAAGACTTAAATATTAATATTTTAACACTTCGATGCCGGTGGAATTTGTGAAAAGAAAACTATTTTTTACTCCCAAAACAGCAACATTAACGACGTTTTTTTGTTCAGGAAACCAATCCGTCAAAACGGTATTGTAGATTTCAAGAGAATTGATTTTAGAAACTCCTTTTATGTTCCAATAACAAATCAACACATCGCCATCCACTTCTTTACTCAAAAAATTCATGGGTTTTGACTGCTTATTTACTTTGATGAAAAAATGATTGGCTAGATATTCCTTGACCAAAATCAATTCTGTTGCGGTCTCTTTTTCCGTTCCCAAATAGAGCTTTTTATTATACTTGTTTTCGAGTGCTTTATTCAAATCATCGATAAAGATTCGGGCAGTAATTTGAAGCATTTTCTTTTCAGGAGCATAATTTACTTGATACACCGCCATATAAAATTTGTGCAAAGTAAAAGCGGAGGTTGTCAAAAAAAGGAACAAAAATAAAGGATATAAAATTTGTTTTTTCATTTTTCAAAAATAGCAAATGTTTTGAATTCCTCGTTTTTGCCAATTAAAAATTCGATTAATTCAAATTCAGATTCGGGTTTTAGAAGTGCTTTCGCCCTGGGATCATTTTCGCAATAAATAAGGAAAAGTCCAATTTCATCTTCTTTCAACTTCAATGTATTGGTAAAGAAAAAGGAATGGATTCGCTTGGATACAATATTGGAAAAATTACCATAGTCAACCTCTTTTTCTTTGTTGGGGTTCTCCTTGAAGAACGATTTCCATATCATTTTACCAATTCGATCAATGTCCATGCCGTATTTTATTTTTGATGGCATTAATGGATTGTCCGACGAAGACTGTTCGTCTTCAAAATACTCAGTGTCTATAATTCTTTGGATATTGCCTACATTGGGCTTGATGTAGGTGCGTTTGACGACAACTTCTTCCAAAGGAGTTATGGAGGTGTTTAATTTTACCGTAAACAATAAAACAGCAAAATCTTTATCGGTCAGCACAATTTTTTTAGCTTCTAGTCCAAAACTCAAAAAAAGCAAGGTGTCGTTCTTTTTTGCCATTATATCAAAAAGGCCTTGAGAATTTACAAACGACCTGGTTTTTGAATTGATATTGAATACTGAACCGCTTTCTACCTTGACAGAATCATTTACTACCGCGCCGTGCAATGGTTTTCTAATCAATGTTTGTCCTAGACAAAATTGACAAAACGAAAACAGGACTAGAATTACTATTTTAGTTTTCATCTGCTATGATTTTATTGTATGTTTTGGCCAATGAAACAATCAATAACTTGATTGTCGTTTTGTTTTTAGAACGTACAGAAGCTGCAAATTCTTCTTTTTCAATGCAATAATACTGAAACCCTTTGATGTAATTGGCAGGAATTCTCAGTGTACTTGTATAATATTCATCGTCAAAAAGTGCGCCAATGTAAGCCAATAAACGCTCTTTTTTTTCGACTTCAAGATTTTTTTTGAGCATCGCCGTTCGTCCAGACATTAAATTTAAAAGTGCGTCAACTGGTGTTGAATTTGCCGTGTATAATTTCCTTTCCGCCGGCGTGTAGTGTTTGATGCCTTTTGCCGAAATTCCCAGCGAAACAGCATTAATTTCTGGATGTTTGTTGACAATTACTTCTTCGAGTTCTGTGATTTTTGCAGTCATTTTTATGGTCAAGACTGCTGTTTTCAAATCTTCTTCTTCGATTATCCTGCGGTAATATTCTAAATTTACGGAGGAGAAAACCAATAAATCTTCGGCTTTAGCCAAAATGAAAAATTCGCCATTGCCATCACTTATTGTAGTTTTTTCATTCACCAAATTGATAATGGTAACTCCGCCTACATTCCCGGAATCGACCACTATTTTTCCGTGGAGCAATTTCTCGCCATTAGTTTGACAAAAAGTCACTTGACAAAATACAAACAAAAAAAACATAAGGGTATTATTCGTTCTCACAGGCAATTATTTCGTTGTATTTTACCGCCAATTCTCCCATCAAGAATTCGGTCATTGTTTTATTTTTAGATTTCAAAATAGTGGTAAATCTCTCGTTTTCAACAATGAAATATTCGAACCCTTTAACATATTCCAAAGGTATTTTTAAAATATTGACAAAATGATTTTTGTCGAACATATTTTCAAGCAGCAACAGGCAAGACTCTTTATTTTCGACCTCTAGTTCTTTTTTAAGCATTTTAGTTCGTCCAGACATCCAATTAAGCAATGGATCGGCAGAAATAGAACCTCCAGCCATTCCGTCGCCGCTGGCTGTTGGATTGAGACTAGTGGCAGCATATAATTTTCTCTCGGCAGGAGTGTATGATTTTTTTCCTTTGGAAACAATGCCTAACGAAAAAGCATTAATGTTGTCGTATCGTCGAACCACCACCTCCTTTAATTGGGTGACTACGGCATCTAATTTCACGAGAAACAACTCCTTTTCAAAATCTTTTTTCTCTAGGCCAATCCGGATTCCTTTTAAATGTACCGCCGAAAATACAAGAGTATCTCCTGGTGTTGCAGGTATCGAAAAATAGCCTTCTTTTTGGGTTATGGTGGATTTTTCTGTTTTTAAATTGATAACATAAACTCCTTCAAGATCCAAGGTATTGGCACAGATTTTACCTTCCAGGGTCGTTCTAGCAGACTCTTGAGCCAAAACCAAATTGGCAACCAAAATAAAGAAGAGACATGTTTTAATTTTCATTAACAAACTAATCAGGTGTTCTTGAAATGTAAAAGTATCGCAATGCCTTCCCAATTAATTTACAAAGACTTGATAAAAATATGTTAATTAAAAACGATAAAAAGAAGTAATAAAAAACCAGATTTCATATCTTTAACCCAAACAAATTCTGCAAAATAAAATGAAATCAAAGATTCACGAATTCCAAAAAAAAAATTAAAATTATGAGTAAAAACATAATTATTGCCAGTACCTCAACGATTCACGGAGGAGATTATTTAGACTATTTATTACCCGAATTGAGCGCGCATTTCGAGCATTCTAAAACAATTCTATTCATTCCGTTTGCGAGACCCGGTGGAATTTCGCACGAGGAATATACCGCAAAGGTCGCTTTGGCTTTTGCCAAAATAAATAAAGAAGTAAAAGGAATTCACGAATTCGAAGATTTATCTTCAGCCATCACTAATGCAGAAGGAATTTTTACTGGTGGCGGCAATACTTTTTTATTGGTGACCCAATTGTACCAAAACAAAATAATGACCGTTCTTGCGGAAACTGTCAAAAGCGGAACTCCCTATTTAGGAACCAGCGCCGGAAGCAACATTTGCGGATTGAGCATGCAAACCACAAATGACATGCCTATTATTTATCCGCCAAGTTTTTTAACGCTGGGATTGGTTCCTTTTAATTTGAATCCGCATTATCTTGACCCAGACATGAACTCACAACATATGGGAGAAACTCGTGAAACTAGAATAAAAGAGTTCCATGCGTTTAACAATACACCTGTTTTAGGATTGAGAGAAGGAAGCTGGTTAGCCGTAAAAGGCAATACAATAACTTTGAAAGGAAATTTGCAGGCTCGCCTCTTTTTATGCAATAAAACTCCAGAAGAAATCGAAAGCGGAACAGACTTGAGTTATTTAAAATAAAAAACCCCAAACTTTCGTTTGAGGTTTTTGGAGCGAAAGACGAGGCTCGAACTCGCGACAACCAGCTTGGAAGGCTGGAGCTCTACCAACTGAGCTACTTTCGCATTACTGTGGTGCAAATATAAGAAACAATTCAAGTTCTTTGCAAGCTTTTTTTTTATTTTTTTATCCAAAAAGATTATTTTTTTTATAATCGTTTTAAAACTAAATTGTTATAAATTCATTATTTTTATATTACTATGGCAATCATAAAAAAAATAGCCGCCACAGCAACCTATTCCGTAAGACTTCCCGTGCTTCGAAAGGGAAAACCTATAGAAAGTTGCCACTTTGATGGCGATGACTTGGAATCGACCCAACATTTTGGGCTTTATTTGAGCCAAAAATTAGTAGGCATCATCTCCTTGTTTAAAAAAAACAACCCCACTTTCTTGGAAAAAAATCAATACCAAATTCGAGGAATGGCAGTATTGGAAAGCCATAGGAAGAAAGATTTTGGCAAAGCACTCATCATCCATGGCGAAGAGGAATGCAAAAACCAAGGCATAGATTTAATTTGGTTCAATGCCAGAATGGAAGCCATTGGATTCTATGAAAAAATGGGATATCAAAAGAAAGGAATTTCTTTCGACATACCCGATGTTGGAGAACATATCGTGATGTTTAAAAAAAATAAAAATGAATAAATTTTTTGTTTTATTTCTGATATTCAATGTTTTCAGCTGTGAAAAAGAGGCAATAAAAAAGCATGCAACTCCCACTCCTGCCCCAATTGCAGCGGTTCAACCCGAAAGAAAAGAAGTCCTGATAGACAGTGTTTTGCTAAACACTCTTGACAACAAAACACTCAAGGAATTTTACAAATCCACTCGTTACAAAACTGTTTGGGAATCAAAAGAAAACAGAAAAATCATAATGGAGCAGTTCCTTAATTCCGAAAAAGAAGGGCTAAATCCTGCGGATTACAACACAAATAAATTGCAAAAATACGAACGAAAAATAGCTGTTTTATCCCATAAAGAAATGGCAAACTATGATGTTTTACTTACTCAAAGTTTTCAAAAATACATTTCACATTTGGCCAACGGAAGATTAAATCCTAGAAAATTATATTCGAATTGGGATTTGAAAGAAAACAAAATCGACATTAACGAGACCATTTTACAACTACTTAAAAGCGATTCATTGGCAGAAAAAATCGAACTACTAAAACCCCAACATCTTGTATACAAAAGATTAAAAAATGCCCTTAAAATAATTACCACTTTACCGAAAGATGTTTTTAAAAAAATAGAAATAAAGAATAAAATTGTCCTGAACGACACCAATTCCTCTTTAATTGGCATCAAAAAAAGATTAATTTACTGGAAAGACTTGCCTTCAAAAGACAGCATTTCATCAATTTATGACAGTGAAACCGTAGAAGCCATAAAAAAATTTCAAACTCGACACGGATTGGCCGCGGATGGAATTATTGGAAAAGGAACTATTGCATCGCTTAACTTTTCGAAAAAACAGCGAAGTGAACAAATTATGGCCAATCTGGAACGATGGAAATGGTTTCCAAGAGCAATGGGAAACGAATATCTAATCATCAATATACCCGATTATAGATTAACCTTGGTCAAAAATCAAGACACGATAAGAATCCATAAAGTAATTGTGGGAAGAGCAAAAAGAAAAACGCCAGTGCTCTCTTCAAAATTGACACAAGCAATTTTCAATCCCACTTGGACTGTTCCACCAACTATTTTGAGGGAAGACGTGATTCCTGCCATTTTAAAAAACCGAAACTATTTAGCCCAAACCAACATCAAATTATATGACAAAAACGGGAATGTAGTCCCGGCAAGCAATTGGAGATTATCCAATGCAAATAGTTATCGTTATGTGCAAAGTCCGGGAACTTTTAATTCGCTTGGAATGGTAAAACTAACTTTTCCGAATCGCTTTTCCGTGTATTTACACGATACTAATCACAAAGAATTTTTCACAAAATTAGAGCGCTCCTTGAGTTCCGGTTGTGTGAGAGTTGACAATCCATTAGAATTAACCGAATATTTATTGGATGATGCAACCTATTGGAATTTAGAAAAAATCACCGAAACACTCCAAAGCGAGGAAACCAAACACATCAATATAAAAAAACAAGTCAACATTCATATTTTGTATTGGACGGCTTGGAGCGAAAAAAATACCTTGATTTTTCGAGACGACATCTATAATCTTGATGCCGATTTGTATGATAAATTAGGAAAATAAATCCGAAATAGTCTTGAAACTTCTTGAAGGATGGTAAATAAACAAACAGGATTTATTCTTTATCGTGTTTACGATTCCATTCAGGGATTCTGCTGGAACGGCAGGACAACCTAAACTTCTTCCTAATCTTTTATTGCTCTTGATGAATGAATTTGAAACATAAGCTGCCGAATGGATCACTACGCCTCTTTCTCTTGCATTATTGTTAATCCCTTTTTCAAGACCGTCCAATTTTAATGACATTCCGTGTTTTCCGTTGTAGACTTCACCCGTGGCATAAAACCCTAAACTACTTTTAAAAGACTTGTTGGCATTAGAGAAACTATTGGCAAATTCATCTCCGGTATTTCTTCCGTGGGCAACCAGTGAGTTGTACAAAATAGTATTGGTGGCCAAATCAATTACCCAAAGTCTTTTGACATTGGATGACAAACTAAAATCGACCAAGGTTAAAATATCTTTTTGAACCAATCCTTTTTCTTTTAATATATAAAACCCTTTAAGGGCTTCTTTGAAACCTTCGAGATTTGGCAACTCAAATTCATTGGAATTCAGCGATTTATACACAACCTCTGCCTTTGAATCAAAAGTAGGTTTTGCAACAATGGCCACATCTGGTTTTTTAGAATTTTCTAAATCGGAAAAATTAGTTTTGTTTGAATAAAGAGAAAACAACAAAAACAAAATAAGCGGAAATGTCTTATAAATCATTGACAATGTATAGGTTATACTTCAGATTAGGGACTGCAAATGTACAACAGAAATGTTTTTTTTGAAAAAAATTAAGAAAAAAATATGATTTTGCTGCGTATTTGATGCGTTTTACAAGAGTTTAAAAATCACATTTTGTTTGCTTTTTGTGTTAATTTTACTATTTTTGCTTAAACATAATCACAATATATGCCGAAGTTTTTCTCTTCAATTCTGCTTTTTTTAATTTTTATTAATTTCTGCTCTTACGGCCAAAAAAAGACACTTCAGGCAAAATCGACTGTAGAAAGCATTATCATTGACGGAAAAGACAACGAAAAAGCGTGGCAATCAGCTCCAATAGCCACTGACTTCATAATGTTTGAACCTGATAACGGGAAACCCATTAGTGACACAAAAAAAACAGACGTAAAAATACTCTATGACAATACCGCCATATACGTATTGGCCATATTACACGATGAGGAGCCCAATAAAATTTCAAAAGAATTAACCAATAGAGATGTTTTTGGAATTTCAGACCATTTTTCAGTTTCCATCAACGGGTACAACGACGGACAGCAAGACTTTAGATTTTATGTAAGCGCTGCCGGAGTACAAATGGATTGTTTGGCCACAGATGACAGCGAGGATTACACTTGGGATGCCATCTGGAACAGCGAAGTGACACTTACCCAATTTGGATGGGTTGTTGAAATGCGAATTCCTTATGCAGCCTTACGATTCTCCAAAGCCGAAAAACAAACTTGGGGCATCAATTTTATGCGCGAAATAAAACGTGATTTTCAAAAATATACTTGGAATCGCGTGGATACTAAAATTGGCTCCATAATTACCCAAGAAGGGATTCTGGAAGGAATTGAAAACATAAAAACTCCCACCAGACTTTTCTTGATTCCTTACACATCAGCATATTACCAACAAAATGAATTGGGTTCCGACAAAACATTAAAGGCTGGAATGGACATCAAATACGGAATAAACGATGCCTTCACCCTCGATGCCATATTAGTTCCGGATTTTGGACAAACCAAATTTGACAATGCCATTCTCAATCTGGAACCTTTCGAACAATTGCTTAATGAAAACCGACCTTTTTTTACGGAAGCAACCGACTTGTTTGCAAAAGGTGGCATGTTTTATTCCAGAAGAATTGGCGGCGAACCCCTTACCGAACCAAATACCACAATCAATGAGGAAATTACGAATTATCCAAGCACCGTTGATTTAATTAATGCCGTAAAAATTTCGGGACGAACGGAAAAAGGATTAGGAATCGGGGTTTTGAATGCCGTTACCGAAAAAACGTATGCAACCATTCAAGACACCAATACAAACCTGTCGAGAAAAGAAGTCATATCCCCTTTGGTAAATTATAATGTCTTGGTTTTTGATCAACGTTTTAACCAAAACTCATCCGTTACTTTTGTAAATACGAATACCCTTCGAGATGGAAATTTTCGGGATGCCAATGCTTCGGCTTTATTATTCGATTTGAATACAAAAGCGAATACTTATAATTTATATGGCGATTTCAAATACAGCGCCATCAATGACTTAGAAGATTATGACGGGTATAAAACAGCCTTGAATTTTGCCAAAACCAGTGGAAGGTACCGGTATTTATTTTCGGCAAAATACATCTCCGAAAATTATGACATAAACGATTTGGGAATTATTTTTTACACTAATTACCAAGCTGCTTATGGAGAAGCAAGCTACAGAATTGTCAACCCCACAAAGGTCTTCAATACTTTTAAAGCCATACAAGCCGTCAATATTGAAAAACAAAACACGACTGGCAAAACTCAAGAAGGTTGGTATAAAATTATAGCCAATGCCACAACTTTAAAAAATCATTACCTTGAATTTCTTTTGCAAGTAAACCCTCTGGATCGCTACGATTTTTACGAGCCCCGTTCTTATGGAAGCTATGTTTACAAACCTAAAAGCATCATAGGATATGGTCAGTTTTATTCTGATGAAACCAGACCTTTCCATTATGAAATTGAACTTTCAACCGAAAAATTTGACGAAGAAAACAGAAACATTTATAGAGTTTTTGGAGGAACAAAATACAGGTTCAGCGACAAATTTTCATTGTCATACAATTTCGAATATACGCGAATGGTAAACGATAGAGGCTGGGTTGGTTTTGACAATACGGATGTTATTTTTGGCGAACGAAATAGGGAAATAACACAACATTATTTTACCGGAAAATATTCCATTACAAATAAGATGACTTTTAATCTCATAGCACGTTATTACTGGTCCTATTCTGACAATCACGAATTTTTTACACTCCAAGACAACGGTTATTTAACGCCAAACAATAGTTATTCCCAAAACAAAAATAGAAATTTCAACTCTTGGAATTTGGACTTTTCTTATTCTTGGTGGTTTGCCCCAGGAAGCGAACTTTCAGTTTTATATAGAAATTACGCACAAGAAAGTACAAATATTGTCGAGAAAAACACCCAGGAAAACTTCAACAATCTTTTTGGCGGTAACTTGACCAATATTTTTTCAATTAGTTTACGCTATTACATTGATTACAATGTGGTGAAAAATAAGTTTTAATTTTCTCCTTCCAAACTGTAACAATAGAATAATTCGATAGTCTATTCTTTCGACAAAGTTTTTAAATCTTGCTTTTCGATAAAGAAAACAGCTTTTAAAGTTTTGAATACTTAAACTATCTTTTAAATGAAAAAATATTATTTCTTTTACTTTCTTTTATTTTTTGTTTTAGGATACGGACAGAAAAAAACGTTAAAAACAAAATTCATATCAGAAAAGATAACTCTAAATGGCAAACTAAATGAAGCCATTTGGCAATCAGTGCCACTTGCTACTGATTTTGTTGTTTTTCAACCTGATAATGGCAAAGCCGTCAAGGAAAACAAAAAAACCGAAGTTCGCGTATTATACGATAACGAAGCCATTTATGTTGGTGCTTTACTTTATGACAATGAACCCGACAAAATCTTGAAAGAAATCAACAAAAGAGATGAATTTGGGACATCTGATTTTTTTGGAGTGTTTATCAATGGTTATAATGACGGCCAACAAAATTTTCAGTTTTTTGTCAATGCAGCTGATGGTCAAGCTGATTGCCTGGCAACAGATACCAATGGAGAGGATTATTCGTGGGATGCCGTTTGGGAGAGCAAAGCCGTCATTACCGAATTTGGTTGGGCAGTAGAAATGCGAATTCCTTATGCAGCTTTGCGATTTTCGAGTGAAAAAACACAAACTTGGGGAATCAATTTTTTTAGAGAAATCCGCAGAGATCGAGAAAAACAATCTTGGAATTTTATTGATTCGAAAATTGGAACCTTTACCCAGCAAAATGGCATCTTGGAAGGCATTGAAAACATTAAGACACCTACCCGACTTTTCTTTTTGCCTTATGCTTCTTTCTATACTTATGCCAATGCCAATCAAAAAACCTATGGCGAATTGAAAGGTGGCTTGGACATCAAATACGGGATAAACGACGCCTTTACTCTCGATGCCATGCTTATTCCGGATTTTGGTCAAACTAAATACGACGATCGTATTTTGAATTTAAGTCCATTTGAACAACAATTTAATGAAAATAGAGGTTTTTTTACGGAAGGAACAGATTTATTCAGCAAAGGAAATCTTTTTTATTCCAGGAGAATCGGAGGCTCTCCTTCCTATTACCCGGATGCAAAACCGAATGAAGAAGTAATCGAAAACCCGAACAGCACAGAATTATACAATGCCACCAAAATATCAGGTCGAACAAAAGGTGGATTAGGAATTGGATACCTCAATGCCGTTACAAAAAAAGCGTATGCCACGATTAAAAATACCGATACGCAAGAAACAAATGCCGTTTTGGTTGAGCCTTTGACCAACTACAACATCATTGTTTTCGACCAACGTTTTCACAAAAACTCTTCCGTTTCATTTATAAATACCAATGTCACACGAAATGGTTTCTTTAGAGACGGAAACGTTTCAGCACTGGTTTGGGATTTAAATACGACCAAAAACACGTACAATCTAGCAGGGAATTTCGAATACAGTTACGTAAATGACATTGAAGAAGAAAAAACAGGAATAAATACCACCTTGGATTTTTCTGAAACGAGTGGCAAATACCGTTATAACATTGGAGCCAATATGGTCTCAAAAGATTTTGACAGCAACGATTTAGGAATTAATTTCGAAACTAATTATTATAGTTTTTACGGCAATACCAGCTATCGCATTCTTAATCCAACTAAAATTTTCAACTCGTTTAATACCAATATCAATGCCTTTAACCAAATTCAAAAAGAAACAGGCAAAGTACAGGGCAACCAGATTAATTTAAACGTAAATTCAACAACCAAAAAGAATCATTATGTAGGTTTTGGGCTTCAATATCGTCCGATGGAAAATTATAATTATTACGAACCAAGAACAGCAGGTCGTTATAGTATTGACCCAACAAGATTTGGAAGTTGGTTCACTATTTCAACTAATTACAACAATAAATTTGCCTTCGACATTGAACCTTCGTTTGCAGTATTAAATGAATCTGGAAGAAAATCCATTGGAATTAATTTTAGTCCTAGATACCGTTTCGACGATCATTTAGCATTGAATTATGCCTTTAGTTTTTTTAAACAAAACAACAATAAAGGTTTTACCGACAGCATAAATGAAGACAACAACACCATTACGCCAAACACTATTATTTACGCCAATAGAAATACTGTCACATATACCAATACCCTAAATGGGAAATATTCCATAAACAGTAAAATGAATTTTGACATTTCTGCGCGTTATTATTGGTCCTACACTGAAAACAAAAATTTTCTTAAACTAGAAAATAATGGAACACTTAGCCCTTATGACAACTATGCCGAAAACAAAAATCAAAACCTGATTACTTGGAATTTGGATGTGTCATACAATTGGTGGTTTGCGCCAGGAAGTCAATTAATCCTTTTGTACCGAAGCAATGCGGCCAAATTCGACAATTTAATCAACAAAGATTTCGGGAACAATTACACCAGCTTGCTTAACAATCAAAACTTAAACCATATCATATCCATTAGCGCAAAATATTTCATAGATTACAATCAAGTAAAAAAAATATTCTAAAATCATTAGAAATCTAAAATTAGTTTCCAATCATTTAATTCTTTTATATTTTACAAAATATCTCCCAAAATCCATACTTTTTCTATAAGGTTTTCGGAGATTTTTTATTGCATTTATTGTATAAAAACACACATTTTACAACACATTTTAAAGTATTTGTTGCACTTCTCTTTTTTATATACAATAGTAGTTTTGACGTACTTATATTTTTTTGGAAAGCTTTATCTTTGTATAAAAATTTAGCACAATGAACAAAAAAGTAATCCTCATGATTCTGGACGGTTGGGGAAAATCTCCAGACCCAAAAGTTTCAGCAATTGACAATGCCGATATTCCATTCATCAATAGTTTATATACAAAATACCCAAGCGCGCAGCTTCGAACCGATGGTTTAAACGTTGGCTTGCCAGAAGGACAAATGGGAAATTCCGAAGTGGGACACATGAACCTTGGCGCAGGAAGAATTATTTACCAAGATTTAGCCAAAATAAATCTTGCCGTAGAAAATAAATCGTTGAACAACGAACCAGTTTTGGTTGAAGCTTTTCAATATGCCAAAGACAAAAACGTAAACGTACACTTTCTGGGATTGGTTTCAGACGGTGGCGTGCATTCACACACTTCCCATTTAAGAGGTTTGATTGATGCAACGCAAAATTTTGGTTTAGAAAAAGTTTTTGTTCACGCCTTTACTGACGGTCGTGACGTAGACCCAAAATCAGCCAAAACTGACATTCAAAATTTAGAAAATTATATTGCAAAAACTACTGCAAAAATCGCTTCGGTTGTCGGAAGATATTATGCAATGGATCGTGACAAACGTTGGGAAAGAGTAAAAGTGGCTTATGACTTGCTCGTGAACGGAACCGGAACCCATTCAACAAATCCAGTAAAAAGCATAGAAGAAAGTTATGCCAAAGACATTACCGACGAATTTATAGATCCAATTGTTGTTGTTGATGCAAACAACCAACCATTGGCCACAATAAAAGAAAACGACGTCGTGATTTTCTTTAATTTCAGGACCGATAGAGGACGTGAATTGACCGAAGCTTTGTCACAACAAGATTTCCACGAGCAAAACATGCACAAGTTGAACTTGTATTATGTTACGCTGACTAATTATGACGAAACCTACCAAAACGTGAAAGTGGTTTACAACAAAGACAACATCACGGAAACCCTTGGTGAAGTTTTGGAAAAAGCAGGCAAAAAACAAATCCGAATTGCCGAAACAGAAAAATATCCACACGTGACATTTTTCTTTTCCGGTGGTAGGGAATTACCATTTGAAGGAGAAAGCCGAATCCTGAAAAACTCTCCAAAAGTAGCCACTTATGATTTGCAACCCGAAATGAGCGCTTATGAATTAGCCGATGCCTTGGTTCCTGAATTAAACAAAGGCGAAGTGGATTTTGTTTGCCTAAATTTTGCCAATGGCGACATGGTGGGACACACCGGAGTGATGGAAGCAGCAATCAAAGCCTGTGAAGCCGTTGACAAATGTGTCGAAAAAGTAATCACCGCGGCTTTGGCCAATGGTTACACAACCTTGGTAATTGCCGATCACGGAAACTGCGAAACAATGATTAATCCTGACGGAAGTCCAAACACCGCTCATACTACAAACCCTGTTCCTTTTATTTTGGTAGACCCAGAATTAAAATCAGTTCACGACGGAGTATTGGGTGATATGGCACCAACCATTTTGGAATTGATGGGAATTGAAAAACCAGAAGTCATGACCAGACATTCCCTTTTATAAAAGTAAAATACGGAGTTTATGAAAAGCGTCCTGCAAATTTGCAGGACGCTTTTTTATTTACAATTCATAATCATGTTGTAGTATTCTCTTTCTATTCTTTCCTGATGGTCTGGATGTGCAATTTTCGTCATTTCAACTGAACGTTGTCTTAGAGTTTTACCATACAAATCAGCAATCCCGTTTTCGGTAATAATATATTGAACATGGGAACGGGTTGAAACCACACCAGCACCTTGTCTTAAAAAAGGAACAATTCTACTGTCGCCATTTTTTGTTACGGAAGGCAATGCAATAATGGCTTTTCCTCCATCACTCAACGAAGCTCCACGGATAAAATCCATTTGACCACCCACACCGGAATACATTCTTGCTCCAATGGAATCAGCGCAAACTTGACCCGTCACATCGACTTCTATGGCGGAATTTATGGCAACCATTTTCGGATTTTTTCGTATTCTGGCCGTGTCATTTACATAGGACGACTCCTTCATTTCGATAAAAGGATTGTCGCTTACAAAATCATACAATCGTTGGGAACCAATTAAAAAAGTGGCCAATGCCCTGCCTCGACCCACACCCTTAAAATTTCCGTTTATAACATTACTTTCAATTAAATCAATCACGCCATCCGAAAACATTTCGGTATGCAATCCCAAGTTTTTATGATTGGACAATTTAGACAAAGCCGCATTTGGAATAGAACCAATTCCCATTTGCAAAGTGCTTTCGTCTTCAATCAATGATGCTATATAATTCCCGATTTTATCTTCCAACGGGGAAATTTTCTCCGTTTCGTGACTGTAAATTGGCGAATCAACCTCAACTAAATAATCAATTTCGGAAATATGAAGAATACCGTCACCAAAAGTTCTCGGCATTTGCGGATTTACTTGAGCAATCACCGTTTTGGCACTTTCAATTGCCGCCAAAGTGGCTTCCACAGAAACCCCTAGAGAACAATATCCGTGAAGATCTGGCGGTGAAACGTGAATAAAAACCACGTCTAAAACCACGACTTTTTTCCTGAAGAGATACGGCAATTCACTTAAAAAAACGGGGGTGTAAGAACCATTTCCCGCAACCAAGGTGTGCCTTACATTTGGACCAATAAAAAAAGAGTTCACGTGAAAACTTTCGGCCAATTCCGGATTGGCATAGCGCGCTTCACCTTCTACATGCAAGTGGCATATTTCGACGTTTCTTAATTCAGAAGCGCGATCTGCCAATGCATTTGTCAATAATGTAGGCGCAGCGGCAGCGGCTTGAAGATACACCCTATCTCCTGATTTCACCACTTTTACAGCCTCTTCGGCAGTTACATATTTACTCATATTTAACTAATTTTTGAATAAAGTTACATACAATTATTCAAAAAAATATGATAAAACTCATATGCAATCAAATTTTTATATAATCGGTTTTTAATTGTATTTTTGCAATCTGAAAAAAATATCATGATTATCCCAAAAACAAGAGAACAGATAGAATTAATGCGCGAAAGTGCTTTAATCGTTTCAAAAACATTAGGAATGATTGCTTCCGAAATCAAGGAAGGAGTCACCACTTTACACTTAGATAAATTAGCTGAAGAATTTATTCGCGACCACGGAGCTGTTCCCAGCTTCCTGGGATTATACGGTTTTCCAAACTCGCTTTGCATGAGTCCAAATGCCCAAGTGGTACACGGAATCCCGAACAACAAACCATTGGAAAGTGGCGACGTAATTTCGGTAGATTGTGGAGCATTCAAAAATGGTTACCATGGCGACCACGCTTATTCTTTCGAGATTGGCGAAGTGGCTCCTGAAACCAAAAAATTATTGCAGGTTACCAAAGAATCATTGTACGTGGGAATCCGCGAATTAAGACTTGGAAACCGCGTGGAAGATGTGGGTAACGCCATCCAGAAATATACTGAAGCACACGGTTATGGTGTGGTTCGTGAATTGGTCGGACACGGTGTTGGTCAAAAAATGCACGAAGACCCAGAAATGCCCAATTATGGCAAAAAAGGTCGCGGAAAATTGTTCGTGGAAGGAATGGTGGTCGCCATCGAACCGATGATTAATTTGGGAACCCGAAACATCAAACAACTCAAAGACGGTTGGACAATTCTTACCGCTGACGGAAAACCGAGCGCTCATTTTGAACACGACGTGGCCATTATTGACGGAAAACCAGAAATTTTATCCACTTTCTATTATATCTATAAAGCATTGGGAATTGTGAGTAACGAGGAAGATGAGTTTAGAAAAGTGCCCTTGGTTATTTAAAAACTTATATGACCTTAATGCCTTATATGGTAAACAATTTATTAAACCATATAAGGCATTAAAGGCTACATAAGGAAAATGAAAAACTGTTTTGCGAATCTTTGCGTAATAAATAATGAAAAAACTCTTTAAATTAATCCTCAATACCATTCCTCGTCCAATATTAATTAGATTGAGTTATGCCGCACGTCCCGTTCTTGCATTAGCATTGAAAGGCAATAAATTTACTGATCCAATAGATGGAAAAAGTTTCCGAATGTTCCTGCCTTATGGCTACGGAAAACAAAGAAACAACGCACTTTCACCAAGCACTCTTTCACTGGAAAGACACCGTTTGTTGTGGTTGTATTTAAAAAATGAAACCGATTTTTTTAGTTCGAAAGAAAAAAAGAAAGTCTTGCATTTTGCGCCAGAACAAGCTTTTTACAAATTGTTCCGCAACCAGAAAAACATCCAATACACCACAACCGATTTGTTTTCGCCCCTAGCCGACGTGAAAGCGGATATTTGCAACTTGCCTTTTGAAGACAATTCGTATGACATCATTTTTTGCAACCACGTTTTGGAACACATTCCAGATGACACCAAGGCAATGCATGAATTATATCGGATTTTGAAACCTGGCGGAATGGCGATTCTTCAAATTCCGCAAGACTTGAAAAGAGATGTAACTTATGCCGACGATTCCATTACGGATGAAAAGGAACGTGCTGCGATTTTTGGACAATATGACCACGTTCGAATTTATGGCCGCGATTATTTTGACAAATTGAGAAGCATTGGATTTAAAGTTATTGAAGAAGATTACACGAATAAAATTGCGCCAGAATTGGTAGAGCAATATTGTTTGGCCCAAGGTGAAATTATTCCGGTTTGTCATAAATAAACCCTGATTTAACCAAATTATTTTTTGGCATAAATTTAGCAAAGCATAATTCGTTATATTTACCATTTAACAATTACACCATTATGCTTGTTTCCTTCTTTCGAAAAATAGTATTGATTTTTATCGTCACTTCGGCTGTTGCACAAACAGAAATCGAGGTTGTTCCACCGTATAACATCAAAACGGCATCCTTTATTCAAAGCAATGAAAATGTGGTTCCCATATTCGAATTAGGTGCCGGTTTCCAATTTCAATTTGATGATTTGTTTGGAAATGAAGCCAATTATTATTACGAAATCGTGCATTGTGATTACAATTGGGTTCCAACGGATATTCCGAAAACCGAGTATTTAAAAGGCTTTGACGGACAACGAATTCAAGAATACGAGAATTCCTTTAATACATTGCAAACTTATTCACATTACAAACTACCCCTTCCGAACCAATTTACACAATTACGCATTAGCGGCAATTATGTCCTGAAAATTTTAGACGAAAACAAAGATGTCGTATTGTCTCGAAAATTTATTCTTTACGAAGACCTTGTCACCGTTCCCATCCAAATTAGACGCGCCAGAACCGCAAACTATTTAGAGTACAAACACAATATTGAATTTTCCGTAAAATCACTTGTCATCAATTTTCAAAACCCTTTGAAAAATGTAAAAGTGGTTTTGCTTCAAAATGGACAATTCAATACGGCAATCAAAAACATAGCGCCACAATACACCACCGGAAATGATTTAATTTACAAATACGATACCCAAACCCAATTTTGGGCAGGAAACGAATTTTTGTATTTTGACAACAACGACATTAGGGCTGCCAGCAATAATGTGTCGCGAATAGATTCAAGCACCGGAATTTACAATTCAAATTTATACACCAATAATGCCCGGGCAAATTACCCTTATTCCGTAACTCCGGATATCAACGGAAACTTCGTGGTTCGCAACATAAGAGCCGAAAAAAATGACATTGAAGCTGATTATGCTTGGGTTTATTTTAGCCTTTCGGCTCCAGCTTTTATGGCAAACAAAGGGGTTTATATCACGGGAATGTTCAATAATTATAGTTTGTCGCCCGAATATAAAATGGATTTCAATGCCAAAAAAAATATTTATGAAAAAGCCGTTTTAATAAAACAAGGGTTCACCAATTTCCAATATCAAATTGCAGATTCCAAAGGAAATATTGATGCCGAAAATGCTGTTGACGGTAATTTTTGGCAAACAGAAAACGATTATTCCATACTGGTATATTATCGCGAAAGCAATGATCGTTATGATCGAGTTATCGGGAAAGCAACCGCGAATTCCAATATAATTACCAACTAAAAATCCTTTCGTAAAAACAACACAACCAACTCTTTTTTTTGTAAATTTGCCATCATTAAACTCATTTGTAATACATTGCCATGGTTTCACAAATAACAAGAGGTATAAAAATATCCGTTTTGACTAGTTTTGAAGGCACTTACTTCAAAAACTACAAGATTCATTTTGCCTTCAGTTACGAAATCACGATCGAGAACCACAGCAAGGATTCCGTGCAATTAATTTCACGCCATTGGGAAATTTTTGACTCCCTGAACAATAGGGAAATAGTTGATGGCGAAGGTGTAATTGGCAAAAAACCAGTTTTAAGGCCAGGAGAATCCCACACTTATAATTCAGGTTGTTTATTGTCGTCTCCTTATGGCGCAATGAAAGGATTTTTTAACATGGTTAATTTTACCACCACAAAAACCTTCAAAGTCATCGTGCCAACATTTCGTTTATGTGCACCATTTGCCCTGAATTAAAAATACATTATCAACTTTTCTTATCAAGCGCATTAAATTTTAAGGAGCTATTTCCAGCTTACTGATAGCCGTCACAACAATGCAACTCCTCGTTCAAAAAACTTTTTTTTCGCTACGGCAATTTCATTTCCAGCGGAACTCAATCCTTAATGGTTCGAACAGATTTAGAACATTAATTACATGTTTTTAAAACAATCCTTTGTACTTTTGTGAAAAATTACTAATTCTCAAATTACAAAAATATGCTTAAAGGATTTTTCAATGTACCAAAAGCCGTAAACGAACCCGTTAAATCGTATGCGCCAAATTCTCCAGAAAAAGCTGCCGTTCTAGCCGCTTACAAACAAATGTGGAATGCTAAAATAGACGTTCCCCTATACATTGGTAGTGAAGAAATAAGAACCGGAAATACCCGAAACATGACAGCGCCACATGATCATAAACACATCGTGGGAACCTATCATCTAGCTGAAAAAGCCCATGTTGAAAGTGCCATTGCCAATGCGCTTGAAGCAAAAGCAAAATGGGCCAACATGGCTTGGGAACAACGCGCAGCCATTTTCCTCAAAGCCGCCGAATTGATTGCTGGACCATACAGAGCCAGGATTAATGCCGCAACGATGATTGCACAATCCAAAAATATTTTCCAAGCAGAGATTGATGCCTCGTGTGAATTCATAGATTTTTTGCGTTTCAACGTGGAGTTTATGACCCAAATTTACAATGACCAACCCAAATCAAATTCAGATACGTGGAACCGATTGGAATATCGTCCGCTTGAGGGTTTTGTTTATGCCGTTACGCCTTTCAACTTTACGGCCATCGCAGGAAATCTTCCAGCAAGTGCTGCCATGATAGGAAATGTCGTTATTTGGAAACCAAGCGACAGCCAAGTTTTCTCAGCAAAAATAATCATCGATATTTTTAAAGAAGCGGGTCTTCCTGATGGTGTCATCAACGTCGTTTTTGGCAATCCAGTCATGATAACCGATACCGTTTTAGCAAGTCCTGATTTTGCCGGAATACATTATACAGGCTCAACGCACGTATTTAAAGATATATGGGCAAAAATTGGAGCCAACATTCATATTTATAAAACCTACCCAAGAATTGTGGGCGAAACTGGAGGAAAAGATTTTGTTATTGCACATCCAAGTGCTAACGTGAAACAAGTGGCTACCGGAATTGTTCGCGGCGCTTTCGAATTTCAAGGACAAAAATGTTCCGCAGCTTCAAGAGCTTATATTCCGCAAAGTATGTGGGCAGAACTTAAAGAACAATTAATTACCGACGTAAAATCAATGAAAATGGGTTCTCCTGAAGATTTTGGAAATTTCATCACGGCGGTAATTCACGAAGGTTCTTTCGATAAATTGGCAAGCTTTATTGACCAAGCCAAAAAAGATTCGGATGCTGAAATTATCGTTGGTGGAAATTACGATAAATCTGTTGGTTATTTTATTGAGCCAACAATAATAGTGACCACGAATCCACATTACACCACCATGGAAACCGAATTGTTCGGACCTGTAATAACGATTTTTGTGTACGAAGACGCAAAATGGGAAGCAACTTTAAAACTGGTTGACACCACTTCTGAATATGCCTTGACAGGAGCTATTTTTAGTCAAGACCGATACGCCATTGAGGAAGCCACAATCGCTTTGCAAAATGCAGCCGGGAATTTCTACATCAACGACAAACCAACCGGAGCCGTTGTGGGAATGCAACCTTTTGGTGGCGCAAGAGCTTCTGGAACCAATGACAAAGCGGGTTCAGCTTTAAACTTGTTGCGTTGGGCTTCGCCAAGAACCATCAAAGAAACTTTTGTAACCCCAGAAGATTATAGATACCCGTTTTTGGGAGAATAATTTTCAGAGTACGAAGTACGAAATTTAAAAACCCACAAGAATCAAGTAATTTGAATTCTTGCGGGTTTTGTTTTTGATACGCAAATCGTAATTGTCAATGCGCAAATTTAAGTGGCAAATGAACGACTTTCTTCGTGTCAAAAAATTCATCTTCAAAAAAATCGGATAAATTATACTCGGTTGCTTTTGGGAAATCTTTTAATTCTTCGGTTAAATCGCCACCTTTGAGATAGAGAATTCCGTTTTTGAGTTCGTGTTTGTTTTTCTTTTTGATTTTGTCTTTAATCCAAGACACAAAATCGGGCATATTGGTCACGGCACGACTCACGATAAAATCGAAATCTCCTTTTACTAATTCGGCTCGAAGTTGTTCCGTTTTTACATTTTTGAGTTCCAAGGCATCGGCGACAGCCTGCACCACTTTTATTTTTTTGGCAATAACATCAATCAAATAAAAACGGGTTTCCGGAAAAAGAATTGCCAATGGAATTCCTGGAAATCCTCCGCCAGTTCCCACATCGAGAACAAAAGTTCCGGGTTCGAATTTTATGATTTTGGCAATTCCCAAGGAATGCAAAATGTGTTTGGTGTACAATTCGTCAATATCTTTTCGGGAAATAACATTGATTTTGGCATTCCAATCGTGGTATAAAAAATCCAGTTTTGCGAATTGTTCCTTTTGAATATCGGTCAAATTGGGAAAATACTTTAGAATCTCGTCCATCTTTTAAAATTTTAACAAAAGTACAGTTTTTAGTTTTGAATATTTAATGCAATTTTACAGATTGAAAATTTTTAATAATTATCTTTGCAACTTATTCAAAATTAAAGATGAACAACATCACCCCTACATTCGCGAAGCAGGACAATCTGAAGTTTTTTAGAACGCTTAACTCCCGCGTAAACAATTACTTCAAAGAAAATAACATTCAGAAAACGGGTAACTGGAAACTCTATGTTAAAACCATGATTATGTTTATCGTTTTTCTTGCGCCTTATTTTTTAATCCTGACATTAGATTTGCCATTTTGGGCACATTTGCTATTGACAATCGTAATTGGAATTGGAATGGCCGGAGTTGGAATGAACGTGATGCATGATGGCAATCACGGCTCGTACTCCAACATTAATTGGATTAACAAATTTATGGGAGGAACCATTTATATTTTGGCTGGAAATGTTTACAATTGGCAAGTCCAACACAATGTTTTGCACCATACTTACACCAATATTCCCGGTCACGACGAAGATCTTGATGCCGGAAGAGTAATCCGTTTTACCAAAGATGCAAAATGGTATAGTTTTCACCGTTTTCAACAATATTATTCCGTTTTTTTATACGGATTATTGACTTTCAATTGGGCCATTACCACCGATTTTAAGCAAATGCGAAGCTATCTTAAAAGAAAATTATCTTATGGCGAAGCCAAAAGTCCAAAAATTCTTTGGACCACTTTAATCATCACAAAAATGATTTATGTTTCCATCTGGATTGTATTGCCAATGGTTATTGGAATCACTTGGTGGAAAGTTCTTGTTGGCTTTTTCGTGATGCATTATACCGCTGGATTAATATTGAGCATCGTTTTCCAATTGGCACACGTGGTAAAAGAAACTACCAATCCCGTTCCAAATGAAGATGGCGAAATTGAAAACACTTGGGCAATTCACCAATTATTCACAACAACTAATTTTGCTCCGAAAAACTGGATTATCAATTGGTACACCGGAGGTTTAAATCACCAAATCGAACACCACATTTTCCCGAATATTAGCCATATTCATTATGGCAAAATCGCTAAAATAGTAAAGGAAACTGCTCAAGAATGCAACTTGCCTTATTACGAATACAAGACTTTTCGAAGTGCCGTTATTGCACATTTCAAACATTTGAAAGAGCTTGGAATGAAACCCGCTTTACAATAATTAAAAAAACACAACCAACTTTAATAATCAAAATTACATTTTAATGAACAATCCGCTTTCAGACAGAATCAATAATTTAGCTACTTCACAAACGTTAGCTATGGCTGCTTTGGCCAGAGAATTAAAAGCACAAGGAAAAGATATTATCAGTTTGAGTTTGGGTGAACCCGATTTCAACACACCTGATTTTATCAAAGAAGCTGCCAAAAAAGCTATCGACGAAAACTACAGCACGTATTCTCCAGTAGATGGTTATCAAGACTTAAAAGAAGCTATTTGCCGAAAATTCAAAAGAGACAACGGATTAGATTACAAACCATCCCAAATCGTGGTTTCAACCGGAGCAAAACAATCTTTATACAACATTGCACAAGTAATGTTAAACGATGGTGACGAAGTAATTTTGCCAGCACCTTACTGGGTTTCTTATTTCGAAATCGTGAAATTATCAGGTGGAGTTCCTGTAGAAGTTCCAACTTCTGTGGAAACTGATTTCAAAATCACGCCAGAACAACTAGAAGCTGCCATCACGCCAAAAACAAAAATGATGTGGTTCTCTTCGCCTTGTAATCCTTCAGGTTCTGTTTACAACAGAGAAGAATTGACTGCTTTGGCCAAAGTGTTAGAAAAACATCCACAAGTATATGTTGTTGCTGACGAAATCTACGAGCACATCAATTTCTCAGGAACTTTTTGCAGCATCGGATCTATTCCGGGAATGTTGGAAAAAACAGTTACCGTGAATGGAGTTGCGAAAGCTTTTGCAATGACAGGATACAGAATTGGTTACATCGGAGCACCAGAATTTATCGCAAAAGCCTGTACAAAAATTCAAGGACAAGTAACTTCAGGCGCAAATTCCGTGGCGCAACGTGCTACCATCACTGCCGTAGATGCCGATCCAAGCGTATTGAATCATATGGTTCAAGCATTCCACAGCCGTAGAGATTTAGTGGTTGGATTGTTGAAAGAAATTCCAGGAATCAAAATCAACGTTCCAGAAGGCGCTTTCTACGTTTTTCCAGACGTTTCTTCTTTCTTCGGAAAAACATTGAAAGGAACTGAAATCAAAGACGCAAACGATATGGCAATGTATCTTTTGGCAGAAGCTTGCGTAGCAACGGTAACTGGAGATGCTTTTGGAAATCCTAATTGCATACGTTTCTCTTACGCAACCAGCGAAGAGCAATTAACAGAAGCATTACGCAGAATCAAAGAAGCTTTGGCTGCATAAGTTCAAACTTCTATTTCAATACCAAAAGCCTCAAGATTTTCTTGGGGCTTTTTTGTTTCCAAAAACATTAAAAAGTAATTAGAATCTGCTATTCACACGATTTTTCACAGACCTTTTCCTTCACTGACCCAATTATTTCCAAAAAATCCATTCCAAATTAGAAATCCTGAAAAATTTATAAGAACTTTGCAAACTTTTTGGCGAAAGCCGATAGAAACCTAAACCATTAAAAACAAAACAATTATCATCCATTCGATGAAGAAAAAAATAGAAATACTGGCTCCAGCCAAAGATTTAATCGGGGGAATGGCCGCCATCAATGCCGGTGCCGATGCGGTTTATATTGGAGCTCCTTTATACGGCGCTCGTTCCAATGCCACCAATTCGATTGAAGACGTGGCGAAATTGGTGGAGTACGCCCATTTATTCAACGTGCAGGTTTTCGTGGTGGTCAACACCATTTTGTACGACAACGAATTGGAAGACTGCCGCCAGATGATTTGGAAATTATACGACATTGGTGTCGATGCGCTGATTGTGCAAGATATGGCGATTATGGAAATGGAATTGCCGCCCATCGTTTTGCACGCCAGCACACAAGCCAACAATCGTGATGCCGACAAAATCAAATTCTTGAAAGATGCCGGAATGAAACGTGTGGTTTTGGCCCGCGAATTGAACTTACACCAAATCAAAGAAATCAGCGAAGCGAGTGATGTGGAACTCGAATTTTTCGTAACGGGAGCGCTTTGCGTTTCTTTCAGCGGAAACTGTTATATGAGTGTGGCCAATGGCGAACGCTCGGCCAATCGCGGTTCCTGCGCCCAAAACTGTCGTTTGCCGTACAACCTCATCGACGGTCACGGCGAAACCTTAATCAAAAACAGCCACTTGCTTTCCATCAAGGATTTTGATGTTTCCGATCAGATTCCAAACTTGGTTGAAGCCGGAATTTGCTCTTTCAAAATCGAAGGACGCTTGAAAGATGTTGTCTATGTAAAAAACAACGTCTCCTATTTACGCCAAAAACTGGACGCTTTTCTGGAAAACGACAACAGCGGAAAATATACCAAAGCTTCTTCGGGAACCTGTACTTATACTTTCGAATCGGCTTTGGACAAAAGTTTCAACCGTGGTTATACCGATTATTTCGTCAACGAAAGACACCAATCCATCGGTTCTTGGGAAAGTCCAAAATCGAAAGGACAATACATTGGCAAACTGATTAAAACCATTGGAAACGCTTATGAAATCGAAAACGGGGAATTCCTGAACAATGGCGACGGACTGTGTTTCATCAACGAAAACAACGAAGCCGACGGAATTTACGTCAACAAAGTCGAAAACGGTTTGACGTATCCAAATGTGTTGAAAGAAATCAAGCCCGGAACTTTCATTTACCGCAACAACGACGCGGCTTTCATCAAAATCGTGGAACGTGAAGACAGTGCCGTTCGAAAAATCAGCACCACTTTATTGTTGACCGAAAACGAAAACGGCTTCGAATTAATCGCCACAGACGAAGACGGAAATATAAGCAACGTAAAATTGGTTCATCCAAAAGAAAGAACCAAAAACAACGAATCCATCGAAGAAAATTTCAAAATCAATTTGGCGAAAACAGGTTTCACTCCTTACACCGCCGATGAAATTACGATTATGTTCTCCGAAAATTGGTTCCTCCCTATTTCCAAAATCAACGAAATGCGAAGAACGGTTTTCGAACAATTATCAGCCATTCGCCTTGCCAATTACAAACGTCACGAACACCAATTGGTCAAAACCTCGCATCCTTATCCGGAAACCAAACTGGATTTCATGTACAATGTTTCGAATAAATTGGCTCGAAAATTCTACGAACGTCACGGTGTTACCGAAATAGAAAAAGCGTTCGAACTGCAATGGGATCCTGGAAAATCTCGCGTGATGACCACCAAATACTGCATCAAATACGAATTGGAAAAATGCCCAAAATACCATCCCAATATGGATGGCAGACTCAAAGAACCTTTAATTTTGAAACAGGGCGAATTGGAATACAAACTCAAATTCAACTGCAAACCCTGCGAAATGGAAATTTGGGAAAAAGATGCCGAATTCGAAATCGAGGAAGATTAAATCCTAAAAAAAAGCTACCTTAGTGGAATTAATCCCCCGAAAGATGAAAAAACTATTCTTATTGCTATTCCTGTCTTCTGTAGTATTCGTTCATGCGCAAGACAAAAAAGAACAACCCAAGTCTCAAATTGTGGAAGCATCTTGTGGTCAATGTCAATTCAAAATGAAAGGACAAGGCTGTGATTTAGCGGTTCGCATTGATGGAAAAACCTATTTTGTAGATGGAACTTCTATCGACTCACACGGTGACGCACACGCTAATGACGGATTTTGCGCTGCGGTAAGAAAAGCCGAAGTCGTGGGGAATATTGTAAAGAATCGTTTCATAGCAACTTCTTTTAAGCTATTACCCGAAAAAAAATAAAAGGAAAAATGGCTGCATTAATAGACAATATTATAAAACACGTTGCTCTAACTCCGCAAGAACAAGAGCTTTTTTTGTCTAAAACTGAAACGCATCAATACAAAGCAAAAACTATTTTGCTCAATGCCGGCGAAATCTGCAAGAATTCTTATTTCGTGAATTCGGGCGTGCTGCGAAGTTTCAACATCAACGATAATATTGTCGAACACGTGATGAGTTTTGCTTGTCAAGGCTGGTGGATTAGTGATATGTACAGCTTGATTTCCCAAAAACCAAGCAATCTTTTTATAGAAGTTATCGAAGATGCCGAAGTGGTTTTGCTTTCCAAAGAAAATCAAGAGCAATTGTATCACGACATTCCCAAACTGGAACGCTTCTTTCGGATATTGACTGAAAATGCCTTGGTTGCCAATCAACAACGAATTATGGATAACTTGAGTTTATCGGCAGAAGAACGTTTTGAAAAATTTTCGAAAAAATATCCTTCGCTCATTCAACAAGTCCCCCAAAAACATATTGCCTCTTTCATTGGCGTCACACCCGAATTTTTTAGTAAAATGAAAAGTAAAATGTTGCGAAAATAATCTCTTTCCCATTTCAGGAACCTAAAAGATTTATTAACCTACATTAAGTGATTTCCGTTTACATTGATAGTAAATTTGCTTTATCAAATAACAATTAAATATAAGATATTATGGCAACTACAGTTTTACACAAAGCAGACACAAGGGGACATGCAGATCACGGATGGTTAAACGCTTACCATAGTTTTAGCTTTGCCAGTTGGTACAACCCACATAGAATACAATTCGGAATGTTACGCGTTTTAAACGATGACACCATTGCTGCAGGAATGGGTTTTGGAACACATCCACACGACAATATGGAAATTATCACCATTCCGCTAGAAGGCGATTTAGCCCACAAAGACAGTATGGGAAATGCCGCCACCATCAAAACCGGCGACGTGCAGGTGATGAGTGCCGGAACCGGAATTCAACACTCCGAGTTCAACCCGAATGCGGATCAACGCACCAAACTTTTCCAAATTTGGGTATTCCCAAAATATAGAAACGTGCAACCTCGTTACCAACAAATCACTTTGGATACCACGGAACAAAAAAATAATTTTGCACAAATATTGTCTCCAAATCCTGATGATGCCGGAGTTTGGATTCATCAAGACGCTTGGTTTTACTTGGCTGATTTCGAAGCTGGATTTTCCAAAACCTACGAATTGAAAAAAGAAGGCAACGGACTTTATGTTTTCGTAATTTCCGGAACCATCACTGTCGACGGCCAAGAATTGGAAACTCGTGATGGTTTGGGCATAACCGATTTTAAAACATTGAATATCAAAGCAACCACCGACGCCAAATTTCTATTGATGGAAATACCGATGAAACAATAAATCAAAAACAATGGACGAAACAATAGGATTAGAATTAAACGACACAAAAGGATACTTTTATGTTTCGGTTGACGGGAAACAAGAAGCAAAAATGACTTTTGTTTTTGCGGGCAAAGACAAGATGATCATTGACCACACCGAAGTCAATCCAGGCAATAACGGTAAAGGTTTTGGCAAAAAAATGGTTGCAAAAGCAGTTGAATTTGCAAGAGAAAAAAAAATTACGCTTGTCCCACTTTGTCCTTTTGCAAAAAGTGTTTTCGATAAAAATCCAGAATTTAGAGATGTTTTGTAAACTTGAATTCAAAAATCATGAATCCTAACGACTTGAAAAAAGAATATACCAACGGCGAAGTGACCGTGGTATGGCAATCCGGAAAATGCATTCATTCGGCCAATTGCGTCAAGAACAATCCCGCAGTTTTTCAACCCAAAGAGAAACCTTGGATAAAAATCGACAGCTCCTCAACGGACAAAATCATCGAAACGGTACAAAAATGTCCATCGGGTGCTTTAACGTTTTACAAAAATGAATAAAATATAAATGATCTAAATAACAAACCGGAATACTAAATAGTTTTCCGGTTTTTTCGTTCTTAATCTAGATTAAGTGCTCCATCGGTAGTGTCACCGTAAATTTGCCTTATCAAAATGAAATAACAATTAAAAAATAAAATTATGGCAACTACAAAATGGGCAATTGACCCAACACACTCAGAAATTGGTTTTAAAGTAAAACACATGATGTTTACCAATGTTTCCGGAAAATTTGGAACTTACGATGCAAACATCGCAACCGAAGATGACAACTTCGAAAATGCAAGTATCGAATTCTCGGCAGACATCAATTCTATTGACACGAATAATGCTGACAGAGACAATCACTTGAAAAGCGTTGACTTTTTTGATGCTGACAATCATCCAAAATTGACTTTCAAAGCATCGTCTTTTACTAAAAAAGACGGAGATTACGAATTGACAGGAGATTTAACTTTAAGAGGAATAACAAAATCCGTGAAATTCCCAGTAGAATTCAGCGGATTGATGCAAGACCCTTGGGGAAACACCAAAGCGGGGTTGAACATTTATGGTAAAATTAACCGTAAAGACTGGGGTTTAAACTGGAATTCAGCATTGGAAACTGGCGGAGTTTTAGTTGGAGAAGAAGTAAAATTGAATATTGAATTACAATTGGCAAAACAATAAATCATTTAAAAAACTGGTTTAAAAGATGTACAAACGGCTAAATTTCTCAAAGAAGTTTAGCCGTTTTTCTATTGTGTTCCTATTATCTTTCTCGATAAATACTAAAAAAACACTATTTTTGCAACGCAGTTTTTTTTCTCTTTTTAGAGAAACTTTAAACTTTTAAACCTTAAACTTTTAAACTAAAATAGATGAAAGCATACGTTTTTCCAGGTCAAGGAGCACAATTCACCGGAATGGGCAAAGATTTATATGAAAACTCGGCATTGGCCAAAGATTTATTCGAAAAAGCCAATGAAATTTTGGGTTTCCGCATCACGGACATTATGTTTGAAGGCACAGCCGAAGAATTGAAAGAAACTAAAGTTACCCAACCGGCCGTTTTCTTGCATTCGGTGATTTTGGCCAAAACCTTGGAAGATTTCAAACCGGAAATGGTGGCGGGACATTCTTTGGGCGAATTCTCGGCCTTGGTTGCCAATGGTGTTTTGTCTTTTGAAGACGGATTGAAATTGGTTTCCCAAAGAGCTTTGGCAATGCAAAAAGCCTGCGAAATAACGCCTTCAACTATGGCAGCCGTTTTGGGATTGGCCGACAACGTTGTGGAAGAAGTTTGCGCTTCGATTGATGGAGTTGTAGTGGCAGCCAATTACAACTGCCCGGGACAATTGGTGATTTCTGGAGAATTCTCGGCAGTGGAAAAAGCCTGTGAAGCGATGAAAGCAGCCGGAGCAAAAAGAGCCTTGTTATTGCCTGTTGGCGGAGCTTTCCATTCGCCAATGATGGAACCGGCAAGAGAGGAATTGGCCGCAGCCATTGAAGCGACGACATTCTCCACTCCTATTTGTCCAGTGTATCAAAATGTGACAGCATCGGCTGTTTCTGATGCCAACGAAATCAAGAAAAACTTGATTATCCAATTGACGGCTCCCGTGAAATGGACGCAATCCGTGCAACAAATGATTGCCGACGGTGCGACTTTGTTCACCGAAGTAGGTCCTGGAAAAGTATTGGCTGGATTGATTGGAAAAATCAATAAAGAAGCGGCTACGGCGAACGCTTAAAATTAGTATTCAGTGGTCAAGTTTTTAGTGATCAGTGTGTTAATAAACGGAATCCTCATAAACTTTAAGTTTGTGGGGATTTTTTGTTTTCAAAGCTCCTTCGCTTCCTCACAATGATTATTGATAATTCCTGTAACTAAATAATTGTTCTCTTTTTTCTCAAAGAAAACATACCAAGTCGTTCTGTTGTTCGATTTATAAAAAATGTAGTGGGAGCCAAGATACCGAAGTTTTTGGGGAGTATTTTTATGTGGAAAATTATTAATTTCATAAAAAATGAAATCTACAATTTTATCAATATAATGTTGGGCATTTTCAGAATAACTAAAATATTCTTCCCTGAAAAGGGTATAAACCAATTCATCAAAGTAATCTAAAACACTATCCTTAAAAATTATTTTTTCCAAGGATATGCTTTTATTCTTTTGTGCATTTCAGCTTTGAATTCTTCTGGAGTCAATCCATTTGCGAATTCAGCATCAAAATCAAAAGTAGCCCTGTCAATTCCCTTGAATTTCACTTTCGAAGATTCATAAGCAACGTTAGGCTCTTCTACTTTATTGATTTTCGGATTGTCTTTTTTAGGATTCATCGCTTTTGTTTTAACATAACAAACTTACAACTAATTATTTAAATCAAAAAATCCTAAATTATCGAGTTGGTAATTTAGGATTTCGTTTTTTTACTGAACACTAAAAACGGAGCACTGATTACTTGTTCCTGACTTTCTGCTCCCATTTCCAGGCGCTTTCCATTGCTTCATCCAAAGTGGATTGTGCTTTCCAGCCCAAAACATTGTTTGCTTTATCGGTATTGGCGTAAGCCGAAGTGATGTCGCCTTCTCTACGGGCAACAATCTTGTAAGGCAATTTTTGTCCGCTTACTTTTTCGAAGGAATGAATCACTTCCAAAACCGAGCTTCCGGTTCCGGTTCCCAAATTGAAAACCTCCACTTTGTCCAAATTCTTTTTCTCCAACAAGCGTTGCAAGGCAATCACATGGGCTTTCGCCAAATCGACTACGTGAATATAATCGCGGATACAAGTCCCGTCGGGAGTTGGATAATCATCTCCGTAAACCGATAATTCTTTTCGCAAGCCCAATCCGGTTTGGGTGATAAACGGCACCAAATTTTGTGGAACTCCTAAAGGCAATTCCCCAATTTCGGCCGATGAATGCGCTCCAATTGGGTTGAAATAACGCAACAAAATCGCATTGATATTGGTCACTTTGGCAGCATCTGTAATGATTTCTTCGCCTATTTGCTTGGTATTTCCATAAGGTGACATTGCGGTTTGAATGGATGCATCTTCAGTAATGGGCATTTTTTCGGCTTGACCGTAAACCGTGCAAGACGAACTAAAAATAAAGTTGGCCTCGGGTTGTTTTTGTAATTCCTGAAGCAAATAAATTAAAGTATTCAGGTTGTTTTCATAATACAACAATGGATTTCCAACGCTCTCGCCCACTGCTTTTGAAGCCGCAAAATGGATAACGCCAGCGATATCACGATGTCTTTTGAAAAAATCTTGCACTTTTTCTTTGTCGCGTAAATCCAAATTTTCGAATGCCGTGTTGATTCCCGTAATGTTGGCAATTCCGTCCAGAACATTTAATGAAGTGTTCGAAAGATTGTCAATAATGACTACTTCAAAACCCTGATTTTGCAATTCGACCACGGTATGTGAACCGATAAAACCCAAACCACCTGTTACTAGTATTTTCATTTTAATTTTTTTAACCTCGGATTAGTAGATTTATTTCAAAAATTCCAAGACGCTATCAGTAATAAACTTGATTTGCTCATCGTCTAATTCGGTGTGCATTGGCAACGAAATCACTTCTTTTACCAATTGATTGGTCACCGGAAAATCTTCTTCTTTATATCTTGAATCCAAATAGGCTTTTTGCAAATGCAAAGGAATTGGATAATAAATCGCACAAGGAATACCTTTGTCCAACAAATGTTGCATCAATCCATTCCTGTCGGCGTTGATGATTCGCAAAGTATATTGATGAAAAACGTGGCAGTCGCAAATCTCGCAAATACTTGGTGCGATGATGTTTTTGTGACCTTCAAAAGCTGCCGTGTATTTTCGGGCTGCATTTTGACGCGCGGTGTTGTATTCGTCCAAAAATGGCAATTTGGCGTTTAAAACAGCAGCTTGAATACTGTCCAATCTTGAATTTACGCCCACCACGTCGTGATGGTAACGCTCATACATTCCGTGATTCACGATTCCCCTGATTTTGTGTGCCAAAGCATCATCATTGGTAAAAATAGCTCCACCATCTCCGTAACATCCTAGATTTTTAGACGGAAAAAACGAGGTTGCCCCAACGTGTCCAATTGTTCCCGCTTTCTTTTTGGTTCCGTCAGAAAACTTGCAATTGGCCCCAATGGCTTGTGCATTGTCTTCAATAACATAAAGATTGTTTTCTTTGGCAATAGCCATAATGGCTTCCATATTAGCGGCACGACCGAACAAATGTACGGGTACGATGGCTTTAGTTTTTGGCGTGATTGCTTTCTTGATTCTTTCGATGGAAATATTCATATTATGCAAATCCACGTCAACCAAAACTGGCGTGAGTTGCAACAAGGCAATAACCTCAACCGTTGCGGCAAAGGTAAAATCGGCTGTAATTACTTCATCACCGGGTTTTAAATCCAATCCCATCATGGCAATTTGCAAGGCATCGGTACCGTTTGCACAAGGAATTACGTGTTTTACGCCGAGATATTCTTCGAGATTTTTTTGGAATTGGTGAACTTGAGGTCCGTTAATGTAGGTGTTGGTGTCGAGAACTTCTTGGATTGAAATGTTAACGGTGTCTTTTATTTTATCGTATTGACTTTTCAAGTCAACCATTTGTATTTTTTTCATTTAACCTTTTATTTGAATTTACTAAAACACAACCTCGATTGTATTTTAAATTTAGAACAAAAATAGGGATTTTAGCAGAATGATTTTATAGATAATTAAAAGAAAACGTAATTTAGCACCAGAAATTTTTTGATATGCTTTTCCTTTACGATCTAATTGTTCAAATTGCTGGTTTTTTATTAAAAATCATCGCTCTTTTCAGTCCAAAAATCAAACTTTTTATAGATGGACGAAAGCCGGTTTTTGAAATTTTGCAAACCAAAATCAATCCAAACGACAAAACCATTTGGTTCCACGCTGCTTCCCTTGGCGAATACGAGCAAGGTTTGCCCGTGATTGAAAAAATAAAAGAGAAATTCCCCAATCATAAAATCGTCATCACTTTTTTTTCGCCGTCAGGTTATGAAGTTCGAAAAAATAATGCGGTTGCCGATGTTACGATATATTTGCCTTTGGATACCAGAAAAAATGCGAAAGATTTTTTGTCGTTGGTCCATCCTGAAATGGTGTTCTTCATCAAATATGAATATTGGCCGAATTATTTGAACGAATTGCGAAAACTAGAAACTCCAACCTATTTGATTTCGGGAATTTTCAGGAAAAACCAACTATTTTTTAAATGGCATGGTGGATTTTACAGAAAAGCATTGGAAACATTTACTTACTTTTTTGTACAAAACGAAAGTTCCAAAAAATTGTTGTTGGAATTAGGCAAAACCAATGTGGCCGTTTCCGGAGATACGCGTTTTGATAGAGTAGCCACAATTTTAGAAAAAGACAATTCCCTGGATTTTATCGAAACATTCAAAAATGATACTTTGACGATTGTTGTGGGAAGTTCGTGGCCAAAAGACGAGAATTTATTGGTGGAATATATCAATCAAACTTCTGGAAAAGTGAAGTTCATCATTGCGCCACATAATATTAAAAGCGAACAAATTCAGGAATTAAAAAATTCTATTACCAAAAAAACTGTTCTTTTTTCGGAAAAATCAACTAAAAATCTGGCTGATTTTGATGTCTTCCTCATTGACACCATAGGAATTTTGACCAAAATTTACAGTTATGCCGATATTGCTTATGTTGGCGGAGGCTTCGGAAATCCGGGAGTTCACAATATTTTAGAACCTGCTACTTTTGGTGTTCCAATCGTTATTGGTCCCAATTTTTCACATTTTGCCGAAGCAACGGCCTTGGTAAATATGGAAGGTTGCATTTCCATTTCAGATAAAAAAGGTCTTTTTGATGCTTTTTCCAATTTGATTGCCAACGACGACATTCGACACGAAAAAGGACATATTTGCAGCACTTTCGTACAAATGAATAAGGGAGCTACTACCATTATTTTAAAGTCCATATTGAAAGACAAAAATTAAAAATTATAACCTAAATCCAATACAATGAAATTTTTAAAATTAGCCTTATTATTATTTGTCATTCAAACACAAGCCCAGCAAGGCGGCATGTGGATTCCTTCGCTTTTAAAAGGAATGAATGAAAAAGAAATGAAAAACTTGGGCATGAAAATGTCGGTAAAAGATATTTACGACGTGAATCATTCGAGTTTGAAAGATGCTGTTCCCCATTTTAACGGAGGTTGTACCTCGGAAGTGATTTCTCCAAAAGGATTGATTTTGACCAATCATCATTGCGGATATTCACAGATTCAATCGCATTCCAGCGTAGAGCACGATTATCTGGCAGATGGATTTTGGGCTTATAAAATGGAAGACGAATTGCCAAACGAAGGACTGACCGTCACTTTTATGGTAAAAATCGAAGATGTAACCGCACTGGTTTTAGAAGGAACCACTTCACTTACAAACGAAGCGGAAAAACAAAAGAAAATTCAAGAAAACATAACTGCCTTGACTAATTCTTTACCCAAGGAAAATTGGCAGGAAAATAAAATTCGCACTTTTTTTGAAGGCAATCAATACATGCTTTTCGTAACAGAAACTTTTAAAGATGTCCGTTTGGTGGGTGCTCCGCCTACATCTATTGGAAAATTTGGTTCTGATACGGACAATTGGGTTTGGCCACGCCACACTGGAGATTTTTCTTTATTCCGAATTTATGCCGACAAAAACAATCGTCCAGCAGCTTATTCGAAAGACAACGTTCCTTACACTCCAAAACATTTCTTGCCCATTTCCCTTGATGGCGTAACCGACGATGATTTCACAATGGTTTTTGGTTATCCAGGAAAAACAAACGAATATTTGCCCGCAGTTGCGATTGAACAAATTGTAAACGAGTTGAATCCTGCAAAAATCGAAATTAGGGACAAAGCTTTGAAAGTTGCCGACGGTTTTATGCGAAAAGACAACGCCATAAAAATTCAATATGCCGCTAAATATGCCAAAATTGCCAATTATTGGAAAAAATGGATTGGCGAAACCCAAGGATTGAAAAAATCAAATGCCGTTGTCCTGAAAAAAGAATCTGAAAAAGTTTTTCAGCAAAAAATTAGTAAAGCTGGCAAAGAAAAAGAATACGGAACACTATTAGCCGATTTTAAAAAAAACTATGCAGAAATAGCACCATATGCCTCTGCCAAAGATTATTTCACGGAAGTGGTAATCCTCAATACCGAATTGTTGAGTATTGGATACAAACTCTATCAATTGGAACAAGTGTTCAAAACAAAAGGAGAACAATCGTTCACGGACAGAAAAAACAATTTAATAACCGGACAAGAAAGTTTCTATAAAAATTTTAATGCCGCTGTCGATCAAAATGTTTTTGAAGAGTTGATCGAATTATACGCCACTAAATCGCCAAAACAATTTTTACCCCAAAGTTTGGTAAATGCCAATGCCAAAACTTTGGCTTCAGAGATTTATTCCAATTCCAAACTAAAAAATTACGCTGGATTAAAAGAATTACTGACCGGTGATGCCCAAACGGTTTTAGCAAATTTGAACAATGACAAAGGATTTCAACTGGTAAAAGAACTGGCGGATAAATACTCGACAGAAGTGACACCAAAATATGATGAAATCAATTTGAGAATTACAGCTTTGCAACGCACTTACATGAAAGCGCAATTGGAATTAAACAAAGAACGCCGAATTTTTCCAGACGCCAATAGCACTTTAAGAATTACTTATGGCAAAGTGAAAGGATACGAACCTAAAGACGCAACGATTTATACATCCAAAAGCTATTTAGACGGCGTAATGGAAAAATACATTCCGGGTGATTATGAATTTGACGTTCCGGCAAAATTAATTGATTTATACAAGACCAAAGATTATGGCATCTATGGTGAAAATGGTAAAATGCCGGTTTGTTTTATTGGCACAAATCACACTACTGGAGGCAATTCAGGAAGTCCGGCGATCGACGCTAAGGGCAACTTGATTGGACTCAATTTTGACAGGGTTTGGGAAGGAACCATGAGTGACATTTACTATGACCCAAGTATTTGTAGAAATATCATGGTAGATGTGCGATACATTCTATTTATCATGGATAAATATGCTGGAGCAAAAAACCTGATAGAAGAACTGAAATTAGTTCACCCGAAGAAAAAGTAACTAATTGAAAATGAATTATCTATATAAAAAATAGTTAAAAATAAAACGTTTGACAAGAAAGTCAGATATTTATTAAATTTTTGGATTTAATGAGACCATAATTGTAATTTGCCCTTTCGTCGACAAATGAATATTATTTTTCAAAAAAAATATAAAAAAATATTTTACCTATTAAAAAATTTATATCTTTGCCCCGAATTAATAATTAACCTTTTATAATTAAGTAAGATGAAAAAAGTATTTTTAAGTTTAGCCGTTGTTGCTGT
>NZ_PNNA01000012.1 GCF_013823965.1 Flavobacterium sp.
AAAATTTCTTCGATGTTCGATTCGACGATATTTACCCATTTTGGGTCTGTAACTAATTTTAATCCCAACATTTTCTTTCGTATATAAATTATTTACAAAAATACTGCTTTTATTTGGGTTGGAACAGATTGATTTCGGGATTATTTACCGTATTTTGTGTCGTTAAATGTAACTTATGAATGCAAATCAGACTGTTTTAATTATTGGATTTGTTTGGCCGGAACCCAATTCTTCTGCAGCCGGAGGACGAATGGTGCAATTGATTTCCATTTTCAAGGAACAAGGATTTGAAGTCACTTTTGCCAGTCCGGCGATGGACAGCGATTATATGATTGACTTAAATTCTTTGAACGTCAACAAAAAATCCATTGCCTTGAATTGTTCCAGTTTTGACGTTTTTGTCAAGGATTTGAATCCATCCATTGTCTTGTTTGATCGTTTCATGATCGAAGAGCAATTTGGTTGGCGTGTTGCCGAAAATTGTCCCGATGCCTTGCGATTGCTTGATACTGAAGATTTACATTGTCTGCGTTTGGCACGCCAAAAAGCATTCAAGGAAAGCAGACCATTTTCAACAGATGATTTATTGGTCGAAGAAGTTGCCAAAAGAGAAATTGCCAGTATTTTGCGTTGCGATGTTTCCTTGATGATTTCCGAATATGAAATGGAAGTGTTGAAAACTGTTTTCAAAATCGATTCCAATATATTGTATTATTTGCCTTTGCTGTTGGAGCCAATTAAAGAATCGAACATTCAAAATCTGCCTTCGTTTGAAAATCGAAACAATTTTGTTTTCATTGGCAACTTCCTCCACGAACCCAATTGGAATGCGGTTCAATACCTGAAAGAAACGATTTGGCCACTTATCAGAAAGCAAATGTCGGAAGCGGTTTTGCAGATTTATGGTGCTTATCCTTCGCAAAAAGTACTGCAATTACACAATCCTAAACAGGGTTTTTATATAATGGGTCGCGCCGATGATGCACAGGAAGTCGTGAGAAAGGCAAGAGTGGTTTTGGCTCCTTTGCGTTTTGGTGCAGGAATAAAAGGAAAATTGTTGGAAGCGATGCAATGCGGAACGCCAAGCGTGACCACAACCATTGGAGCAGAATCAATGTGCGGTGATTTGCTGTGGAATGGTTTTATTGCTGATGATGCCCAGACTTTTGCTGATAAAGCGGTGGGATTGTATCAAGATAAAACGCTTTGGATAAAAGCCCAAGAAAACGGTTTTGAAATTATAGAAAAACGCTATTTGAAATCCTTGTTTACAGATGATTTTGTAAAGCATATTTTTAATGTGCAAACCAATTTAAATTCACATCGTTTGCATAATTTTATGGGAACTATGCTCCAACATCATACTTTGATGAGCACGAAGTATATGTCAAGATGGATTGAGGAGAAGAATAAATAAGCCTTTATTGGAGTCATCTTTTGATATAGTGCGTTGAAAGTTATATATTTGTGACCTATGCTGATTAGGCTAGACGTTATTTTATAATAATAGGTTTTCCTCTTTCATACAATGAATTCTAAAAATGAAATTTCAAATGCTGTTGCTTTATTTGCAACGGGTTTGCTTGCTGGTACTTTTTTCTATGTGAGATTTAATATAATGCCAAGTTTTTGGGAAGTGCCCATTGATGTCCACCTTCGTTTTAGGGTTGTGCTAATGAAGTACAATGATTTTGTTTTTAAGGTACTGATGGTGGCTTCCATTATTTCTTCTGTTTGGTTTGCATGGAGGATAAGGTCGTTAAAATATGTTTTTATTTTGACTGGCTTTGCAGTGATTCTCGCAACAATAACTTTTCTGATTAGTTATTTTGGGAGTATGCCAATTAGTGCCCAAATAAAAACATGGCTTCAAACTTCTCCTCCAAAAAATGGGGTTGCCATTCTTAAAACCTGGGATTTTTTTCACACTTGTAGAACGGCTACAGCCATGGGAAGTTTTATACTCATATTGGTTGCTACTTTTTTTAAAAAGGAATTGTTGAAACAAATGCAAAATTAGAATGGGATAACTTGCAAGGTTTTGAATCAAATTTTAAAATTAGAAACACTAAATTTTATGGATATTCGCATACTCTAGTTATTATAGCTGTTCTGACAAATTATTCAACAATTAATTTCACGGGTAATGTCAATATTGATTCTTAAAAGTTATTGGTTTTAATAAATAAAAAAATCCCGTTCTGATTTACTCAAAACGGGATTTCTATTATTAAAGTGAAAAGCTCTTAAGCAAGCATCGTCACTGGGTTTTCAATATATTGTTTCAAAGTTTGCAAGAACTGTGCTCCGGTTGCCCCGTCGATAGTTCTGTGGTCGCAAGCCAATGAAAGCATCATCGTGTTTCCTACCACGATTTGTCCATTTTTCACCACTGGTTTTTCTACAATCGCTCCTACAGATAGGATGGCAGAATTCGGTTGGTTGATGATGGAGTTGAATTCAGTAATACCAAACATTCCAAGGTTGGAGATGGTGAAAGTACTTCCTTCCATTTCGGTAGGCAATAATTTTTTGTTTTTGGCTCTTCCTGCAAGGTCTCTTACGCTGGCTCCAATTTGAGACAAGCTCATACCATCGGTGAATGGCAATACTGGAACAACCAATCCGTCTTCAACGGCAACGGCAACACCAATATTCACGTGATAGTTAATAGTGATGGCATCAGCAGACCATTGAGAATTGATTTTTGGGTGTTTTTTCAAAGCCAATGCCGAAGCTTTAATTACCATATCGTTGAAAGATACTTTGGTATCTGGCACGCTGTTGATAATACTTCTTGATTTCATTGCTTCGTCCATAGTCACCTCGATTACCAAGTTGTAATGCGGTGCCGTGAACAAAGATTCTGCCAAACGTTTGGCAATAACTTTACGCATTGTGGAGTTTTTAATCTCCTCGGTGGCAACTTGTCCAGCCGGAACATAAGGTTTTGCAGCTGGTGCAGCAGTTTCTGCTTTAGCTGGTGCGGCAGCACTTGCAGCGGCAGGAGCAGCAGCTTGTGGAGTAAAGTTTTCAACGTCACTTTTGGTGATGCGTCCGTTTTCTCCAGAGCCTTTTACTTGTGTCAATTGAATTCCTTTTTCGCTGGCGATTTTCTTTGCTAATGGCGAAGCTAAAACGCGTTGTCCGTCGGCTGGAGCTTCTTGAACAACTGGAGCTGCTTGTGTAGATGGAGCTGCTTTCGCTTCTTCAGCAGGAGCGGCTACTGGTGCAGCACTTCCACTAGCAATAATTCCACTAACATCTGTTCCTGCAGGTCCAATGATGGCCAAAAGTGAGTCAATTGGAGCAGTTTGTCCTTCTTGAATTCCGATGTATAATAAAGTTCCTTCGTTGAAAGATTCGAATTCCATTGTGGCTTTGTCGGTTTCGATTTCGGCAAGCATGTCGCCTTCGACAACTTTGTCACCTACTTTTTTTAACCAAGTGGCCACTGTTCCTTCGGTCATGGTGTCGCTCAAACGAGGCATGGTTACCACAATAACTCCTGCGGGTAAAGCTGCCGAAGTTGCTGCTGCTGGAGCGGCTTCTTCTTTTTTGGCTTCAACTGGAGTTTCTGCTTTTGGAGCAGCGGCACCACTAATTAAGGCAGAAATATCTTCGCCTTCGTTTCCGATAATTGCCAAAAGTGAGTCAATTGGAGCAGTTTGTCCTTCTTGAATTCCGATGTATAATAATGTTCCTTCGTTGAAGGATTCAAATTCCATTGTTGCTTTGTCGGTTTCAATTTCAGCAAGCATGTCGCCTTCGCTTACTTTATCTCCTACTTTTTTTAACCATGACGCCACCGTTCCTTCAGTCATCGTATCGCTCAAACGAGGCATTGTTATAATTGTTGCCATAATTGGTTTATAGTTTATGAGGGGTGAATGGATAGTTTTCTTGTTCGTAAACAACGTCGTATAGTTGTTGCTTTTCAGGGTATGGAGACTCTTCGGCAAATTTTACGCACTCGTCAATCAAATCTTTTACTCTTTGGTCGATGATTTCGATTTCTGCTTCCGTAGCATATTTTTGATCTTTAATTACATCCAAAACTTGGGTAATTGGATCAATTTTTTTGTACTCTTCCACTTCTTCTTTCGAACGGTATAATTGTGCATCCGACATGGAGTGTCCTCTGTAACGGTACGTTTTCATTTCAAGGAAAGTTGGTCCACCACCACTTCTTGCTCTTTCGATGGCTTCGCTCATGGCTTCGGCAACTTTTACCGGGTTCATTCCGTCAACTGGTCCGCAAGGCATTTCGTATCCTAGACCTAGTTTCCAAATATCAGGGTGATTGGCAGTTCTTTCTACAGATGTTCCCATAGCATAACCGTTGTTTTCAACGATAAATACTACTGGTAAATTCCATAACATAGCCATATTGAATGCTTCGTGTAAGGAACCTTGTCTAGAAGCGCCATCTCCAAAATAAGTCATTGTCACTCCGCCAGTATTGTTGTATTTGTCGCCAAATGCGATTCCGGCACCTAGAGGAATTTGTCCGCCAACAATTCCGTGACCTCCATAAAAACCATGTTCTTTTGAGAAAATGTGCATGGAACCACCCATTCCTTTTGAAGTTCCTGTTGCTTTTCCCATAAGTTCCGCCATTACACGTCTTGGGTCAACGCCCATTCCTATTGGTTGAACGTGATTTCTGTATGCGGTAATCATTTTATCTTTTGTCAAGTCCATAGCGTGCAAAGCACCTGCCAAAACGGCTTCTTGACCATTGTATAAATGTAGAAATCCCCTGATTTTTTGTTGGATATATAGTGCTGCTAGTTTGTCTTCAAACTTTCTCCAAAGTAGCATTTCTTCATACCACTTTAAATAAACCTCCTTTGTAACTTCTTTCATCTGAATTGTTTCTTTTTGCTAATTGTGTGTTGTGCTTAATAACTGTAATCGATAACGCTCAAGGTTTTTTTACCCCAAATTTGCAAGATGCAAAAATAGAACATTCTAAGGAAGTACTAAAATTTAAAATACACTTTTACTGCTAATTTTGTTTTTTTTACAAAAACTTCTTGTCAAACATAAAAGGAAGCAGGTTTTTTAGCGATGCCGATTGGTATATTATGCCAATTTCGCCCATAAAATAGATTTCAATTGGAGAGTCTTGTTTGATCTCATATTCGGCTATGGATTGTCTGCAAGAACCACAAGGAGGAATTGGGGCAACTGTCTGGTTGGAGTCTGAGGCTGCCGTAATTGCCATTTTCAATATTTTTGCTTCAGGATATAGCGCTCCGGCTTGAAAAACGGCTACACGTTCCGCACAAAGTCCAGAAGGATAGGCTGCGTTTTCTTGGTTTGAACCTAAAATAATTTTTCCATTGTCTAATAAAAGTGCTGCGCCAACCCTGAATTTAGAGTACGGAGCATAAGCATTTTTTCTGATGGCAACGGCTTGTTCCATTAGATTTTGAACATCAAGAGGCAATTCTTGAACAGAATCAAAAACGGAAAATTGGGTGGTAATAGTAATGTCTTTCATTCTTTTTATTGGAAAAAAAATCCAAACTTCATTGAAATGAAATTTGGATTTAAGTATAAATTAATTATTTGCTAGTATTCATCGTATTTGTCGCCAAAATTAAAGGAAAGTGAGAATCGTAAAGTGTTTTCCAAAGGATTTTTAACCTTGGATGTGGAAAACAAATAAGAAAGGTCCACTTTTACTACATTGTATTTAAATCCTGCTCCAAGAGAGAAAAATTGTCTGGCTCCTTTGTCTGGACTTTCATGAAAATAGCCCATTCGCATCGTAAAGGAATCTTGGTATAAATATTCAGCACCTACAGAATAGGTGAATTCTTTTAGCTCTTCGCTTAAACCACCTGGAGCATCAGTAAAGGATTGAGAAACTCCTGAAAACCATCCAATGGATCTGTAATTGTCATTGTTTTGGGCTCTTTCTTCGGCGGTAATCGTTCCGTCTTGATTCAAATCTGGGTCTTGCGGTGTTGGCACAAGCAACTTGTTGAATTCTACATTTAAAGCTACTTTGTTGTAATCGTCCAATATGAAATCGAATCCGGTTCCCACTTTTAAGTTGGCAGGAAGAAAGTTGTTGCTAAATTCGGTATTGTCATAGCTGATTTTTGGGCCTAAATTTTGGATATTGAATCCGGCTCTCCATCTACCGTTGAATTCGTTGTAAGCTATTTCTTCTGATTGGAAAAATCCTGCAACATCAACGGCAAATGAGCTTGCGGCAGAAGCATCTCCATTATCTGTTGCCACTTTAAGGCTTGAATTTATGTATCGGGCACCAACTGCCATCGAAAATTTCTCGCTTAATTTTAAGGAATATGATCCGTCAAAAGCAAATTCGCTTGGAGATACAGTTCTTACGGCTTCATTTGGATCGCCGGTTTGTCGTAATTCGATTTCGCCTAGTCCAAAATATCTAAAACTTCCGGCAAAAGCACTTTTTTCGTTTATTCGATTGTAATAGTTCAATTGTCCCAAAGAAATGTCATTTACCAAATCAGTAAGGTACGGAGTATAAGTTATCGAAAAACCTTGTTTGTCTATCGCAAAAGCATATTTTGCAGGATTCCATTGTTGCGAAAAAGCATCGGCAGATGAGGCAACGCCATTGTCAGCCATACCCGCAGCTCTTGCATCGGCAGCAACCAATAAAAACGGGACTCCTGTCGTTATGACATTTTCTTGTGCTTTGACAAATGAAACTATGAATAAAAAGACAAAAAGGAAAACTGTTTTTTTCATTGGTACTGAATAATTAGTGGAACAAATATAGTATTTTATTAAAGTATTACAAGTTTTTCAAATTTTTCGGTTTTCGAGTTGGTTAGGTTCGATTTCACGGTGAGTTTATAGACATATACTCCTTTTCCTATTCTATTTCCAAAATCATCTTTGCCGTCCCAAGTGATTTCTTTTGAGAGAAATCCTTCTGTCGTGACGATTTGGTTTTTTGTCCAAACCACTTTTCCGGTTATCGTTATCACTTGAATTTGAACTTCCAAAGGTTCATAAGGCCTATTGTGTGAAAACCAAAATTCAGTATAATTGACAAATGGGTTGGGATAATTCAGCACATATGTCAAACTTATGGACTCGTTGCCAACGACAATAAACTGGATTTCGGCAGTGATGGGATTGTTGTAAACATCCCAAGCTTTGAACGTGATGGTATGCAGTCCGACGGCTAAATTTCGCAAAGGAAATCGAAGCGTGCCTTTTGTATAATCATCCAGATTGGTTTGATAATAATCGTTTACAATAAAAGGATTGTCTACATCTCCATCCAATATTGCCACCATGTCATGTCCTATTCCGCTGGCTGTATTTATGCCGCTTTCGTCTTCGAGCTTGGCCAATAGAAAAGGGGAATCGTTTGTTGTGCCACCCGAAACAAAAGTTTCATCGTTCATATATAACTTCACAGTTGGACTAATATTGTCCACTACGGCATTTTCATTTATTCCGCCAATTTTTATGCTGGTGTCGTAACCGGTTTGATTCTCGAAAAGCTGATTCTTTTTGGCGTAAAAACTTATTTTTCCATTGGCTACGGGAATTCTAATGTCTCTTGGGACCACGAAGCTAAATTCAAATTTCCCATTGTTAACCGATGCATTTCCTCTAAAGATGGTTTCGCCTAGTGTGTTAAAAGACATGGATGGGCTGTGTCCGTCATTGTTCAAGGTTGTTCTTGAAATCATTTTGTCGAATATCGCGGTCGAAAGTTCTCCGTTATAATTGGTTAATGGAATATTGTTCTCGTCTGTTATTTCGCCTGTTATTTTCATTTTTGCCAATGATTTGAAATCGTCAAAGGGTTGTGAAACAGGAACGTCGTTCACTTTTGTCAGCCTTATTTTTGGTTTGGCTATGGCTAACATCAAGGCTGGATCGCCAAGGTAAAAAATCACGTTTGAAGAAGAGCTTGGATTGCTGTTTTTGGATATTCGCAAAGCTTCGGCGATTGATGTATATTGATTTGAGTCAAATGAAAATAAATTTTTTGCCAAAACATCATTGAAGTTTTCGGCACTAAATTGTCCAATGGATCGAATGGTGGTAATCATGGAAATAGCACCGCCTTTAGGATTCCAATAAGTGTATTCTCCCGCCGTTGGTCGGGTCGGGTTGTCAAATCTCGAAAAATCACAGGTTATGGTGATAAATAAGGGATATTTATATTGATTGCTTAAATTTTGTCCGTCAGATTTCTCCCAAATTCGTTCACTCGACAAGCCATCTTCTCCTCCATGGCCCAAATAATTGAATACCAAAGATCCTTTTTCGAATGCGCTGAAAATGTCTGTTCGAGCTTTAGGATAGCGCGATCCACCGGCTGAAGCTTCTTGAACATAAGAATCCAATATTATTTTATTGACGTTCATAAATGGTTTTGCCGTGGTAATGGCATCGGCCAAATTGTTTTGTCTGTTTTGCAAACTGGCATCCGAGGCTTTGTCGGAATCGTCACAAATCAAGGTAAAATTATTGCGCCAACTTCCGTAAGATTTCAAATCGTGGTATTCGATTACTTTATTGACCATTTCTTCGGCTTGTGCTGCGTCGTTATTCAGCATTCTGCCCACGGCGATGTCTATTCCTCCAAAAGAAGAAATGATATTTCCCTCATTGGGATCCATTAAACCGAAGAAATCATCGGAGGCAAAGGAGGATTCTCCCGTGGAATTGCTGTTTAAGGCGTGGTATATTGGGACAATATTGGTGTTGTTCGGGATTCGGTTTTTATAATCATAAGAAGCATCTCCAAAAAGGTTGACGTATTTCAATCTTTTTTCAGGTTCGGAAGCATTTTCATAAATGTATTTGATGCAGTTTCGAATAGCTGCAACATCCTGTTTCCCCGAAGAAAACTCTTGGTAGATTGTCTCTAGAGGAATTACTTTTACATTTAAATTGGAATAGGAACGGTGAAAATTGGCTAATTTTTCGGCCTGGACAGATAAAAAAGAAGGGGTGATGATCACGTAATCAATATCTTGAAATTGGCCTTGGTTGTTTTTAAAAATTGTTCCTTTCAAGTTCTGGTTGGTAATTTTTGTTCTGCTGCCCTTTAATGGAGTAAAATAATCCAAAGCGTCAATGGCAACGTATTTTCGGAGTTCACCTAAATTTGCTTTAAAAGAAAATGAAGCTTGATTAAGATTTTCGACTTTAGTTACATTATATAGGTCTGTAATGTCCCAAATTTTGGAAATTCCTGCAGCATTCGAAATGTTGTAACTCACAATTCCCAAGCTGGAACTGGCCAAATCATATTGAAACTGAAATTGTTTCCCGTATCCTTGAAGTTTGCTTTTGGCGGTAAGCCTGATTTTATCAAGATAGCCTTTGGAGTTTGGAACGCCATTGTTGTTGTAGGACAACTTGATTTTTATGGTTTCCGAAGCGGGAAACGAAACGTTGTTTAAAGCACCCGTATTGTAAACGATTTCCGAATTGACACTGAGCGGAGAAAAAGACATTGTTCCCACATCTTGACCATTTGCCGAAACTTTGAACGAGGTGGCCGTAAAAGCGGACGAAGCAGCATTGATGTTCAGTTTTACCGGCGTAGTGGAATCTATGTTTGGAAAAGTAAACGTAAATTCTTGGTCTTGGTTGATGTCAAAGGATTCGCCAAACCACTGTCGACCCAATCGCACCACATTTATAAGGTCTAATTCGTGAAATTGATAGTCGTCAAAGGTGTTTAAATTTAAAGTGCTGGTTCCGGTAGGCTGGACCATGTTTTGAATTCTTTTTCCGTCACTTCCTTGCACAGTTACATAATAATAGGACTTGGTGTCATATAAATTAACATTGGTTTGGCTGTCATTGTTCCAAGTGTCAACTCCTTCGGCATAAAAAAGAATATAGTCTTCATTGTTGAAAACGCCGTCGCTTTCGCCTATTATTTCAATGGCATTTTCGGCTAAATCTAACGGATAATAAGTGCTGTTCAACAAAGGCAACATTCTGCCTCCATTTCCGTAAATCTTTATCTTTTTTGGGTCAACTTTACTTACGTCAAGTCCTAATTGTTGCAGAAAACTTTTCGATATTTTATAGACTCCTGATTTTTCAACATAAAATTGATACCAGTCGCCGGTTGCCAAAACGGAATTAGTAATCACGCCAGTGGTTTTGCTGGTTTGTGCGATTCTGGAACTGCCGCCATTTATGGAATAGGAAAAAGATTTAATTCGTTTGAATCCCAATTCGTCTTTCACAATTGGTGAAAGAACCAGAAATACTTGTTTCAAATCTCTTGATTGATTGATTTTTAATGAAGCGGAAGGTGTTTTTGGGATGTTTTCCGGGTCTAAATCGCCTAGTTGAGAGGTTGTCAAGGTTTCGTAAACCACGTTTGTGATTTGAACTGAATTTCCGGCGAATGAATTTGATCCCGATAGGTTTAGGGTATAAAAAAGCGCTTTTTTGGAAGTGTCATAGTCATAACAATTTCCAACGAATTGAGGAATGTTAATGGTGAAATTGCCAAACGACATTTCTTTTTTTTCGAGCCATTCAATAGCTATGTCGCCTTTAATCTGTGCAAAAGAAACAAAGGGAATTAAGGTTAAATAGACTAAAAGTGTTTTTTTCATTGTTATTAAACGTAATTTATGACGTATTATTAGGATGAGTAAAAATATGTCATTTAGTGTTATTGTAAATAATAAAAAGTATAAATTTGCGTTGTCTTATGTAATTTATCCAATGTTATTTGGTTTTATTTAATTATTAAAAAATGTTGTTGCGGTTTAATGCTTAATTATTATATTGCACCACCTAAATTATTACCCATTAAATAGTATGAAAGTAAACAGAATTATAGCCTTGCAGTTGATGTTGTCAATGATGTTGATTATAGGTATTACTAGTTGTAGCAAAAAATCTAGCACAAAAAACTCCTCACGTGCAACGGGTTGGAACGTAGACAGTAAAAAAGCTTCAGCAAATAAAAAGCAAGAAGCTGGTCCAGGTTTGGTTTTTATTGAAGGAGGAACATTCACGATGGGTAAAGTTGAAGATGATGTGATGCATGATTGGAATAATACTCCAACCCAGCAACACGTTCAATCCTTTTATATGGACGAAACCGAAGTTACCAATTTTATGTATTTGGAATATTTGGACTGGTTGAAAAAAGTATTTCCGCCAACTGAAGAAAACTATAAAAACATTTATGAAGGCGCATCTCCTGATACATTGGTATGGAGAGATAGATTGGGGTATAATGAAACAATGACCAACAACTATTTGAGACATCCTTCTTATGCATATTATCCTGTAGTGGGAGTAAACTGGATTCAAGCAGTCGAGTTCAGCAAATGGAGAACGCAACGTGTAAATGAAGCCTTACTTGAAAAAAATGGCTACCTTAAAAAGAATGCCAAAACATTGGACGTAACCGCAGAAAGTAATTTTGACACGGAAACCTATTTAAATTCTCCGACACTTGCTTACGGAGGAAATTCCGAAATTGTTTTACCAGGAAAATATGCTGATAAAAAAGGAGGAATAAGAACTCCTAAAGCCGGTAAAAACGGAAAGGTAATTCAACCAACAAATATTTACGCCCAAAGATCTTCAGGAATCCTATTGCCTGAATACAGATTGCCAACCGAAGCAGAATGGGAATATGCCGCTGCTGCAGATGTGGGTCAAAGAGAATACAATATTTATAAAGGACAGAAGAAATATCCTTGGTCCGGAAGCTACACTCGTTCTGGAAAAAGACAAAGCAAAGGCGATCAACTTGCCAATTTCAAACAAGGAAACGGTGATTATGGTGGAATCGCAGGATGGTCTGATGATGGAGCTGATATTACTGATGAAGTTAAAAAACATCCAGCAAATGATTTCGGATTGTATGACATGGCTGGAAACGTAGCTGAATGGGTTCTTGACGTTTATAGACCAATCGTTGATAACGAAGCAAATGATTTTAATTATTTTAGAGGGAATCAGTACACCAAAAACAAGATTGGAAGCAACGGGAAAATTGAAGTTGTTACAAAAGAGACTATTAAATACGATACCTTAAGCAACGGAAGAATTGTTGCCAGAGCTTTCCCAGGTCAAATTGTCCAAGTTCCAGTTGATGAAAAAGAAACTTATTTGAGACAAAATTTCGATAAAAGTAATAACATTAACTACAGGGATGGTGATAAACAATCGTCCAGGTACTTTGATTTTGCCGACTCTGAATCCGATACCAAAAAAGTAAAAGAAGAAAGAGCGATGTATAACTCTCCTAGACATAATGTAACAACTGACAGTTTAGGCAGAATGGTTCGCAAATACGACAAATCAAATAAAAGAACGACTTTGATAAATGACAACATTCGAGTTTACAAAGGAGGATCTTGGAGAGATAGAGCTTATTGGTTAGATCCAGCACAAAGAAGGTATTTCCCTCAAGATATGGCTACTGATTACATTGGATTTAGATGTGCAATGTCGAAAGTAGGAGCTAAAGCTGAAAAAAGAAAATCGGCCAGAAATTAATCTAAAACAGAATAAAAACAAAAGCCCTTTGATTAGGGCTTTTGTTTTTTTAAATCATTTTTGAAATGGATATCCCTTACATTCATAGTTTGTTTTTAAAATGCAACTCGGTTTCTATCGATACGCGAAAAATTGAGGCAAATTCAATGTTTGTCGCCATAAAAGGCGAAAAATTTGACGCTAATACATTTGCCAAAGAAGCCCTGGAAAAAGGAGCTGCTTATGTGCTTGTTGACAATGAAGACTATTGTATTGACCAAAGAACTATTTTGGTTGAAAACAGTTTGATTGCCTTGCAAGAATTGGCAAAATTTCATAGAATGTATCTAAAATTACCCATAATAGCCCTAACAGGGAGCAATGGAAAAACAACAACAAAAGAACTAATCAATGTTGTACTTTCTAAAAAATACAATACAAAAGCAACCGTTGGGAATTTAAACAATCATATTGGCGTTCCTTTGACGTTGTTGTCTTTTAATGAGAAAACGGAGATTGGCATCGTTGAAATGGGAGCCAATCATAAAAAAGAAATAGCATTTCTATGTGATTTGGCGCAACCTGATTATGGATATATCACTAATTTTGGCAAAGCACATTTAGAAGGTTTCGGCGGGGTGGAAGGCGTTATAGAAGCTAAAAGCGAAATGTATGATTATCTTTCCAAAAACAACAAATTGGCTTTCGTTAACTTGGAAGATCCCATTCAGGCCAGGAAATCTGTAAATTTGAATTCCTATTCCTTTGGATTGGATAAAGTAGGTACGAATGTAAACATCAACTCCATAGCCGCAAACCCGTTTGTGGAAATTTCATTTTCAAATCTTCTTGTTCAAACACATTTAATTGGGCTTTACAACGCCAATAATGTCAATGCGGCAATCACCATCGGGAAGTATTTTGGAGTAGAGGATCTAGCCATTAAAGAAGCTTTGGAGAATTATATCCCAGAGAATAATAGGTCGCAGCTTATGACCAAAGGTACAAACCAGATTATTTTGGATGCTTATAACGCCAATCCTAGCAGTATGGCTGTTGCCATTGCAAACTTTTTGCAATTGGACAATTCAAACAAGATTTTGATTTTGGGCGACATGTTTGAGTTGGGCACCGAAAGCAGTAATGAACATAAGGCCATTGTGGATTTGCTATTGAATGAAAAAGCCATTGACTGTTATTTCATTGGAAAGGAATTCTATGCCAATCGAATGGATAAGCAGGGCTTTTATTTCCACGATACATTCGAATCGTTTTCGGAGTATTTGCAAAAAAACAAAATCGAAAATTCCTATTTGCTGATAAAAGGATCGAGAGGAATGGCTTTAGAGCGTACCTTGGATTTTTTGTAGCAGAACATAATTTAAACCAAAACGCCATCCTGATTTTAGAATGGCGTTTTGGTTTAAATTAAATACTCATTAAATATCCGATGAGATTTTCTTTCTTGTTGAGTCCGAGTTTTTTTCTTAATCGGTAACGTGCCAATTCCACACCGCCTCCAGAAATATTCATGATTTCAGCAATTTCCTTGGTCGACATGTTCATTAATAAATAGGTCGATAAATCCAGCTCACGAGGTGAAATGGTCGGGCATTTTTCTTTTAATCTTTTCAAGAAATCAAAGTGGACATTTTTGATGTGTTTTTCCAAATCTTTCCAGCTATGATCGGCATTAACCTCTTTTGCAATGCTTTTGTTTAATTTCGTGAACTGGAATTTGGCAGATTCATCAAATGATTCGATATCAATGTCTTTTAGTTTGTGGATAATTCCATTTAAAATTTTATTTTTCTTTACTACTTGCAAAGAATTGGTTACTAATTCTTTGTCTTTTGCCAAGATTTTGATTTTTAGTTTGTCGTTTTGCAGTTTTTCGATTTCTTTTTCCAAATCAAATTGCTCTTGCCTTATTTTTGATTCTTTTTCCAGATAAAGTCTTCTTTGTTCTACTGTTTCGTAGTATTTGTTTTTCCTGATCTTTGCCTGTATTCTTTTTCTGATATAATGAATGATTGTTGCGAAAACAAAGAGGTAGAAAACATACGCCAAAAAGTGTCTGTACCAAGGCGGAGAGACATTAAAAGGAACCACTGCGGCGTTAGACTGGATGCCATAACTGTTTATTACTTTTAATTTCATCTTATAATTGCCTTCCCTTAAATTGGTATATTCTTTTGTTGAAGCTGACGACCAATTGCTCCATTTGTCTTCAAATCCTTCTAATTGATAGGAAAATTTAATGTTTTCAATATTTTCATAAGTAGGAGATGAAAAGGTGAACTTTACATAATTCGATTTATAGGGAATTTTATATTTCTCGATTTCATTTTTATTTCCAAACATTAGAGTGTCTCCCAAGCTGGAAAAGCTTCTAATAAATGCCTTTGGTTTTGACGCGAAGTCATTTGATAATTTGGAATTATAATGTGCAAGTCCTTCAGTAAGTCCAATGAATATGTTTTCGGAATCTATGGTGTTTACAGACAGGTTGTTGTATACTAAATTCTGGGTTAAATTGATAAACGGTGCTGTAATATTAGAATAATGTCCATTTTCTTTTTTCATTAAAACGGCTAATGTCCCTTTGACTACATACCAAATGTTGCCATTACGGTCTTCCAAGATTGTACTTGTTTTAGGGACTTTTTTGAACAAGTTGGTCACGGCTTTGTCTTCATAAAACGCATTTTTTCTTTCAGAATATTTATAAAAATGATTGAATGTTTGAAAATAAATGCTTCCTTTTAGTCGTTGTACGCTGGCAATTCCTTTGAGGGTTTTAGATAGGTTTTGGTGGGTTTTTACAGATTTGAATTTTTTTAAATCAGTATTGAGTACAATTTGATAGAGAATGTCATCTTTTTTTACCCAAATATTATGGTCGTCAATTTCGTAATCCCCCACAGATTTTGAAAATCCTTTAATTTGACACACGAAATGCCAACCGTCTGTTTTCTTTTCAAATAGTGAAAATCCATCGTAATTAGATCCAATCATGTAGGCTGGTTTTTTTGGAATTTTTTTGAAACTCCAATATCCCACATTGTGTAATGTTTTAGTTGATTTACCGCCAACAATGGCTAAGGCTCCTCTGTTGTGAGCACAAATTAATTGATCGTCAATTATCTGTATGTTCCATGCTTGTCCGGTTGTGCCTTCAACAAGTGAAAAAGAGCCTTCCTCAAAAGGAGACTTCCAGGAGTGATAAAACACTCCCTGATTCGTCGCCACATAGAGGTTTCCTTTATAAATTGCAGTTGCATAAACCGTGCTTATGTCATAGCTAAAGCCAAAATAGGAAAATGGAGAATTCTCGTTCACGAATGCAATCCCGTTGTCAAGTCCTAACCACAGATTGTTTTTCTTGTCGATAAAAGAAGTTAACACAGTGTTGTTTTGCAAGCCTTTCTTGCGATTGATGTGCTGGATTATTCTGCCTGTTTTGTCGCAGACAATAATTCCATCCAAAACAGAATTAAGGACAATATAATTGTTCTTCATGGCAACTCCTCCCAAACAACTGTTCTTTTTGATAAAAGCATTGGCCTCGGTATTCCAAGGAATGAGTTTCCCGGTTTCGTATATATAAAGTCCTTTGTCCAAGGTTGCGATCAATAGTTTGTTTTCGGGCATTTGAAATATTCCCCATACTTCTGTGCTGTTTAAAACAGGGGAATTCACTAACGGGTAAAGATTGCCATTTATGTATTCCATCAATCCTTTTGAAACATCTTGAAAATAAATTCTACTCCCTACCTGAAACGAAAACTGGAATCGGGAAAAAGGCTTGAGTGTTTTTAGGGTATTGTTTTTAAAGATGAAAGCGTTACCAAAAGACTGAAAAATCACTTCATCATTATTAAGATGTATTTTCCAGGTAATGTCAATGGATTTGACAATTTTCTTGCTCAGGAATCGGGCTAGGGAAAAATAGACCAGTTTGCCCCTTGAGTTGGATTCAAAATAACCGAATTCGTTGTAACCTCCTACAAATATTTTTCCGTCATCCCCAATTTTTATGGCTCTAATGACGGAAAGGTTGGGTAAGTTGTATTTACGCCAAGAAGAGCCGTCAAATTGAAAGAGTCCATTGTTGTTGGCAAAATAGAGATTACCGTTTTTGTCTTGGTCAATATTCCAGTTTTGGGTTCCTCCTTTATAATCGGTTCTTTTATAGTTTCTGATTTCAGGAAGTCCAATGTTTTTTACCTGACCAAACAGGGATGTTAATGATAACAATAATAATGTGATTGCAAAATGGCGAATTGAAAATATCATAATGGAATTTTTTGCAGAAGTAATCAATTGTAGGATATTTATTGATAATAGTTAATTAATAATAAAAATTTAACATAAAGCAGGGGTTAATGAATGTGTAAATAACGGCAAATGCTTATCTTTTTATAAATGTAGTGTTTGTTTTTTAATTATCATATTTTAAATGTGATAAATAAAATTTTAAACAATTAAATATCAATAATTTAATTTTTATTTGATGTGTTTTTGTAATATAAAAAAATAGCTTTTGATGTGTTTTTGTAAGGAAAAAATCCAATGATGATATGTTAATTGTGAAAATTTATCCATATTATTGTATTGAATTACTAATTAATTAACCAAAAATTTAGAAAAATGAAATTAACAAAAGTATTTATTTTTTGTTTTTTATCTATTCTATTTTCAGTTTACGCGCAAGCACAAGATGTTGCAGTAAGCGGAAAAGTTATAGATGAGAGTGGATTACCCATTCCGGGAGTAACCGTTTTAATTAAGGGAACTTCTAAAGCCACGTCTTCGGATATTGATGGGAATTATCAAATAAAGGCTGCTTCGAGTGGTACTTTGGTATTTAGTTACTTGGGCTATTCTTCCTTGCAAGAAGCCATTAACGGAAGAACTCGTATTGATGTAAAACTTAGCCCAGAGGCTCAATCTCTACAAGAGGTTGTGGTTGTGGGGTATGGTACTCAAAAGAAAAGTGTAAATACTGGTGCTATCTCTAGTGTTAAGGCAAAAGATCTTGAAAAAATTCCTAATGGGCGTATTGAACAAGCTTTGCAAGGAAGGGTTTCCGGGGTTATTGTTTCGGCACAATCAGGCCAACCGGGAGCTGCATCCACGGTTAGGGTTAGGGGATTAACTACTTTTGACACTTACGGTGGAAACAATCCTCTTTGGGTTGTTGATGGTGTAATCGTGGATTCAGGAGGAATTGGTTATGTAAACCAGTCAGACATTGAGTCTATTGAGGTGCTTAAAGATGCCGCTTCATTGGCTATTTATGGAGCTCGTGCTGCTTCTGGTGTTATCATGATTACGACCAAAAAAGGGAAAGAAGGTAAATTTAGCGTAAGCTACACTGGATTTACAGGAGTTTCTGCTCCAGAAAAAACAATAAAATTACTTAATGCTACCCAATATGGCGCCATAATGAATGAAAAAGCGGGTGCGGCAGGACAAACAATTCCTTATCCTAATTTGAGTACTTTGGGTGTTGGGACAGATTGGCAAAAAGAAATTTTTAGTGATGATGCCATGCGTACCAATCACGAATTCAGTTTAAGCGGTGGTAATGAGGTTTCGACCTTTTTTGCTTCTTTTGGTATTCAAGATACGGAAGGTATTGTTTCTAAAGAAATTTCAAAATTTGGCAAAAAGAATATCCGTTTAAATTCAACCCACAAATTATCTAAAATGTTCACCATAGGACAAACATTTGGATATACACATCAAAAAGGGGTTGGTTTAGGAAATACAAACAGTGAATATGGAGGACCTTTAAGTTCAGCTTTAAACTTGGATCCTACAACTCCAGTAGTGGTTACGGATCCTATTGCTGCCAATAGTACTTTATATACCAATAATCCAGTATTTAGAGATGCAAATGGAAATCCTTACGGAATTTCGTCTGTGGTAGGTCAAGAGATGACTAACCCTGTTGCATACATAAACACAAGATTGGGAAATTATAACTGGTCTGATGATTTTATCGGAAATGCTTTTCTTGAATTTACACCAATCAAAGATTTAAAATTCAGGTCAACTGTTGGTTTGAAAAGAGCGTTTTGGGGTGAAGAAAATTTTACTCCTGAATATTATTTAAGTGCTACCGTATTGGCTTCACAAAATAATTTAAGCAGAAATACCAATGAAACTTATGCTTGGAATGTTGAAAACACGATTTCTTACACAAAAAGTTTAGGGGAACATAACCTTACTTTATTGTTGGGACAAGGTGCTTATGTAGACAATAATTCTAGCGGAACTTACGTGTCTTATCAAGATTTACCGGTTAACAACTATCAAGATGCTTCATTCAATTTTCCGCTTCCAGACGATAAAAAAACGGGAGGTGCATATACTTCTCAAGAGCATAGAGTAACTTCTTTATTCTCTCGTTTAAATTATGATTATAAAGAAAAATATTTGTTTACTGGAATTATTCGTCGTGATGGTTCAACTAATTTTGGATCTAACAATAAATATGGGGTCTTCCCTTCCTTTTCTGCAGGATGGGTGCTTTCAAAAGAAGATTTTTGGAAACAAAATGATGTAGTGAGCAGCTTAAAAATTAGAGCTGGTTATGGAGTAACAGGTAATGACGCGATTCAAGCTAATGGATTTTTAGCGCTTATCGGTGGAGGCAGGAATTACACTTTCGGTACTTCAGGTTCAGTTATTGAATCAGGAAACAGCCCTGATGCACCAGCAAACCCAGATTTGAAATGGGAAGAAACATCACAAATGAACATTGGTTTTGATGCCAAATTATTCAATGATTTTAATTTGACAATTGAATATTACGATAAAAAAACTACTGGAATTTTGCAATATGTTGAATTGCCAGGTTATGTTGGAGCAACAGGAAGTCCTCTAGGAAACGTTGCCGATATGGGAAATAAAGGTGTTGAATTTGAACTTGGTTACCGTAAAAGATTTGGTGACTTTAATTTCTCTGCCAATGGAAATGTATCATATCTAAAAAATGAAGTTACCTTTTTAGGTCAAGGTAAAACATATATCGGTGGTGGTGCCTCTTTTCAATCTATGGGAGATGTGACAAGAACCGAAGTGGGTCAGTCATATAATTCTTTCTATGGATATCAAACGGCTGGAATTTTTCAAAGCTACGAAGAGATTAATGCCAATACAAATGGTGCAGGAGCTTTAATCCAACCAGGTGCAAAACCAGGAGATTTCCGTTGGGCTGATACCAATGGTGATGGATCCATCTCTGATGAAGACAAACAATATTTGGGAAGTCCACTACCAAAATACACTTTTGGTTTGACTATCAACATGGATTATAAAGGTTTCGACTTTATGGCTTTTGCCCAAGGAGCAACTGGAAATAAAATTTTCCAAGGGTTACGTCGTTTGGATGTTTTAAATGCAAACTATCCTGTAGATGCCATGAGCCGTTGGACAGGTCCAGGAACTTCAACAGAATATCCTAGACTTACAAATGATGATTCTAATGGCAACTTTGGAAAAATGTCTAATTTCTATTTAGAAGACGGAGATTATTTGCGTCTTAAAGTGGTTCAATTAGGATACTCTTTGCCTAGTAGTGTTGTCGCTAAAATGAAAGCTTCCAAAGTGAGATTTTATGTAACTGGCGAAAATTTATTGACACTTACAAAATACACAGGTTACGATCCAGAAATTGGAGGAAATGTTTTTGGAATAGATAGAGGATACTATCCTCAGGCCAAAACTTTTATGATTGGAGCTAACGTACAATTTTAATAAATAGAATTATGAAAACAATAAAATTTAAGTCTTTATTTGTCGCTATTGCAATGGTAATCACATTGGTATCATGCAGCAAGGACTTTTTAGAGGTAGAACCTAAAGGAACTAATCTAGAATCAAATTATTATAAAAATGAAAGCCAAGCTTTTGCAGGACTTGTTGCTGTTTATGACATCATGAACAAGAATTCTGGAGGTTTTGATAATATGGTAACCATGATGAACGCCGGTTCTGACGATCATTATGCTGGTGGCGGTGGAGCAACCGATGGAGCTGGAATTCAAGGATTTTCAAATTATACTTTGAATCCTACCACTATTTCAGGAAGTTTTTGGAGTGACCATTATCAAGGCATTTACAGAGCTAATTATTTGCTGACTAAATTGTCCGATGTTCCAATGGATGCAAGCTTAATTGCAAGATATACTGCAGAATGTAAAGCTTTGCGTGCCAATTATTATTTTAATTTGGTGAGAATGTTCAAGAATATTCCCCTAATAACAACTCCTCTTGCCGGTTCAGAATATTATACAGTATTACAAGCAACTCCAGCCGCGATTTACGCACAAATGGAAAAAGATCTTAATGAAGCAATAGCTGTTTTACCAGCTACCGTTCCAGCCGAAGAAGCAGGTCGTTTTACAAAAGGTGCCGCTAGAGCGTTACTTGGAAAAATATATTTGTATGATCCAGCCGGAGACAAGAAAGCATTGGCTGCAACTGAATTGGCCGCCGTTAATGGAACTCCAGGCGCAACAAGTCAATACGGTTATAAATTATTGACTAATTACAAAGACCTTTGGGTTGTTGACAATAAATACAACACAGAATCTATTCTGGAAGTTGGACACACTAATGCCTCAAGTGCCTACTGGGGAAACTGGGGTGGTGGTGCTGCCGAAGGGAATATTATAAATACCATGTGCGGACCTAGAAACTACACTAAAATTGGTGCATCTGCTCCTGATTTACCTTCAGGATGGAGTTTCAATGTATTTACACAAGCCTTTTATGACGTGATTAAAACTGATCCTAGATTTGGTGCGACAGTTTTAGACTTAAAAGCATTGAGTGCAGCCAATCAAGCAAGTTATATTGGTGGATATCAAGACACCGGATATTTCCTTAATAAATTTATTCCAAGAAAAGCCGATGTGACTACAGGAACAGGAGAGCCAGTTTTGAATTACAGACAAAATTCTTATGTTATTCGATTAGCCGATACTTATTTGTTGGAAGCAGAAGCCTTGGGAGGAACAGGAGCAAGAGCACAAGCATTACTTGATGCCGTAAGAGCAAGAGTAGGTTTGGCCAGTACCCCGGTTTCACTTGCCGCAATTAAAGCGGAACGTAGATTGGAATTAGCAGGCGAAGGACACCGTTTCTTTGACTTGGTGAGATGGGGTGATGCAGCAACTGCATTGGCCAGTAGAGGCTTCAAAGCAGGTAAAAATGAAGTGTTCCCAATTCCTTACAAAGAATTGCAAAACACTTTAATTGTTCAAAATCCTGGGTATAGTAATTAATAGTAATAATAATAATATGAAAAACATAAAATTAATTTTCAGCTTCGTATTGCTACTGGCTGTTACAATAAGTTGCAGCATTCCTGACGGGATTGATCAGGACACTTCTTTTTTAAGTTCTGCAGCTTCAGGAAATGTTTCTAAAATTTTTGACATAAGTACTGATAATTCTGGAAATGTAAAAATTTCGCCATTAGGTGAAGGTATAACATCATCGACAGTTAATTTCGGACACGGAACGGGTGCTGCTGCATCTGCAGTGGTTGCACCTGGAGGAAGCACGACTCACGCTTATCCAGAAGGAACATATACGGTTTCCATAGTTTCTACAGATGTCTCTGGGAAACAAACAACAGCCACTTATCCGTTGACGGTTACTTATAGAGCACCAGAAAATTTGGCAGCAAATATTACTGTAAATGTTTATACTGTTAAAGTATCTGCAACTGCTTTGTATGCAAAATCATTCTTGGTTTATTTTGGGGATGTGGCTAACGAAGTGGGAACTCCATTGGCAGTAGGTGCAACTACACCTTTACACACGTATGCTGCTGGAGGATCTTATAATATAAAAGTTGTAGCCTTGAGCGGTGGAGTTGCCAAAACGGAAAGTATTACTCCTATCGTAATTTTTGATCCACTAGCACTTCCTTATACTTGCGAATTGGCTTCACAAAATTATATGGCAGGAGGAACATTTGGAGGAGTTAATTACTCCATTGTGGATAATCCGTTTTCTTCTGGATTGAATACTTCTTCTAAAGTGGCTAAATTCGAAAAACCAGTAAACGCCGAAGAATGGGGTGGTACTTGGAAACCTTTTGATGTTGCAATAGACTTAAGCACCGGAACAAAAATAAAAATGCTTGTTTACGCGACTGAAGTTGGCAAAAAGGTAGGTATTGAATTGCAAGGTTCTACAAATGGAGCGCCAAATACCTCAATTTTTGTGGCAACTACTGTGGCGAATCAATGGGAAGAACTTGTTTTTGATACTACAGATCCAGCAGTTAGCCCTGCCATTCCAGCCGGAGCAAAATACAAACAATTAAATATCAATTACAACAGACCTAATAAAGGTTTGGGAGAAGTAATTTATATTGATAATATTAGAGTAACCAATTAATTATAAAAATCATGAAAAAAAACATAAACTATTTTCTAGGTGTTTTCTTTGTGTTACTTCTAACAGTTAGTAGTTGTTCAGAAGAAACATATTCTTTAGGAGATTTAACAGCTCCTTCCAATATAGCAATTACTGCAGATCTTGTAGGTAAAGATGCTTCACATCCAAATGGTGATGGTTCAGGTAACGTTAAAATAACGATAACTGCAAATAATTCACTGGGATATAAAATTGATTATGACGCCAATGATTCTGAGTCTTGGAATATATTGTCAAGTAACGTGGTAACCAAAAAATTTGATTCAAAACTGGGTGTAAACACGTATAGAGTTACTGTTGTTGCTTCAGGAGCCGGAGGCACTACATCTACTACCACCAAAGATATCACGGTAAGATACGATTACACTCCAGATCCAGCCATTGTTACTAATTTAACAAACAATGCATCTAAAACTTGGATCGTGGACAAAAGTGTATCTGGTCATTTAGGAGTTGGTCCATGGGAGGCTGGTTCTGCTACTCCAGTATGGTGGGCTGCAGGCGTGAACGAAAAAGTAGCTTGTTGTAATTGTTTTTACACCGCTTCATTTACGTTTGCTAAAGATGCGGCTTCAGGAACTTATTCATTAACGGTAGCAACCCCAGATGGGGCATTTACCAAAACTGGAGCTTTAGCAGGTGGTCTTCCTGGTATTCCAGCTTCTGGAGACGAAGGTTGTTATGCTTATGCCGGAGGAACTTCTGCCTTTACTTTTGGTGGGTCAACTTCAGGTGTTGCTGCATCAGCACCATCTACACAAACCAATATTAATTTAGCAGGTGTTAACACTTTCATTGGTTATGGAGCTACCCAAAAATCATACGAAATCATGACAATAACATCATCTACCATGTACCTTAGAGTACAAGGAACTGAAACAGGAAATGCTTGGTATTTAAAAATGATACCAAAACCTTAATTTTCTAGACAAAATGACCCAGAACCATCTCTTGGTTCTGGGTTTTTTTTTGAATATTTTTTGTTAATTCTAATTAAAATATTCTAATGGATTAATACTAATAAGTCAACACTAAAAGTTAATTATAATGATACAAAAAACAGCAATTCAAAGACATTTACTTACAAAACTACTCGATTATCGTTTATTTGTATTATTTCTTTGCACAACTTTTATATTGATTTCCTGTAGTGGAGATAGCGGTAGCAGTGGGGGAACAAATGCAGGAACAACTCCTTCAAATCTTGTGGTTTCGGCAGCAGTTGTAGGCACAAGTGCTCAAAATCCAAATGGTGACGGCAGCGGAATAGTAAATTTTAATATTAGCGCGACAAATGCAACTTCCTATAAAATTTCACTCGGAAATGGAGAAATACAAGAGGTAACAAGCGGCACTTTCACTTATACTTACACGACAGGAGGAACAAATACCTTTGTTGTATACGTATCTGCATACAATGGAGCCAATTTTATCAGTACTTCAGTAAGTATAACTTTATATGTGGCCCCCACTTCAATTTGGTCAGATGAATTTAATGTGGATGGCGCACCGAATAGCACTAAATGGGGATATGATTTAGGCGGCGGCGGCTGGGGAAACAACGAAGCCCAATATTATACTAGCAGAGCAGAAAATGTTATTGTTCAAGGTGGTGTTTTAAAAATTAAAACCATAAAAGAAAGTTATAGCGGAAGCAGTTATACTTCGGCTAGAATTCTCAGTAAAGGCAAATTTTCTTTCAAATACGGCAAGGTCGAAATCAGGGCAAAAATGCCTGTGGGAGGAGGAACTTGGCCAGCGCTGTGGATGTTGGGAAGCAATATAGATACAGCTCCTTGGCCAGCTTGTGGAGAAATTGACATCATGGAACACCTAGGCAATCAACTTAATAAAATATATGGTACGCTTCATCATCCTGGCCATTCAGGTGGAAACGCGGATGGAGGAACCACTAATATAACCAATGCAACAACAGAATTTCATGTTTATGCATGCGACTGGAGAGCAGATGCCATCAAGTTTTATGTGGACAATCAGTTGTTTTACACTTTTACAAATTCGGCTAGTTTGCCATTTAACCAGAATTTCTTCTTAATCATCAATTGTGCAATGGGAGGTAATTTTGGCGGGACAATAGATCCGAATTTCGTTTCTTCGACATTTGAAGTTGATTACGTTCGAGTTTATAATTAATATTTTGTGTAGTTCATTTTTTCATTATTCGCTTCCGGTTTTTACATAAAAAGCGGAAGCAATGGTGAAAATAAAATTTAAAAGTTTTATAATGAATAAATTAAATGCGTTTGGTGTTCTATTTTTAGTTTCTACTTCAATATTTTTCTCGGCTTGTGGGGTCAAAAAGCAAGCTTTAAGTAATAAAATTGAATTAGCAGAGAATAGTATAATTGCCCACCGCGGCGCATGGAAAAAAATGGGATTTCCCGAAAACTCCATTGTTTCGCTTAAACATGCAATTGAATTAAAATTGGCGGGGGCTGAATTTGATGTTAGAATGACTGCTGATGATTCACTAATTGTTAATCATGATCCACAATACAATAAACTGGCTATAGAAACTACAACCTATGCTGATTTAATTAAATTCAAATTATCCAATGGTGAAAAGTTGCCTACTTTAAAAGAGTATATCAAGGCCGGAAAAGAAAACAACAATTCCACACGATTAGTTTGCGAAATAAAACCATCCGAAATAAGTAAGGAAAGAGGACAAATAATTGCGACAAAAACGGTTCAATTAGTCGAAAAACTCAAAGCAGGGCAAATGGTTGTTTATATAAGCTTTGATTATGATATTCTTAAAAAAATAAGAACAATGAATCCCACAGTTTCCCTGCAATATTTACAAGGTGATAAATCTCCTGAACAATTGAAAGCAGATGGAATTTCAGGACTAGATTACCATTTTTCTGTTTTTAAAAAACATCCTGAATGGATTGAAAGCGCCAAGAAAAACAATATTACATTAAACGCTTGGACAGTTAATGATGCCGAGGATATGGATTGGCTTATTGCCAATGGATTTAATTATATTACCACAAACGAACCGGAATTATTACAAGAAAGAATAAAATTATCACCAGTTTCAAACGGAATGAAATTGATTTGGAGCGATGAATTTAATGGTAAAGGAGCGCCAGATTCAACAAAATGGGATTATAATATTGGCGGTGAAGGATGGGGGAATAATGAATCTCAATATTACACCAACAGACCAGAAAATGTAAATGTTCAAAACGGGCTATTAAGTATAAAAGCCATAAAAGAAGATTACAAAGAAAGCCATTACACCTCAGCCAGGATCCTTACTAGAAATAAATTTTCTTTCAAATACGGAAAAGTGGAAATCCGTGCCAAACAGCCTTCTGGGGGAGGAGTTTGGCCAGCTTTATGGATGTTGGGAGACAATAAAGGGGAGCTTAATTGGCCTGCTTGCGGAGAGATTGACATTATGGAATATGCTGGAAACCGTGTAAATAAAATAACGGCAGCTTTGCATCACCCCGGACATTCTGGTGCTAATCCTGATGGTGGATTTACAATGATTGCCAATGCAGAAACTGAATTTCATATATATACTTTAGAGTGGTCACCTTCATATATAAAGATATTTGTTGACAACCAACAGTTTTTTGCATTTGCAAATTCAAGTAGTGTCCCTTTTAATAAAGATTTCTTTTTGATATTCAATTGTGCAATGGGAGGAACTTATGGGGGGCCAATAGATCCTAATTTTGTCTCTTCGACTTTCGAGATAGATTATGTTAGAGTATACCAAAACAAATAAAAAAAATAACAATTAAAGTGAAATATATCCTGATTTTATTGACGGTATTAAATGCATGTTGTTCAAGTGCGCAAAGCATAAAGATCATGACATACAATATTCGTTTGGATGTAGCCTCTGATGGTGAAAACGATTGGACGCATCGCAAAGATTTTTTTGCTTCACAAATACAGTTCTATGAACCGGATATTTTTGGAGTTCAAGAAGCAACACCCAATCAAGTAATCGACATGTCGGGAGTTTTCCCCCAATACAACTTTTTAGGCATCGGAAGAGAAGGGGAAGGAAAAGGAGAATCTTCCAATATTTATTATAAAAAAGACCGTTTTAAGGTATTGTCCAGCAACACTTTTTGGCTTTCAGAAACTCCGGACAAAATTTCAAAAGGTTGGGATGCGGCATTCAACAGGGTTTGCACCTATGGTTTGTTTAAAGATTTGAAAACACAGACAACGTTTTGGGTTTTCAACACGCATTTGGATCATATGGGTGAATTGGCCAAGACCAATGGAATTTTGCTCATTCTTTCGAAAATAAAAGCATCGAACACTAAAAATTATCCAGTGTTTTTTATGGGAGATTTTAATTCCCTGCCTACCGACGATAGAATAGAAATGTTAAAAAAAGAGATGAACGATACTCGGGATATTTCGGAAACAAAGCCTTTTGGACCTTCGGGGACTTTTAATGGTTTTCAACACGACAAGCCCGTAACAGAATTGATAGACTATGTTTTTCTGTCCAAAAACAATAAATTTAAAGTGAAAAAATATGCCGTTTTAAGTGATTCCAAAGATTTAAAATATCCTTCAGATCACTTGCCGGTTTATGTAGAGATAAGTTATAAATAAAATAAAAATGAATAAAATAAAAATGAATAAAATAAAAACAATAATGAAAATTTTTCTGATAGCCTTCTTGACCAGTCTTGTAGCAGAGTGTTCTCCATCAAGTCCACAGCCTACTCCAACACCGCCAACACCACCAGTAGTGACAAATGATGTGGATTTTTGGTTGACAAAAGGAGATCAATCCGTATTGCTCAAAAAACAATCCGCTATTTTAGGATTTGGCACGGTGTACAACATGTATCCAAATATTGAAGTCAATGATGCACAAACTTTTCAAACTGTTGACGGGTTTGGGTACACTCTAACGGGAGGAAGTGCTGAAGTTATCAATCAATTAACGACCGTCAAAAAGCAGGAATTATTGCAGGAGTTGTTTGGCTCAAGCGAAAATTCAATTGGCATAAGTTATTTGCGTTTGAGCATTGCCGCTTCAGATTTGAACAGCGCTCCATTTTCTTATGATGACATGCCAACTGGACAAACGGACGTGAACTTGGCCAACTTTAGCTTGGCTCCCGACATGACAAATTTAATACCCGTTTTGAAAGCTATTTTGGCCATCAATCCAAATATAAAAATCATGGCGACACCTTGGTCACCTCCAGTTTGGATGAAGGACAACAATAGTTTTATTGGCGGAAGCCTGCAGCCACAATATTATGGAGTTTATGCCCAATATTTTGTGAAGTACATCCAAAAAATGAAAGCAGAAGGCATTACTATTGACGCTATTTGTCCACAAAACGAACCCTTGCATCCAGGAAATAATCCAAGTATGTTGATGACGGCAAGCCAACAAGCAGAATTCATAAAAAATAATTTAGGACCAGCTTTTCAAACTGCGGGCATCAATACCAAAATTGTAATTTATGACCACAATTGTGACAGACCTGATTATCCAATTGCTGTTTTAAGTGATACTGCGGCAAACCCTTTTATAGACGGGGCTGCATTCCATTTGTATGGAGGTGATATCAGTGCTTTGTCATCCATTCACGAAACTTTTCCAAACAAAAATGTTTATTTTACAGAACAATGGACTTCATCCGAAGGCAACTTTGGAGGCGACCTTAGATGGCATGCCAAAAACGTGGTTATTGGTTCCATGAGAAATTGGAGCAAAATTGCGTTAGAGTGGAATTTGGCCAATGATTCGTCATTTGGACCTCATACTCCAGGTGGATGTTCGCAATGCAAAGGCGCCATAACCATAAACAGTGCAGATAGTTATGTTAGAAACGTGGCTTATTACATAATTGCCCACGCTTCTAAATTTGTTCCATTTGGTTCAACAAGAATCGCCAGCAATGTACAAGGAAATTTAAGCAATGTGGCTTTTAAAACACCTACCGGGAAAATAGTTTTAATTGTTGTAAATGACGGAAACAATGCGGCACAATTTAACATAAAATACAACGGCAGATGGATTACCTCTTCACTGGAAAGCGGTGCTGTGGGTACTTATGTATGGTAAAAAAACTTAAACCAAAATAATTAACAATCAAACAATAAATTTTATGCAAACAAAAAAAAGTTCAGTAACCCTTATTGCACTTGTAGTGGCAATGGGTGGATTTTTAATGGGATTTGATGCATCCGTTATTTCCGGGGTAATTAAATTCATAGAACCCGAATTTCAACTTTCAAAAATAGAATTGGGCTGGGCAGTGGCTTCACTGTCTTTATCGGCTACAGTGGCGATGATGTTTGCCGGACCCATAAGTGATAAATATGGCCGAATTATTGTTTTAAAATATTCCGCTTTATTGTATGCTTTTTCTGCAATTTTATCGGCTGTGGCTCCTACATTTTTTATCTTGGTTTTTGCCAGAATGCTGGCCGGAATTGGAGTGGGGATTTCTCTAATCATAGCACCAATGTACATTGCCGAAATTGCGCCTGCCGACAAACGTGGTAAAATGGTTTCCTTCAACCAGTTGAATATCGTGATTGGTCTTTCGGCAGCTTTTTTCACCAATTATCTTATCGTGCATTTAGCCGGTTCCGATGCTGCTTGGGTTGATACTTTAAAAATTCGTGAATACAATTGGAGATGGATGTTGGGAATTGAATTCCTGCCAGCAGTCTTGTATTTCATATTTTTGTTTTTTGTTCCCCAAAGTCCAAGATGGCTTATCATGAAAGGCAGATACAACGAAGCTTTGGATGTCATGAAAACCGTTGGCGACGAAGAAGTTGCCGAGAAAATGGTTAGCGAAATCAAGGAAAGTATTCTGTTGGATTCCGCTCCAAAAGAAAAAATTTCCATCAAAGAATTGTTTACGCCATCGATGAAATTGGTGATGACCATAGGAATTGGAATTGCCATCTTGCAACAAATTGTCGGAATCAATTGCGTGTTTTTCTATGCGCCAATGATTTTCGAACAATCCGGAATTGGTACCGATGCTTCATTTATACAAGCTATTTTGGTGGGTCTTATCAACGTGGTGTTTACCATCGTGGCAATGTCATTGATTGATAAACTGGGAAGAAAACCGTTGTTGGTCATTGGTGTAAGCGGTATTGCGCTAAGCATGTTAGTGTTGGCTTACAGTTTTAATGCGGCGACTTATACCCTGACCGATGCTTCTGTTGCGAAATTGCCAACCGAGATTCAAGCTGACCAATTGGCGACTTTAAAAAACAAAACCTTTGAAACCGATACCGAATTTAAAGCTGCAGTGGCGGAAACTATCGGAGCTGATATTGCAACCAAATACGAATCAGAGTTGATTACGGCTTCGATAACGATGAATTCAACACTAATCCTGTTCTGTATTTTAGGTTTTGTGGCGTCATTCGCCATTTCGCTTGGGCCAGTAATGTGGGTGTTGTTTTCCGAACTTTTCCCTAATAGAATTCGAGGTGTTGCCATTTCATTTGTAGGATTTGTCAATTCAGCGATAAGCTTCTTGGTTCAATTGGTTTTTCCATGGGAATTGGCCAACTTGGGGACTACTTTGACTTTCTTGCTATTCGGACTTTTCGCAATTTTAGGACTCCTTTTGATAATAAAATTATTGCCGGAAACTAAAGGGAAATCATTGGAAGAATTAGAGGCAATTCTAGTAAAATAATTGATTAAAATAATAGAGATATGTTAATGCAGTATAGAAAATTAGTAAAGCAAACCGCTTTGCCATTGATGGCAATTTTGTTATTGTCCAATTGTGCCAATACAAAAAACACCAAAAATTCATCACCAACAGTAGTAATCGAAGCCGAAAGTTTTATCAAAAACTCTGGGAATATCACAGTTTTAGACAAAGAAAATGCTGGATTTGTCAAAACGGGTCAAGATGGATCTTGGCTTAGTTATAGTGTCAACATTCCTGTTTCTGGTAGATACATGGTTCGCCTTTATGCCAAAAACGAGACGACCAGCGAAGTAAAATGTTGGCTTGAAGATTACATAGACAACAAAGATGAACGAACATATAATGTCACTGGCAGCATGAATGTTGCAGGTAACAGTGCCAGCAATTTTGTCCAAATTGACGGTTCCCCTTTTGAAGCAAAGACGCATTTGATGAAATTCCACATAGAAAAAAGCCCTTTGTTGATTGACAAAATCGAGTTGATTTTGATGAAAGAACACAAAGCTTCTCCAGTGGTTGTCAAACAAAATACCACCGGAAAAGATTGGGAATTAACTTGGAGCGACGAGTTTAACGGCAAAGGATTAATTGATGAAACAAAATGGACTTATGATTTCGGAAATTGGGGTTGGGGCAATAACGAGCCACAATACTACACCGAAAAAAGAGTTGAAAATGCCAGACAGGAAGATGGTAATCTTGTCATTGAAGCCAGAAAAAATGACGATGGAAAACCTTGGACATCGGCTAGAATAACCACTCGTGGAAAGGCTAGTTTCTTGTTCGGAAAAATCGAATTCAGGGCCAAAGTTCCGGCAGGACAAGGAGCTTGGGCAGCAGGATGGTTGTTGGGAGATTCGTATGTGGATGAATTATCTTGGCCTTATTGTGGCGAAGTGGATATATTGGAAAATGTAGGTTCTGAAATAGACGACACTACTGGAAACGGTAAAACACACGGTTCCGTTCACTATGAAGGATATTATTTCAAGAAAGGAAACCAAATACCGTTTGTTACCGATGTCGAAAACATGAATGGAGAATTCCACAACTACACACTCGAGTGGTTGCCAACAGGAATGACGATGTATGTTGACGGAATAAAATATTTTGACTATCAAGTCACAGAATCAAGAAGTGCAGCTTGGCCTTACAGCAAAATACCCCAAAACCTGATTTTAAACCTGGCGATGGGCGGCGGAATGGGCGGAAATATTGATCCGGCATTAACTTCCCAAAAACTAATCGTCGATTATATAAGGGTTTATGAATTAAAATAAACAAACAGAATAAAAATACAGATTTAGATTAAGCATAAAAAAATGGAAAAAGAAATTCTTCTCGGAAGCAATAAATTAAATGTCGAAAGCAATACAATTACTGGAGGTTTCACGGATTTAAACGGGGAAACTTTTTATAAAATTGCCAACTACCACCAGATGGATCCATTTTTTATGACCATCGTCAGCAGTTCCGATCATTGGATGTTTATTTCCAGTAACGGTGCTTTGACGGCTGGTAGAAAAAACCCAGACTTGGCCTTGTTTCCTTATTACACGGTTGATAAAATCCAGGATTCTGCCGAGATATCGGGAAGCAAAACCATATTATTGGTGACAAGAGGAGACAAAACGTCTTTGTGGGAACCGTTCTCGGATAAATACAACGGTGTTTATAAAATTCAGCGCAACATTTACAAAAGTGTTTACGGCAACAAAATAGTTTTCGAAGAAATAAATGAAGATTTGGGAGCCACTTTTTCCTATGAATGGATGAACAGTGAAAAGTTCGGTTTTATCAAAAGGGCCACAATCGCCAATAATCTTGAAAAGACTTGCTCGATTTCGGTGTTGGATGGAATCCAAAATATTTTGCCAGCCGGAATCAACCGCCAACTTCAATTGTCATTGAGCAATTTGGTCGATGCCTACAAGAAAAATGAATTGGTAAACAATCATCCCATAGCCTTGTTTATGTTGAGTTCCATAATCGTGGACAAAGCCGAGCCCAGCGAAGCCTTGAAAACCACCGTGGTTTGGTCAGAAGGAATGGAAAATGCCAAAATTTTATTGTCGTCACGCCAATTAAACAATTTCAGAAAAGGTCAAATTCTGGAAACAGAAACCGACGTGAGAGCCGCAAGAGGCGCTTATTTCATAAATTCGGAAATGGAACTTGCTGCCGGTCAAAACAAAACATGGCACATTGTGGCAGAATTAAACAAAGATGCCGGCTACATTGCGACTCTGAAACATTTTGTAAAAGAAGAAAAAAACATTGCACAACTGCTGCAAAACGACGTGAACAATTGTACCCAAGATTTGGTAAAAATCGTCGCTTCTGCAGATGGATTGCAACTTACCCAAGACAAATTAAGTGTCAACAGGCATATGTCAAATGTATTGTTCAACGTGATGCGCGGCGGAATTTTTGATGATAATTATACCATTTCCATAAAAGATTTACTCGAATTTATTCTTGGTGCCAATGCTGAAGTGCATAAAAACAACAAGATTTTTATCGAAAATTTGGGTTCTTCGATTGCATTTCCAGTTTTGGTCGAAGAAATTGCCGCCCATAAAGACGAGCAATTAATCCGGTTGTGTTTCGAATATTTGCCATTGGCATTCAGCCGAAGACACGGCGATCCATCACGTCCTTGGAATCTTTTTTCCATCGAAATGAAAAGAGAAGACGGTTCAAAAAACCTGAATTATCAAGGAAACTGGCGCGATATTTTCCAAAATTGGGAAACGCTTAGTTTATCTTATCCTTCTTTCGTCGAAAGCATGATTTGCAAATTTTTGAATGCATCAACCGCCGACGGATACAATCCCTACCGAATCACCAGAGGCGGAATCGATTGGGAATCGCCGGAACCTGACGATCCATGGGCGAATATTGGTTATTGGGGCGATCACCAAATTATTTATTTGCAAAAATTCTTGGAGATTTCAAAGAAATACCATCCCGGAGCATTAAACAAGATGCTTTCTGAAAATATTTTTGCTTATGCCAATGTGCCATATAGAATCAAGCCTTACAGCGATTTGGTAAAGAATCCTTTTGACACGATTGACTTTGATTTCGAAGCCGAAAAATTAGCTTTGGAACGAGTGAAAAAAACGGGCAGCGACGGAAAATTAATTTGGGATAAAAACGGCAAAGTAGTGCACGTGAATTTCACCGAAAAATTATTGGTAACCGTATTGGCAAAGCTTTCCAATTTTATTCCCGAAGCCGGAATCTGGTTGAACACCCAACGTCCGGAATGGAATGATGCAAACAATGCCTTGGTGGGCAACGGCGTTTCGATGGTAACATTGTACCATTTGAGAAGACTTCAGTCTTTTTGCCTCGAATTATTCCAGAAAACGGCAACGACAAATATGGAAGTATCGGAAGAAATTGTCGAATTCTTTAAATCAACCTACGACACATTCATCCAATTTGAATCCGTGCTCAATGGTAAAGTTTCTGACAAGGAAAGAAAATTAATCATGGATGCCCTAGGAACTGCAGGAAGTAATTTCCGTGAGAAAATTTACGGCAACGGTTTTTCTGGAAAGAAACAACTCATCGAGGTCGACCAACTTTCTGGTTTTATCGCATTGACATTGAAATACATTGACCACACCATTTATAGCAACAAACGTTCGGATAATTTATACCATTCCTACAACCTGGTTGCCATCAAAAAAGACGCGGTTTCCATTCGAAATTTATACGAAATGTTGGAAGGACAAGTGGCAGTTTTGAATGCCGGAGTTTTAAACACGGCTGAGGTTATCGAAGTGCTTGATGCCTTAAAATCTAGCGCGATGTACCGCAAAGACCAGTACAGCTACATGTTGTATCCAGACAGGCAATTGCCAAGGTTTATGGAAAAAAATTGTGTTCCTGCCGAATTGGTTCAAAGCAGTCAGCTGCTGACGGAACTTATTTCTGGAAATAATACCGAAATCATCTACAAAGATGCAGATGGCGTTTTCCATTTCAACGGAAATTTTAGAAATGCTGCCGATTTGAAAAAAGCGCTGGATTTGTTGGAAACCAAAAACAATTTGGAACAAGAAAAAGTGTTGCAAATTTTCGAAAAAGTATTCGACCATCAATCTTTCACGGGACGTTCCGGGACTTTCTATGGTTTCGAAGGTTTGGGTTGCATCTACTGGCACATGGTTTCCAAACTGTTGTTGGCCATTGGCGAAAATTATTTTATGGCGCTTCACAACAATGCCGATGAAGACCAACTTGGTAAGATGGTACAACATTATTATGATGTGAGAGCTGGAATCGGACTCAATAAATCACCGGAATTATTTGGGGCATTCCCAACCGATGCTTATTCCCATACGCCAGGTTTTGGCGGAGCCAAACAACCCGGAATGACAGGGCAGGTGAAAGAAGACATTATTGCACGTTTTGCGGAATTAGGCATAATGGTCGAATCTGGAAAAATCTCTTTCAATCCAGGATTGTTGAGAAAATCAGAATTTCTTCTCTCGGCCGAAGAGTTTCAATACATAACCGTAGAAAATAAAAATGCCAGTATTGCTTTAAATAAAGATGCTCTAGCATTCACTTTTTGTCAAGTTCCATTTGTTTATCATTTGTCCAATCAAAATTCAGTGAAAATTACAAATGCAAACGGAGATATTTTAGAAGCGGAAGGACTTGAAATAAAAGCATTGGCGAGCAATGAAATATTTAACAGAACAGGATTGGTAAAACAAGTAGACGTTTACTTGATGCCACTATTAAAATAAAAAAATAAAAAAAACCTACTTATGAAAGCAACGATTCTATCCCTGGTTTTGCTGGTAACAACCAGTGCTTTTGCCCAGCAAAAAAGCAAAACCCAGCCCAAACCTTTTTCTGCAAAAGACAAGATGGTTACTGTTTACACTTCTGCTGACAGTACAAATTTGAGATTGGCAAAAACCGATAATCTTAAATTTTCAGACTTGAAACAACCCGTGGAAAGACAATCTTGCATTTTTGTGAATCCAGACAAAACGTTCCAAACCTTTTTGGGAATTGGTGGTGCCATTACGGATGCCAGCGCCGAAGTTTTTGCAAAATTGTCAAAAGACAAGCAACAAGAATTCTTGGATGCCTATTACAGCAAAGACAAGGGAATTGGTTATTCCATCATTAGAACAACCATTCACAGCAGTGATTTTAGTTCCGGAAGTTATACTTATATAGCCGAAGGAGACAAGGAATTGAAGACCTTCAACATTGATCATGACAGGAAATTCAAAATCCCCTTGATCAAAAAAGCGATTCAAACGATTAATGGCGACGTGAAATTATACGTTAGTCCTTGGAGTCCGCCAGCTTTTATGAAAGACAATAAAAACATGCTTAAAGGAGGTAAATTGTTGCCGGAATTTTACCAACCATGGGCCAATTATTACGTGAAATTTATAAATAGTTACCAAAAAGAAGGAATTCCGGTTTGGGGATTAACCCTTCAAAACGAACCGATGGCCGTACAAACATGGGAATCATGTATTTATACCGCTGAAGAAGAGCGTGATTTTCTGAAAAATTATCTTGGGCCAACATTGAAAAAAGCAGGACTTGGCGACAAAAAAATCACGGTTTGGGATCACAACAGGGATTTGATGTCGCAAAGAGCAACCACCATTCTTGACGATCCCGAAGCCAATAAATATGTTTGGGGAATAGGTTTTCACTGGTACGAAACTTGGAGCGGTGGCGAGCCAATGTTTGAAAACGTGGGCAAAGTTCATGAAATGTATCCCAACAAAAACTTGTTGTTCACAGAAGGTTGTGTAGAAAAATTCGATGCAAAAAAATACCAACTTTGGGAAAACGGAGAACGCTACGGAAAATCAATGATCAATGATTTCAACAACGGAACGGTTGGTTGGACAGATTGGAACATTCTTTTGGATGAAAACGGCGGGCCAAATCACGTGAGTAATTTTTGCTACGCACCAATTCATGGCGACACAAAAACGGGAGAGTTGATTTATACGCCTTCTTACTACTTTATTGGACATTTCTCTAAATTTATTGGAAAAGATGCCAAAAGAATTAGCAGTGTTTCCAGTCGCAGCAATCTGATAACCACTTCATTTTTAAACAAAGACGGAAAAGTGGTTACCGTTGTCATGAACCAAAGCGACAAAAAAATCACGTATAATCTATGTGTTGGAACAAACGCAACGGAAGTCACAATCTTGCCTCGCGCCATTCAAACTTTAGTGTACTAAAATTTGCGAAGCATTTTTATTCAAACTTTTAAACCTATATTATGAAAAACCTCCTTTTGTTATTTATTATTCTTATGTCATTTTCATCTTTTGGGCAAGGCTATTTGCATAGAAATGGACAAAAAATTGAAGATGGAAACGGTAAAAATATCGTATTGAGAGGATTGGGTTTAGGAGGCTGGATGATTCAGGAAGGTTATATGCTCAAAACCGATGCAGCAGCAGGACCACAGCATGTAATCAAACAAAAAATAACCGATTTAATTGGGGTAGAAAACACCGAGGAATTCTACAAAGCCTACAAATCAAACGGAATTACAAAAAAAGACATAGACTCGCTTGCAGCTTGGGGATTCAATTCCATAAGGTTGCCAATGCATTACAACCTCTACACTTTGCCTATTGAACAAGAAACCGTTTCGGGTCAAAATACTTGGCTTGACGAAGGTTTTAAAATGACGGATGATTTGTTGAGCTGGTGTGCCGCCAATAAAATTTACTTGATTTTAGACTTGCACGGAGCACCCGGTGGTCAAGGACATGACGCGAATATTTCGGATTATGATACCACAAAACCTTCACTTTGGGAAAGTTTGGCCAATCAAGATAAAATGGTTGCGTTTTGGAAAAAATTGGCCTCTCGCTATAAAGACAGTCCATGGATTGGTGGTTATGATATTATCAACGAACCCAATTGGAACTTTACCGGGACGAATTTAAACGGTTGTGACGAAACTTCGAATGCTCCGTTGAGAGCGTTGCAAGTTAGAATTACCGAGACCATCAGGGAAGTCGACACCAATCATTTGATTTTTATAGAAGGAAATTGTTGGGGCAACAATTATGACGGAATTTTTCCGCTTTGGGATGAAAATATGGCCTTGAGTTTTCATAAATATTGGAATCCAAATGATGTGGCTTCCATCCAAAAATTCTTGGATTATAGAACGCAATACAATGTACCAATTTGGTTGGGTGAATCAGGAGAAAACTCCAATGTTTGGTTCAAGGAAGCAATCTCTTTGATGGAAACAAACAACATTGGTTGGGCTTTTTGGCCAATGAAAAAAATAGACAATCTCGCCGGAGTCACTTCGGTTACCATAACATCGGAATACAAGCGATTACTGGAATATTGGAAAAATGGAGGAGAGAAACCTTCGTCAGATTTTGCAAAATCAGCTTTGATGCAAATTGCCGAGAACTATAAAATGGAAAACCTGACCATCAAACATGATGTAATCGACGCTATGTTTCGCCAAGTTCAAACTACCGAAACCAAAAAATACAAAACACATTCGTTGCCAGGAAAAATCTTTGCCACGGAATATGATTTGGGACAAAATGGCTATGCGTATTTTGACAAAGATGTGGTAAATCATGACGGAACAAAATTCACCAGATGGAACAAAGGCGGTGCGATGAGAAATGACGGCGTCGACATTCAAATTTGTAATGATAAAATCAGCAATGGATACAATGTGTGTTTCATTGACGATACCGAATGGTTGCAATATACGGTGACATTGGCTACAGAAAATGTATTTGATGTTGATATTCGATATTCAAATAATGCGGCTGGTGGAAAATTTTATTTGGAAGATGAAAACGGAAAAATTACCCAAACCATTACACTTCCTTTTTCGGGAGGAGCTGCTAAATGGAAAACGGTGACTTTAAAAAATGTGGCTTTAAAACAAGGAGTCAATAAAATAAAAGTTCGCTTTGAAAAAGGAAATTTTAACCTCAATTTTCTGGAATTCAAAAACCCAAGAACTTTGGCAAAGGATTTAAAAAATAATGAATAGCTTCAAGTTAATGCCACGATTAACCAAGTGATTCATCCTAATTATGAGTTTCTAAAATGAAAAAAACAGCCACTACAATATTTTTATTAATTTTCTTTTACAGCTTTTCACAACAAAAATCGGTAGACCAAAAAGTGGATTCTTTACTGTCATTGATGACATTAAAAGAAAAAGCGGGTCAAATGCTGAACATCGGTTTGCCAGCTATATTGGAAGGCGATTATTGGGGAGAGCGAGAAAAAACCATTTATGACTCGGCAAAATTCAAGAAATTAATTGTTGATTATGCCGTTGGGTCCATCCACAACACGCCCGGTTATCCGGCAGAAAGGAAAGGTTGGTTCCAAATTGTTAAAAAAATTCAGGATGCCGCAATGACAAAATCCCGTTTGGGAATTCCTGTTTTGTATGGAATCGACAATATTCACGGCGCCAATTACGTGAATGGTTCCGTGCTTTTTCCACACCAAATTGCCGTTGCCGCAACCTGGAACACGGATATGTCAAAAATATGTGGTGCCATAACTTCTTACGAATCAAGAGCGGCATCGCTCCCTTGGAATTTTAATCCAAATGTGGACGTGGCGATGAACCCGCTTTGGGGTCGAATTTCCGAAAGTTTTGGCGAAGATCCGTATCTCATTTCAGAAATGGGAGCCGCTTATGTAAAGGGTTCGCAAGAAAATGGATTGCAAGATGCCAAGAGTACGGCAGTTTGTTTGAAACATTTTGTGGGTTATGGCGCTGGCAGAAACGGCAAAGACAGGGCAAACGCTCTTATACCAGAGAACAGCCTTCGCCAATATTATTTGCCGCCTTTTGAAAAAGCAATAAAAAACGGCGCAATGGGCGTGATGATTAGTTCCAATGCCGTAAATGGAATTCCATGTCACGTCAATAAATATTATATAACCGATATTTTAAAGGGTGAAATGGGTTTCAGAGGAGTCGTGATTTCAGATTTCAGCGATGTTGATTTATTGGTTGGCGGACACCTTACTGCCAAAGATAAACGGGAAGCCACCAAAAAAGCTGTCAATGCAGGATTGGATATGTTAATGAATCCTTTTGATGCCGATGTGGTTGATTTTATTGTTGATTTGGTCGAAAAAGGCGAAATTCCAATGAGTCGCATAGACGATGCCGCGAGCCGGATTTTACGATTAAAATTTGAATTGAATCTTTTCAAAGCTCCTTATTCCGATCCAAAAAATTATCCAGATTTTGGTAGTAAAAAACATGTTGATGCCAACTATGAAATGGCAAGCGAAGCCATTACATTGTTGAAAAACAAAAACAATATTTTGCCGCTTTCTTCGACTAAAAAAGTATTGGTTACGGGATATTCCGCTAATTCCATTAATGTTTTAAATGGAGCTTGGTCAAGGTCTTTCTTGGGAAGGGAAACAAAATATAACGACCCGAGCAAGTTGACAATTTTGGATGCCATACAAAAACAAGTTGGAGCAACCAATGTTGAATTTGTGCAAGGAACCAATTATTTGGAAGACATTAATTCGGACAAAGCAGTCGAAAAAGCCAAAGATGTGGATTATGTGATTGTTTGTGTTGGTGAAATTCCGGCCTCGGAAAAACCTTCAGACATCAACGAATTACAACTTCCGGAAGCACAGCAAGATTTAATCAAGAAACTTTCGGCAGCGGGGAAACCAGTTATTTTGGTAATGGTTCAAGGAAGACCGCGCATCATTCGGGAAGTGGAACCACTGGTTGACGCAGTAATTATGGGCTATTATCCAGGAGATGAAGGAGGTCGAGCCATTTCTGATATTTTGTTTGGCAAGGTAAATCCAAGTGGGAAACTGCCTTATACTTATCCTAAATTTACCGGAAATGCGCTAACATATTACTATAAAAAGACAGATATAAGAGATGCCAATTGGGGTTTTGATGGTTTTTATCCGCAGTTTGAATTTGGTTTTGGATTATCCTACACGACTTATGAATATTCCAACTTAAAAATGAGCACTGAAAATTGGAAAGGCAATCAAGAACTCAATGTTTCCATCGATGTCAAAAACACGGGAAGCAGGGAAGGCAAGGAAACCGTTGAGGTTTTTATCAAAGATTTGGTGGCTACCGTTTCGCCAGATTGCAAAAAACTGGTTCGTTTTTCTAAAATTGGATTGAAACCCGGAGAAACAAAAACCGTTACTTTTAGTTTAAATTCAAGTGATTTGGCCAGCATAGGAATGGAAAACAAATGGATAACCGAAGAAGGCGAATTTGAATTGCAAATTGGAGGAAATCCTCAAGCCTTGTTAAAAAAAGCTTTTTATTACAGCGAATAAATAGCTATTGGAAAAAACACAAATCAATTTTGAATAAAATAAAAATTGCCTTGTAAATAAAATTGTCACTTACTTGATTAAAAAAAGGGAAGACCACATAAGTTGGCTTCCCTTTTTTTGTTGCCTTATAAAACTTTAAATTTTTCAAAAAAATTTTTTTTTCAAGCACAGGATTTTAGCCATGGTTTTTTACTGAATTTCAAAGGATTATAATAGAAGAGGATTAATGTTGAAAGAAGGAAAAGAAAAGATTTTTAAGCGAAATATAAACCCATAAAATAATTGTAAATTTGAGGCTAAATACTAACGTTATGAAATTTGATTTAAAATTTTTGAAGGCAATTATCTGTGTTCAGATGTTGTTTTTTTATACCATTGCCGAAGCCCAGAATCCTCCTTTTTGGAATGACATTCAAGCTTTCAAAAAGCAGGACAGCATTGCGATGCCGACTCATTATAAAACACTTTTTATAGGAAGCTCTTCTTTTACAAAGTGGAAAACGTTGGAGCAAGATTTGCCGGAATATGCGCCGCTTAATCGTGCTTTTGGAGGGTCAACCTTGTTGGATGTAATCCGTTATCGTGAAGACGTCATCAATAAATATAATCCCGAAAGAATCGTGATTTACTGTGGCGAAAACGACGTTGCTTCTTCCGATACCGTGACCGGAAAAGTGGTATTGGAAAGATTTAAAGTGCTTTATCAACACATCAGGGAAAAATTCCCAAAGATTGATGTCTATTATGTTTCATTAAAACCGTGTCCGTCGAGATGGAGCATGAGACAAAGAATGATAGATGGCAATGCACAAATCGAGGCTTTTTGCAAGAAACAAAAACATGCTTATTTCATTAGTATTTGGGATCAAATGCTCGAAAATTCGGAGCCAATTCCATCCATTTTTGTGGAAGATAGATTGCACATGAATGCAAAGGGTTATGAAATTTGGATTAAAGAAATTAGAAAGAAAATTAAAAATTAGAAGTCACTCAAATCGTAGTTTAACTGAATTATTGGGTTTCTAACGATGAATTTTGTTGCTTCTATGTTGTTTTTTTAGGTTTGATTTATAAAGAACTATAAACCTTAAGTAAAGGGGAGTACGATTTATTGATTATTATGAAAAAAACAAAAAAATTAGTAGGACTGTTATCAGTATTTTTAATAACGCTTTGTTCTTGTACAAACGAAAATGTTGATCCTGTTCAGGTTCAGTTGCTGAAAAAGATAGTGGAAGTTTCAGTTGACGGGTCTTCAAAAACAATTCTCCTTTCTTATGAAGGCAACAAAATAGTGCATATTGATAAATTTGACACAGTTTCCACATTTTATTACACGGGTGACTTGATTACTAAAATCGTCGAATTGGACAAAACAAATCAACACCTGAATACCTCGGAATATTTCTATTTTGATGGACTGTTGACCAAAATTGCTTCATCTGATAATTACGTGATCAACTATGTTCACAATAATGATGGCTCAGTTTTCTATGAAAAGTTGACAAAGGATTCCAACAACAATGACGTTAAAATCTATCACGGAACTTTGTATTTTCAAAGCGAAAATCTTGTGAAGGACGAAAGATTTTTTGACGATGCCGGGCTGGCCGTCTTGAGTAAAAAAAGTATAAGTTTAGCATATGATTCTAAAAACAATGCCTTGCACAACATTTTGGGGTTTAATAAATTGTTGGATTATGCTAAAACAATTTCCTTGAACAATAGTATAAATAGCGCTGAAATTTCTGAAATAAAATATACCGATTCAGATCAAGTTGTTTCGGCAATGAATATTTATAAAAGCAAATACCAATACAATTCGAATGGTTATCCAACAGAAATTGTTTCGGAAAATCTCATCTTTGGAGGAAATGATTCCAATCATTTAAAATCGCAATTATTCTACAATTAATTCTATTTTTGTAAAAAACAATAGATGCAGTTTAGAACTAAAATCTCCATTCCCAAAAACAACGATTCAATAGATTACAATTCTAAAATTGTGTCTTTAGGCTCTTGTTTTGCCGAAAATATGGCGGAGAAATTGGATTATTTCAAGTTCCAAAATACCTGCAATCCGTTTGGGATTATTTTCAATCCAGTTGCTATCGAAAAAATGATTCATCGCATGGTGAATCAATCTTTTTATACCGAGAAAGACATTTTTTTTCACAACGAACGATGGCATTGTTTTGAGGTTCATTCCGATTTAAGCAATGCTAACAAGCAAGAATTAATTACCAATTTGAATGCTATTTTGGTAGCTACAAAATTACAACTCCAAGCCGCTTCCCATATCATTATCACCTACGGAACATCTTGGGTTTATCGAAATGTAGAAAGTAATGCTGTCGTTGCCAATTGTCATAAAGTGCCTCAAAAACAATTTATTAAGGAAATTTTATCGGTTGAAACCATCAAAAAATCGATGCAGAATACTTTGGATTTAATCCAAAAAATCAATCCAAACGTCAATTTTATTTTTACCGTTTCGCCAGTTCGTCATCTTAAAGACGGTTTTGTGGAAAATCAATTGAGCAAAGCGCATTTAATTTCAGCAATTTATCAAATCTTGCAATCAGAAATCTGCAATCAGAAATCTGCAATTTATTTTCCTTCCTACGAAATCATGATGGACGAGCTTCGCGACTATCGCTTTTATGCCGCAGACATGATTCATCCAAATCAGATTGCAATAGATTATATTTGGCAACGGTTTTCCGAAACTTCAATTGATTATGAAAGTCAATTGATTATGCAAGAAATCGGAACCATTCAAAAAGGATTTTCTCACCGTCCTTTCAATCCTGAGTCCGAAAGCCACCAGCAATTTTTATCGAAACTTCAAGATAAAATTGCCAAACTCCAGAAACAGTTTCCTCAAATCCAATTTTAAAAAATACGTATTTCGTCGTATTGTTTCTATTTCATGTTTGATTCAAATTTGTTGGGTACTAATCAATAAATCAAATCATTATGAGAAAAAATCAGCTTTTGCTTTGTGTGGGAATTTTTCTTTTGCTGTTTTCGGCACCCGCTTTTTCACAAAAAAAAGTTTTGACTGACGAAGAAGAAGTGACCGAAATGGTAACCAAGGAAATGGATGAGGTATTTAAATCCAAAGATTTTTTGAAACAAAAAGACAAAAAATTCAAGGATGTTACCGGAACAATTGTCACCGATATTGGGGTGGTTCAAAGCGGCAAAGTTTCCACCTTCTTTAAAGTGGATAGTGACATCAATAATCCAATGTTTACCAACTTCCTTTCGGAATATGTGTTGGATCACAAATTTTATTTCAAACTTCAAAAACAACAGCGATATAAAGTACGCTATACCGCTACATTTTAATTATTTACTAAACTAAAAACGCAATAAAATGAAAAAATTACTAACATTAACAATGGCCATTTGTTTGATGGCAACATTGCCGGCTTCGGCACAATTCGGAAAACTATTGGACAAGGCAAAAAACGCAGTTTCTGGTGGTGGAGCAGGAAAAAAATCCGGAAGCTTTACAACGGTATGGGAATCAGAATTCGAAAACAAGGCTACCCGATTAGCAGTTTGTGGTGGTGATGGCGAATTGATAATTGGCACCGACGATAACTCGGCATCGGTATTGGACGCAACAGGCAAACTCGTTTGGAATGGAGATTATAAAAAAATAACCACCAATAACACTAATAAATCAGAATACCAATATACCCAATGGAAATCTGGAAAAGGAGGCTATCTCTTTCTTTTTGACGAACGAAAACTAGGAACCGATAGGGTGGCTTGCCTGGATATTGCCACGGGAAAAGAATTGTGGAGTTCGGAATCTTATCAAAACCTCATTCCAAAAGGAACAAAATCTGAAGATGGAGCCGATCAAGGGGAATTGGATACCGTAAAATACATCTCGGAATTAGATGCGTTTTTGATTTCGCAAAAAGCTTCGATTATTTTGGTAAAAGCCAATACGGGTGAAAAAATTTGGGAAACCAATAGATTCAAGGGTGGAGTTGGAAAATACATTTACAACAAGGAAAAAAATGAAATCATTATGGCCAATTTCAAACCGACAGCTTTAGGAGCCTTGTTTGCAGGTTTCAAAAACCAATTGGTTAGAATCAACGCCTCAAATGGTGAAATTTTATGGGACGCCACCTTTGTGGGAACAGTCGAAAAAGAATTGGTGACCAGAAGAGCCATCTTGGATATGTGGATTAGAGACAACAAAGTTTTTCTCTACCTCAACGGATTGATGGTTTATGATTACAACAACGGGCAAAAACTTTGGGAAGCCATATATGAAAATGACATGGATGGCGGTGGTGGTGGAATGTTCTCCAATACACAAAGCAAAAAATATTACAGAACCCTTGCCGATCCATTATTTACAGAAGATGCGGTCTATATCGTGATGTTGGGAACAAGAGACAGAACCAAATATGTCGAAAAACACGACTTGGAATCGGGTAAATTGTTGTGGGCTACCGAGAAAGTTACCGGAGCATTTTGTATGCCAAACCTATACAAAACCGGAAATAAAGTCTTGGTGCAAATTGGAGGAAAAGTGCAAGTACAGGAATATCGAATGGAAAGCAGAACCTCGCCAATGGGAGGAACCTACAAAGAAAGAGTGCCTTATATTTATTGGGATTACAAAGCCCAGAAAAATGGATTGATTTGTTTGGATGATGCCAGTGGAAAAACGGCTTGGCGTTCCGATAAATTTGACAAACGAATTACCGACATGATCATAAACGAAGGCAAAACCGTTTTTGTTGGAGACGGAGATGAATTTTACAGTTACGATATTGCTTCGGGAAAACAATTGTTTGATGTGAAACACAACGATGCCAGGGTAGGAAAAGCAACAGATGTAATCGATTTTGATGACAAAGTTGTTGTACTTTCCGAAAAAGGTCTTGCCGCTTACAACAAAAAAGACGGTTCAAGAGCTTATGCCACAGAAAAAATAAAAGGTGTAGATTATTTTTACCACATTGGCGACAATTATTTCTTGAGAGATCAAAGAAACAGCAAAAACATCATCTATGGAATCAATATGACCAATGGCGAAACCAAAGGTTCAGTGCAATCCAAAGGGAAAGGCGGAAGTCCAACCTATGGTGATGGAATCGACATTACCACGGACGGTGAATATATTTTTGCTTTCAAAGGCAAATCGGTAGAAAAAATCAAAGTAAACAATTAAGCGTTTTTAGTTGTAATGATAAGGGTTGTGGATTGATTTTCACGGCCCTTTTCTAAATTAAATCAATATGAAAAAAACTATTCTTCTTTGTTCATTCTTCCTTGTCCTTTTTTCCGTTCAAGCCCAACAAATTCAATGGGCCAGCAAACTCATTAAATTCTCGACAGATTTGGGAGGAAAGCAAAACAATATCAAAAGAATTCTGGGCAAACCCGATGCTTTTCCGCAAGGTGGAAGTTCCGCCAATGCCTGGATGCCCAAAAATGCCCTAGATGGCAGGGAAATTGTAGAAGTGGGTTTCGAAAAACCACAAACCGTAAAACAAGTCGCCGTTTGCGAAAACCTGAATTCGGGTTGTGTCATCAAAATTTCGGTGGACAACGGTTCCGGAAATTATGAAACGGTTTGGACTCGAAAAAGAGATTGGAAAACACCCACTTTCAAATCCACGGCCTCGGTAGACCACGCTTATTATTTTGGTCGAAAAAGAAGAAAAGTGCAGGAAGTACCCAATGTTTTCAATCCCGGAATCGAATATGCCATTTTTGATAATGCAGTAAGCAATGTGGTTGCGGTAAAAGTGGAGTTCAGCTTTGCACTCATTCCTGGTCAAAAACAAATCGATGCCATCGGGATTTCCGATTCGGACGTACCCATCGAGATAAAAGTCAATACCATTTCTGCTTTCGAAAACCTGTCCAATCCAGAGACTTTGGAGTTTGAAAACAGTGAAGTTTCCAATGTAATCGTTTCGCAAGATGGACAAAAAATGTTCTATTCGGCTTTCGCCAATAACAAAGACGTGGTTTTTTCGTGTCAAAAACAAGCCGACGGCAAATGGTCAAAACCCTTGGCGGAACCCAGCTTGAATCGGAACGATGAATACAATTATTTGGAATATTACAGTGATGATTTTATCCTGAAAGGTGGCGTGGGATATACCAAAAACACAACCGAAACAGGGTTTGAATTTCTCGAAAACATAAATGGAACCTACCAAACCCTGAAACCGCTCAAAATCGCCGCCTACAACAATTATGATAAAACAGCCGATTTCACTATGACCAACGACGGCAAAATCTTGATCATGGGAATCGAAACCGATTTTACCCAAGGCGGAACCGATTTGTATTTTGCCAACCGAAAAGAAGACGGAACTTATGGATTGTTGCAAAATATGGGCAAAGTCATCAATTCTGCCGCCGATGAAGGAATGCCACAGCTATTGTCCGATACCAAAACCTTGCTTTTTAGCAGCATTGGTTTCAGCAGTTACGGTAATTATGATATTTACATTTCTTACCGATTGGACGATACTTGGAAAAAATGGTCGGAACCCATCAATTTGGGTAAGAAGATTAACAGCGATGGTTTTGAAGGATCTCCTTATTATGATGAAAAAACAGAAACGCTTTATTTTACCAGAACTTTCGAAGGGAAATCATCCATTGTCAGGGTCAAAATTCCCAAAAGCGTAGTGATGCAAAACTGAGTTTAGAATCTTAAAAATACGATTAATATCGTATTTTTTTGTTTTTACTAAGACTCTATTTTTGAATTATAATTTAAAAAGTTATTATTATGAAAAGAATATTTACTTTACTATTGGTTATTTTTTTGAGCACGGTTGCAAACGCTCAATGTTGGCAAACCATTTCGGCCGGAAACCTGTTTACGGCGGCGATAAAAAGCGATGGAACGCTGTGGACTTGGGGTGATTATCAATACGGACAATTGGGAATTGGAGCAGTAACGACCGATGCAGGAAGTCCGGTACAAGTAGGCACGGCAAACGATTGGGTTTTTGTAACGGCCAATTGGTACACCGTTTTTGCTATCAAGAGCAATGGTACACTTTGGGCCTGGGGACAAAATACTTATGGAAAACTGGGTGATGGAACCACGACCAACAGAAATGTGCCCGTTCAAATAGGAACGGATACCAATTGGCAATCGGTTTCTTCCAATATCAACAACACGACAGCCATAAAAACGGATGGTTCTTTGTGGTCTTGGGGCGGGAATTTATCCGGACAAGTGGGCGATGGAACTTACACGAACCGATATACTCCTGTTCGAATTGGAACAGCAAACGATTGGGTTTCGGTTTCGGTTGGAAATAGTCATACTCTGGCAAAACGCTCCGATAATTCGATATGGGTTTGGGGAGTTGGTTTGTATGGACAATTGGGTTTGGCGACGGTAAATTTGAAAAATGTTCCCACCCAAATAGGTACCAGTACAGATTGGAGCCAGATTGAAGCGGGATACAGCCATTCGGTGGCCATAAAAAACGATGGAACCCTCTGGACTTGGGGCTATAATGCCAATGGGCAATTGGGAGACAATACCACGGTAAACAAAAATGTGCCTACTCAAGTGGGGACCGATACCAACTGGCAAAAAATAAAAGCCTATGAACACAATTTGGCGGTTAAAACCAATGGCACTTTGTGGGCTTGGGGGTTGAACGGAGGGTATCAATTGGGAGATAATACCTTGACGAATCGGTTGATGCCGTTTCAGTTGGCAAGCGTTTCAAACGTGACCAAAATAAGTGCTGGAGGTCATTTTTCGTTTGCTCAAGACAACAATGGCAATACATTTGCTTTTGGTGATAACTCCGATGGGATGCTAGGAACAGGAGATTATTTGCAAAGAAAAACGCCAACACTAATTTTTCAATGTTCAGGGTTGGGACTAAACAATGCTTTAGTCGAGGAATTCAAAATTTATCCCAATCCAACAAATGGAAACTTCAATATCGAAATTGGTGAAGATTTAATGGGGGCAAAAGCCACTGTTTACAATCTTCTGGGGCAAAAAATAAAAGAGTTTACCTTGAAATCGACAACCACGAATCAAACTTTAAACAAAGGAGTCTATCTTTTGGAAATAAAAAAAGAAGGAAATAAAACCACCAAAAAATTGATCGTGAATTAAAGAATACAGGAATATGGTTTATATTTTAATACTAATAATCGGGGTGCTTTTTTTTGTGATTTTCGGATTGATTATCAGCTTTAAAGCCAGTAATTTAGACTTCCAGAGGCGAATAATGCTTCTGGAAGACATTATTTTGGAGATGAAATCCAATTTGGAGCATCAAAATCAAAAAATCAAACTCTCGGAGGATTTAAGGTCAAAACTCAAGGCATCCAACGAGTCCTTGAACAATTCCATTTTTAATTTGAGTTGCGAAATTTTCGAAGAATTGTATTCCCAAAAATAAGTTTGGAAAATTTTATTATATTTATGCTGTAAAAGTTTTTTATGAAAAAATATTTCTACTTGTTGGTTTTAATGGTCTCATTATCTGTGTATTCCCAAAATGCGCAGGACATCATCGACACACTTAAAAAAGATTTAAAAACCCAGCCCGATGCCAAAAAAACTGCCACAATTTATTCGGATTTGACTTGGTATTATTCGACTGTTTCCATTGATTCAGCATTGAAATATGGGAATAAAGCAGTTCTAACTTCCACAAAACTGGGCGATTCTACTTTAATTGCACAAGTATATAGTGATATTGGTGCTGTGTACTTTAGAAAAGGTGATTTTCAAAATTCAAAGGAAAATTATCTCAAAGCATATAAAATCAGAAAAGCCAGAAAGGATGATAAAGGATTGGCAAAAATCAATAATAATTTGGCCAACATTTATGAAAAAAACGGCCAATACAAAATGGCAATGGCAACATTTTTAGACGCCTTGCAATATTTTGAGAGCATAAACGACGATAAGAATAGCCATATCATAAAAGGTAACATAGGACTAATCCTTTTGAAATTAAAAAATTATCCAAAAGCATTTACTTACATAAATGACGTTGTTGAATTTCAAGAAGAAAACAAAGCTACGGCAGAATTATGCGTTTCCTGTTTGAATTTAGGGAATGTTTATCTGCAAATGAATGACACCGTCAATGCGTTGAAACAGTACAACAAAAGCTTGAAATACTGTGCATTGGTCGGAAATAAAAAAGGGATGGCCAGTGGTTACAATAATATTGGTTCTATAAAAACCGAGCAAAAAAAATCGAAAGATGCTTTGGCTTTTTATGAAAAATCAAAAAAGACCAGAGAACAATTAAATTCAGATATTGACAAAGCGAACTTCGACTTTAATGTTGCCGAAGAATATTTAAAACATAATAAATTGATTGAAGCCAAACAATTATTGTTAAGCACCAAGCAAATTTTCGAAAAAGAAAAATTATACGACAAATTACAAATAAACTACAAATCATTAATTCGAGTTTATGCAAAATTAAACATGCTTGATAGTGTTAGCTTGTATGTCAATAAATTGGTGGTGGTTAACAATCAATTACTCGAAAACTTGGTAGTAAAACAAACTGCCGAACTCGAAACGAAATACCAAACCGAAAAGAAAGAAAAACTATTATTAGAAAAAGAAGCCGAAGCCAAACAAAAAAACACAATGTTAATTGGGATTTCGCTTTTAGCTTTTTTTATAGCACTGATTGGGTTTTTAATTTACCGCCAACAAAAACTAAAAAATGTCCAACAAAAGCAAGAGTACAAACTCAAAAAAGAAATTTCAAAAATAGAAAACCAAAACAAATTGCAGGAACAACGCCTGAGCATTTCGAGAGATTTGCACGATAATATTGGCGCGCAACTGACTTTCATTATTTCCTCGGTAGACAATATAAAATACGCTTTCGAGATTACGAACGAAAAATTAGACCATAAACTTTCCAATATTTCCGGTTTTGCCAAGGAAACCATCGTGGAACTTCGCGACACGATTTGGGCAATGAATTCTAATGAAATTTCATTCGAAGATTTAGAAATCCGAATCAATAATTATATCGAAAAGGCCAAGGAAGCCAAAGACCAAATCAGCTTTTCCTTTGCCATCGACCCAGTTTTAAAAACTCAAAAACTGACTTCTATCCAAGGAATGAATATTTACAGAACCATTCAGGAAGCAGTAAACAACGCCATAAAATATGCCAATGCCAGTGTTATTTCCATAAATGCAAAAAAAAGTCACGACCTAACAAAAATCACCATTCAAGACAACGGAATCGGTTTTGACCTCGCCAAGATTGAAAAAGGAAACGGATTGCAGAACATGCAAAAACGCATTGAAGAAATAGGCGGAGAATTCCATCTTTCCTCTTCGGATGAAGGAACTCGAATTGAAATTTTATTAAAAAAATAAATGAGATATGATAAAAATAGCTATCGTAGAGGATAATTCATTTTTGATAAAAACAGTTCAAGAAAAACTTTCTTTTTTTGAGGATTTCTCTTTGAAATTTACGGCCGAAAATGGGTTGGATTTAATCGAAAAGTTGGAAAAAAACCACAATGTCGATTTGATTTTAATGGATATCGAAATGCCCAAAATGAACGGAATCGACGCAACTTGTTTCGTGAAGCATAAATATCCGCAAATAAAAATCATTATGCTCACCGTTTTTGACAACGACGAAAATATTTTTAACGCCATAAAAGCGGGAGCCGACGGTTATTTGCTCAAAGAAGTGAATCCCAAAGATTTGCATCAAGGAATTGTCGAAACGATGAATGGTGGTGCCACGATGACACCGTCGATAGCAATGAAAACCCTGAAATTGTTCCGAAATCCAATGGTTTTTGAAAACCTCCCAAATCAGGAAGAATACAATTTGACGCCACGCGAAATCGAAGTTTTGGAGCAATTGAGCAAGGGATTGAAATACAATGCCATTGCCGATAATTTGTTTCTTTCCATTGGAACAATCCGTAAGCACGTTGAAAACATTTACACCAAACTACAAGTCCACAACAAACTCGAAGCCATTCAAAAAGCCAAAAACAACAATTTGATTTAGTCAGTTATCCTGTTTCATTTCAATATTTTTTCTAATTTTATAAAAAAAAGAAATGCAAAGAAGAATTTTATTGGGCTCCGGAATTATTGTCGTGATTATTTTGCTTTTCAAATTTTGCGAATTTAAAAAAGAGGATGATGCCTCTTTGGATTACAACACGAATCTCATCCAACAGCAAATCGTGAATGTAGGAAAATTGGTCGTTACCGAAGGTCATTTTGCAGAAGTCGTTACCTATAAAAACCAAGATAAATATTTGATGAATATGGTTTCTTTTGAAAAGAAAGCTATCGTGATTGTGAATGCCGATGTGACCGTGGCTTATGATTTACATCAAATGAAATACGATATCGACGAAAAAAACAAGACCATCACCATACTGAATATTCCAAAAGAAGAGATAAAAATAAGTCCTGATATCCAGTTTTATGATGTGGAGCAAAGCAAAATGAATCCTTTTACCGGCGATGATTACAACAAAATAAATAAATCGGTTAGAGCCAATTTGGCCAAGAAAATAGAAAAATCTTCCTTGAAAACCAACGCCAAAAACCGATTGATTTCTGAACTTTCGAAAATCCTGATTTTGACCAATACGATGGGCTGGAAGTTAAAATACGAAGGAAATGTTATTGAAAAAGAAGCTGATTTTAATCAAAAAATAAAAGGCTAAAATTTGTTTCTATTTCTTTTAATCATAAGAAACGCAATATGAAATTGGCAACAAAAAAACCACAACTTTTAGGTTGCGGTTCTTTTTTATAAAATCCTTTTCTGGCAAATTATGGTAAAATGTAATCTGGTTATTTCTTAATCGGGGGATATTGTGCTAAAATTTTGGCCACAAATTCATTTATGATGGCTTCTTTTTTAGAACGATCTTGGGTCAAATAGCCAACACCTTCACCTTGCCAAACCAACTCGTTTTTCTTGGCGTCAATTAAATCGATAAATAATGTTCCTTCAACTGAAGTGGATACATGAGGGTATCCTCCCCAATAGAATGGATAGCCATAACGATAGCCTCTCCAGCCATAACCCCAGTTGTTGTAGTATTGGTTAACGTCAACTTCTTGTTTTTCTTTGGTAAAAATATTGATCAGCAAATCAGGAGTTTCGCTTTTTGTCATTCCTTTTTTACCAAGTTCGGATTCGATTGCCTGAAGAATTCTTCTTTTGTCAAGTTCCGAAATTTGTACTTTATCAATGCTTTTTTGATGAAAAGCATATGTTTTGTATGGACTAAAATCAGTGTTTTTGTCAAAATCAGAATACACGTTAATCGAAGAGCCGCAAGAACTCATTATAAAAAATAATAGGACGGGAATGATTTTAATTGCTTTCATTTTCTAAAGTTTTAAAAATTTAATTCATAAAGTTTAAAGCTTTTTTAGGATATTTTTCCAGAACATTAAACTTTAAAATAATTGTTCGTCAACTATGTTTGGAATGGTCACTTTCAACAAAGGTTGTGTTTCCATTGCTCTTTTTATGGCAAAAATGGCGCCTTCATTTCGTGCCCAACTTCTTCTGGAAATTCCGTTGTTTACATCCCAGAAAAGCATTGATTTTATGCGTTTAGATGCTTCAGTTGTACCATCAAGAACCATACCAAAACCGCCATTGATAACTTCGCCCCAACCCACACCGCCGCCATTGTGGATGGAAACCCAAGTGGCTCCTCGAAAGCTGTCGCCAATCACGTTTTGTATTGCCATATCGGCAGTAAAACGGGAACCGTCATAGATATTTGAAGTTTCCCTATACGGAGAATCTGTGCCCGAAACATCATGATGGTCGCGACCCAAAACGATTGTTCCTATTTCGTTTTTGGCGATGGCTTGATTGAAAGCTTCGGCAATTTTCATTCTTCCCTCGGCATCGGCATAGAGGATTCGGGCTTGGGACCCCACGACCAATTTATTTTCTTGTGCATTTTTTATCCAATGAATGTTGTCCTGCATTTGTTGCTGGATTTCGGGCGGAGCCGATTTGGCCATTTCTTCCAAAACTTCACAAGCAATCGCATCCGTTTTTTGCAAATCTTCTGGATTTCCGGAGGCACAAACCCATCGGAATGGACCAAATCCGTAATCAAAACACATTGGTCCCATAATATCTTGGACGTAACTTGGATACTTGAAATCAATTTGGTTTTCGGCCATCACATCCGCACCGGCTCGAGAAGCTTCCAGCAAAAAAGCATTTCCGTAATCGAAAAAGTAGGTTCCATTAGCGGTATGTTTATTGATGGCATTGGCATGACGCCTTAGACTTTCTTGTACTTTTTCCTTGAACAATTCGGGATTGGAGGCCATCATTTCGTTGGCTTCCTCAAAAGAAATTCCTGCAGGATAATAACCTCCGGCCCAAGGATTGTGCAACGAAGTTTGGTCGGAACCCAAATCGATAGAGATGTTTTCTTTGTGAAATTTTTCCCAAACATCCACCACATTTCCAAGATATCCTATGGAAACAATTTCTTCATTGGCTTTCGCCAAAGTGACCCTTTTGACCAATTCATCGATGTCGTCGATGATTTCGTTGATCCAGCCTTGAGTGTGGCGAATCTGCGTTATTTTTGGATTTACTTCGGCACAAACGGTGATGCAACCGGCAATGTTTCCAGCTTTGGGCTGTGCTCCACTCATTCCGCCCAAGCCTGAAGTCACGAATAATCCGCCTTTGGGATTGGTTTTTATTTTTCGGAAACCGTTTAAAACCGTGATCGTGGTACCGTGAACAATGCCTTGCGGGCCAATGTACATATAACTTCCGGCAGTCATTTGACCGTATTGCGAAACCCCGAGCGCATTGAATTTTTCCCAATCGTCGGGTTTGGAATAATTGGGAATAACCATTCCGTTGGTCACGACAACTCTCGGTGCTTCTTTGTGGGACGGGAACAATCCCATTGGATGACCGGAATAAATCGCGAGGGTTTGCTCTTCGGTCATTTCAGATAAATACTGCATCGTCAATAAATATTGTGCCCAGTTCTGGAAAACGGCTCCATTTCCACCATAAGTAATCAGTTCGTGCGGATGTTGCGCCACGGCAGGATCTAGATTGTTTTGGATCATCAGCATGATGGCTTTAGCTTGTTCGCATTTTCCGGGATATTCCGAAATGGGACGAGCATACATTTTGTAATCAGGGCGAAAGCGGTACATATATATTCTGCCGTAAACATTCAATTCCTCTGCAAATTCCTGGATTAATTCCGCATGATGTCGAGGTTTGAAATAGCGAAGCGCATTGCGAAGCGCCAACTTTTTTTCTTCTGCCGAAAGAATTTCTTTCCGTTTGGGAGCGTGATTTATTGCTGGTTCATACGCTTTTGGCTTAGGCAATATGTATGGAATTCCTTGCTGGATTTGTTCTTGGAAAGTCATTTTTGTTTGTTTTTATAGTTTATGCAAACTGAAAATTGCAACTGCAAACGGATTACTTTTTTATTTGCCCCGTTTTCTTGTCAAATCCATAAGGGCAATGACGGCAGCCGCTTTTGCAGCAATATCCTTTTTTTAGATGGTATTTTTCGGTGAAGCATTTAAAGCCTTCGGGCGTATAATAAAAATCTTCGCCTTCAATTAATTTATTTTCATTACTTTGTTCGTTCATAGCTACAAATTTATAAACTTTACAACGAATGTTTCTTATTGTTACCAAATATTTAATTCCGAAAGGCTATCGAGGATTGGCCGTATTCCCGTTTGTGTTTGTCAAACAAGCATTGGATAAAAAAAATGAAGTTTTTGTCAATCACGAACGAATTCACTTGCGCCAACAATTGGAATTATTGGTAGTTCCTTTTTTCTTATGGTATTTTCTGGAGTTTTTGGTACGCTTAATCCAATATAAAGAAATGGATTTGGCATATCGAAATATAAGTTTTGAGCGAGAGGCTTACGCCAATGAAAAAGATATTGAATATTTAAACAATAGATTTTTATGGAGGTTTCTTAAATATGTTTAATAAATAAAAGGAATACTATTAAACTTATAAAATTGTTAAAATGTGTATTTGGTCGTTTATTTTTGCTTTTAATGGATTTTTTATTGATAAAAAAGAGTACCTTTAATGCATTATTTTAAATAATGCAACTGAGGCTGGGTTGTTTAAATGGACAAAAAAAGGATGGAGATACTTTAATCCATTGAATTATGAACTCAAAAATACTAAATATAACGTTGTTGCTTGTTGTTGGATTCTTGTTTCAGGGTCAAGGATATTCACAGGACATGTATGTTAAAGACAATACTTTTATCTATGTAAGTAATCAATCTGTTTATGTAAAAAATGCTCTTGAGTTAAACGCAATTTCCAGTATTTTTTATTTAAGAAACGAGGGACAGCTATTGCAAGGTACTACTGGATCCGGAGCGAATAAAGGAGTAGGTAGCTTGTCCGTTTTTCAGGAAGGAACCGTTAATAATTATCAATTCAATTACTGGTGTTCTCCTGTGGGGAATGTATCTTCGCCAACATCGGTGAATAATCCTTTTGGAATTATGCAATTGGGAAGGCCAATATCACTGACTGCAACAACAGCGGCAACTGCATCGATGACTTATGATGGAACCTCTTCTCCATTATCAATTGCCTCATTTTGGGTAAATAAGTTTCAGGTGAATTTGTCTTTATATTCTGATTGGGTTTCTGTGGGTTCTGCTTCTACCATAAATCCAGGTGAAGGTTTTACAATGAAAGGCTCTTCAGGTACTGATGCCACAACAGTGGGTGGTGTGCAAAATAATTCAGACGGAAAACACCAACGCTACGACTTTAGGGGCAAACCCAATGACGGAACCATAAGCATTCCTGTTTTAGCTGGTGAATGGACATTGACCGGAAATCCTTATCCATCGGCTATTGATTTACAGGCATTTTTAATTGCGGAACTAAATTGCACGGGTACTGCTTATTTCTGGGAGCAAGATAAAATGGTAAATTCACATTACCTGGCAGATTATAAAGGAGGTTATGGAGCTTATTCATCGGCAAATATATATGTTCCGGCTCCATTTTATTCATATGACGGAGAAGGAAATCAAATATCTGGAACTGATGTTCGTTATGGCGGAGATTACAAAAGAAAATATGCTCCCGTTGGTCAAGGCTTCATGGTTGAAGGACTCGTGAACGGGAATGTCCAAATGAAAAATAGTTACAGAAAATTTGTAAAAGAAAACACGGCAAATAATTCAGAGTTTGCAAGAATTAAAAATGGTAAAACCGCAGCAGCCACTACAGTCGATTTGCCACAAATCCGTTTCAATATCTTATTGAACAATGGACCGGTTAGTCCAATGGTTTTGGCATTTGACCCCACATCCACAGACGGTGTCGATCGCGCAGATTCATCGTCGCCAAATGAAAGCCCGGCAAACAGTTACTTTGTGATTGATGGTAACGAATATATTATTGAGGTGATGCCTTTTGATATTGACAAAAAAATCCCCATTGGTTTTAGAAATAATGCCGAAGTCAATTATAAAATCACGGTCAATGAAATGATAAACCTTCCAGAAGTCACCAATGTGTATTTGCACGACAAAACAACGGATTTGTATCACGACATAAAAAACAGTTTATATGATGTGACATTGCCTGCCGGGACTTACAATACACGTTATGAAATTACCTTCAAAAATGGTGCTTTGGGAGTTGGAGATACTGAAAATCAAGGATTTTTAATACAACAAGACAATGTAAACAAAAAAATCATAATCAAGAATCCATCACAAATCGAATTGGCGAATTGTAGTTTATATGATGTGGTGGGAAAATTAGTTTTTAATAAAGACAAATTGGGCACTCAAACCACATATACATTTTCCACAAATGATTTGAGCAACGGAATTTACATCGTGAAATTAACCACAAATGACAAAACAGAAAAAGGCCAAAAAATAATCGTCAAGAACTAGCCCTGACAACCTTTAATATCCTAAATGGTATTTGCAACTTTACCGCAACAAACCCCAACAAATAATTCAATCATTTTGTGTCGTATATTTGTACCAAATTCTATTTGTTTTGCAAGAAATACCAACTCAAAAAATACAATTATCTACAAATAAAGTCTCCGTTTTCATAAGAAGGGAAGACCTCATACATCCTTTTATCTCCGGAAACAAGTTTCGAAAGCTAAAATACAATTTGCAACAAGCAAAATCCGAAAACCAGGAAACACTGCTCACTTTTGGCGGAGCATTCTCAAACCATATTGCAGCCACCGCTTTTGCAGGAAAAGAATATGGATTCAAAACCATCGGAATCATTCGTGGAGATGAGTTGAGAGACAAAATCTCGGAGAATCCAACCTTGCAATTTGCACAGGAATGTGGAATGCAATTCAAATTTATCACTCGAGAAGCCTATCGTCACAAAACCGAAGCCCATATTTTAGACAATCTAAAACACGAATTTGGAAGTTTTTATCTTGTTCCCGAAGGTGGAACCAATGAATTCGCCGTAAAAGGTTGCGAAGAAATTCTAACCAAAGAAGATGTCCAATTCGATTTTGTTTGTTGTGCCGTTGGCACAGGAGGAACAATTTCGGGAATAATAAACAGCATATTGCCGCATCAAAAAGTTTTAGGATTTCCAGCATTGAAAGGAGACTTTTTAAAAGAAGATATTCGTAAATTTGCCCAAAAGGATAATTGGGAAATAATCACCAAGTATCATTTTGGAGGTTACGGCAAAGTGAATTCGGAATTGATTACTTTTATCAACCAGTTTTATGCAGAAAACAAGATTCCTTTGGATTCTATTTATACGGCCAAGATGGTTTTTGGCGTTATGGATTTAATTAACAAGAATTATTTTCCAGAGCATTCAAAGATTTTGCTCATTCACACAGGCGGAATTCAAGGAAATGCAGGAATGAATTTGAAACTAAAAGCAAAAAAATTACCATTAATAGATTGCAATGACTAAAATAAATGCCCTCTTAATATTAGTACTGCTTTTCGTAAGTTGCAATACGAACAAGTCAGTGATTCAAACCACCAAGAAAGGTTCAAAATCCAATACTTCATTGACAAGAACAGCAAAGAAAGAATCTGTTGACCATAAATCCACTACAAAACCAAGGCAAAATTACAATCAAAATACGGAAATCCTCGAAGCTACAACTCGGGTGAAAGTGACCAACGAAATGGTCTTGGCCTATATCGAAAATTACAAAGGAGTAGCACAAGCAAATATGGAAAAATATGGAATTCCGGCGAGCATAATTTTGGGACAGGCAATCCTGGAATCCGGTTCCGGAACGGGAGCATTAAGTGTCCAGGCCAATAATCATTTTGGTATAAAATGCCATAAAGATTGGTTGGGACAAACCATAAAATATGACGATGATGCCGTCGATGAATGTTTCAGAAAATATTACAATGCTTCCGATTCATTTCGAGATCACGCTCTTTTTTTAACCAGCAAATCCCGATACGCGTCACTATTTGAATTAGACAAAACAGATTACAAGGCTTGGGCCAAAGGATTAAAAGCTGCGGGATATGCCACGGACGCACAATATCCAGCCAAGTTAATTGGTTTAATCGAGCGATATCAATTGTATAAATATGATATTGGCGGCAAAGGCAAAATACAGGAAACAGAAATCAAAAGCGTGGAAATCCCCATGGAAAAGCAACGATATGTCGTTGTAAAAGGAGACACTTTATACTCTATTTCCAAAAAATATAATATTCCCATCGAAGAATTAAAAAGACAAAACAATCTTTTTGAAAACGCCATTTCGATAGGGCAATCAATACTAATAGAAAAATAAAAAATATGTTGTATCAAAGAAGCAGCCAGCTTTTTGCTGAAGCGGAAAAAGTAATTCCAGGAGGCGTAAATTCTCCAGTTCGTGCCTTCAAGGCAGTTGGAGGAACGCCAATTTTTGTCAAAAGTGCCAAAGGGGCTTATTTATTTGACGAGGACGGGAACAAATTAATAGATTACATCAATTCTTGGGGGCCAATGATTTTGGGACACGCATTTCAACCCGTCGTGGATGCCGTGACAGAGAAAGCTAAATCGGGAACTTCTTTCGGAATGCCAACCGAACTGGAAACTCAAATTGCCGCCTTGGCAGTTTCCATGGTTCCAAATATTGATAAAATCAGGTTTGTCAATTCAGGAACCGAAGCTTGCATGAGCGCGATTCGTTTGGCTCGTGGATTTACCAAAAAAGACAAAATAATCAAGTTTGCAGGTTGCTACCACGGACATTCCGATTCATTTTTGATACAAGCCGGAAGCGGTGCCATTACTTTTGGTTCTCCAAATAGTCCTGGCGTAACTGCAGGAACGGCAAAAGATACTTTGTTGGCAAAATACAATGATTTAGAAAATGTGACCACATTAATCGAAGCCAACAAAAACGAAATTGCCGCCATAATCGTGGAGCCAGTTGCGGGAAACATGGGTTGTATTCCACCTAATAAAGGGTTTCTTGAAGGCTTGCGCCAATTGTGTTCAGACAATGGAATCCTTTTGATTTTTGATGAGGTAATGACGGGATTCCGGCTTGCCAGAGGCGGAGTTCAAGAATTATTCAACATCAATGCCGATATTGTCTGCTTTGGAAAAGTAATTGGTGGAGGTTTGCCCGTGGGTGCTTTTGCTGCCAGAAACGAAATTATGAATTATTTGGCACCATTGGGGCCGGTGTATCAAGCAGGAACTTTGTCGGGAAATCCGTTGGCCATGGCAGCAGGTTTGGCCATGTTGCAAGCCTTGGACAAGGATCGCGAAATTTTCAAAAGATTGGAAGAAAAAACAGCTTATTTGGCAGCTGGAATCGACAAAGTTTTAAAAGCAAACCAAGTGGATTTTACCCTCAATAGAGTGGGGTCCATGATTTCTGTTCATTTTGATGCCGCTCCCGTATTCGATTTTCAAACTGCCGCAAAAGGAGACAACGAAACCTTCAAAAAATTCTTCCACGGATTGTTGAAAGAAGGAATTTATATTGCGCCATCGGCTTATGAAACTTGGTTTATCACGGACGCCCTTTCTTATGAAGACCTGGATTTTACCATTCAAGCCATTGATAAAGTTTCAAAAACATTTTAATATTGGACAAAAAAAACTTCCGGGAACCACACCGGAAGTTTTACTAACCAACCTATTTAACTAACTATTATTTTTTTAACCCTTTTTTTGTTGTTTTTCTGGATGCCCGCCTTGATGATTTTCTTGACGATTTTCCATACGGTTTCCTTTATGCTCTTCTTTTAAAGCTGTCCATTTTTCAAATTGTTTTTCAGTAAGAATTTTTTGCATTCTTTTTTTTGTGGCAATTTGTTCGTCAAGCATTTTGCTTTGCATGGCAAAACGCTCTTCGCTAGTAGGTTTTGTGCCTTTTTCCTTCATTGCTTTCATTGCCGTTCTATGAGCCTCCATTTTGGTATTCTTGTCAGTAATAAAGGCTTTTATTTCTTTTTGTTGCGATTCATTCAAGTCCAATTCCAGAGTAAGTTTTTTTACTTGTAGTTCACTTCTTTGTTCTGGAGTAAATTGTTCCATCCCATTTCTTTGATGTCTATTGTTTCTTGGTTGTGCCATTATGGTTATCCCAGCCATAAGGAAAGTCATTAAAATTATTTTTTTCATTATGTTATGTTTTTTAAGTTATAATGATAAGACGCAGAAGAAAGTTAAAGGTTTAATGATTAACAAAAAATTATGCTTTTTGCCTTGAAATCAAGTGTTTAATTATTGAAAATATTTTTTTTCAAGTATGATTGCAATCATAATAAATCGGTTAAAGTATTGCCAAATTTGTACAAGAAATTTAAAACCTAACTTTTATGTACAAATTATCATTATTTATTGTTGCACTAATTATGTTTACTTCTTGTGGTAAGAAAGAAAACGCAACCGAGGACTTTTCGACTGGAGCAAGTCCAGAAGCGACTACTGAAACTGCGGCAGATCCGTCTACGTATGATCCAAATAGAGGTTTGGGAAAATATAGTTCTGTAGATTTAGGCGACAAACTCGATGTGGCCATGGCTGCCGAAGGCGAAAAAATCCAATCCGTTAAATGTTCGGCTTGTCATAAATTGACAGACGAAAAATTAGTTGGTCCAGGTTGGAAAGGAGTTACGGAACGTAACAAACCCGAATGGATTATGAACTTCATCACTAATCCAGACCCGATGATTGACAAGGATCCTAAACTTCAAGCCCAACTGGAACTTTGTTTGTTGCGTATGCCTAATCAATCACTTACTGATGTAGACGCAAGAAATGTTCTAGAGTTTATGCGCAAGAATGACGGTGTCAAATAGCAATAAGAAAACCAATTAATAACCAGTATATTATGAAAAATAAATTTTTAAAAGCGACTCTAGCCGTTGCATTGGTGGCTGCCTTGTTTTCTTCTTGTAAGCCCAAAAATTCAGGAGATGTCGTGAGTGGAGATGCTGCGCAAAAAGCATATGTGGCTCCCGGAAAATATGACGAATTTTACAATTTTGTTTCGGGTGGTTTTAGCGGTCAAGTAAGTGTTTACGGATTGCCAAGCGGAAGATTGTTAAGAGTGGTTCCTGTTTTTTCGGTAGATCCCCAAAGCGGTTATGGCTACAGCGAAGAAACGAAACCTATGTTGAACACATCGCACGGTTTTGTGCCTTGGGATGATCAACACCACGTTGAAATGTCTCAAACTAATGGCGAAGTTGATGGACGTTGGCTTTTTGCCAATGCCAATAATACGCCAAGAATTGCGCGTCTGGATTTGAAAACATTCAAAACTACCGAGATTATCGAGTTGCCCAACAGCGCCGGAAATCACTCTTCGCCTTTTATTACCGAAAACACGGAGTATGTAGTTGCTGGAACACGTTTTAGCGTTCCGCCAGATAATGCTAATGGTGATGTGCCAATCAATACCTACAAGAAAAACTTCAAAGGATATTTAAGTTTTGTAAAAGTAGGCAAAGAGGGTCAAATGGATCTTTCTTTCCAAATTGAAGCTCCAGGTGTAAACTTTGATTTAAGTCACGCCGGTAAAGGCAAATCTCACGGTTGGTTCTTCTTCTCTTGTTACAATACCGAGCAAGCGAACACATTACTTGAAGTAAATGCTTCCCAAAAAGATAAAGATTTTATCATGGCGGTAAACTGGAAAAAAGCAGAAGAATACATCAAAGCGGGTAAAGGGAAAAAAGTGCCTGCAAAATATGCACATAATACTTGGGACGAGAAAACCCAAACTGCCAAATCTGAAATGAAATCGGAAGTATTGGTTTTAAGCGCCAAAGAATTGAAAGACATTTGCTATATGATTCCTTGTCCAAAATCGCCTCACGGTTGTGACGTGGATCCAACGGGAGAATACATTGTAGGAAGTGGAAAATTAGCGGCCTTGATTCCTGTTTTCAGTTTCGACAAATTGCAAAACGCCATCAAAAACAAACAATTTGACGGAGATTATGACGGTATTCCAGTGGTGAAATATGAAGCAGCTTTGCATGGCGAAGTTCAAAAACCAGGTCTTGGACCATTGCACACCGAATTTGACGGAAAAGGAAATGCGTATACCACTTTCTTCGTTTCTTCTGAAGTGGTGAAATGGGACATCAAATCATTGAAAGTATTGGATAGAGTTCCAACGTATTATTCTGTGGGTCACTTGTGTATTCCTGGTGGAGACAGCAAAAAACCATTCGGAAAATACTTGATTGCTTACAATAAAATTACCAAAGACAGATACTTGCCTACCGGACCAGAATTGGCCCAAAGTGCGCAGATATTTGACATTAGCGGCGACAAAATGCAGTTGATTTTGGATTTCCCAACCATTGGAGAACCACATTACGCACAAGCAGCTCCAGCTGATTTGATCAGAAACAACGGCCAGTTGAAATTCTACAAAATAGAAGACAATCACCATCCATTTGTGACCAAAGGAGAAAAAGAAGCAAAAGTGGTTCGAGAAGGAAATAAAGTACATGTTTACATGACTTCCATTCGTTCCCACTTCGCATCGGACAACATCGAAGGAATAAGGGTAGGTGATGAGGTTTATTTCCATGTAACCAACTTGGAGCAAGACTGGGATGTTCCTCACGGATTTGCCATAAAAGGAGCAGATAATGCCGAGTTATTGATAATGCCTGGGGAAACCACCACATTGAAATGGGTTCCTAAAAAAGTGGGTATCTTCCCATTCTATTGCACCGATTTCTGTAGTGCTTTGCACCAAGAAATGCAAGGATACGTAAGAGTATCTCCAGCAGGAAGCAATGTACCGTTGACTTTTAGCGTAGGTACAAACCTTCCAGCCACTAAATAAATAATTTCTTTAATATAAAGGGAACAAAGTCTCTTTGTTCCCTTTTTTTATACCAATAGTTATGAATACTTCAAAAATATCTTTGTTTTCAAAAGTAGTTCTTTTGGTGGTGAGTGCCTTATTTTTTGCTTCTTTGTTGTTCCCAATGTGGAGAATTGAACTCGAAGCGCCCCAATATCCCGAGGGATTGATTTTGCAATTGCATGCCAACAAAATTGGTGGCGACGTGCAAGTCATCAACGGATTGAATCATTATATAGGAATGAAAACCTTGCATACTGAAGACTTTCCTGAATTTCAAATATTGCCTTATATCGTTGGCTTTTTTGGACTATTTGCTCTGGCAATGGTTTTTGTAAACAAAAGAAAAGGCGTGATAATTTTGTTTTCGTCTTTTATACTTTTCGGGATTTTGGCTGGAGTGGATTTTTACAGATGGAACTACGAATACGGACACAATCTTGATCCAAATGCCGCAATTGTGGTGCCAGGAATGGCGTATCAACCACCGTTGATAGGATATAAACAGCTGCTCAATTTTGGCGCTTTTTCCATTCCGGACATTGGTGGTTGGATGTTGATTGCCGCGGGAATATTGTTGTTTGTTATCGTGGCAAAAGAAAAACATTTGATAAATAGAATTTTTAGAAAGCCCAAAATTGATGCTGTTTTAGTTTTGTTGTTGTCTTTTTCCTTTTTGTCTTGTGGTGATTTTAAGGTAGTTCCCATCAAATTGAATGCAGATAATTGCGATTTTTGTAAAATGAGTATCGCCGACGGGAAATATGCAGCCGAAGTTATTACCCAAAAAGGAAGAGTGTATAAATTTGACGACATAATGTGCATGGTAAATTATTGTAAAGAAAATACCAATACAAAAATGCAGGCTTTTTATGTAAATGATTTCAGTCAAGACAATAATTTAATTCCAGCCGAAACCGCTTTTTTCCTTTCAGGAGGAGACATTCAAAGTCCAATGCACGGTGGAATTATTGCTTTTTCTAAAGAAAAGGATGCCCAAGAATTTGGAACAAAATTGAATGCAAAACCAATTGCTTGGAATACCATTATAACAAAATAATCTTTGTCAAAGTTCTAAATTTCACAAAGATATTTTTCACAAACAATGAAAAAACTCCTTTACATATTCCTGTTTTTTTCCTCGTTTCTTCAAGCTGCCGTGATTGAAGTTGGATCCAATAAATCCATAAAATCAATCAAGAAAGCCATCGCATTGGCCAAAGTGGGCGATACGGTTTTGGTGCACAAAGGCTTGTATAAGGAAGGAAACATTATCATCAATAAAAGAATCGTTTTTATTGGCAAAAATTATCCCATTCTGGATGGTCAAAAAAAACATGAAGTCTTGTCCATAAAAGCCGATGGCGTAATTATAAGAGGATTCAAAGTCGTAAAATCGGGTTATGCCACGCTCGAAGACCCTTGTGGAATCAAGGTCTACAACAAAAATAATGTCATTATCCAGAACAATATTCTCGACGATAACTTCTTTGGAATTTACATTCAAAACGGTTCAAATTGCGTTGTAAAAAACAACAAGATTAAGGCTTATGGCAAAGAAGAACAACGCATAGGCAACGGAATTCACTGCTGGAAAAGTGATAAACTCCAGATTATTGCCAATAACATTATTGGTCATCGCGACGGAATTTATTTTGAATTTGTGACCAATTCAACAATTAAGGGTAATTTTTCATCAAAAAATGTCCGCTACGGATTGCATTTTATGTTCTCCAATGACGATGCCTACATTTCGAATGTTTTTAAAAACAATGGTGCAGGTGTTGCCGTGATGTTTACCAAAAGAGTCAAGATGATAAACAATCATTTCGAGGAAAATTGGGGCGATGCCGCTTACGGATTGTTCCTGAAAGAAATCTCGGATAGTTACATCATTGGCAACAAATTTTCCAAAAACACTTCGGGGATTCACATGGAAGGAACGACACGGATTTCGGTCGAAAAAAATGTTTTTGAAGCCAATGGATGGGGAATGAAAATCCAAGCCAGTTGTATGGAAAATGAAATAAAAAACAATAATTTTTTGGGGAACACTTTTGATATCAGTACCAACGGAAGTCTGGTTCTCAATACCTTCAACAGCAATTATTGGGACAAATACGAAGGCTATGATTTAGACAAAAATGGAGTGGGAGACGTGCCGTTTCATCCCTTGAGCTTGTTCTCCGTCATTACCGAAAACAATCCATCGGCGATGTTGCTTTTCAGGAGTTTTATGATCACGCTTTTGGATAAATCCGAGAAAATTTTGCCCAGTATCACGCCAGACAATTTTATTGACAAAACCCCATTAATGAAAAAGTTGTAGAGTTGAAGGTTGCGGGTTTCGTGTTGTGTGTAGCTCCATAATTTTTGGAATATTGTTATTAATGAGTAAACTTGTAGAAAGAAACTTTCAACTAAAAGGATATGGCTACAATTAACACATTTGAAGAATTGGAAATATGGCAATTAAGCAGGGAAATTTGTCAAGATGTTTGGGATTTGTTTGAAAAAACAACGCTAGGTAAAGATTTTGAATTAAAAAATCAAATGAACCGATCTTCGGGTTCCATAATGGATAATATTGCCGAAGGGTTTGAAAGAAATGGCAGAAGAGAATTTATCAATTTTTTAAGTTATTCCAAAGGTTCTTGTGGTGAATTAAGATCTCAATTGTATAGGGCATTTGATAGAAAGCATATTAATAATGATGAGTTCGAATTTTTAAAAATAAAGACTTTAACCGAAAGTAAAAAAATAGGAGCGTTTATGTCTTATTTGGTAAAGTCTGACAATAAAGGGAGTAAGTTTGATAAATAGTCTCGGGTTAAAGGATGCGAGTTCAATCCGCAACTCGCAACCCGTAACCCCCCAACCAGTAATTAAAAAAATGATAGCAATACAAAATATATATAAAAAATTCGGAAAATTAGAAGTTTTGAACGATGTCAGTCTTACTTTCAACAAAGGAGAATGCATTGCGCTAATTGGTCCAAACGGTTGTGGAAAAACCACTTTGATTAAAAGTATTTTGGGAATGGTCATTCCCACCAAAGGCGATATTTTATTTGACGAGAAATCGATTCTCAAAAAATACAGATACCGCGACCAAATTGGATATATGCCGCAAATAGGGCGTTATCCCGATTATATGACGGTGGGTCAAATCATCGAAATGATCAAAAAAATTAGAAATTCCGATGAAGTTTTGGATGAAGATTTGATCCAGGCTTTTGAACTCGAAAAAATATTCGACAAACAAATGCGAACACTTTCTGGCGGGACAACCCAAAAAGTGAGTGCCATTTTAGCCTTTTTGTTCAATCCAGATGTGTTGATTTTGGACGAACCAACGGCAGGATTGGATCCATTGGCATCCGAAATATTGAAGGAAAAAATTATCAAGGAACGAGAAAAAGGAAAGCTCATCTTGATTACTTCCCATCTTTTGAGCGAACTCGACGACATGATCAGCCAAATTATTTTTATGCAAGAAGGCAAAGTCCATTTTCATAAAAGCATCGACGATTTATTGGAATCAACAGGAGAACAGAAAATTTCAAAAGCAATTGCCAGTATTTTGAAGTCAAATAACTAAATATAAATTAATCTCATTTCGGCTCCCTCTTCTTTGGAGAGGGTTGGGGTGAGGAAAAAAACGAAAGCAATGAACAGAATCATTAAAATCATATTTCTAGACATTTTAAAAAACAAGATTGTATTGGCTTACACCTTGATTTTGGCCCTGCTTTCCTGGAGTTCTTTCGGATTGGAAGACAATTCAGCCAAAGGATTGCTCACGATTTTGAACGTAATCTTGTTTACGGTTCCCTTGGTTTCCATTCTTTTTGCCACGATTTATTTGTACAACAGTGCCGAATTTATCGAGCTTTTGTTGAGCCAACCCATAAAAAGAAGAAAGATTTGGCTAAGCCTGTTTCTAGGATTGTCGCTGTCAATGGTGGCCGCTTTTTTTATGGGAGCAGGAATTCCACTTTTGGTCAATGCGCCAGATAGCGTTGGGATAATGATGTTGGTTGTGGGCTGCTTGATTTCCTTGATTTTTGTGGCTTTGGCATTTTTGAGTTCGATTCTTACCCGGGACAAAGCTAAGGGAATAGGAATTTCCATAATGACGTGGCTGTTTTTTGCCCTGCTTTTTGATGGATTGGTTTTGTTCTTGTTGTTTCAATTTTCGGATTATCCCATCGAAAAAGCAATGGTGGCAGTTACGGCTTTCAGTCCCATAGATTTGGCACGAATCCAAATTTTGCTGCATCTTGACGTTTCGGCTATGATGGGTTATACTGGCGCTATTTTCAAGGATTTTTTCGGTACTGCATTGGGATTGACAGTTTCATTTTTGTTGTTGTGTTTGTGGGTAATTATTCCGTTTTGTGTTTCGCTAAAGAAGTTTAAAAACAAAGATTTGTAAAAAGTTAAAAAATGAAAACAGATATCAAAAATAGGGCAGATATTGAAAAATTGGTAACTATTTTTTATGGTAGAGTGATGAAAGATCCAGCAATCAGCTACTTTTTTAATGATGTGGCCAAAGTAAACTGGGAGAATCATTTGCCTAAAATGTGTGATTTTTTTGAAAACATTTTACTGTCTTCCGGGAATTACGATGGAAATCCAATGTCTGCACACGAAGAATTGCACAAAAAAAGTGAAGTAAAAGGAGAACATTTTCATTACTGGAACACCTTGTTTGATGCCACGGTCGATGAATTGTTTTCAGGTGCAAAAGCGGATGAAATCAAGCAAAGAGCCACGAATATAGCTGCGGCAATGATGCAAAAGGCGCATCGATAATTTTTTTGTAAAATTCGAGCAGTCGAGAATCATTGTAAGAAGTAGAGTGTAATTATTTCCATAAAAAAAGCGTGAGTTGCAACAACTCACGCTTTTTTATTTAACCTATAGAAGCGAATTAATAATTTTATTTTGGAAGCAATACATCGCCAATTACGTGGATAATTCCGTTTGATGTTGGAATGGAAGCTACAATTTCTGAACCGTTGACAAAGGTTTTGTCTCCTTTTTTAGTGATTTTTACTTTACCTCCAAAGACCATGTCAAACTCCTGGCCATCTTGCATGTATTCTGTTTTCAAAGTACCCACATAAGTGTGATAGCCTAAAATATTAGCCAAGTCTTCCTTTTTCTCTGGTTTCAACAAACCTTCAACAGTTCCGGCAGGAAGTTTGTCGAAAGCGGCATTGGTTGGTGCAAAAACGGTAAATGGTCCGGCATTGCTTAACGCATCTACCAATCCGGCAGCTTTTACGGCGGTAACCAGTGTAGTGTGGTCTTTACTTCCCGCTGCAACCTGCACAATGTTTGGTGCAGAAGTTTCGTCTTGTACTCCTGATTGTCCCGTAGCTTGTGCTTCGGTGGTGGTGGTTGTGGTTTCTGTTGCGGATTCGCTATTTTGTTTGCAGCCAAAAACGGCAACAAAACTGGCGATTAACATCAATTGGATAGTTTTTTTCATAATTAAAATACTTAAGTTTATGAAGCAAAGCACTTAATTTTCAAACACTTATTTTATGAGTGCAATCATAAAAAGGCTTGTTTTTAACCTTTTTTTAAATAAAATCCAATTTCTAAACTTAAAGTAGAGTAACCTAAAAAAGCAATACATTGACCTTTGCGAATGTATTGCAATTTTCTTTTATTTATTGGTTTTGTTTTTCAAAGTTAAATCGAATACGAACCAGGCAAAGGCCACGATTCCAATTCCGAAGATGCTGTCTCCGATTGCACGAAGCCATTTCAAGAATACCATTGTTGGTTCCTGCATCAATTCAGAGGAACGGGCATACCACATTCCTTTTTCGATGCTTTCAATCGCTTGCCAAATTCCTATCGGCAACAAACTCAACATCGCCATCAAAAACAAACCGATGTTTAATGACCAGAAAGTAGTTCCAATCAGTTTGTTGTTCCATTGTACATTTCGGTACAAGCTTCTCAAAACGAATAATATCAATCCAATTCCAAGCATTCCATAAACTCCAAACAAAGCAGTGTGTCCGTGCAATGGCGTGGTATTCAATCCTTGAACATAGTACAAGGCAATTGGTGGGTTGATTATGAATCCGAAGATTCCAGCTCCAAGGAAATTCCAGAATGATACCGCAACCATAAAATAGATGGGCCATTTATAATCATCTATCCATTTTGTCGATTTGGAAAGTTTGTAATTATGAAATGCTTCATAACCGATAAGTGTCAAAGGCACGATTTCCAAAGCGCTAAAAGTAGCTCCCAAAGCCATCACGGCACTTGGAGTTCCGGTAAAATACAAGTGGTGAAAAGTTCCCAAAATTCCCCCAGACATAAATATGATGGTGCTAAATAAAACATTGAGCGTTGCCGTTTTTGTTTTCAAAAGCCCCAGGCGGACAAAAAGGAAAGCAATTACAACCGTTGCAAAAACTTCGAAGAATCCTTCAACCCAAAGATGGACAACCCACCATCTCCAATATTCGGCAATGGCAATATTGGTTTGTCTTCCCCACATCAATCCTGCCGAATAGAAAAGGGCAATGGCAGAACAGGAAATCAAAAACATGATAATCAAGTTTTTTTCTTCGGTCTTTCTTTTTAATATTGGCAAAAGCGGACGTACCATCAATGCCAACCACAAGAAAAGACCAACAAGCAAGAATATTTGCCAGAAACGACCCAAGTCCACATATTCGTAACCTTGATGACCAAACCAGAAATTCTCGATTAGATTTAGTTTTTGCATTACTCCAAACCATTGTCCTACCATGGAACCCACAACAATAATCAACAAGGCGATAAACAGGAAGTTTACTCCGAAACATTGAAATTTGGGGTCTTTGCCGGAAACCGCGGGAGCAATGTACAATCCTGTGGCAAGCCAAGCAGTGGCAATCCAAAATATGGCCAATTGGGTGTGCCAAGTTCTCGTTACGGCATAAGGCAAGATTTGGTCTAGTGGAATTCCATAAAAACCGGCACCTTCAACACCATAATGGGCCGTAATGATTCCCAACAACATTTGCACAATCATCAACAGGCTAACCACCCAGAAATATTTCTTTATCAAATGCATTGATGGCGTCATTCCTTGTTTCAAAAGCGGATCTTCCGCAGGAGTGGGCAAGGTTTCGTCCTCTCCTGATTTTGCGTGGTAAAAGACCAATAGTCCGATACACAAAATCAACAAAATGATGCTTACTCCGGACCAAGCCATTAAATCGGTGGTGGCTTTGTTTCCAACCAAATCATCGGCAGGCCAGTTGTGCGTATAGGATACGTCTGAATTGGGACGTTCAGTAACCGTTGCCCAAGTTGCCCAAAAGAAGAAGGCATTCATTTTGTGCATTCTCGCTTCGTCTTTGATGGAATTTTTGGGGATGGCATAATCTTTTCGCAGTTTGTCAAATTCTGGCGCACCCATGAACAAGCCTTTGTAATAGTTGCTCAAATACTTGATGGCCAAAACCCTGTTTTGTGAAATGGTTATGGTTTTTGTGTTCTCGTCATATTTGTTCTCACGCAAATCTGCCTGCAAACGAATTTTCAATGCCGCTTGTTTTTCCTTGTCCAAAGCATCAAAATTCTTTCCAAAGTCTTTGTTGGCATAAATATTCAAGATAAAAACAGCTTCCCTGTGAAGCCAATCGGCTGTCCAATCCGGTGCAACATAAGCTCCGTGACCCCAAATGGTTCCCACTTCCTGGCCACCCATACTTTGCCAAATATTTTGGCCGTCTTTGATTTCCTCTTCTGTAAAAACAACTTCTTTGTTTTCCGAAATTATTTTTTCGGGAACAGGAGGAGCCTGTTGGTAAATTTCGTGGCCATAATAACCCAAAACGCAAAAGGATATGATTGTGACCAATGCAAAACCAATCCATAATTTCTTTTCTCTACTCATTGTGTTTGTTTTTTATTCTTAATGATAATGCAAATATATAAAAACAAAATAATAGTGGACAAATTTATCTACTATTATTTTTTTGAAAAATTAAATCCATAAAAAAAGCCTTTCTAAAAGGCCTTGGTTATAATTTGTTTTGTTCGGGAATTTATAAGGGAGGATTGTTTTTAATTTTTTTTATGGAAAAATGGGCGATGGTTCCAATTCCAATCAATAAAATAATGGCGATGCCAAAAAGGATGTAATTCACGTAAGGAATTGGGATGTAGCTAAAGGAAGCCAAGCCTTGAATCGCCAAAACGATTTCGTTCAACAAGACGCCAATCGAAAATACGAGTATTCCATATTTTATATTTTTGTTGATGATAATCAAATGATTGGAATAGATGTAAAACAATACAAACAGGGTGATTATGGCCAATAAAACCAGATGCAAATAGGCTATGACGATGGGTCTAAAGCCAAAAGCCAACTCACTGAGCAAAGGAACTGTCGATCCCAATTGCAGTAATAATTTGATGCTCAAGGCAAAACTCACGAACCACAAAACGTATCGCAATAATGGAGAAAAATTTTCCAGGGAATCTTTCCTTGTTTTTACTAAAATTATCAAAAGTTTGAACCATGCAAAAACTTGGATTATGGCAGCGATAACTGTAATTACATAAAGCCAAACAGGTAAGTCTAGCCAAAGCGTGGACAAAAAATATGCTGGAACACAAGCTGCGGTAAATAATTTGAACGAAGTTTCATAAAAGGAATGTTCGGATTTTCGAAGGTTAAAAAAACCGAAAGCCAAGCCCATGCAAGCAAAGAAAAACCAGCCGTTGTACTGGAAATGCAGGTAAAAATAAATCGAGGAATGATACAAATCCAGCACGACATTTTTGCTCGCCATCATGTAAGCCAGATAAAAAGTGCCCAATGAGGAAATGACATTGAAAAACACGGCCGCTTTTAACCAACTTTTTGCCATGCAATCAGCATCCAATACTTTTATATCCTTGATAAATCGGTAGGCAAAAACATAGGAAACGAATATGGATGCCGTGGACAACACGATAGAAACCAATCCATAGCCTTCGATGATGAAGGAAACCAGCATTCCGTAGGAACAAATCAGGTTGGCAATGATGATGGATTTGTATTTATTTCCGTTGAAATTTGTGATTTTTGTTTGAAGGAAATAGACCATCAACGCCATTAAAGTATGACTTAGCCAACCCGCAAAAGCAAAATGGGAATGGGAATGTTGCAAGTGTTTTTGGTCTAAATACGGAAATTCGAAACCTATTTTATAGCGCATCAAAACACCAAGAGCGGCAACAATGCAAAGGTTTAGCAACGAAATTTTCAACCAAAATTTGATCTTCAACATTAATAATATATTTTGTGATTGATAATTTCCACTTTATTGTTTTTGTTCATTTGGGCAAAAACCCGAATAACGGTTTCTACCCTCAATCCGGTATAATTGGCGATTTCTTGACGGGTGTAAGGAACCAAGATTCTTTCATTGGTGCATCCTGATTTTTTCTTGAACGAATTTAAAAAAGCGATAATTCTAAATTCGGGTTTTTGATTGATGATTTCTTTTGATGTCTTTGATTTTGCATGAATTTTTTGGGCAAATAAAAACAAAAAGAATTTCTGGATTGACGGATATTCATCCAAGATTTTAAAAAACTTGTCCTTTGATAATTTTATGATGGTACAGTCTTGAATCGTTACGGCTTTAGAAGGATAAGTTTCGTTGATAAACAATGGTGGTTCGCCAAAACCGTCTCCTTTGCAAAAAATACCTTGGGTAAATTCCTTGCCTTCGTCATTCGAATTGAATAATCTTACACTTCCATCAAGAATTTGATAGTAAAAATTAGCTACTTCATCTTCATCAAAAATAATTTCATTTTTCTTGTATTTTTTGGCAACAGCGCCCCAAGAATAAAGTAAATCAATATCTATTTGCATAACTGATGTTGGGTAAATTTATGTATTTTTCGTAATTTACTTGGCAAATACATCTTATGGCCACAAATTTAATTTTTATAAAGTTAAAAAAAATATGACCGGAATCATAAAAATAATTTTAATTGAAGGCCTATATTTGTGTCGTGAAAAATGTTTTATTCCTTTTAGCGTTGTTTATGTTATTAAAACCGGTGCTTCCGGTCATAGACTATGTTGTTAATTACGAATATATTTCCAAGGTGCTTTGTGTCAATAAAGCCAAGCCCAAAATGCATTGCAACGGTAAATGCCATTTGATGAAAGAGCTTGCCAAAACTTCAGAAAATGACGCTCCAATTTCTTCCGATAAAAAAGTGCCTTCACGACAATTTGAAGTTTTGTTTTTGGAGGAAATCAAATCTTTCAAAATTGCTCCCGTTTATTTTTTCGAAACAGAAAAAACAAACAGCAACTATTCTAATTTATACTTTCGTTTGAATAGTGCTTCGGTTTTTCATCCGCCGATTTTCATTTCATAATTTTTCAAGTTTTTACAGTGACTTTATTCGATAATGATACTATCGACGGGTCTTTTATTATCAAAATTTAAAAAATATAAAATGAAAATTTTAAGAATACTGCCATTGGTTTTAGTAGCCATTTTTGCTTCATGCACTTCAGATAATGGGGCAACATCAATCGACGAATTAGAGGGCTTGACCAAGTTTAAAGAAATCTCGAACACGACCCATACCATAGAATTATACAAACATATGGGCGGTTTGGAGCAAGGTTTTAACGAAATTGCATTGAAAATCAAGGACAAAACAAGCAATCAATACATAACAAATGCCACCGTTTCCTGGATGCCTTTGATGCACATGACAATGATGACACATTCTTGTCCTAAATCACCGGTGACAAAAATGTCAACAGACGGAGCTGTTTATGAAGGATACATTGTTTTCCAAATGGCGCAAAACGCCACGGAATATTGGGATTTAAAAATTGACTACACCATCAATGGCACAGCCTATACCGTAACGTCAGTTATTGATGTTCCTGCTTCCGCAAAACAAAGAGTGACTACTTTTACAGGTTCGGACAATGTGAAATATATTGCGGCTTACGTAGATCCACATCATCCAAAAGTGGGAATCAACGACATGGTGGCCGGGGTTTGGAAAATGCAAGACATGATGACTTTTCCGGTTGTGGATAATTTCAAGTTGAAAATTGATCCAAGAATGCCAAGTATGGGCAATCACAGTTCTCCCAACAATATGGATTTAACCCAAACAACTGCCGGTAATTTATACAACGGAAAATTGTCGTTGACCATGACCGGTTTGTGGAAAATCAACCTGCAATTGGTGAATGCTTCGGGAACTGTTTTAAAAGGAGAGACCATCACTGATGCTGTTCCTGCAAGCAGTATTTACTTTGAAATAGAGTTTTAAAAACATAAAAATCTGTGCTAAGGTCTGAGCTTTGGCACAGATGATTTTACAATTTTCAAAATGAAAAACGTTATAATTTCCATAAGCTGTTTTCTTGTTTTTTCAGTGATTTTTGCGCAAGAAAAACCTGCCGATACCTTAACTCCAAAAGAATTGAAGGAAGTGATTGTCATTGGCAAAAAAGCACAATTGTATCAAAAACAAGCCAAACCCTTGGCTTCGATTGATGAATATCTGCAACAATCCACCAAAGTGGACATGATTCGGCGAGGCAGTTATGCTTGGGAACCAATGATTAACAGCATGACGACCGAAAGAACCTTGGTCACCATTGACGGAATGCGTGTTTTTGGAGCTTGCACCGATAAAATGGATCCGATTACTTCCTATGTCGAGGTTTCCAATCTGTCGGAAGCCACCATAAAATCAGGTCAGCAAGGCAGCTGTCATGGTTCAACCATAGGCGGTTCGATAGATTTGCAAAGAAATCGCAGCGGATTTTCGGATTTGGGTTGGAATGCTTCCATGAACACGGGTTTTGAAACCAACAGCCAGCAAAAGATTTTGGGTTCGGCCGTAAATTATGCGGATAGTTCGTTTTATGTCGATACCGATTTCATGTTTCGGGATGCCGGGAATTATACCGATGGAAATGGTCAGGAGGTTTTGTTTTCGCAGTTCCGCAAATTCAATGTTTCGGCAACTTCCGGTGTTTCTTTGACCGAAAATAAATTACTGGAAGGTTCGATAATTTATGATAAAGCGACCGATGTGGGTTATCCGGCCTTGCCGATGGATGTATCCTTGGCGGAAGCATTAATCACCTCCTTGAAATATGAATATGTTCCAAAATCAGGGATGATAGCTTCGAACCTCGCAATGACAAATTGGGAAACCAAAATATACTACAATACCATCACCCACAAAATGGATGATACCAAGCGACCTTCGGTTCCCATTCACATGGATATGCCGGGTTGGAGCGACACTTTCGGGTTTTATTCTAAAGTGAAAGGAATTTTCAAAAGTCACCATTTTGTGGCCGACTTGAACTCGTTTTACAATCGGTCCGTTGCCGAAATGACGATGTATCCAGCGGATTCCAACGAAAAATTAATGTTTATGTACACTTGGCCAGACGTGAAAACGTTTTATTCGGCTTTGTTTTTGGAAGACAATTTGGCATTGAATGACCGTTCGAGTTTGAAATTTTCCGGAAGTTTGGCGAATCATTTTAACGAAGTTGCCAGTCAATTGGGTTTGGAAAGTTTGCAGATTTTTTATCCCGATATGAAAGACAGCAAAACCCGAATTCTAAAAAGCATTTCTTCCAATTATTTGTTTGATAAAAATGGTTTTTCTTATGGTTTTGGGTTGGCGTATGGCGAACGTGCTCCGTCGGTTTCCGAGGGTTATGGATTTTATTTGTTCAATAGTTTTGACCGTTACGACTACATTGGAAATCCTGGATTGCGTAACGAAAATTCAATGGAAGGAAACGTTTCTGTTGGTTATAAAACTCAAAAATGGAGTGCGAAAATGTCGTCTTCCTACTTTCATGTTTCCAATTATATCGTGGGAAAACCAGACGAGACTTTGGTTCCAATGACCATTGGGGCCAGCGGTGTAAAAATCTACACGGCATTGGATTATGCCACCATTTTCAATGCCGACTTGAATTTAGAATACCAGTTTTCAACTGATTGGAGATGGAAAGGGCAATTGGTTTACAGTTATGGCAAAGATTTCGAAGACAAAAATTTGCCTTTCATAAGTCCGTTGCGATATTCTTCTTCCTTGAATTTCAAAAAGCATAATTTTTCGTCGGAAATTGCCGTTCAGGGAAATGCCACTCAAACGCAATACAGTCCTTTTTATGGAGAAGACAGAACGCCATCGTATGCCATTTTGAATTTTGATGCGGGATATTCCTTTGCTTTTTATAAAGTGAAATGTAGTGTAAAAGCTGGAATCGAGAATATTTTCGATACTTATTATTCCACTTTTTCAGATTGGAACAACATTCCCAGAAAGGGAAGAAATTCCTTTTTGAACGTTGCTTTTGGATTTTAAAAGAACTAAAAATACTATGGATGTCAGTTCTGTGTTTACGATTTTTTTGGATTAATTTTTACAAATCCACCACGATTTTCGTCACGATTAATGGATTGTTGAACGATTAAGCTACCAATGGTAATCATGTTTTGCAATTCATACAATTCAGGATTTACGTTGTGGCTTTTTATTTGTTCTTCCACCTCGTTTTTCCAATGGGAAAGTTGTTCTTTGGCTTTAATCAAATCGGTGTCGTTGCGTACAATTCCTGCATTTTGACGCATCAAAAGTTGTAACTCTGCTTTGGTTTTGACCACATAATCAGGATTGATTTCGGGTTTCGAAGTCGGTTTCCAATCTGTAACGGTTCCAGTAAATGTGTTTTTTTCTAAAGGATGATTTTCTAAATAATGGTATATTTTATCCGAATACACCAAGGCTTCCAAAAGGGAATTGGAGGCCAAACGATTCGCGCCGTGCAATCCGGTTCGGGAACATTCGCCACAAGCAAACAAGTTTTCCACGGAAGTTTTTCCGTTTTTGTCCACCACGATACCGCCACAAAGGTAATGTTGGGCCGGAACCACGGGAATCCAATCTTTGGCAATGTCGATACCAACACTTTTGCAGTGCTCATAAATCATCGGGAAATGTTTTTTGAAACCTTCCAAATCCAAATGGGTGCAATCTAGATATACGCAATCATCGCCCGTTTTCTTGAGTTCCAAATCGATGCTTTGCGAAACAATGTCGCGTGAAGCCAAATCGCCACGGGAATCATAATCAGGCATAAAGCGATGGCCTTTTTTGGTACGCAAATAGGCGCCAAAACCACGAACGGCTTCCGAAATCAAGAACGAAGTTCCGGTGGAAGCATTGTATAAAGTAGTGGGGTGAAACTGGATAAATTCCATTTCTTTGATAACTGCATTGGCTCTATAAGCCATTGCAATTCCATCGCCTGTAGCAATTACTGGGTTGGAGGTGTGTCCATAAAGATGCCCAATTCCGCCAGTGGCCAGTAAGGTAAAATCGGATTGAAAAGTGAGTACTTCCTTTGTTTTCTGGTCTAAAACATAAGCTCCCAAACAGTTGTTGTTTTCAGTAATCAAATCAATCGCCAAATGATAATCTAAAACCGTGATATTTTCTTTTTGATGTACTTGGGATAAAATAGCCCGTTGAATCTCTTGTCCCGTTTGGTCTTTATGATGAACAACCCTGTTTTCGGAATGGCCGCCTTCTTTGCCCAAGTCCAAGGTTCCTTGGTTGTTTTTGTCAAATTTGGCGCCCCATTCAATCAATTCCTTTAATCGTTTCGGTCCTTCGGTGATGACCATTTTTACCACTGATTCGTCGCACAAACCGTCGCCACAAATCAAGGTATCCTGAATGTGTTTCTCGTAGGAATCGTCGATTTTGTCGGTGACAATTGCAATTCCTCCTTGGGCATAGCGAGTGTTGGATTCGTTTTCGTTTGCCTTGGTGACAATTGTTATTTTTTTGTCTGGAAATCGCTCGGCAATTTTAACGGCAAAAGTCAATCCTGCCACGCCGGAACCGATGATTAGGTAATTGGTTTGGATCATTATTTGGATAATTCAAGCATGCGTTCGATGGGAACCAATGCTTTTTTCATAATATCTTCTGGAACAGTTATTTCTGGAGTTTCGTTGAGCAAACAATCGTACACTTTTTGCAGAGTGTTCATTTTCATGTAACCGCATTCGCTACAAGCGCAAGTGTTGTCCTCGTTTGAAGGAGCTGGAATCAATATTTTTTCGGGAACTTCTTGTTTCATTTTATGAAGAATTCCAGCTTCGGTGGCCACGATAAATTTGTTGCTTGGGTCTTTTTTTACAAAATCAATCATCCCGGCAGTCGAACCAATGTAGTTGGCCGTTTTGAGGATATGCGTTTCCGATTCCGGGTGCGCAATGATTTTGGCGTCTGGATTTTCTTTGTAAAGCGCAATCAGTTTGTCTAATGAAAAAGCTTCGTGCACCACGCAAGAACCGTCCCAAAGCAACATTTTGCGGCCTGTTTTTTCCATCACATATTTACCCAAGTTTTTGTCCGGAGCAAAGATGATGGGTTTGTCTTTTGGGATGGATTCCACAATTTTTACGGCATTGGACGAAGTAACCACGATGTCGGTCAAGGCTTTTACTTCGGCGGAACAATTCACGTAAGTGATGACAATATGGTCGGGATGTGCTTCGGTAAATTTTTTGAATTCTTCCGGAGGACAGGATTCGGCAAGCGAACAACCTGCTTTCAAATCGGGAAGGATTACTTTCTTGGACGGGTTTAATATTTTTGCCGTTTCGGCCATAAAATGCACACCCGCAAAAAGGATAATGTCGGCATCCACTTTCATCGCTTCTTGGGACAATCCCAAGCTGTCACCCACATAATCTGCCACATCTTGAATATCGGCTTCCTGATAATAATGCGCCAAAATAACTGCATTTTTCTCTTTTTTCAGTTCCAGTATTCGTTCTTTAAGACTTTTCATCTTTAATCAATTTTATTGTCCTGTTATTAAATATTTTCTGCAGCTAACAGAAATGATATTGTCGCAAAGATACGCATATTTAAAAAACAATAAATTGAAAAATAGTTATGTAATTCCTTTTTTTGATAAATTATTTTTAATGTCGCAATGGTTTTTTAATTCTGGAAAAGGGATTATGACATTTATCAGGTTTTATGCTAAAGGCTTTTACGACCTTTGTCGCTCATATTATAATAAACCAAATTTTACGCATGACAACAACAAAACCGTTACATACTTTTCACATTCCCGTTATGGGATTGGCGTTCACGATCGATAGTCCTATTCGAGTGGCAAAGTATGGCATTTCCTCAGTAGTTTCAATCGCTGATGATGAATTAATTGAAAAAATGAGGGCTTTTTACAGCCAGAAATTCGACATTCCTTACCACGAAATCACCAAAAAAATTCATGATTATCGTGCAGAAAGAATTACGTCTTATTTAAACTTGGTTGACAAAATCGTAAAAGAAAAATTCGAAAGTTTCAAAACAGAATTGGCCGAAAGCAAAGTAGCTTTGGAAAATTATATCGCCATGTTGCCTAACAAATCCGAAATTAAAAAAGGATTGGAAAGCTTGATGGATGATGGAATTGCATTCAAGGAAAACATTAAACATTACCTTGAAACCAATCTTTCTCCTGGAGAAATCGACGTGAATATCATGACCAAACTGGACAAGGATAATTTTGTCAAAGACGAACAATTGCCGGTAGAGTTTAATGATGCACACGCCGCGCTTCGTGGGTTTGCCAATAGTAATTTGACTTCTTCGGTGGTGCTTTCTGCTGGGATGAATCCAAGATTATTCGCTTATTTCGAAAATTTTTCTGCTTTTTTTCCAGATTTCAACAATAATCTTAAAAAGAAAATTATCCTCAAAGTGAGCGATTTTCGTTCAGCGATGATACAAGGGAATTTCTTGGCCAAAAAAGGGCTTTGGGTTTCGGAATATAGAATTGAATCCGGATTGAATTGTGGTGGGCATGCATTTGCTACCGATGGTTTTTTATTGGGGCCAATATTGGAAGAATTCAAACAGAAAAAAGACCAATTAGTACAATCGGCACACGATTTAATGGTGAAAGCCTTGGGTCAAAAAGAATTATACGCGCCTGAAACACCATTGGATTTAAAAATTACCGTTCAAGGTGGCGTTGGAACTGCCGAAGAGCATAATTTTTTGATAGATTATTACAACGTGGATTCCGTGGGTTGGGGGACACCATTTTTATTGGTTCCTGAAGCCACTTCAGTTGACGCCGAAACACGTGAATTATTGATGAACGCCAAAGAAAAAGATTTGTATTTGAGTCATATTTCGCCATTGGGAGTTCCGTTTAACACTTTGCGAGGCACTACTAACGAAATGTTCAAACAAAAACGTATTGATGACAATAAGGCGGGAAGTTCTTGTCCCAAACGATTTTTGGCGCTAAGCAAAGAATTTGGTGCGGAAGGAATTTGTACTTCTTCGAAAAAATATCAAGACGTGAAATTGAGAGAATTAGCCGAAATAAAAGACACTTTGTCGGCTTCAACTTTCGAAAAAATGAAATTTAACATTACCGAAAAAGCGTGCCTTTGTGTAGGTCTTGCCAATGCGTCCTATTTAGAAAACGACATCAAAATTACGGGACAATCCCAAGGCGTGATCATTTGTCCTGGACCCAATATGGCTTATTTTGACAAGGAAGTTTCCCTTTCTAAAATGGTGCAGCACATTTATGGCAATGCCACGGTGATGATGGATGCCAATCGTCCGAATCTTTTCCTCAAGGAATTGAAAATGTACATTGATTATTTGATGAACGAAATCAGTGAAACCACTGCAGATTTAACTGCGAGCCAAATTAAAAAATGGAACGCATTCAAAAATAATATGATTGAAGGAATTGGATATTATCAAACAATGTTTTCATCTTCCCATTTCTTGGAAGATCGCATTGCCGAGATTCAAAACCAACTCAAATCATATAAAGCAAAAATAGTTGAAATTAAAATACCTGAATTAGTAGCTTAAGATCTTATTTTCGATATTTGCTTAAGGAAACAAGCCTGCTTAATTACATAAGTGGGCTTGTTTTTTTGTTGGAATTTTATTTTTTATGCAAAAGGTAGTGGTTGTTTTTTCTCTTTTTGAATATTAGAAAACGGTAGCGATAAACTATTGTTTTAAAAAGGAATTTCCTGTTTTAATGTCCAACGCGAGTTCTGCTAGGTAGGTGTTGATATGTATGGATGCCAGTTCGGCTCTAATTGCCTTGAATTTGTGATACAGCGGACAAGGATGATTTTCTGAGCAAAGGTTTATTCCCAAGCCGCAACCGGTAAAACGGAGTCGCCATCAATAGCGGTAACAATTTGCGCCAGAATGATTTTTTGAATGGTTTCTTTTGAAAAGAGGGTTTTTATAAATTAAGCAACTATTGAGACGTAACCGCTTATTCAAAAAAATATTTTCATTTTGTAAATTAATGTTTTTTCCTATCCCAGTTATTCAAAAAAGAATCCCCTGATTTGATGTCTATGGCGAGTTCTTCTAGATTGGAGCTGATCAACATCGATACTATTTCACTTCTGATTTCCTTGAATTTTTCGTGTACGGAGCAATGGTGAATTTCAGAGCATTTGCCAAGTCCTAAACCGCAACACGTAAAAATGGAATCACCATCTATGGCAATTACAATTTGGGAAAGCTTGATTTGGTTTAGAATTTCTTTTGGAATTTCAAAACCGCCACCTATTCCTTTAACGGAATAAACGAGATTGTTTTTGACCAAAGTTTGTAAAATTTTGGCAGTAAATGATTTTGGGGAATCAATTTTTTCGGCAATATCTTTTACGGTAACCCTTTTGTCTTGATAAGATTGCGAGGCTATGAAAATAGAAGCCCGAATGGCGTATTCGCATGTTTTTGAAAACATTTTTTTTAATATTTGAAATTAATTTATTCTCTTAAAACAATTTTTATTGTTGGTGTTGCTAATTTTTCGCAATCAATTCTATTGTTGGAATGACCCAGTTTTGAAAGCGTTTTCACATTATTTTTAAAATATTGAATGTAATAATTGCCTGCATAGTTCTTGAATTCCAAAAAACGAATCATTTCCATCAAATCCTCTTCTGTCAACAAATCAGAATGATAAGTGGTGCGAACCTCAAAGGGAATTCCAGATTTTTGAATCACGTCCAAAGTTTTTTCAAAAGGTTCGTACAAATCTGATTTTGTGATGGCTTTAAATTTGGATTTTGGTCCTTTAAAATCCAAGGCAACATAATCAATTAGTTTCTGGTTTAGCAATTGCTGCGTCACGTCAGGAGAACTTCCGTTAGTGTCAATTTTTACCAAAAAACCCATTTTTTTGACTTCGGCAATTAGCGGAATGATGTTTTTATGCAAAACACATTCTCCGCCACTGAAAACTACGGCATCCAACAAGTTTTTTCGCGAATGCAGAAACGAAAGAATTTCTTCAAAAGAGAGCC
>NZ_PNNA01000028.1 GCF_013823965.1 Flavobacterium sp.
CAAAACTAATTATACATACAATGAATAAAAAGATTCTTGGTTTTATTTTAATTGGGCTTTACTTGAGTAGTGAAATTACGATTGCTCAAACCAAATCAATACAAGTTTCATTATTGGCCCCTACGCCTCCAATGGGTTGGATGACTTGGAATTTTTATGCGGATAACATCAATGAAAAAGACATTCGTGAAATGGCAGATGCCATGGTGAGCAGCGGCATGTTGAAGGCAGGATACAATCACGTATTTATTGATGATGGCTGGCAAGGAGGAAGAGATAATAGAAACAATATTATTCCTGATCCAAAGAAATTTCCGTCTGGAATAAAAGCACTCGCCGATTATGTACACAGTAAGGGATTAAAACTAGGGATTTATTCAGATGCAGCTTCACTGACTTGTGCGGGTTATACTGCGAGTTTAAATTTTGAAGACCAAGACGCCAAAACTTTTGCCAGTTGGGATGTTGATTATTTGAAATACGATTATTGTGGAGCTCCCGATGATATGGAAATTGCCCAAAACCGTTACAAAAAAATGGCAGATGCCTTGCGCAAAAGCGGACGTGATATTGGTTTGGGTATTTGCGAATGGGGAGACCGAAAACCTTGGCTTTGGGGTCAGGAAGTAGGAGGACAATTATGGCGTACCACAGCAGATGTTAGGGACAAATGGAAAAGCCTCAAATTGGTTAAGACTGCCAAAGAATTACATTCGGTTGGAGCAGGAATATTGGATATTGTTGATTATTCTCAAGATTATGCGTCTTATGCCGGACCGGGACACTGGAATGATTTAGACATGCTTGTGGTTGGGCTTTACGGAAAAAAAGGACCTTCGGGTGATCTAGGCGGAGTTGGCTGTACCGATGAGGAATACCAAAGCCAGATGAGTCTTTGGTCTATCATGAATTCACCATTGGCAGCTACTAATGATGTGCGAAATATGAATGCCGAAACCAAACGTATTTTATTGAATGACGAGGTCATTGCCATCAATCAGGATGCATTAGGAAAGCAAGCAGTTTGTAAAATCAAGAATGAGTTATGGAGCGTTTTTGTAAAACCATTGGCCAACGGTGATTTTGCCATAGCTATTCTGAATCGTTCTGAAACCGTACAAAATTTTAAAATTGGCTTTGCCGAATTGGGATTGAATGATACTTATGAAATAAAAGATTTATGGAAACATAAAGTGATAGGTAAAGACAAAAAATGGAACGGTAAAGTACAGTCCCACGAGACAAAATTGTTTCGATTGAAAAAAATATAAGGACTGTTATGAAAAATGCAATTCATTTAGTACTGTCTTTTTTTGTGCCTTTTTTAAGCATGCTGGCACAAACTGATCAGGAAATAAAGTTTGACAGGCCGGCAACACATTTTACCCAATCGATTCCGTTAGGGAATGGACGCTTGGGCGCTATGGTTTACGGAAATCCTGTCAATGAACGAATTGTAGTAAACGAAAACTCGATGTGGTCTGGCGGTGTCGAAAATCCGAATAGGGAAGATGCCTCACAACATTTGCCTAAAATTCAGCGATTGTTAAAAGAGGGTAAAAATAAAGAAGCTCAAGAATTGCTGCAAAAATACTTTGTCAGTGCCGGTCAGGGTTCTGCTTATGGAAATGGTGCAAATGCAAAATTTGGTTGTTATCAAATTTTTGGAGACCTGTTGATTAACTGGAAAAACAAGCAGGAAATTGTTTCAGATTACAAAAGAACGTTGTATCTCGATAAAGCATTGGCTGTGACCGAGTGGAAAATAGACGGGGTTGCCTATAAAGAGGAAGTGTTGACTAGTGCTCCTCAAAACGCTATCATAATTCGTCTGAGTTCAAACAAAGCAAAATCGTTGCATTTTAGGATAGCATTGGAAAGAAAAGAAAATGCAAAATTTGTGTCCAATGGCAACACGATTACAATGACTGGACAATTACCGGGCGGTAATGGCGATTTGGGAATCTGTTTTGCTGGATATGCGCAAGCCAATACTGCTGAAGGGAAAGTAATTTCCGAAAACAATGGTTTGACCATTTCTGGAGCTACCGAATGTGTTATTGTGTTCAGTGCCGCTACAGATTTGAACTGGCCAATGGTTGAAAAACGAGGAGAAAACCCTTTGCCTGTGGTTCAAAAAGCAGTGAAATCAGCCAGTAAAATTTCTTGGAACGTTATAAAAAACAAACACATAACAGATTATCAATCATATTATAACCGATCTAAAATACAGTTGACGGCTAAGCAAAATGAAGCCATTTCGAACCTGTCTACAACGCAACGTTTAGTGCGTTTTGCGAAAGGTGAAAGCGATGTGACTTTGCCTTCATTGTATTTCAATTTCGGAAGATATTTATTGATTTCGTCTTCTCGTCCGGGAGGATTACCGACGAATTTGCAAGGACTTTGGGCGGAGGAATATCAAACACCATGGAATGGAGATTATCATTTAAATATTAATTTGCAAATGAATTATTGGCCTGCAGAAGTTACCAATTTAGCCGATTGTCACAAACCATTAATCGATTTCACGAAACAATTGGTAAAGCCGGGAGGAAAAACCGCCAAGGCATATTATAATTCTGATGGTTGGGTTGCGCACGTAATTGCCAATCCTTGGAAGTTTACCGCACCGGGTGAAGGGGCAAGTTGGGGCTCGACCTTATCCGGTGGAGCTTGGTTGTGCGAACATTTATGGCAACATTATTTGTATAATCCCGACAAGAAGTTACTAAAAGAAATTTATCCAGTTTTGAAAGGGGCTTCTGTTTTTTATAAAAATATTTTAATAGAAGATCCTAAAACCAAGTGGTTGGTTACGGCTCCTTCGAATTCTCCCGAGAACTCCTATAAAACTGAAGACGGTTTTGTGGGACAAACAACCATGGGGCCAACGATGGACATGCAAATAGGAAGGGAATTATTTGCCAATACCATTGCGGCGGCTAAATTACTTGTTGTAGATCAAGCTTTTGCGGATACTTTAGAACAATTGAAAGGACTTTTGGCTCCAAACCAAATTAGTAAAAAAACAGATGGAGTCCAAGAATGGATTAGAGATTATGATGAAACGGAACCGACTCATCGACATATTTCACAGCTTTATGGCCTTTATCCTTTTGATGAAATTAATGCGATCGAAACACCTTTGTTGATTGATGCAGCTCGTAAAACATTGTTGAGAAGAGGTGATGAAGGTACAGGTTGGTCAAGAGCATGGAAGATTAATTTTTGGGCAAGGTTAGAAGATGGCGATCATGCGTTGAAAGTTTTAAAAGGATTGCTGGCGCCTGTCTTTATAGAAAACGGGACTTCATATATTCAAAAAGGAGCTGGCTCTTATGCTAATCTTTTTTGTGCACATCCGCCGTTTCAAATTGATGGGAATTTTGGAGGAACTGCCGCCATTGCCGAAATGATTTTGCAAAGTAACGGGAAGAATTCCGTAATTCGTTTATTGCCCGCTTTGCCTACCAGCACTGATTGGAACGAAGGGAATGTAAAAGGCCTTCGCGCCAGAAACGGTTTTGAAGTGAATTTCAATTGGGCTGATGGCAAGCTTAAAAAAGCAGAAATCATTTCTATATCAGGAAATAATTGCTTTGTAAAAATTCCTTTTGGGATGGCAGTTTACGATTCAAATGGTAAAAAAGTAAAGGTGAAATCGGAAGGAATAGATGTGGTCACTTTTCCTACCCAAAAGAGAATAAGTTACTATATAAAATAAAAATAAAGACTAAAACCTGTTTCTGGGTTTCAAATTAATATAAATAAATTGGATAGATTATGAAAACAAAATGCTACTACCTCATTGTTTTGACTCTCTTTTTTGGCTTGCCCATATTTGCGCAAAGAGATACTATTTCGTTAAACAAAAATTGGCAGTTTAAGATTGATAAGTTGGCCGAAGGTAAGGAGAAACAATGGTATTCCCAAAACTGGATTGATGCTCGTATTGTCAATGTTCCACATACTTGGAACATCGAAAAGGAAAACGAAATGCACTATGGCTGGGGCTGGTATCAAAAAAAAATATTTGTACCCACAAATTGGAAAAGCAAACAGTTGATTTTGCAATTTGGTGCCATAAACCATACGTCAGCAATTTATATTAACGGTAAAAAAGTAAAGGAAAATATTGGGGATGGTTTCAATAAATTCTATATCAACTTAGATGGAATGCTGAAATTTAATGCCGAAAATACAATTACTGTTGCCTGTAACAATGATTTTGGAAAGCTGAAAGTTCCTTATACCAATTCATTCGATTGGCCTAATGACGGCGGACTTATTAGAGAGGTAGCTTTGTTGTTGAGTGACCGACCAGCAATGGCTTTTGCACATATTACACCAAAATTAGATGTGGCAACCAATCAAGGCGACGTGAAAATCAGAATAGGTTTGCAGGAAACCAATGCCAATAAGAACTTGAAATTTAAAATCCAAATAAAGGAAGATAATCAGGTCACACACAATGTTGTTTTGCAAACTATACTAAAACCAGTTTGGGAAAATGGAGAGGCAGTGCTAACGTTCCGATTGCCAAAAGTAAATCCTTGGCACTTTGATTTTCCAAATTTGTATCGTGCCGATATCAGCTTGCTGAGTGGAAACAAGGCGACCGATAAAATAAGCAGTACATTTGGTTTCAGGGAAATCAAGTTTGTTGGTACGAAATTGTATTTGAACAACGAGCCTATTAAAGTGATGGGCGTGGAATGGACTGCCGGTTCGAATCCTAAATTTGGTTTTGCCGAGACCAAAGAAGAAATCATCCGCCACGGGAAATTAATGAAGGACGTGAATTGTATTTTCAGCAGGGTTCATTTTCAACAGGATGATGTGTTTTATGATTTCTGCGATCGCAACGGAATTATTATTCAGGAAGAAGTTCCTTTGTGGGGACCTGAAACTCCGTCTGATGTTTCTACAGAAAAAATTGCACATAGCCAGTTGGAAACCATGATTTCAAACCATTACAACCATCCTTCCATTTTTGCTTGGGGAGCAGGCAATGAATTGCGTGGACGTGATGCCAACATGAAAAAAATGATTGAAGGATTGATTGCCAAAACTCGTAAGTTAGATCCATCTCGTGCCGTTTGTTATGTAAGCAATACTTTGAATGATCAATATTATAACAATCCAAAATTCACACCTGATGCAGGAAGTTTGGGCGATTATATTATGATGAACGAATATGGTGGCAGTTGGTGGGATGTTCCAGTCGGGAAAATTGGTCAATATATGGACAGTATACATATGAGCTATCCTGATAAGCCTTTTTTTATATCGGAATTTGGTTTATGTGAGCCTAATTTTAAAGGGGGAGACCAGCGCAGACTGGAAGACCTTATTTATCACATGGCACTCTATGAAAGTAAGCCTTATGTTGAAGGAGGTATTTATTTTGACCTGACAGATTATCGCACGCATTACGGTGGTGGTGCGGGTAAATTAAAACAGCGCGTACACGGTATTTATGATATGTATGGAATTCCAAAACCATCAATGAAAGTATTGCGAGAGCAGTCTTCTCCTGTTGAAGTCCATTCGTTAAACAATTTGAAAAAAGGAAAATTGACCTTGTCCATTTTTGGCAGTGTAGGTTTGCCGCAACACATAGTAAAAGGATATAAGGTTTATTTGTCGGACAGAGCCGATAATTACACCTCGACCAAAGCCTATGAATTGCCGACAATAAAGCCGGGGGAAAAAATTAACTTTGAGGTGGATGATCTGTATAATGGGAAAGGAATTATCACCATAGTCAGGCCAACAGGTTATATAGCATCCCAGAAATCGTTTAATCCTAATGAAGTTTTTGAGACATTTAAATAAGTTTAGATAAAAATGAGTATATCAGTAATTGCCAAAATAATTTTTTCATCACTTTTAATAGTGAATTTTAGTAATGCCCAGATTTTAAAAAAAACAAATCAGTACGGGTATAAAATTACGTACACGAAATATTCGAATGGTAAAAAAGTAGAAAATCAAGATCCCATAATGGTCTTTACCAATGAGAAGGAAACCTTGTTATCTTCGGAAGCTATTCAATACAAAAAAAATAATTATCCTTTTGAAGAAACCAGAATAGATAGAACTGATAATTCGTTTACACAATTAGCTTATTTAAAAGCAGGCAAAAGTATCGCCATGGTGGATACTAATTCGATTTTGAAACAAAATTTAGAATTGGTCAACGAAACAAAAATAATTCTTGGTTACGTTTGCAAGAAAGCAAAAACCGTTGTCAACTCTAATAATATTGAACTTTGGTACACAGATCAATTAGGCGTTAAAGGTGCACCCACAATTTTGGGTCAAAATTTAGGACTGGTGTTGGAAACAGTTAGAAATGGAAATTCCGTTGTAACGGCATCAAAAATTGAGAAATTAAAAAAAGAACAATCTCTTTTTATTTCGAATGATTTTTTTGCTGCCCCTAAAACGGATGCCTTGAGTTACCGTGATTTTCTTTGGAAAAGTAGATTTAAAACAATTAAAGTTTTTGAAGAAGAATTGGTGAGATTCTCGGATGAAGCAAAATCCAACGATAGTATTTTAAGGTTTGCCAATGGCCTTATTTTGGTTCGAAAAATAAAGTTTCCCGAAATAAGGAAAAGACAAAAAGTCTTTATTGATATTCAACAAAATTCTAACGGAGATGCATATGACAGAACCGGTACAGCATTTATTATTCCCACGGATAAACCGATTTCATTTTTAGATGGATTGCAAAAAGGGCCCAAAGAATTACCTGTCTATACCAATGGAAACCATTCAGAATACCAAGGAGTTGTTGCCACGGACAATTATTCGCCGCTATTGGAATTGATGCGTTTTTTTACTCCTTTTGGCATAAAGCAATACAATTATCTGGAGTTAAAAGACAAGAAATGGCACGAACTCACGCCTTACAGACAAGAAATCACAGATATGGCAGATTATTTGAGTAATAAAGAACTTTGGATTGGAGTGACGATTGGAAATTATGATAAAGGAGGTCATAAAGTTTCCATGAATGTAACCATTCATCCGGGAGAAAATGAATCAGAAAAAAATCCGATTATGCAAGATAATAATGTTTTGCCGCTATTCAATACCGTCAACATTCTAGAAATGGCTGGCCAAAATTATGGTTCAATGTTTAATACTGAAAAGGGACTTGAAACCACATTTACATTAGATAAAGATGTTAAAAATGTCCAGCTAAAATACATTACCACCGGTCACGGAGGTTGGGAAAATGGAGATGAATTTGTGCCCAAAAAGAATACTGTTTCCTTGGACCAAAAACCGATTTTTTCATTTATTCCATGGAGACAGGATTGTGGATCATATCGCTTGTTTAATCCTTGTTCCGGGAATTTTGCAGACGGTTTGTCTTCTTCGGATTTAAGTAGATCCAATTGGTGCCCGGGTACCGTTACAACCCCAATATATATTGATTTAGGAGATTTAAAAGCAGGTAAACATACCATTCAAGTTCAAATTCCAATGGGCAAACCCGAAGGAGGAAGTTTTAGCTCTTGGAATGTTTCTGGCTGTTTAATTTGGGAATAAAAGAGATATCAAAAGAATCAAACATAAGATGGAATTCAACGGAAACATTGAAAACAGAACCTATAAATGGTTCAATCAATTACTATTGGGGCTGGTATTTACTTCAATTACCTTAATGGGTTATGCACAGCATAAGAACTTTGTAATGATTGACAAATCAATGTCGGAAAAAGAATTGGTAAAAATAGCCGCAAATATAGTTCCTTCACCCCAGCAATTGCGCTGGCAACGTCTGGAGTTAACAGGCTTTATTCATTTTGGCATCAACACGTTTACCGGCAATGAATGGGGGGACGGGAAAGAAGATCCCAAATTATTTAATCCTACTGAATTAGATGCAAGACAATGGGTGAAATCATGTAAAGAAGCCGGAATCAAACAAGTTATTCTTACGGCAAAGCATCACGATGGTTTTTGTTTGTGGCCGACTAAGTTTACTGAGCATTCTGTCAAAAACAGTTCGTGGAAAGAGGGAAAAGGAGATGTTGTCAAAGAGGTGGCAGATGCCTGCAAGGAAATGGAGGTAGGTTTCGGAGTTTACCTGTCTCCTTGGGATATGAATAACGTTTCCTATGGAACAGACGCTTACAATGATTTTTTTATCAACCAGTTAACGGAATTACTTACACAATATGGACAAATTGATGAAGTATGGTTTGATGGAGCCAATGGAGAAGGCCCTAATGGGAAAAAGCAAGTATATGATTTTGAAAGATGGTTTGCCCATATTCGAAAATTACAACCACAGGCAGTAATTGCGGTTTCAGGTCCTGATGTGCGTTGGGTTGGAACCGAGACAGGACATGGCCGTGAGGAAGAATGGAGTGTGGTGCCAATGGGCAAAAATAATATAACAACGGAAGGTTCCCAAACTAAAGTGGATCAAGCACCTGCAGGAGATATGAGAGGCCAGGTTTTGGGTAGCCGCGCTCAACTCAAAGAAGGAGATGCATTAAAATGGTATCCGGCAGAGACTGATGTTTCCATTCGTCCAGGGTGGTTTTACCATGAATCAGAAGATAAAAAAGTAAAAACTCCCGAATACCTGAAAGAAATTTATTTTAATTCTGTAGGAAGAAATGGGGTTTTGTTGCTGAATATCCCACCAGATAAAAGAGGGTTAATTACTGATTATGATACTACTTCATTAAAAGTTTGGAGGGAAAAGCTAAATCATATTTTTGCCGAGAATCTTCTGAAAGAGGCAAAAGCGGTAGGAGCAGTAAAAAAAAATAAAAATTTACTAGACGGTAACGATTCAACTTATTATTTTTTGCCAATTAAAAAGAACAAGAATATTGTTGAAATAGATTTGAAAGAGGAAAAAACATTTAACGTTTTATTGCTTCAGGAAAATATCACTGTTGGTCAAAGAGTGGAAAAGTTTGTTTTCGAATATTGGAAAAATGGAGAATGGAAAAAAGCTACTGAAGGCACCACGATAGGTTTCAAACGCTTGTTGGAATTTCCATCCGTAAGTGCATCTAAGGTAAGATTACGTATTCTATCCTCGCGATTAAAACCTGCATTGTCTGAAATAGGACTGTATTTTGACAAATAAAGCAGAAAACACAATTAGATGTGGCCATATTCAGCAAGACAGAATTTAACGACATTTTTTCGCCTAAATTTTTAATAAATTCCATTATTTTGTTTGAAAATTTACAAGGTTAACGGATAAACCTCTGATTTCAGAGAATTTATAGTTTTTATTTTATAGTTTTTTTGGTGTAATAAAATAATAATGTTCAAAAGAAAAATATCCTTTTTTAAATATTAGTGGATATATTTGTCCGCTATTAAAATAAATTACGTATCTTTGTAACCAAATAAGAGAAAAATGTTTTCAAAAGCTTGCGAATACGGTATAAGGGCATCAATATTTATTGCTGAGCAATCACTGTTGGATAAAAAAGTGAGTTTAAAAGACATCGCCAAAGCCATTGATTCTCCCGAAGCGTACACTTCAAAAATATTGCAGCAACTTTCCCGAAACTTTATCATCAATTCTGATAAAGGCCCAACGGGTGGTTTTTCGATGAGCCGACAGGAACTTGAGAACGTAAAATTGAGCACGGTCGTGACTGCAATAGATGGCGATGCCATTTACAACGGTTGCGGATTGGGATTGAAAAATTGCAGCGAAGAAAAACCTTGTCCGGCACACAGCCAATTCAAAACGATACGAGACCAACTCAAAATAATGTTGGAAACGACTTTAATAAAAAATTTGACAATGGATTTTAAAGACGGTTTGACGTTTTTAAAAAGGTAAAAAAATTTAAAATAATAGTGGACATTTTTGTCCAATAATAAAATAAACAACTTAAAACAATAAAAAAATGAACATTCAAGAAAATCAAATTATCGGCGAATTGGTGGCAAAAGACTATCGTACCGCTTCAGTATTCAAAAAATATGGAATAGACTTCTGTTGTCAAGGAAACAGGACCATAAGCGAAGCTTGTGAAAAGAAAAATATCGATTCGGAATCGGTGGTTATTGATTTGGATGCCTTGATCCAGGCGCGTGGAGAAAATGCCGTTGATTATAAATCTTGGCCTTTGGATTTATTGGCAGATTACATCGAGAAAAAACACCATCGTTATGTACAGGAAAAAACGGCGGAAATAATCCCGTATTTGGACAAAATTTGCAGGGTTCACGGAGCGCATCATCCAGAATTGTTCGAAATCAACGAACATTTTAATGCCACCGCGGGCGAATTGGCGAAACACATGAAAAAAGAAGAATTGATTTTGTTTCCAATTGTCAGAAAATTGGCCAAAGCAAAACAGGAAGGTTCCAAAATGGTCGCTCCACCTTTTGGCAGCATACAAAATCCAATCAACGCCATGATGGACGAACACTCCACCGAAGGTGATCGATTCAGAAAAATTGAAGAATTGAGCAACAATTATACACCGCCACAAGATGCTTGCAATACTTATGGAGTGACTCTTGGTTTGTTGAAAGAATTCGAACAAGATTTGCACCTGCACATTCATTTGGAAAACAACATCCTGTTCCCGAAAGCCATAGAATTAGAAAAAGAATTATCTTAAAAGTAAATAAACCAAGCCCTGATTTTGATGGCAATTGCATTGAAATAATTATGGATTTAAATAACAATCACGAAACCGACAAGCCGCTTAAACGCAGTGAATCCCTAAAACCGTTAAGCAGGGAGCACCATCACGGCTTGTTGTTTTGCTGGAAAGCAAAGACCGGAATCAAAAAAAATGTCGATGTGTCACGCATAAAAAAGTATGCGGACTGGTTTTTCCAAAATTATTTGGTTCCTCATTTTGAAGTGGAAGAAAAATATGTTTTTCCTATTCTGGGAAACGAAAACGAATGGGTTAAAAGAGCCGTTTCGGAACACGAAAACATGAAACAACTGTTTGAATCCAATACGGAAATTCTAAAAAATATTGGCTTGATAATAGCGGAATTGGAGCGTCATATTCGTTTTGAAGAGCGTGTTTTGTTTGGCGAGATTCAAAAAGTTGCCACTGCAGAACAATTGCAGGCCATAGAATTCAACCATTCCGACGAAGAATTCGTGGATAACTTGTCGGATCTATTTTGGGAATAAATAATGGAATATATACAAATTGCTGTTCAAAAAAATTGTCGTGAGATTTTATGAACTTGAATAACAGTTCTTTTTTGCCTACGTATCAAATCAAAAACCTCTAAAGAAAAGTAGAGGTTTTTTTGTCGTGATACTTAACTGTGGATAATGAAGGGATTTCGTGTACAGAACCATCGAGGATTTAGATGTTATTTTGGCTTTTGCCAAAAAAATAAAACAAAAAATAGTAACTGAAGCTGCCGTGTTGGGCGAAGCATTCGTTAGCTTTTGGAATAATTGTGTATCTTTGATTGAAACAATTTAATTTAAAATGACGCTATTTCAGAACGCCAGCGAATGGATTGATGCCGCAAATGCACAAGATCCAAACCAAGAAATATACCAATCACAAACCTATCCAAAGGAACTTTTGTATTCGAATCGAATGTATGAAAGGTTGATGAATTTTCATCCCAATGCTTCCGAAGAAGTTCAGATAGCTACCAAGGCGCAACACATTTGCCGTTGGAAAATGCCGAGAGAATTGTATCCGATGGATCGTGTGGGTTATTTAAAATGGCGTGAAGATTTGAAGAAATTTCACGCCAAAACTACCGGCGAAATCTTGGCCAAAGCCGGATATTCACAAGAATTTATCGACAGGGTTTCTTTCCTTATCGAAAAAAAATCACTCAAAAAAGACGAGGAAACCCAATTGCTGGAAGACGTGATTTGCCTCGTGTTCCTCGAATTTTACCTCGATCCATTCGTGCAAAAACACGACACGGAAAAACTCAAAAACATCATCCTGAAAACTTGGAACAAAATGTCCGATGCCGGACATCAAGAAGCCTTGAAAATAAACTATACCGCCGCAAATCTTCAGTTGATAAAGGATTCACTTGGGTTGTAACACGGTTTCGTCATGCAAAACAACAGCACAGCATCTGCCGATATTTCGTTCAAGAATTTAAGGCGATGTACATTTTCGGCCTCTTGACCATTGCGATTAAGGTACTTTTGAGCCAGTTGTTGATCCAACACAATCTCCACAGCCAGTTGAGCGATTCGCGAATCATCAATATTTCGGGAAAGTAAAGAATGCTCAGCCAGAAGTTGACCAAGGAAATCTTGATTTTGAATTTCATTGCCGATTCCACCAACAACGAAAAAGAGATTGACCAAGCAAACGAAATCATCAAACTTTGTACATTTAACCACAATGCTTTAGAAAAAGGAAATGACAGTCTTGGTTTTCCAAAAGAAAAAAGCAAGGAGCTTTCCGAACTGTTTGTAGCCATTAAACCTAATTTTGAACAGATTCTCAAAGCTGCGACAAGGTTTTTGGATAATAAAAAATTGAGGAGCCAACAGAATTTCGTAAAAATAGTGATGCTTTCCATGTACGAATCAGAAGAGTATGTCTTGAAATCCATCAGGGCGGGAGCCGACGGTTATTTGCTAAAAGATTCCAGCAAAGAGGAATTCTTGAAAGGGGTTTATGCCGTTTCCAAAGGAAGGAAATACTTTAGTGGCGATATTTCGTCGATATTAATTAGACAAATCAGTAATCCTGTTGCAGCATTGGAATCCAAACAATCTTTGGAGCAGAATCCGATGATTACCAAAAGAGAAAAAGAAATCCTGAAATTGTTGCTTTCCGGAAAAGGAAACAAAGAAATTGCCGCATCCTTGGCTATCAGCAAAAGAACGGCAGGAGTCCATCGTTTTAATTTGATGAAAAAAATGAAAGTCAAAAATATAATGGAACTTTCCAATAAAGCGAATGAATTTTATTATTCTAATCTGTTTATTAAAAGTTCTTTAGCTGTCTGAAACTACGTAGCAGAATAATGTTTTAAGTATAAATACTTGATTGTTTTTGTAAAAAAATACAAGTATTATGTTTGGGTGGGAGTAAATTTAATCTGTCCAATCTGTATTTTCAAGGCTATTTATGCGTAAATTAGCATTGGCTATTGCCGTAATTATTAACCAATTGTTTACTATTATGAAAAATTTAGGCCTGTATTGTTTGTTGTTGGCTTGCATTGCGTTCCAAAGCTGCAATAAAAACCCAAAAGACGTCGATGTTAAAGCCGTGGCTGAAAAACCGACAAGCGTGCAATGTTACAAAGCGTTGTATGAAAAAGACACTCTCGAACTAAAAGTAAACACTTTGAAAAGCGGAAAAGTAACCGGGGACATGGTCATGAAAGTTTTCAACAAGGCACAGAAAGTTGGAAAAATAGCCGGAAAATTCCGTGGCGACACCTTGTTTGTCGATTATTCTTTTACCTTGGCGATGAATGACAAAGTACAATACAAAAACCCGATGGCTTTGCTAAAAAGAGGCAACGAACTTGTTTTGGGCAACGGAAAAATTGAAAGCTATTTGGGCGTTTCATATTTTGCCAAAGGCCAACCCATAGATTTTGACAAGGTGAAATATAAATTCACTGCCGTGGATTGCGTCGATAAATAGAGACCGACATCAATTTTTTAAACCAGAAACCCCGTTTCAATATTTCTGAAACGGGGTTTCTGGTTTTTATATGGTTTCGTGTTTTTAAAACAAATCTGTTTTTAAAACGGCTCCGCTGCTGGCATTGGTCACCAAGCTTCGGTATTGTCCCAACCATCTTGAATTTAGTTCTTTTTTCAACGGCACAAATTCGGCTCTTCTTTTGGCAATTTCTTCGTCGCTCAAATTCACCGACAAGATGTATTGATCCACGTCGATATGAATTTCGTCGCCGTCTTTCAATAATCCAATCATTCCGCCTTCGGCAGCTTCCGGACTTACGTGACCGATACTGGCTCCACGGGTTGCTCCGCTGAAACGACCATCGGTAATGAGTGCCACTTTGGCTCCCAAGCCCATTCCCATAATCAAGGAAGTAGGGGCCAACATTTCCTGCATTCCAGGACCTCCTTTCGGCCCTTCGTATCGAATAACGACTACGTTACCCGCTTTTACTTTGCCACTTGTAATTCCTTCAATGGCTTCCGGTTGACCGTCAAAACACACGGCAGTTCCAGTGAAAACTCGGTCTCCAGTGATTCCGGCAGTCTTGATTACCGCACCTTGTTCGGCCAAATTACCGTATAAAACGGCCAAACCACCCACTTTTGAATACGGATTGTCGATGGTGTGGATAATATTCGTGTCCTTGATGTAGGCATCTTTTATTTTTTCCAAAACGGTTTCGCCGCTTATCGTAAGGTTGTCCAACAAGATGTCGTCACCTCTTTTGGTCATTTCCTTCATTACCGCATTCACGCCACCCGCCGTGTTGATGTCTTCCATGTGCACGGTGGACAAACTTGGCGAAATCTTGGCGATATGGGAAACTTTTTTGGAAATGCTGTTGATGTCTTCCAAATTGAAGTTGACGTCGGCTTCCTTGGCAATGGCCAACATGTGCAACACGGTGTTGGAACTTCCGCCCATAGCCATATCCACGGCAAAAGCATTTTTTACTGCATTTTCATTCAGGATGTTTCTCAGTTTGAATTTTTCGGTTTGTGCCTTGTCTTTGGCAATTTCGCAAATTCTTCGGGCAGCATTTCTGTACAATTGTTCGCGTTCTTTGGTCAAAGCCAAAATGGTTCCGTTTCCGGGAAGCGCGATTCCCATGGCTTCCATAAGGGTGTTCATGGAGTTGGCAGTAAACATTCCCGAACAACTTCCGCCGCTAGGGCAGGCGTTGCACTCGATGTCTTTCAATTCTTCTTCGTTCATTTCTCCGGCTTCAAACTTTCCAACGGCTTCAAAAGCTGTGGCAAGGTCAATGGGAACGCCATCTTTGGTATGTCCTTTTTTCATTGGGCCGCCACTCACGAAAATGGTTGGAACGTCCACTCGCAAAGCACCCATAATCATTCCCGGAACGATTTTGTCGCAGTTGGGAATGGCAATCATGGCATCCAGTTTATGGGCATTCATCACCGTTTCGATGGAGTTGGCGATCAGCTCTCTTGAAGGCAAGGAGAAAAGCATACCGTCGTGTCCCATGGCAATACCGTCATCCACCCCAATGGTGTTGAATTCAAAAGGAACGCAGCCGTTTGCCTTGATTTCTTCCTTGATGATTCTGGCCACCCTGTCCAGGAAAAAGTGTCCCGGAATAATTTCGATGAATGAATTGGCCACACCAATGAATGGTTTGTCAAAATCTTCGTCCACTAATCCTGTTGCCCTGAATAACGATCTATGGGGCGCTCTTTGGTACCCTTTTTTTACTTCATCACTTCTCATGCTAAATTTTTTTATATTTTTTAAAATTGGCTTAATCGTATTTTTTAAAAGACGGTTGTCTTTTATTTGGGTGCAAAAATACATAAAATCCCAGCGGGATAAAATAATAATCGAACCCGGATTGTTAGATTAATAACAAAACGGTGTTTTTTGAAACAGGGAGTTATGAGAAAAGCAAAGGATTTTGATGTTTGCAGAGCCTTTGGGAAGTGAGGCATAAGTTAGCCGTTTTCTGTTCAACAGAGGAAAATTGTTGGTACCAAGTAAATTATCTTAATGTCCAAATAGAACCGTTTTTAGTCGTCAGTTTTTCCAGATATCCTTTGTTTGTTAGGTTATTTAATACGTTTTCGCTTTCTGCTCGTGGTGTTCCCGAAAGCTCGGAAAACTCTTTGGCAGTCAAAGACTGATACTTCGCAAAAAGTGTTTCCCCATTTTTGCGGTATTCGCTTTTCTTTACATTCGGATTGAGCTTTAATATTGCCATTTCATAGAAAGCAAAAGGTTTTGAACCATACACAATTTCTTTGTTGCCAGAATTGTCGAAAAAGAAAATAGTCGGAAATCCTCTTACGCCAAATTCTTTGGCTGCCTTCAAATCTTCTTCAAAAAAGACTCTAGCTTTTCCATCAAAATCAGTTTTTAATTGCACTGGGTTTAATCCAACTTTTTTGGCGGCTGTTTCCAAATGTTCCCATTTGGCAATGTTTTTCTTTTTCAAAAAGACCATTTCTCGTATTTCCCTCAAGAACAAAATGGCTTTTTCTTCATCTTGCATTTGTGCCGCTTTGAAAGCAATGGATGGCGGATACGAAGAATTTAAAGGGTCTTCCAACCAGACATCGCCATCGATGGGCATGTCGTAGTACACGCTTACTTCGTCCCAATGGTGTGCCACATCCAAAGGTTTAGAAATTCCGCCACTATTATAATTCCAATCAGGCAATAAACCGCCCATTCGGTATTCGATTTCAATGCCGTTGCCGTATTCCAGTTTTAGTTTTCTTAATTGTGGTTCGATGCCCCAACAAGAAGAACAAATAGGGTCGGTGAAATAAACCAATTTTACCGATTTTTCTGTTTTTGGGGTAACATTTTTTGTTTTTGTACTGCTGTCTGGTATTCCGCAAATACCCTCAACAGGATCGCATATAAGTTGATTGCTGTTTTCTGTTGTCATATTTTTATTGTTTTCCATTGCTGTTGATTTTGTTTGTCCATTGCAGGCGGTAAAAAATAGCGAACTGCAAATAAATGTGATGGTTTTACGATTGAACATTTTGTTTTAACGATTGTAACTTAATGGAACTAAAATACGATAATGCGATAGTTGCCACCGAAAAAACTAAAAATGCATAAGCGTTGTAATCTTTTGCAATGTGTGCAATGATGGCAGAAACGATGTTTATGGAAAAACCAGCATAAGCAAAATTTTTAATTCCTTTGGGAACAAAAGGAAGGAGCAAAGCCAAAGCTCCTAGAAATTTTGCTACGGCCAATTCTATCCTGAAATAATCTTCGGTGAAACCAAGACTTGCAAATGCTTCTTTCATCTCCGGAGCGGCCAAATAATTATAGGCACTGAAAAGCATGAATGCAGAGAATAATCCTGTACTAATCCAATAAATCAAATTGTATTTTTTCATTGTTTTAAAATTTTATTGTTTGTAATTCTTGTGCAAATTTACTGCTCATCAAATTTCTTTTCACTATTCGTTTCCCTTTGGAAAGTAGTTTCATTTAGGAAACTATACTTGTGTTTTATGTTATCTTTGTAAAACAAAAACAATAGATTCAAAAATGAAAAAGGAAGCGATTTTCAATAATAATCAGCAGTGTAAAACCCGAATAATGGCAATAAAAGATACAATGGAAATTCTTTCGGGTAAATGGAAATTCCATATTTTGGGGACTTTGACCTTGGGCGACAAATTGCGTTTTATGGATTTGATGCGAGAAGTAGATGGCATTGGCTCAAAGATGCTTTCCCAAGAATTGCAGGATTTGGAAATGAATCACCTAATCAGCAGGACCGTACTAAACACCAAACCTGTAACTGTTGAATACCAAATTACGGATTTTGGAAAAACGTTGGTTCCTATCATTGATGAAATTGCAAAATGGGGTATTGAATACAGAAATTTTGTTTATGACAAGAATAAATGACATTGGTTTATATTCTTGTTTGGTTGAAGATTTTCAGGTTAAGTAATAGTTCTACCACTATATATAATGTTCTGATGCTTTAGTTTAAGAGAAAATTAGGGGATTTCAGTTTTTGGAGAGCTTTTGGATTTGTTTTTAAACACATTTCGGAAAGAGGAGCACGAACCTGGGACAACGCACCAGCCGTTGTGGCTCGTCTTATCCTAAAACAAGATTAGATGTTATATTTTCTGTTTTGCTTCGTCGTGTTCTTTGAATGCATTACTTTAAGGTTAAATGATTTTCCAGTAAAGTGTCATTTTACACAAACATTTTCCACTAAAAAGGACGTTGCACCATCGAAACAATGAGGTATTAATTAACCAACGGTAATCAATAACAAATTAATTAAAAACAAGTATATATTGTTGTTAAAATGATAATTGTGAAATATGATATTTATCATTCTTTTTTTAAAATATAACAAATATCTTTGAGAATAATAAAATTATAACAGAGTAATTATCTATAAATTTATTGATATGGCAAAAGTGCAAGGAGCTATAGTCGTGGATACACAAACCTGCAAAGGTTGTGAAGTCTGTATTCCTGTTTGTATGGAAAATGTAATTGGAATGTCGAGCGAGGTGAATCGAAAAGGTTACCATTATGCTTACATGAAAAATCCTGAAGCTTGTACGGGCTGCACGAATTGCGGCAATGTTTGCCCCGATAGGGCAATCTCGGTTTATAGAGTAAAAGTTTCAGCATAATTCTTAAAACAGTAGTGCAATGTCAGAATTAAAATTAATGAAAGGCAACGAAGCATTGGCTGAAGCTGCCATCAGGGCAGGAGTTGATGCTTATTTTGGTTATCCCATCACTCCGCAAACAGAAATCATCGAATATTTAATGACCGAACGTCCTGAAAAAAGGACTGGAATGGTCGTCTTACAAGCCGAAAGCGAAGTAGCGGCCATCAATATGGTTTATGGTGCGGCAAGTACGGGCAAGAAAGCAATGACTTCCTCGTCAAGTCCAGGAATTTCCTTGAAATTGGAGGGGATTTCCTATTTGGCCGGAGCAGAATTGCCAGCGGTAATCGTGAATGTCGTTCGAGCCGGACCAGGTTTGGGAACCATTCAACCCTCTCAATCCGACTATTTTCAATCGGTAAAAGGAGGAGGACACGGCGATTATAAGCTCTATGTTTTGGCACCGGCATCCGTTCAGGAAATGTCAGATTTTGTGGAAGATGCTTTCGATATTGCCTTTAAATATCGCGCTCCCGTTTTGATTCTTTCAGATGGATTGATTGGACAAATGATGGAAAAAGTAATCCTCAAAGAGCCAAAACCAAGATGGACCAACGAAGAATTAATTGAAAAACAAGGCAGTTGGGCAGTTACCGGCAAAAAAGGTAGAGAACGAAACGTGGTTACTTCACTGGATTTGAAATCCGAAAAAATGGAAGCCAGAGTTCATAGATTACTAAAAAAATATGAGCAAATGGAAAAAGAAGACTTACGTTACGAAAAAATATACTGTGACGATGCCGAATACTTGATAGTTGCTTACGGTTCAAGCGCCAGAATTTCACAAAAAGCTGTCGAATTGGCCAGAGCCAAAGGAATAAAAGTAGGATTATTGCGTCCCATAACGTTGTTTCCCTATCCAAAACAAGCATTATTTGAATTGGCCGACCAGATAAAAGGAATTTTAAGTGTAGAATTGAGTGCAGGTCAAATGGTGGATGATGTACGGCTTGCCGTTGAACACAAAGTACCAGTGGAACATTTTGGCAGGACCGGGGGAATTATTCACACACCAGAAGAAATTTTAGAGGTTTTAGAACAAAAAATCATCAATAATGGAAGTAGCAGACATCATAAAACAAGAGAATCAAGTATTTTGTAAAACAAAATTAATGACGGATACATCCTTGTCTTATTGCCCAGGATGCGGACATGGAACGGCTCATAATCTAACCATGGAAGTCATTGATGAAATGGGCATTTCGGAAGATGTTATTGGTGTTGCACCAGTTGGTTGCTCCGTTTTGGCCTACGATTTTATGGATATTGACATGTCACAGGCTGCTCATGGTCGTGCTCCTGCGGTTGCAACAGCCATTTCAAGACTTTGGCCGGAAAAATATGTGTTTACGTATCAAGGTGACGGCGATTTGGCCGCCATAGGAACAGCCGAAACCATTCACGCCTGCAACAGGGGAGAGAATATTGTCATTATTTTTGTCAATAACGGCATCTACGGAATGACCGGCGGACAGATGGCGCCAACAACCTTGGCCGGAATGAAATCGTCCACTTCGCCTTATGGCAGAGAAATTGAAACTATGGGTTCGCCCTTAAAAATAACAGAATTAATTGCCAATCTTCCCGGAGTTTATTACGTAACCAGACACTCCGTTCACACACACAAACACGCTCGAAAAGCTAAAATAGCCATCCGAAAAGCATTTGAAAACACACGGTTAAAAAAAGGACTTTCTTTTATCGAAATCCTGTCCAACTGTAATTCGGGTTGGAAAATGACACCAAACGAGTCCAACATTTGGATGGAAGAAAATATGTTTCCTTATTTTCCTCTTGGTGACATAAAAGTTGAAGGTAAATTAAAACAGTAAAGCGATGACAGAAGAAATTATGATTGCAGGTTTTGGAGGACAAGGAGTGCTTTCAATGGGTAAAATATTGGCTTATTCTGGAATAATGCAAGATCAGGAAGTCAGCTGGATGCCTTCTTATGGTCCTGAAATGCGAGGAGGAACGGCAAATGTCACCGTGATTTTAAGTGACGAAAGAATTAGTTCTCCCTATTTGAAAATTGTGGATACCGCCATTATTTTGAACCAACAATCTATGGATAAATTTGAGGAATCCGTAAAACCAGGAGGTATTTTAATTTATGATCCCAACGGAATCACGCATCATCCATCCAGGACGGATATTAGTATTTTTCAAATTGAAGGCACTAAATTAGCTGCCGAAATGGGGAACAAGAAAATTTTTAACATGGTAATTTTAGGTGGATTTTTAAAAGAAAAACCCGTCGTAAAATTAGAAAACGTGATTGAAGGTTTAAAAAAATCAATCTCTGAACGCTATCATAATTTAATTCCATTGAATGTCGAAGCCATTACAATGGGCATGAACAACATCGTTCCTTATTATGTAGTCAAAGAACCTGTTTTTCAAAATTAATTTTTCATATTTTTTTCGATTCTAATTCTGGCATCGACGGCAAAAATTTCTTTTGAATTACCTAATAGCGGATTCAAATCCAGCTCTGCTATTTCAGGGGCAGCCAATATTAAAGCGGAAATTTTTTCGATAATTTCCGCAAATATTTTTTCATTGACGCCTTCTTGGTTTCTGATGCCTTGAATTATTTTGTAGGATTTTAAATTTTGAATCATTTCAAAAGCTTCAATTTTTGAAACAGGTACCAGCGCGGCATTGATGTCGTTTAAAACTTCAATGTATATTCCCCCTAAACCGCATAAAACCAAATGGCCAAAATTCCCTTCCTTCTTTGCTCCAATGAAAAGTTCCACTCCTTTTTTCATAGGCTGGATTAACACGGCTTTTGCACCTTCAATTTGCATGATTTTGTCATAAGATTCCGTTACTTGTTCCCTGGAATTAATGTTTAAAATAATGCCTCCAACATCAGATTTGTGCGTGGGACCAATCACTTTCATCACCACGGGAAAACCCATTTTTTCGGTTTCGGATAGGCATGATTTTGCACTACGGCATTCGGCTTGTTCCACTATTGGAATCGTTGCCGCAACTAACAAAGTTTTTACTTGTTGCGGTTCTAGATAGCCGTCTGTGGCTCCATCTATTACAGATCTGATGGTTTTTATATCAATATTTTTTTGTGGTATTTTTTCAACGATGGGTAGAGTTGTTCTCAATGTTTTGGCCAAGGCATTTCCTAGCAGCACTTCATCTGGAAAATTGATATTGCCTTTCGAGATGAAATAATCGATTTCCTTTTTAGCATTCACCACAGAGGGCAATATGGGGAAAATTGGTTTCGAACATGTTCTCATTTTTTTATCCAAAACATCGTAAACGTCATAGACTTCAAACAATCCGGGACTTCCAAAAATAACAACCATTGCATCTATATTCGAAAATTTATTTTCACAATAATCAATAATTGTCCCTAAATGTTCTGCGGTTCCAGTGGCTAAAAAATCAATGGGATTTGAAACCGAGGAACCCAAAAACAGTTTTTCGAGCAAGATTTCACTCTCTTTTCCATCAATTTCCGGGATATTTAAACCGTTCTTGGATAAAGTGTCCGTGAGCATTACAGCCGGTCCACCTGCATGGGTGATTATGGCAATATTTTTGCCTTTTAATTCCTTGTGCAAAAAAATTCCGGCCACGGTTATCAGTTCATTTCTGCCGTAGCAACGCACAATTCCTGATTTTTTAAACATGGCATCAACGGCAACGTCAGAATTGGCCAATGCTCCGGTATGTGAACTCGCTGCCCTGCTGCCTGCCGATGAACTTCCTGCTTTGATGGCGGCAATTCTACAGCCTTTTTTGATTAACGAAGTGGCGTGTTTTATGAATTTTTGTGGATTTCCAATACTTTCGATGTAAAGCAATTTTACCCTCGAACTTTTGCCCTTTTCAAAAGTAGCATCTAAATGTTCCAAAACATCTTCGACGCCAATTTGTGCTGAATTTCCCATAGAATAAACACTCGAAAAAGGCAAGCCTGTTGCCATTGCAGCTTCCAGAATGAATACGGCCGTTGCTCCAGATCCTGAAATAAAATCAACACCGTTTGGATTTAATTTGGGAATTGGCGAAGTAAAAACGCCCGCATAATTTGGATTGATTAAGCCTATATTATTTGGCCCGAGCAAGGTGCCTCCCACGGCTTTTATTTCCTGTACAATTTGTTGTTCCAAGATTTTTCCTTCGTCATCTTTCTCTCCGAATCCGGCTGAAAAAATGATAAAACCTTTGGTGTTTTTTTTCTGCGCCAAGATTTTGACAGTTTCCAAAGTGAATTTGGCCGCTATGGCAATAATTGCTAAATCCACGGATGGAATTTTTGAAACATTTTGATGGCATTTCAGGCCTTGCACTTCGGTTTCTTTCGGATTTACGGCAAACAATTCGCCTTTGAAATTATGGGTAATCAGGTTTTTTAAAACACTTCCGCCTGGAGTATGAACATTATTTGAAGCACCAACAACAACTATACTTTTAGGATTTATTAATTCTTTGTTTAGCATAAATTATCATTTAGGAAATGATTTCGAAGTTTTTTTATCCAATAACTCAATATTGTTTTCTAATGGAATCAATTTTATTCCATTTTTGCAATGCCTTAAATTTACAGCTTTCAAAGCAATAAACAATAAAAAACAGTACAAAATATTTTTCTTCTTATAAGATAATTTTTATTTATAATTAGTTAATTATCAGTGATTTATATATGAATTATTTGTAAATTTAATGGTTTTTAATACTGCTAATATACCAAATGAAATTTTGCCTCTAATTTCATCTAGTCTACTTAAAATTTAATATTGAAATAATTACTTAGGGAGGAATCTGAAAATCCTTGAAAAGAGTAGGGAAATTATTTAACTCATTAAAATTTACTAGCATGAAAGCAAAAATCTTTACTTCATTAATTTTGGGATGGCTGTTTTTGTCCGCTTCACTTGGTCAGGCCCAAAATGTTTTATCGGATGGTGAGTTCAACACGACCACAACAATCAATAACTACTTTAGTCAGCCAGAACCGGATAATGTTTGGTATTCTTGGCAGAATTGGCAAATCAACAATAACGTGACCGTTGTTGACGGTGTATGCCATTACGACGTGGTAACCTTGGGAGCGGCAAAAAACACTTGGGACATTCAACTGATTCAAAAAGGGTTTCCCTTGATACAAGGACATACTTACCGACTTTCTTTCGATGTGAAAGCTGATGCTTATCGCAGTTTTGGTCTTTTCTTGGGCGAGAATGGAGGCAATTGGATCAGCTTGATAGGCTATGACAAGTACACTCAATTTGCCACTACGGATTGGAAAACCATAACAATTGATTTTGTAGCCACAGCAGTGTTTTCAAGTCACAAATTAAGTTTTGAATTGGGTGCGGAACAAGTAGTCACACATTTTGACAATATTATGTTGGTCGATATGGGGATAATTGTACCCAGCATTGGTGTTCTGGGTAGTTCTTTAAATGGCTGGGATGTTGATGTGGACATGCAAACAACAGATGGAATAAAATATATGTTGTTAAATTATCCGTTGACTGCCGGCTTTGTCAAATTCAGGCAAGACAATACTTGGGATATAAATTGGGGTGGTAGCAACTTTCCTTCTGGTGTTGCCTATCCAAACGGTCCAGATATTTTTATACCGGTTTTAGGGAATTATGATATTATTTTTAATAGACTGACAGGGGAATATTTATTTGTGTGTGTCAGTAATTGCCCCGCTTCCGTGGGAATTCTGGGGAGTGCCGTTCCGCCAGATTTTAGTTGGAACAGTGATGTAAACATGGGAACCATCGATGGAAAAACGTATACCTTAAAAGGCTACACTTTTGTTGATGGTGAAGCAAAATTCAGGCAAGATGATAGTTGGAACGTGAATTGGGGAAACAGTAGTTTCCCAACAGGTACTGCACTCCTTAATGGTCCAAATATTGCAGTTAAAGCGGGTACTTACAATGTAATGTTTAATAGTGTTACCGGAGATTATAGCTTTGATTATCCGGTGATTGGTATTGTTGGTTCTGCTTTAAATAGTTGGGATATTGATGTTGACATGCAAACGACAGATGGAATTGCTTACACTTTAAAAAACATTTCGTTTAACGATGGAGAAGTTAAATTCAGGCAGGATCACGAGTGGACAACTAATTGGGGAAACAATACATTTCCAACAGGTATTGGCTTTCCCAACGGAGCCAACATTCCAGTTCTTGTTGGAACCTATGATGTAACTTTTAACAGGGTTACGGGAGAATACACTTTTACGGCGACTTCTTGCCCCGTTCCAAGCATTAAATGCCCAGATACTATTTACATGGTCAATTCACCGGGAATGTGTGGCACTTATGTTTATTATTCTCCAGTTGTTGCTGCGCCCAATTGTGGAGGAGAGGGAATTTCGATAACACAAACTGCCGGATTGGCAAGTGGTTCTTTCTTTCCGGTAGGTACTACAACTAATACATTTGTGCTCAAAAATGAAACAAATAATACGGTAACATGTAGTTTTGATGTAATCATTCTAGATTATGAACCACCCGTAATAAAAGGAATTGCGGATGAATTGGAGCCACTTTGGCCACCAAACCACAAGATGATTCCCGTACAACTTGATTACAATGTGACGGATAATTGTGGAGGCCCCATCACTACTGATATTTATGTATATAGCAGTGAACCGGACAATGGATTGGGAGATGGAGACAAGGCTGTAGATTGGGAAATAAAAGATGTGCATACTCTTCTTCTGCGAGCAGAACGTTCCGGTACAGGAACTGGAAGAATATATTACATATACATAGTTAGCCACGATAACTCGTATAATTATAGCTTTAAAATGGTAACTGTTGCCGTTCCCCATGATAAAGGAAAAGCGGCAAGTATAGCAAGCACATCTAAACCAAGTAGCACTAATAACAAATCTTCATTTGGTGATACCGCCATCGAAAATGTTTCATTTGCGACGAATGTATGGCCTAATCCAAGTAGCGGCAATTTTAAACTTGAAGTTCAATCGGCTTCGAATGAAAATGCCGTACTTTTCATTTTTGACAGCAACGGACGTTTAGTTTCGAATGTGAATGCTGGCAGTCAACAAACCATTTCTTTTGGTGAAAATTTGAAGGCTGGAATTTATATGGTTGTTGTAAGACAAGGCAATAATTCCAATACTTTTAAAGTGGTGAAACAATAAACCACAAAAAAAATAAATTTTTTGAGGCTGCCCGTCATAATGGACAGCCTCTTTTTTTTAAATTCCACAAATTTACTTATTTTTATAAAAAATAGTATTTATGACTTTTTATGCCAAACCAGTATTGCTTCTTTGCACTTTTATTTGTGTAATTTCCTGTAAATCCCAAACCGCAGTTTCCAATAATTTTTCCAAAAATTTGCCAGTTGTCGATGACACCACATTCGTGAATATAAAAGACTACAGCAAAGATTTTGTTTATGACATGAAATATGCCACTTCGGATAATTTTTTGAAAGCCAAAGTGTACGATTGCGCAGAATGTTTTTTGCGATTGAAAACCGTTAAAGCGATTGTCCAAGCAAATGAAGCCTTTATGAAAATGGGTTATAAAATCAAGTTTTTTGATTGTTACAGACCTTTGGATATTCAAAAAAAAATGTGGAAAATTGTTTCCAATCCTTCTTATGTTGCCGATCCCAGCAAAGGTTCCATACACAATAGAGGAGGAGCCGTTGACATCACATTAGTCGATTTTAACGGAAAGGAACTCGATATGGGAACTTCTTTCGATTTTTTTGGTGTTGAAGCTGGCCACGATTATTTCAATCTTTCGCCAGAAATCCTCGCCAACAGGGAACTGTTAAAAAAAACAATGAAGGAAAATGGGTTTAACGCGCTAGATTCGGAATGGTGGCATTACAATTTAAAATCAGCGTTGAATGACAAAGTTTCCAATGCTAAATGGAACTGCGATTAGTTATTCTATGCAATGCAAGTAATTGACAAAATAGGTTTCCGGTTGATAGACCTTATTGTCAAGTTCCGATTGAAATTCTTTTTTGATGACATAATCTTCAATGTCTGTCAGGTATTTTATTCGCATCAAATTTACGGGCGCGCTTTTTAGGTCTTCAAAAGAACCTTTCATAAACATAAAAGTTCCGGTTAGAATTCTGTTGTTAAAGCCTTTTTCGTCTCGAATCAATGTGCCACAATTTTCTTGGTCAATATGGAGTAGCGTTATTATTTTGCCATTATTTAACTGTAAAAATAATTTGGAATTTTTGTCAAAACAATTGGCTTTTAAAAATTCTTTGCTTTTTTGGATGAAATTAATGTTCAAGGTTGGCGTGCCGTCCGTCAATGCCAATGAATAAAAGATGTAATTGGTATTTCCTGCAAAATTTTTCTCGTAAATCATGTATTCCTTGGTCGATTTGTAGGTTCCAATAGAATCGGTAACATTTGCACTGTATTCACAAGGTTTCTGGGCGAATAAAGTACTGCTTATCATGCATAAAATTAGTAGGACTGCCTTTTTCATTTTTAGTATATTTTTTTGCAAATTAAAACTATTTTGTTGTCATTTTCATCAGTTGTAAAAAAACAATACCGATTTCCGCCTTCTTTTATTTTCCATTTTTTTCGAATGCTTTCAACCGTGTCGGGAAAATTTCTGGTGGTGATGTTTAGCTGTTGATTTTCAAGATGCACCTTCATTTCATTTTTATGATATGGAAATGTGTTTTCAATGTCAAAAATCCTTCCTGGAAAAGTCACGAGCGTTGAATTCGTGTATAAATGCGAATGTTTGTGCAGTTTATTTAGGTTGTAAAAAGTTCCCACTTCATCAAATCCTCCTGATTTCATTATGGCGCTGTTGGGTTCGTACAAATACTTTTGGGGCAAACCATAGGTTGCCATTTCAGGTTTTTTGTCCAAAATAAATTCGAAAACATCCCTTTTTTCCTTTACAATATTGACCGTTTTTATCTTGATTTCACCGGAATAATCTTTGTGAATTTCCCATAATAATTCCTTTACTTCATTTTCAAGAGCCACGACATGGATGGTCTTTACATTTTTGAGTTCGGATAATCCTGCCGAAATATCGAGCAAAGGAGCTGTTTTTATTAGAATGGAATCTGAATATTGAAACAACAAATCAAGATGTTCGGGAACATTGGGCAAACAATCTTGGAGCATGAAAACTTTGCCTTTGGCATTGTTTCTTCGAGAAGGATCAATATAAATCCAATCCAATTTGGTGTTTAATTGGGTTAAAATTTCTAAACTATCTCCCGAATGGCAAGAGATATTTTTTACCTCCAGTTTTTCGAAATTATGTTTTACAATATCAGAGAGTTCTTGATTTATTTCGCAATGCGCCACAACTTTCATTTTTTTTGCAAAATAAAAATCATCAACTCCAAAACCTCCAGTCAAATCAATTAGGCTTTCGCCGAAAACGATGGTGTTTTTATAGGAAGCCGTCTTTTCGGATGAGGTTTGTTCGACAGAAATTTTGCTTGGATAAATAATGTTTTCTGCTGCAAACCAACTCGGCAATTTGAGTTTTGCTTTTGTTTTGGCTTCAATTTGGCTCAAGATGGAAATCCATTCCACTTCAGGAAACGGATTTTTTTGTAGGGCTAATTTCGAGATGGTTTCATCAATATTGGCATTGATAAATTTTTGAATTTCAGGATTTAGCAGGTTTAAATCCAAAATTATATGTTTTTTGTTAGTAGTTTTATTACTGCATTTTCAGGGAAAAATTCTTTTCCTATTACTTTTAGGATTGTGTACAAGGGAACGGCTATGACCATTCCTAAAATTCCGGACAGAAAACCTGCAATCAAGATAACCAGAAATATCTCCAATGGATGTGAGCTGACACTTTTGGAAAAAATAAGCGGTTGCGAGAGGTTGTTGTCAATGATTTGCACAATCCAAAATCCTATCAAAACGTAGATGGTGGTAGGTAAAATTTCGGTTTGAAAATCACTCCCCAAGTTGCTCAACATCGTTAAAATTGCTGCCAAAACCGAAGCAATCAATGGACCAATGTATGGCACAATATTCAAAACGGCACACAAAAAGGCGATTATGAACATATTTGGAATGCCAAAAATTAACAATACAATCAGGTACAAAAGGAAGACGATAAACAATTGAAGCAGCAACCCAATAAAATAGCGGGAAAGCAGGTGATTTATTTTGTGCACAGAGTTTAAAATTTTGTCTTCTTGACTGTCTGGAATCAATTTTTTGGCTCCTTCGATAAATAGCAAGCTGTCTTTCAGAAAGAAAAAAGTAATAAATAATACCGAAGCAAGGCCAATTCCGAAGCTACTTATGGTGCCCAAGACGATATTTAAAAAATCAGGAATAAAATTGAAATTAATTTTTGAAGTTATATTGGCTTCCTTGATGACTTTCTCAGAATCAATATGATGACTTTCTAAAAAAACGGAAGTTTGGTTTAATAATTCGGTTATGTTTTTTTCAATTTCCGCCGTTTTCAACAGGGATAAATTTTCCCCTTGAGACGATATCAATGGGATAAACATCAAGACAAAACCAGTAATAAACAGTACAAAAATAAAAAGTGTCGCAATTGTCGCCAACGTATGCTTGAATTTAAGCCTTTTTTTAAAGAAATCAAGTATTGGATTTCCTATCAACGTGAGGATTAAGGCTACAATAAGATAGATTACAATGGACTGGATTAAATACAAGAAATACATGCAAACCACCACCAAAACTAGAAGACCTATCGCTCTTAAAATCCCGTTTGCTATTATTTTTGAAGTTATCATTTGTATTTTTTAGTGGATAAAGATAAAAAAACTCGCTAACAAGTAGCGAGTTTTGTATGTTAAAAACAGAAAGAAATTATATTCCGAAAGCTGCTCTTGCTCCACCAGAAACAAATAAGGCAGACATTCTTGATTTTTGGCCTAGAGTAAACATGTACATTCCTCTATCGTCAGTATAATCCATGTAGTTCATTGTCATTTCTACTGGAGTTCCAGGACAAGTGCTGTAATGAGGATAAGTTGGAACACCATAATTTGCAGTATTGTGTGTTGGTGTGTCAGCAACCAAATCACTTCCACAAGTGGCATCACCCCAAATATGACGAAGATTCATCCAGTGACCAATTTCGTGAGAAGCCGTTCTTCCTAAATTGTATGGATAAGCTGAACCTGAATCAGGTGTCACACCAACATATTTAGAATCACAAACAACTCCGTCTGTTGCCAATGAACCTCCAGGAAATTGTGCGTAACCCAAAATTCCACCACCGATTGTACAAACCCAAAGATTAAGATTTGTAGATGGCGAAGTAGGGTCTAATCCTCCTTGTTTAGTTTTTTTCATTGCATCTCTAGTTCCCCAAGATGTTTTAGTAGTTGCTTTTCTGTTGATTTTAACAAGTTCAAAAGTTATGTCAACATTAGCAGCCACTCCAGAAAATAAAGCAGGAATACTTCCAAAATCAGAATTTGTAGCAGTAAAATCTTTATTCAATACATCAATTTGCGATTGTATTTGGGCATCAGAAATGTTTTCTGCAGCAGTTTTGTACAAAACATTTACTACAACCGGAATTACAATTTTACCATTTACTAATCGGCTATTTGATAATTGTGCTTTTTGTGTAAAAGCTTCTATTTGGTTCATGCGTATGGCCAATGATGGATCGGCTGCCAATTGCGCTTCAAGAACTTCTTGTGAGGCACAACCTCTATGAGCAATGGCAGTAGTTGTTGGAGCAGTGGTATCAGTTGCTTCGTTTTGACAAGCAAAAAGCATCAGGATTACAGATGCCGATAAAAGGATTTTTTTCATAATAATAGATGTTAAATAATAATGGTTTAGGTTAATAAGTTGACAATTATATAACAAATTTATTAAAATAGCAATTTTTTTTAAAAAATTAGTTACTGTAACGTTATCGCTTTTTCTAGGCCAAAAAAAGAATAGTGCAATAAAAAATATAGTTTATGAAAGTAATATGTTCGTTGCCAAAACGTAAAAATGATTTTAGAAACGCAAACAGGACGTCAAGTCAAACTAATTATTAAAAATGTAATTCATAATGTTGGCTCCCATTTTTAGGGCTTTTTCACGAACTCCAATCGGGTCGTTGTGCACTTCGGGGTCTTCCCAACCATCACCCAAATCACATTCGAAAGTATAAAGCAGTACCAATCGATTGGCTATAAAAATCCCAAAAGCTTGCGGGCGTTTGCCATCGTGTTCGTGAATTTTTGGTAATCCACTTGAAAAAAGATACGGTTTTTGAAAAATTTGATGATTGGCAGGAATTTCGACCAAATCGTTATTGGGGAATATTTTTTTTATTTCTTTTCTAATATATTGATCCATTCCAAAATTATCGTCAATATGAAGAAAACCTCCCGAAGTCATGTAATTTCTCAAATTGCTGACATCGGCATCACTAAAAACCACGTTTCCGTGTCCAGTTATGTGCACAAAAGGATAGGAAAATAAATCGGGACTGCTTGGTTCTACCGTTGCAGGTTTGGTTTTTATTTTGGTGTTGATGTTTTGATTGCAATATTTAATCAAATTGGGCAAAGAAGTTGGATTTGCATACCAATCGCCACCTCCGCTGTATTTTACCAAAGCAATTTCTTGGGAAAATGACGAAAAAGACAACAAAAGGAACAAGAAATATACTTTTTTCATAAACATCTGAAATGCTGCGCCAGTTCGCTGTCGCTCGGGTCAAAATTCGTTAATCTGAAATCTCCAATCTTAATTTTCATTCACAAAAACCACACTATGGCAAGCCACAACAGCAGCCGTTTCTGTTCTCAATCTGGTGTTTCCCAAAGATACCGGAACATACTTGTTTTCAAGTGCCAATGCAATTTCTTTTTCCGAAAAATCGCCTTCGGGACCAATGAGCAAGGTGACATTTTCGTTTGGTTTCAAAACTGATTTCAATGTTTTTTTGTCCGTTTTCTCGCAATGGGCAATCAATTGCAAACCTTTGTTTTCGTGCTTTATAAATTCTTTGAAAGTTTTGGCTTCATTCAGTTTTGGAAGAAACAACGCGTTGGATTGTTTCACTGCTGTCAATATAATTTTATCAAATCTTTCTTTATTGACCACTTTTCGTTCGGAGCGGTCGCAAATAATGGGCGTGATTTCGTGAATGCCAATTTCGGTGGCCTTTTCCAAAAACCATTCGAAACGATCGTTCATTTTTGTGGGTGCAACCGCCATGTGCAACTTGAATTTTGAAGGTTCAGCCTTTTCGACAGACAAAATTTTTACGGTACATTTATTGTCTGATGCCAGTGTAATTTCGGTTTCGAACAAGAATCCCAAACCATTGGTTACATAAAGAATGTCAGTGTCTTTTTTTCGTAAAACTTTGATGATGTGTTTGCTTTCTTCTTTGTCAAAAGAAAAGCTTTCAGTAGTTTCGTCGATATTTGGATTGTAAAATAATTGCATGGTTAGAATTGAATTCGTGCTTTGGAAACAACTGCAGCAGTTTCGAAATTTTGGGATAAAAACTTTTGATAACCCACAATTCCTATCATGGCGGCATTATCGGTGGTGTATTCAAATTTTGGAATAAAAGTCTTCCAGCCGTATTTTTGTTCAGCTTCTTTTAAAGTATTTCGAATTCCGGAATTGGCCGAAACACCTCCGCCAATGGCGATTTGTTTGATTCCGGTTTCTTTTACCGCCAATTTTAATTTATCCATCAAAATTTCGATAATGGTATGTTGGATGGAAGCACAAACGTCGTTCAGATTTTCCTCAACAAAATTCGAGTTTTCCAGTTTTTTCTTTTGGACAAAATATAAAATCGCCGTTTTCAAACCCGAAAAACTGAAGTCTAATCCGGGAACTTTTGGTTTGGTAAAAGCAAAGGCTTTCGGGTTTCCAAGTTGTGCATATTTATCGACTAATGGGCCGCCAGGATAAGGAAGTCCCAGTATTTTGGCGCTTTTGTCAAAAGCTTCTCCCACGGCATCATCAGTGGTTTCGCCAATGATTTCCATATTGAAAAAGTGGTTTACTTTCACGATTTGGGTATGTCCGCCAGAAATGGTTAATGCCAAAAATGGAAATGTTGGTTTGTCAAATCCTTCCTCATCGATAAAATGGGCTAAAATATGTGCCTGCATGTGGTTTACGGCAATCAGGGGAATTTGCAATGCCAATGCCAAGGATTTGGCAAAGGAGCTTCCCACCAGAAGTGAACCCATCAAACCAGGTCCTTGGGTAAATGCAATTGCAGAAAGTTGTTCTTTTTTTATATTTGCTTTGCGCAAAGCAGCATCAATGACCGGAACAATGTTTTGTTGGTGTGCACGCGAAGCCAGTTCAGGAACCACGCCGCCATATTGGTTGTGAATCAGTTGGTTGGCGACAACATTTGACAAGACTTTGTCGTTATGTAAAACCGCTGCGGCCGTGTCATCGCAGGAACTTTCGATGGCGAGAATAAAAACCTCGGGATTTTGCATAAAAAGGCGTAATTTTTGAATTATATTTGACAAATTTAAAACATTAATAGGTATCAAAAAACTTAAAAAAATAGTATTTCGTTCTATCCTTGGACTTATCCTGCTATTATTGGTACTTGGCATTGCCTTAACATTGCCTTTTGTCCAGACTAAAATAGGTCATTACGTTACCAATTCCCTCAACGAACAATTCAAGATTAATATCAATGTGGAGCAGGTTTCTTTTACTGTTTTCGGAGGTGTCAAGCTTAAAAAAGTATTGATCCTGGACCATCATAAAGACACCCTGATTTATGTTAACAGGATTAAAACTAATATTTTAGACTGGAATAAGTTGTTGAAAGTTGATTTGATTTTTGGTGATGTTGCTTTGGACGGGGTATATTTTAACATGAAAACCTACAAAAAAGAAAAGCTGTCCAATCTTGATAAATTTGTTGCGGCATTCGATACTGGAAAACCACCTTCCAAAGAACATTTTTTGTTGACGGCTACCAAAGTGAAAATTTCCAACGGCCATTATAGTTTGATTGACGAAAACAGGGAAAATCCCAAAGATGTTGACTTCACGAAGATTAATTTAGCCGCAACGGCCTTAAAAATATATGGGCCAGAAGTGACCACGACCATCAACAGTTTGTCTTTTCAGGATCATCGAGGAATATTTGTCGAGGATTTGAGCACAAAATTCAGCTATACCACAAAGCACATCAAACTGGAAAATCTTGATTTGTTGACCAAGGAATCCAAGTTGAAAGGGGAGGTTGTAATGAATTATGAAATTGAAGATTTTGCCCATTTTACGGATAAAGTAGAATTTGACATACAAATGGATAAGGCTTCCTTGGCTTCTAATGACATTCGCTGTTTTTATAATGAATTGGGGAAAAACCAACTTTTTAAAATCAAGGGAAGAATAAAAGGTCCTTTGAACAATTTGGTGTTGACAAACTTAAAATTGGTCGATTCAAAAAAATCCCAAATAATAGGAACAATACACTTCAAAAATCTTTTTCCAAGCAAAGGGAAAACATTTTACATGAACGGAAATTTTGCCAAACTTTCTACCAGTTATGATGATCTTGTTACGGTTTTGCCTAATGTTTTGGGCAAAAGACTGCCCATTATCTTGAAAAAACTGGGTACTGTCAATTTAGTTGGCGATGCACAGGTGACTACCACTTCACTGGATGCCAGTTTTGCCATGGGAACACAGTTGGGGAAAGTAAATTCTGATTTGAGCATTGAAAACATACATTTGTCCGACAAAGCAACTTATGCGGGAAACATTGTTTTGGAAAACTTTGATATAGGGACCTTATTGGACAGAAAAGATGTTGGAAAAGCAAGTTTGAATCTCGACGTAGATGGGATTGGTTTTTCTGAAAAGTATTTGAATACTTCTTTGAAAGGCGATATTAGCCAAATTAATTACAACAATTATACTTACAGCAATGTAGTTCTCAATGGGAATTTTAACAAGGGACTTTATAAAGGCCAAGTTTCGGTAAACGATTCTAATTTGAGCTTGAACTTTGATGGGCTGGTAGATTTAAGTAAAAAAGAAAGTAGATATGATTTTCATGTCAAGGTTGACAATGCCGATTTGTATAAATTAAAATTTATCAAAGACACCATTTCCCGATTTAAAGGAGACATCGTGTTGCAAGTTTCAGGAAATTCCATAGACAATCTCAAAGGGGATGTGTTTATCAACAAAACGGTCTATAAAAATGTAAAAGCAACCTATGTTTTTGACGACTTTTACATTAATTCCACTTTTGACCAAAATCGTGTGAGAACCATTACCGTGAATTCTCCCGACATAGTCCAAGGAGAAATTGTTGGAAAATACGAATTCAACCAGCTTAAAAATTTGGTAAAAAATTCATTGGGAAGTCTTTATACCAATTACAGGCCGGTCAAGGTGAAAAAAGGCCAATTTTTAAAATTTAATTTTTCTATTTACAATAAAATAATCGAAATCTTTTATCCGGAAATTTCTATTGGCACGAACACTGTGGTGAAGGGAAACATCAGCTCGGACAACCAAGAATTCAAACTTAATTTTAACTCTCCAAAAATCACGGCTTCGACCAATACATTTGATAATATTAGAATCAAGATTGACAACAAGAATCCGCTTTATAATGCTTTTATTGAATTGGACAGCATCAAAACCAAGTATTACAAAATACGGGATTTTAGTTTGATAAACGTGACCATGAAAGACACTTTGTTCTTTCGATCCGAGTTTAAAGGAGGTTCAAGAGGTCAGGATTATTTTAATTTGAACTTGTATCACACCATCAATAAAGACAACAACAATGTTGTTGGATTGAATAAATCCGAAATTAAGCTTAAGGATTATTTGTGGTTTTTGAATGAAAACGAAACGCCAAACAATCAAATTGTATTTGACAAATCCTTCGAAAATTTCAATTTCGATAATATAATAATGTCTCATGAAAACCAGGAAATCACCTTTATGGGTGATATTAAAGGCGCTACATACAAGGACTTAAAAGTAAGTTTTAAAGATGTCGACTTGAATCAAATCACGCCAGCCGATCCCAAATTTGTCTTTAACGGGAATGTCAATGCCATCGTGAATTACAAACAAAACAATGCTGTTTATCAAATTCCGGCTTCCATACAAATTGATCATTTGAACATCAACAAAACCGATTTGGGCAATTTGAATTTTGATATTTCCGGAGACGAAAATTTAAAAAAATTCACTTTAGATGCCAATATCGAAAACAAAAACGTGGAATCTTTCAATGCCAATGGAAGTTTTGAAATAGTTGACAAACAAACGATATTGGACTTGAATTTAAAACTGGACAAATTTAATTTGGGAGTTTTGAGTTCGCTGGGAGGCGAAGTGTTGTCCAATATCCGTGGATTTGCATCTGGAAATGCCAGTATAGCAGGAAATTTTAACAAGCCAGAAATCAACGGACGACTTTATGTGGATAATGCCGGTATGACGATTCCGTATCTAAATGTGGATTATTCGTTAAATGAAAGAACTATTGTTGATTTAGCCGATGAGAAGTTTTTGTTTAGAAACAACGTGCTTACCGATACAAAATTTAAGACAAAAGGCACTTTGAATGGAAGTATTGAGCACAAAAACTTTTCAGATTGGAAGTTGGATTTGGCCATAAATTCCAAAAGATTGTTGGTGCTTGACACGAAAGATAGCGAAGATGCGGCTTACTATGGAATTGCTTTCATCAATGGTTTAGCCACCATCAAAGGGCCAACGGATGGATTATTTATAAAGGTTGATGCCAAATCCGAAAATGGTTCATCATTAAAAATACCCATCAATGATGCCGAAAACATAAGCGAAAATGATTTTATCCATTTCTTGACTGCCAAGGAAAAGTTCAATATCAAGCAAGGTATCGTTGATAATTCCAGAAATTACAAAGGACTTGAATTAGAGTTTGATCTCGACATTACCCCAAATGCGGAAGTCGAAGTCATCTTGGATCGAAATTCAGGCCACGGGATGAAAGGCAGGGGCAATGGAACACTTTTGTTTAAAATAAATACATTGGGTAAATTCAATATGTGGGGCGATTTCCAAGCGTATGATGGAACTTATAATTTTAAATACGGCGGTATCATAGACAAGAAATTTATTGTCAAAAAAGGTGGGTACATCTCATGGGAAGGAAATCCAATGAAAGCACGTTTAAATTTGGAAGCCATATATAAAACCTCGGCAAATCCAGCCGTTTTGCTAGAGAATTCCTCCTTTAACAAAAAGGTGGATGTAAATGTGGTCATTGGTTTGCGAGGCGATTTGACAAGTCCTGAACCGGACTTCAATTTTGAATTTCCAACAGTGAGCAACGTATTAAAATCAGAAATAGAATACAAGTTAAATGACAAGGATGTACGACAAACCCAAGCCTTGTATTTATTGTCCACAGGAAGTTTTTTAAGTTCCAATGGGGTAAACCAGTCTGCTTTATCGCAGAATTTATTTGAATCGGCCACCAGTTTATTGACAGGCATGATTCATTCTGATGACGAAAAATTCAATGTGGAGTTAGATATAATTACTGCCGACAAAAGAGTAGGAAGCGAATCTGACGGAAGATTTGTGGCATCAGTCTCGTCCAAAATCAACGAAAGAATTACCATCAACGGAAAAGTTGGGGTCCCTTTTGGAGGCGTTAATCAGTCAGCAGTTGTTGGTGATGTCGAGATTTTGTATCGGGTTAATGAAGATGGAACGGTGAATTTGCGCTTTTTTAACAGAGAAAACGACATCAATTATATAGGAGAAGGAATAGGATATACTCAAGGAATAGGTATTTCTTATGAAGTTGATTTTGATACTTTTAAAGAATTGGCCAATAAATTTTTTAAAAACCATAAAATAGAAACCGCACCAGCTGATAACGTGATCGATGTGGATTCAAATTTGCCTCCAGAGAACAGGGATATTCCTAAGCCCAATAAAACAGATTCAAAAGACCAAAAAGTGAATCAAGAAGGTAGAATTCCCGAAGAATATTAATACCATTACAATTTTCTAAAGAAATTCATTCTGTTCAATAATCTTTATTTATTGGGCAAAATATAAATTTTATTACAATTTTTTATCAACTTATTAACGATAACGTTTGAATTTCGAGCATTTTACCAATTTATTAAAAACACACCTTTAAAAGTGCAGAATGTTTATTAAATTTACGCTTTTAATACTTAAATAATGCCAAAAACAATAAAAAAGGTTGCCGTTTTGACCTCTGGTGGAGATTCACCAGGGATGAATGCAGCCATCAGATCAGTAGTTAGAACATGCGCTTACCACGACGTAAAGTGCATAGGAGTTTATAGAGGTTACCAAGGAATGATAGAAGGTGACTTTCTAGAAATGGGCGCAAGAAGTGTGCACAACATTATCAATAAAGGGGGAACGATACTCAAATCAGCACGCTCTAAAGAATTCATGACTGTCGAAGGCCGAAAAAAAGCGTACGACCAGCTCATGAAAGAAGGAGTGGATGCTTTGGTAGTAATCGGCGGTGACGGAAGTTTTACCGGTGCCGAGGTCTTCAATAAAGAATATGGTTTTCCAGTAATGGGAATTCCTGGTACAATTGATAATGATATTTTCGGAACCAGTCATACTTTGGGTTACGACACGGCCTTGAATACAGTTGTGGATTGCATTGATAAAATTCGAGACACGGCCAGTTCACACAATCGATTATTTTTCGTTGAAGTAATGGGACGCGATGCCGGTCATATTGCTTTAAATGCAGGAATTGGTGGTGGAGCAGAAGAAGTGTTAATCCCAGAAGAAGAATTGGGTCTAGAAAGATTGCTGGATTCCCTCAAGAAAAGCAAAGCATCTGGAAAATCATCCAGTATCGTTGTTATAGCCGAAGGGGACAAAATTGGTAAAAACGTATTCGAATTAAAAGATTATGTTGAAGCTAATTTGCCAGAATACGAAATTCGTGTTTCGGTTTTGGGGCACATGCAACGTGGAGGGGCTCCTTCATGTTACGATAGAGTTCTTGCCAGTAGATTAGGCGTTAAAGCCGTGGAATCCTTATTGGAAGGCAAATCCAACTTTATGGTTGGAATGGTAAATGATAAAGTGTCGCTTACACCATTGGAACAAGCGATAAAAGGACATACTGAAATAGACAGGGAATTACTTCGAGTTTCAGAAATAATGTCAATATAAAAAACGATCAGGTTTCAATTTATTAAACCTTAATCACAACATAGAATAATATATAAACGATTAAATAACAAGAAAATGTCAAAAGTAAAATTAGGAATTAATGGTTTCGGAAGAATTGGAAGAATTGTTTTCAGAGAATCTTTCAATAGAGACAATGTAGAAGTAGTGGCAATCAATGACTTATTAGATGTAGACCACTTGGCTTACTTATTAAAATACGATTCAGTTCACGGTCGTTTTAACGGAACCGTTGAAGTAAAAGAAGGTAAACTTTATGTAAACGGAAGAAACATCCGCATCACTGCCGAAAGAAACCCTGCAGATTTAAAATGGAATGAAGTTGATGTTGATGTAGTAGCGGAGTGTACAGGTATCTTTACAACTGTTGAAACTGCAAATGAGCACATTAAAGGTGGTGCCAAAAAAGTAATTATTTCTGCTCCATCTGCAGATGCTCCAATGTTTGTAATGGGAGTAAACCACGAAACTGCAAAAGCTACAGACACAGTAGTTTCTAACGCTTCTTGTACAACAAACTGTCTAGCTCCATTAGCTAAAGTAATCAATGATAACTTCGGAATCGTGGAAGGTTTAATGACCACTGTTCACGCAACAACTTCAACTCAAATGACTGCTGACGGTCCTTCTAGAAAAGACTGGAGAGGTGGACGTGCAGCTGCAATAAACATCATTCCTTCTTCGACTGGTGCTGCAAAAGCGGTTGGAAAAGTAATTCCTGCTTTGAATGGAAAATTAACTGGAATGTCTTTCCGTGTTCCTACTGCTGACGTTTCTGTAGTAGATTTAACTGTAAAAGTAGCCAAAGAAACTTCTTATGAAGAAATTATGGCTGTTTTGAAGAAAGCTTCTGAAACTACCATGAAAGGTATTTTAGGATATACTGAAGATGCAGTGGTATCTCAAGATTTTATCTCTGATAAAAGAACTTCAATCATTGACGCCAATGCAGGAATTGGATTGAATTCAACTTTCTTCAAATTAGTGTCTTGGTACGATAATGAATATGGATATTCAAGTAAATTAATTGATTTATCCGTGCACATTGCAGGTTTAAAATAATTTATATATTGATGAAAATCCCGTTGAAATTATTCTTGACGGGATTTTTATTTTAAACTATATTTCCCAAACCCGAGATAAAAAGGAACTGGCGCAGAGCAATCCATCTTAAGCGAAGTTCACGAAATCCTGCTCAAAATGAAAGTTTAATGAAGCAATCGGGGCTAAAAAAAAACCAAACCAAATAATAAATTTTGAATTATAATTTCCGGAATTCCCCTAAATCGTAATTCACTAAATCCAAAATTAAAAATGAGATTATTAGTAGATAGTGGTTCCACCAAAGCTGATTGGATTGCCATTGATGAGGAAGGTAAAGTATTGTTTACAACCCAAACACTAGGATTGAATCCTGAAATACTTGAAGGAGAGGAAATTATCGAGCGAATTAACGATCGTTTTGACATTCTTCAAAATAAAGACAAAGCCACACACCTTTTCTTTTACGGAGCCGGTTGCGGAACCGATAGAATGAAGATTGAACTTTCGAGAGTTTTTCAAGAATATTTTTCGAATGCAATTATTTCAGTAAACGAAGATACTTATGCTGCCGTTTATGCTACAACTCCAAAAGGAGAAGAAGCCATTGTAAGCATTCTGGGAACAGGTTCAAATTGTAGCTATTTTGACGGAAAAGTTTTGCAGCAAAAAGTACAATCACTAGGTTATATTATTATGGATGATTGTAGTGGCAACTTTTTTGGAAAAGAATTAATCCGTAAATATTATTTCAATAAAATGCCAAAAGAATTGGCTGTCGAATTCGAAAAAGAGTATGATTTAAGTGCTGATTTTATTAAAAGCAAATTATACAAAGAACCCAATCCAAACGCCTATTTGGCTACTTTTGCAAAATTCCTCATCCAGAACAAAGAACATGATTTTTGTAAAAAAATCATTTTCAAGGGGATGAAATCTTTTGTAAAAAACTACATCAGACAATTTGATAATTGCAAGGAAGTTCCCGTACATTTTGTGGGTTCAATAGCTTTCTATTTGAAAGATGAATTGCAAATAACCTTTGATAAATACGAATTGAAACTAGGAAATGTTTTAAGGAGACCTATTGACGGACTGATTGCTTATCACGTTAAAAACAAATAAAAAAATACAAACCTGGCTTAGAATACCAGGTTTTTTTATAAATAGTAAAACCAAAAAAAATGGAAATAGCAATTATTGCCCATGATGGAAAAAAAGCGGACATGGTCCAGTTTTTAAACAAAAACAAAGCTGTTTTGCAACAAGAAAAAATTAAACTTATTGCAACAGGAACAACGGGTACCAAAGCAGAAAGCGCAGGATTTAAAGTAAAAAAAATGCTTTCCGGACCACAAGGTGGAGATGCCCAAATTGCGGGTCGCGTTGCCGAAGGAAAAACCAAAATGGTCTTGTTTTTTAAAGACCCATTGTCCAGTCATGCACACGAATCCGACGTGAATATGTTAGTCCGTGTTTGTGACGTTCACAACGTGCCATTGGCAACAAACGAAGCATCGGCACAGTTGTTTTTGAATGCTATAGCACAGCAATCATAGAAATTTCGACATTTAGATTTTTTGGCAAACATGCCACTTGAACCGTTTCACGAGCTGGAGCGGTTTTTTCGTTGAAATATGAACCGTAAACAGTGTTTATAGCTGCAAAATCATTCATGTTCATAATAAATATGGTTGTTTTTACCACGTTTTCAAAAGTCATTCCGGCGGCTTCCAGCACGGCTTTCATGTTTTCCATGACTTGTTGGGTTTCGGCCTCAATGGTAGCCGTTACCAATTCTCCAGTTTTTGGATTAATGGCAATTTGCCCAGAAGTGTAAAGAGTGTTTCCTTTAAGAACCGCTTGGTTGTATGGCCCTATTGGTGCTGGAGTATTTTCGGTAAAAATTATTGTTTTCATAAAAACTATGTTTAGGATTTGAATGTATTAAATTACATTGGAACTATCTGTTGGAAGTACTTCGTTTGTCATACTTTATGTCGCTTAGCACGCCAGATTTTATCCCGATGAAGAAACTCCAATTTGCTTGTTGTCCAAAGGGTTGCCAGTTGAAATCCATTCTCCAGCTCAACAAATCTCTTTCAAAACGAAGTTGGGTGTAAGTAACGCCATTTTGTACAAAATCGTATCCTGTGGAGACTCCTGCTTTCCATTTTGGCGTCAAATCGGCATTGGCGGAAATCATTATGGAATTCCCCGTGATTTTGCTCTCGCGGTTGTTGTTTCCGTAGGTTAATGAATAGGCAAATGTCATGTCCCAAGGCAATACTGACCTGAAAAACTCTGTAATTTTATCTTCTCCGTCATCTTCATCTTCATCAAATTGACTTTTTGCTCTTGTATGGTCTATCGTGCTTTTACCAAACAAATCATCATCGCGCCCTCCGTTTCTTTGGCCTTGTTCATTTTTGTTTTTCTTGTCGTCTTTTTTACTTGTAATAGAATAATTTAAGGTCATGTTGGCGCTGGTCATTCTAAATAAACTTCCGCCATTGTTGATGTTGAAAACATTAATTCTTTTGCCGGAATTATCAATGGCATAAGGATCTAATGTTGTCCCGAAGTTGATATTCATTTTGTCATCAAACAGTTGTGTTCCGCCGCTTACTCGCACGGGTTCCCAGGCAAGCGAGGTAACTCCGTCTGCATTGAGGTCATAATTAGTGGACAGATTTAAATTGTTGAGCAGCATAATTTTTTTTGCTTCAACTTTTGTGCTGTCTTTATCGGTTACTTTTGCTTCAAAAGTATTGCTTAAATCAAATCCAATTCGATTGGAATTCGTATTTCCGGGTGCTCCAAAAATACCACCTTCAAATCGGGTGTATTCGTCGGTCATTGTTCCGCTGGCATCGATGGCATAAGTATCGTAATATTTTTCAAAACTTGGAGTATAGCCATAAGAAAGCGATGGACGCATGACGTGTCGAATGGATTTTATTTTTTTGTTTTCGCCAAAATTGAACGTTCCATAAATTGTGGTTCCCAAACTACTCGAAAAATTATAGGTTCTGTAAGCATCAAAACCATTGATGGTTTGGTCTACCACCTTGCTTTGATCTGCATTATAGCCCCTTTGAATGGTTTTTAAATACCAAACTTCTTCATAGTTTGCGGAAGCGGAACCGCTAAAATATTTGAATAGCTTAAAATTAGTGCTTAACGGAATGCTGTGTTGCATCCCTATTTTGGCATCATTAAACATTGCAGGCTTGAAGAATAAGGAATCTGTCGTGACAAAGCTGTTTTTTCCGCTTAAATTATAAAGCAAATTGATGTTCTTGAAAAAGCCTTTTTTGACGCCATCTTTGCCCACAAAAGGATAAATTCTGTCTACACTGTATTGCAAATCAGGCAATGTCATGTTGATTTCTGATGTTTGGGTATTTTGCGAATGCGTCGCCGTCAAGGACAATCGGGAACCTATATTGCCAAGAAAAGTTTTGCTGTAAGAAATAGAGGAACTTAGGGTATTATTCAAATTCGAACCTACATTCGCTTGATTGATGGATTGTTTGTAGTATTTACTGCTACCCATGTTTACCGATGCGGAAAAACTCGAATTCGGACTTCCTTTAGAGTCTTTGGAATGCGACCATTGAATGTTGTAGATGTTTTGCTTGGAATAATCAGGATAACCTCTTTCGCTATTGATTAAATTTTCAAATCGGACATTTATATTCCCGCGATAGCTGTATCTTTTGGCATAAGAGGATTCTCCGCGAAGCGCATAACTTCCATTGGTATAATAATCTCCTAAAAGTGTTAGATCATAATTGTCGCTGAGCGCAAAATAATAGCCTCCATTTTGCAATGAAAATCCCCTGTTGTTCGAATCATTGTAACTCGGCAAAAGAATTCCCGAAACGCTGGTTTCTTTGCTCATTGGAAAAAAAGCAAAAGGCAAAGCAATAGGCGTGGGTACGTTGGCGATGACCATATTGGTTATTCCAGTAACGACTTTCTTGCCGGGAATAAATTTTACTTTATTGGTCTGGAAATAATATTCTGGATTATCGACGTCTTTGGATGTGGTGAAACGTGCGCCTTTCAAGAAATATACTGAATCATTTTCTTTTTTTGTAATGGACGCTTTCACTTTAAATTCGTTTTGGTCTGTTCTCGAATTCCAAATCAAGGCTTTTTTTGTTTTAAAATTAAAACGAATCGAATCGGGTTCTATGACATTTTCTCCTTGTTTAAAATTGGGAAATTGAGTGTAAGCTCCCGTGGAATCCTTTATTCGGCCGGCATAAACCTCATTTTTTTCATAGTTCATGACTATGATTCCTGCTTTTAATTCAATATCTTGATAATAAAGTTCTGCTTTGTCATATAAAGTGATTCGTTTTTTCTTTTGCTCAATTTTGGCATAGTTTTCAGACTTGTATTGTACGGTGCCATCAAGAAATGCTTTGGGTTGAATACTGTCTTTCTTGATGGTATCCGTTTCTGATTTTATGATTGCAATGTTGGGGTTTTGACTGTTTTTTGCGGTCAAACCGGAACTGTCTTTTTGTTTTTTTACGGGTAGTGCTGTCGTTTTCTTAGATATATCTTGTGAATATAATTCACAAGATCCCATTGTTAGGAAAATTGATAATAAAACGATATTAAATAAGTTTGTATTCAAAGGTTTTAATGCTATTTTTGTAAAAATATGGCTTGTTTTTAGGCGTGTCAAACTTACATATAAATTTTTGTCAAAAATAATCAATTAATAAATTTATAACCGCCCTGTTTTAATTAAAATTAACTTTTAGATTTATGTGCATTAAAAATAAATTCAAATTACAGTTCGCTCTTTTACTTACGATAGTTTCATTTGTTTCTTATGGTCAATCCAATCTTTTCAAAGTGACTTTGGATGCAGGCCACGGAGACCACGATTTTGGTGCTGTGTATAGCGGTCGTGTGGAGAAAAACATAAATCTCGCAATCGTGCTTAAAGTGGGAAGATTATTGGAGCAAAATCCAAAAATTGACGTTATTTACACTCGAAAAACAGATGTTTTCATAGATTTGATTGAAAGAGCCAATATTGCCAATCGCGCTGATGCCAACATTTTTGTTTCCGTTCATTGCAACGCCAATAAAAACACCGCTGCAGATGGAACCGAAACCTACGTAATGGGTATGAGTAAAGTGGCTTCGAATCTTGAAGCGGCCAAAAAGGAGAACTCCGTTATTACTTTGGAAAAAGATTACAAACAAAAATACGAAGGTTTTGATCCCAACTCTCCCGAAACCATGATTGGAATGACTTTGATGCAGGAAGAATATTTGGAAAACAGTATTTCATTGGCTAGTAAAATAGAAGATGGATTCGCGGCTTTAGGCAAAAAAATTAGACACGGAGGCGTAAAACAAGCACCATTTATGGTATTGCACAAAGCCTATATGCCAAGAGTATTGATAGAAACGGGTTTTATTTCTAATCCTGACGAAGGGAATGATTTAAATTCTGAAGAAGGGCAGAACGAAATTGCCAGAGCCATTGCCAATGCCATCATTAGTTACAAAAATGAATATTATGGTAATGGAACAATAGACAATGATGTTGAAAGACCTTCTCAAAAAATTATTGAAACTCCCATAAAAGACACTTCTTCTCCAGTAAAACCAAAACCGAATCTAGATGTTTCTGCAACAAAAAAAGCGACAAAAAACATAGAAACATCGGGTGTTGTTTACAAAGTGCAATTATCGGCAAGTACAAAAAAAATAGCCTTGACGCCAAGTAATTTCAAGGGATTGAAAGACATCTCCGTGGTGTCTGAAAATAAATTTTATAAATATATGTACGGCCAAACGCCCAATTACAGTGAAGCCAAAAAGCAATTGGAAGAAGCAAAATCAAAAGGATATGATTCTGCCTATTTGATTGCATTTAAAAACGGAACAAAAATCAGTGTTCAAGAAGCCCTCACCAATAATTAATAACAAGAAGTTTAATTATTTTATATTAAATTTGCGCAAATACTTATATTTTGAAAATAACAAGAGAAATTAAAACCGCCATATTAGTAATTTCATCAATTTTACTATTTATTTGGGGTTACAGTTATTTAAAAGGGAAAGACCTTTTTACCAATTACAAATCAGTGTATGTTGAATTTGACAATGTTGAAGGACTCGTTAAATCAGCAGCCGTTACTCTCAATGGACTAATTGTGGGTAATATCAGCAATATTACCATCAATCAAGAAACAGGAAAATTATTAGTTGAATTACAATTAAAAACAGATTTTCCTATTTCTAAATCCAGCATTGCTGCCATTTATGAACCTGGTTTTATTGCAGGAAAGCAAATTGCCATTTATCCTAATCTTAACGATAAAAATATTATTGCTGACGGCGATAAGCTAAAAGGAGTCATCAAAGCGGGTATTACCGAATCCTTAAAAGAAAAATTAGTTCCCCTTCAAGAAAAATTTGAGAAATTAATCCTTAGTTCCGACAAATTAGTAAATGGATTCAATAATGTCTTGGATGAAAAAGGACAACAAGATTTAAAAATCAGCCTGTCCGAACTCCGACAAACTATCGAGCAGTTTCACAAGTCTTCTTCCTCTTTGAACACGATTTTGGATGACAACAAAGGGCAAATCAAAGGAGCTGTGGCCAACTTTAACAAAGTCACAAGTGATTTTTCCAAGATTTCAGATTCCTTAAACAAAGCCGATTTAGGAAAAACAGTAAAAGAGCTTCAAAAAACATTGGCAAATGTCGATAAAATAATAGCCAATCTTCAAGCTGGAAAAGGTTCTGTGGGTAAATTGTTGACAGACGAAGAACTCTACAAAAATCTTGAGAAAACCTCAAAAGAATTAGAATTATTATTGGAAGACGTTAGACTCAACCCAACAAGATATGTAAATGTTTCTGTTTTTGGAAAGAAAAACAAACCCTATGTTGCGCCTGTAAACGATACAGTCACTAAAGTTAAAAACTAGCAATTATGAGTTATTTGGATTCTATTTTATTTGCAATATTACTGATTACAGGATTTGGTTATTTTTATTCCAATGTAAAAAAAATCATTAGAAACATCAATCTAGGTACGGCCGTAAATCGCAATGACAATCCAAAAGTCCGTTGGAAAAATATGACCATGATTGCCCTTGGACAATCCAAGATGGTAAAAAGACCCGTTGCCGGCATACTTCACATCATTGTTTACGCAGGATTTGTCATCATCAATATCGAATTGTTGGAAATTATCATCGATGGTTTATTTGGCACACACAGAATTTTTGCCTTTTTGGGAACTTTTTACGATGTATTGATTGCTTCCTTTGAAATATTGGCCCTTTTGGTTTTGGTCGCCGTATTCACGTTTTGGACAAGAAGAAACATCATTAAATTAAAACGTTTTGCCAATAAAGATTTAACAGGGTTTCCTATAAGCGATGCCAATTATATCCTGTATTTTGAAGTCGTCCTGATGTCGTTATTTTTGTTGATGAATGCCTCGGATTTGCATTTGCAAAATGTTCCAGGTGGTTTTTCTCATTTCATAAAAGCAGGTTCTTTTCCCATAAGTCAATTTATTGAGCCTTTATTTAATGGCTATTCGAACGAGTTGGTCATGCTTCTTTCAGAAATATTCTGGTGGTTGCATATCGTGGGGATTTTGATTTTCATGAACTATTTGTATTTTTCAAAACACTTACACATATTGTTGGCTTTCCCGAATACCTATTTTGCAAACCTTAATCCACAAGGGCAATTTGACAATTTAGAATCCGTTACCAATGAAGTAAAAATGATGATGGATCCCAACGCCGATCCTTATGCCACGGCACCAGCAACTGAAAATGCCGTTCCGGCCAAGTTTGGAGCCAGTGACATCCAAGACTTAAATTGGGTGCAATTGTTAAACGCTTACACCTGTACCGAATGTGGTCGTTGTACATCATCCTGTCCCGCAAACATCACTGGAAAAAAATTATCGCCTCGTAAAATCATGATGGCTACCAGAGACCGTGTGGAAGAAGTGGGAAAAAATATCGACGCCAACAAAGGCGTTTTTGTGCCAGACAATAAATCTTTGTTGAATGACTACATCACGCCCGAAGAATTATGGGCTTGTACTTCATGTAATGCCTGTGTCGAAGAATGTCCGGTGAGCATCAGTCCGCTTTCGATTATCATGGACATGCGACGATACTTGGTAATGGAACAAAGTGCAGCACCAGCACCAATCAATGCCTTGATGACCAATATCGAAAACAACGGTGCCCCTTGGCAATACAACCAGCAAGACCGATTGAATTGGAAAAATGAAATATAGTTGAAACGGTTAAATGTTTAACCAAATTAACCAATTAAACAAAAATAATGTCAGAAGTAGTAATAGTACCAACAATGGCCGAAATGACGGCGCAAGGCAAACAGCCAGAAGTCTTGTTTTGGGTAGGTTGTGCTGGAAGTTTTGATGATAGATCAAAAAAAATCACAAAAGCATTTGTACGACTCTTGAATCGTGCCAATGTCTCTTTTGCAGTTCTGGGTACAGAAGAAAGTTGTACTGGAGATCCTGCAAAAAGAGCAGGAAACGAATTTTTGTTTCAAATGCAGGCCATGACAAATATTGAAGTCTTGAATGCTTATGAAATACGAAAAATCGTTACCGCATGTCCCCATTGCTTCAATACCTTGAAAAATGAATATCCGGAATTAGGCGGAAAATACGAAGTTTTTCACCATACCGAATTTTTGAAATCCTTGCTCGACGATGGAAGACTAACCATTGAAGGAGGACAATTCAAGGGAAAACGAATCACTTTTCACGATCCATGTTATTTGGGAAGAGCCAACAAAGTGTATGAAGCTCCCCGTGATTTAATTCAAAAATTGGATGCCGAATTGGTCGAAATGAAACGTTCCCGTGCCAACGGTTTATGCTGTGGAGCCGGAGGAGCGCAAATGTTCAAGGATGCCGAGCCAGGAAACAAGGAAATCAACATCGAAAGAACTGAAGATGCACTGGAAACAAAACCAGAAATCATTGCAGCAGGCTGTCCTTTTTGCAACACGATGATGACTGACGGAATCAAAAACAAAGAAAAAGAAGGCGACGTAAAAGTAATGGATATCGCCGAACTGATTGCCAATGCGCAAGATTTATAAATAAATTACAAATTGTAAATTAAAATTAAGTCGGATAGATTTGGCAACTTTTCAAAAGTTGCCAAATCTTGAAATTTAAAATAATCAACCCAAAATTATGGGGTCAATAGATAATCTGCAATCTAAAATCTAAAATTACCATGTATATTCCTTTCGAAAATTTACCAGAAGAATCCAAAATCTGGATTTATCAATCCAACAGAAAATTCTCGGATGTAGAATTTTCTGAAATAGAAAATGAAGTGAAATCTTTTCTCGAAGGTTGGGAAGCACATAGTGTAAGCTTGGAATCCTCTTATCAATTGAAATACAACCGATTCATTATTCTTGCCGTAAACCAGGAAGTGCAAGCTGCAACAGGTTGTTCCATTGATAATTCAGTGCAGTTTATTCAAAAATTGGAACAAAAATACGGTGTCGATTTATTGGACAAAATGAATGTTACTTTCAAAAATGGAGAACACATTGCTCACAAAACCTTGATCGATTTCAAGAAAATGGCCAAAGAAAAAGCCGTTACTGAAAATACCATCGTTTTCAATAATTTGGTCAATACCATTCAAGAGTACAACGAATCATGGGAAGTTCCGGCAATGGACAGTTGGCACAGTCGTTTTTTCTAAAAAGAACCAGCGTTGGTTCAGTAAAATTCGAATGAGTTTAAACTAATTATATTTGGGGCATTCCTGTTTTACCTAATTTCGTTTCATCAAAATACAAATATGAAAATAGCAATTGTTTGTTATCCCACCTTTGGAGGTAGCGGTGTTGTCGCAACGGAACTTGGTCTTGAATTGGCTCGTCGCGGTCACGAAATCCATTTTATTACCTACAGTCAGCCTGTACGATTGGCATTGCTAAACCCTAATGTTTTTTATCACGAAGTTAACGTTCCCGAATATCCTTTGTTCCATTTTCAACCATACGAACTGGCTTTGTCAAGCAAAGTGGTCGATATGGTAAAGTTATATAAAATAGAATTATTGCATGTTCATTATGCCATTCCGCATGCTTATGCTGGTTATATGGCCAAGCAAATGTTGAAGGACGAAGGAATAAATCTTCCAATGATAACAACGCTTCACGGTACGGATATTACTTTGGTGGGCAATCATCCTTTTTATAAAACGGCAGTAACATTCAGCATCAATAAATCTGATTTCGTGACCTCGGTTTCCCAAAGTTTGAAAGAAGACACCATAAAATTGTTCAACATAAAAAATGAAATTCAGGTAATTCCAAATTTTATTGAGTTGGATAAAGAAATTGAGGAACCTGTCACTTCTTGCCGACGTTCTGTTATGGCCAATGAAAACGAACGAATCATTACACACATCAGTAATTTTAGAAAGGTAAAACGAATTCCTGACGTGATTAAAATATTTTATAAAATCCAGCAACACATTTCAGCCAAATTGATGATGGTGGGCGACGGGCCAGAAAAAGAAAAAGCAGAATATTTGTGTCAAGAATTAGGCATTCAAGACAAAGTCATATTTTTTGGAAACAGCAACGAGATAGACAAAATATTAAGTTATACTGATTTATTCCTGTTGCCGTCCGAAACCGAAAGTTTTGGTCTTGCCGCCTTGGAAGCAATGGCTTGGAGCGTTCCCGTGATTTCAAGTAAATCAGGAGGTTTGCCGGAAGTGAATTTCGAGGGAGTTTCAGGTTATTTAAGCGAGGTGGGCAACACTGACGAAATGGCCGAAAATGCCTTGAAAATTTTGAAAGATAATGCCACGTTAAACAAATTTAAAGAGAATGCGTTATCAGTTGCCAAACAATTTGACATCAAAAACATTTTGCCTTTGTATGAAGAGTTGTATCACAAAGCCATAAACAAATTTTCATGAAAAAAGTAGTCCTATTATTGTTGGTCTTGGTCTTGTTTTCCTGTTCTTCCAATGTTAAAAATACAGGAACTAAACCATTGTTTGAAGTTTTGACCCAACAACCGGATGGTGGAGCCAATATCCGCTTTTTTGAAATTTTGTCTGAGTCCAATGAAATTGCCATGTTGCAGAATGATGAAAAACTCAAGAATAAAATTCATCCCAACGATGTTCAAACTTCTAATTTTGTTGTTTTGAACATGGGAGAAAAAACAACTGCGGGTTATAAAATCAACGTTGAAAGTGTTATCGAAACGGATAAAAATATAATTATTACAGTAAAAGAAACAGTTCCAGAACCCAATGCAGTGGTTTCGCAAGTAATAACCTATCCGTATTGCATCGTTAAAATAAATTCTAAAAAAGAAATCATTATCAAATAAAAAAAATCCCGCTCTAATTATTAGGCGGGATTTTTAAATATTTGAGGGCTTTGATTAAAATTTAAATCGGACTCCTAAAGCGATGTCTGAGCTATAATTATTGCCATAATAATTTACGGCTCCAATTTCAGGCCTGAAATCTAATGAAAGTAAAATTGGCACTTCCTCGAAACCATATTCTATTCCAATATCTCCGGCTCCAAAAACAAATGTTCCGTTATTGTCCAAATTATTGTCATTCCAGCTTCCGATACCGCCACCAACACCTGCGTACCAGTTGAATCCTCCGTCAATATTCCATACCCATTGATATACGCCCGCTAACTTGAATGCATCTACACTGTTGTTGTTTCTAAAACCTAAATCTAATTCTAAACGATTGTTTTGTGATAAACCTATTTGATAAGAGATTTCTCCTCCAAAACCATCATTGTCGCCTAAACGTAATCCTAGAGCATTTTTTGCAATATCTTGCGCCTGAGTGGTAAATGTTAATCCCATTAACATGATTACCGATAAAATAATTTTTTTCATAATTGTTTTTTAGTTTCTACAAAGGTCAAACAAATATTAGACCAAAATATTATACAATTGTGAAAAAAAGTTACATAATTACCGTGTTTTTACTTTAAAATATTGATTTTCAAGAATAAATTAATTTAAAATATTGGGCCTTAAAAAAACTATTGTCACTATTTGATTGTTCAAAATAATCTCCATTTCTAAAAAAGTTCTTCCATAGCGTGTATGGCTTTTTTGCTTTTTAACTTTAAATGCAATAAAACGACAAAGCTTTTAAAAGTTTATCCTGAAATCATTGCATAAACTTTTAAACTTTAGTCTAAAATATTATATTTGTTGAAAACTAATTATAATGGCAGGAAATAGCTACGGGACACTATTTAGAATAACAACTTTTGGAGAATCACATGGAGAAGCATTAGGCGGCATAATTGACGGCTGTCCTTCGGGAATAAAATTAGATTTAGATGCCATCCAGTTCGAAATGTCACGAAGAAAACCCGGACAGTCCAAAATTGTGACCCAGCGAAAAGAACCAGATGATGTGCAATTTTTATCCGGAATTTTTGAAGGAAAAACCACTGGAACTCCCATCGGTTTCATAATCCCGAATACCAATCAAAAATCAGATGATTATTCGCATATAAAAGACAATTACAGACCCAGTCATGCCGATTATGTGTATGAAAAAAAATACGGAGTTCGTGATTATCGCGGTGGCGGACGAAGTTCTGCACGAGAAACGGCCAGTAGAGTGGTGGCTGGTGCAATTGCTAAACAAATGTTGCCAGAACTAAAAATCAACGCTTATGTTTCTTCCGTAGGGCCACTTTTTCTGGAAAAACCATATCAAGATTTGGATTTTTCAACCATAGAAAACAATCCAGTTCGATGTCCAGATCAAAAGATGGCTGCCGAAATGGAAGAATACATCAAACAAATTAAAAAAGACGGTGACACCGTTGGAGGAACTGTAACCTGCGTAATCCAAAACGTGCCGATTGGTTTGGGAGAACCGGTTTTTGACAAGCTGCATGCCGAATTGGGAAAAGCAATGCTGTCGATAAATGCCGTAAAAGGATTTGAATTTGGAAGCGGATTTTGTGGCTCACAAATGAAAGGTAGCGAACACAACGACTTATATAATGAAGACGGCACCACCAGAACCAACCTTTCAGGAGGAATTCAAGGAGGAATCAGCAACGGAATGGATATTTATTTCCGTGTTGCTTTCAAACCGGTTGCCACCATCATGCAAAAACAAGAATCATTGGACAATAAAGGAAATATTACTGAAATGACCGGAAAAGGGCGTCACGATCCTTGCGTCGTTCCGCGTGCCGTTCCCATTGTTGAAGCGATGGCAGCCATAGTTCTTGCCGATTTTTATTTGATAAACAAAACATATTAAAAATAGTTTGCAGTATCCGGTGGTCGGTTTTTTTAATAAAAACAGAACGCTGGACACTGAATGCTGAACACTAAAAAAATGATACAACCCGAATCCAAAAAAACATCATTATTAGGGAATCTTACTTTTCAAATTATTATCGCCATGTTGCTTGGGGCAATTTTGGGTATAATTATTCATAATAATTATGATACTTCTATTACCAAAGAATTTAGTGATAAAATAAAAATATTGGCCACTATTTTTATTCGTTTGGTACAAATGATTATTTCTCCATTGGTTTTTACCACTTTAGTGGTGGGAATTGCTAAGCTGGGTGATATCAAAACTGTGGGAAGAGTAGGAGGAAAAGCATTGGGATGGTTTTTTAGCGCTTCTTTTATTTCACTGTTAATTGGAATGTTTTGGGTAAACATTTTAAAACCGGGAGAAGGATTAAATTTATCCAATGTCGATTTGACTTCCGCCGCTGAAGTAACCGAAAAAACACAAAGTTTCTCGGCCTTAAACTTTATTGAACATATTTTTCCCAAAAGTATTTTTGAAGCCATGGCGAATAATGAAATCTTGCAGATTGTCATTTTTTCCATCTTTTTCGGCTTGGCGGCAGCTTCGATAGGAAGTTTTGCCAAACCAGTTATCAATGCATTGGACAAAACATCGCATATCATTTTGAAAATGGTAAATTATGTAATGAAGTTTGCTCCACTTGGAGTTTTCGGTGCCATTGCGGGAGTTTTTGCCATAAAAGACTTGAACGAATTGGTTGTTACTTATATAAAATATTTCAGTTCTTTTTTGGTAGGAATAACTTCATTATGGATCTTTTTATTGATGATAGGTTTTCTTTTTCTTGGAAGAAGGATGAAAACCTTGTTAAAACACATTATGAGTCCTTTGATTATTGCATTCGGGACAACAAGTAGTGAAGCGGTTTTTCCTAAGCTAACCGAAGAGTTGGAACGTTTTGGGGTAAAGGATAAAATTGTTTCTTTCATGTTGCCGTTGGGATATTCGTTCAATTTAGATGGAAGCATGATGTACATGACTTTCGCCAGTTTATTCATCGCGCAAGCTTATGGAATAGAGTTGGATTTAGGGACACAGATGGTAATGCTTTTAGTTTTAATGCTAACCAGTAAAGGAATAGCGGGCGTTCCTAGAGCGAGTTTAGTGGTTGTTGCTGCCACTTGCGGAATGTTTGACATTCCCATAGAAGGAATTGCCTTGATTCTTCCTATCGATCACTTCTGTGACATGTTTAGATCTGCCACCAATGTTTTGGGCAATGCATTGGCCACTTCTGTAGTGGGCAAATGGGAAGGTGGAATCGAAGAGTAAATTGCCGTTATTCAAAAATATTTTTTTCTCCAAATAAAATAAATAGCTAAATATTTAATTTTACGCAGAAATTACTTTTATAAATCCTTTTTATATAGTTTTATACATATAAATAGTATACATTTATACGATATTAATTATAGATGTTTCAAATGCGAATTTTTATTTTGTTGTTGTTTTTGTTGAATTCTTTCAGCAATAATTTATTTGCACAAACAAAAACTCCCACCAAGCCAGAAATCAAAAAATTAGCCAAGGAAGCTGTTGTTTACTTGAATAATGCCAATTTTGAAAAATCAATATCGTTGTCCAGACAGGTGCTGCATTATGCCACCAGCATCAAGGATGATTATCTTATAGCCGTTTCCTACAACACCCTTGCCGCAAATCTCGACGAATTGTCTGAATTTGACAAAGCTATTTTGTATTATAACAAAGGCTTGTTTTATGCCAATAAAACCAATAATGACACCATAAAAAATTGGATAAACAACAATTTGGGCAATGTCTATTGTTTTGAAAAAAAGCAATATGAAAAAGGAATCAGGCATTATAAAAAATCTCTCGAATACAGTCAAAAGGCAGCAGACACCAGCCAGATTGTTTTTACAAAATTAAACATCGCCTGGGTCTATTTTGACATAGGTCATTTTGACGAAGGATTTCCCTATTTAAAGTTTATCAATACCTATCATCCAAAATTTGGCGACAAATCGACAATTGTTGTCTTGAACATGCTCAATGGGATGTATTTTGGTTCTAAAGGTGAAAATCAAAAAGCGGAATCCTATTTTTCAAATGCCATAAAATTAGGAAATTTGGAAGGCACAAAATCAGATTTGTCCTATTCGCATCAAGAGTATTCCAAGTTTTTATTGAAGAACGGCCGGTATAAAGAAGCATATGAAAACTTGGCGCTTTACAATACAATAAAAGAAGAACTTTATAACCAAGAAAAACTGAAAAAGGCCGATATAGCTGGAGTTCATCTGGAATTGGACGAATACAAAAGGGAGGTTGATAAAATTGAAGTCGAGAAAAATTTGCAAGCCCAAAGTTTAAAAAAATCCAAAATCATAGTGATTCTTTTTATTATTGCCTTGTTAGTCGTATTGATGCTGCTTTATTCAGTATACAAAAACTACAGCTTCAAGAAAAAAGCAAATCAAGAACTTACCATTGCCAACGAAGAATTAATTATTGCCAAAGAAAGAGCAGAAGAAGCTTCCTTGTTAAAAACACAATTTGTGTCGACGATGAGTCACGAATTGAGGACGCCATTATATGGTGTCATTGGCATCACGAATATGCTGTTGGACGAACATAAAGAACTGGCCAATAGTCCCCATTTAAGTTCCCTGAAATTTTCAGCCCGGTATTTGTTGTCGTTGGTCAATGATATTCTGCACATCAATAAAATTGAAGAAAACAGGATTGTCCTTGAAAGTGCGGCATTCAATGTTTCTGACGAAATTATCATGATTAAAAATTCGCTCTCGTTCATAGCCCAAAACAATAATGACACCATAATTGTAGCGGTAGATCCTGACATACCTGAATATTTAATTGGAGACAAATTAAGACTTTCCCAAATTTTAATGAATTTAGTGAGCAATGCTTTGAAATTTACAAAAAACGGAGAAATTAAAATTACTGCCAATCTGGTAAAAGTAGAAAATAAATCACATTATATTGAATTTCAAGTCAAGGATAACGGCATAGGAATCGCCGCCGATGATCAAGATAAAATTTTTGAAAAATTTGTCCAAGTTGGAAGAAATGAAAATGACTATCAAGGAACAGGACTTGGATTAGCCATCGTAAAACGATTGGTAACATTGTTCAATAGCAATATTTCACTTGAAAGCGAAGTAGGAGCAGGAACCACATTCAAATTTACGATAGCTTTTGATTACGATCCAGATAAAACAAACGAAATCATTAACAGTATCAAGGTCGATTTGACCTCAAGCCAAATATTTAAAATATTGGTGGTCGAAGACAACAAAATCAACCAAACCGTCACAAGAAGAATCATAGAAAAAAATAATTGTAGTTGCGCCATAGTCAACGATGGATTTCAAGCAATTGAAATATTGGAAAAGGAAACTTTTGATATTGTTTTGATGGATATAAACATGCCCATGATGAATGGTTTTGAAACCACCAGAAAAATTCGTCTTAATGGAATAAAAACGCCAATTATCGCTTTGACGGCATTTGCCAAAGATGAAATAACCGAAGAAGCTATTTCGGCCGGCATGAATGACATAATCATAAAACCTTTTGAACCATTGAAATTATTCAAGGTAATTAACGATCAAATAAATAAAGCAAGAAAGGCAGAAGCAGCATTGCCTATTGCATAAGTGGCATAAAAAACAAAACCATTTGAAACAATTTCTTATTCCAAATGGTTTTTTTAAAGGCAATAGGAACGATAAAAACTATTTTTATTTGATAGGTATATTTTTTAGCGTTCTTTTTTTGGCACTTTCTTTTTTTCCAATGACAACGTGAAGTATGCCGTCTTTATAGTTCGCTTCAATTTTGTCCTCATTGGCAGTTTCAGGTAAAGTAAAAGTTCTACTAAAAGATTGGTAATTGAATTCTTTTCTGATATAGTTGTCTTTTTTCCTTACTTCTTCTTTTTCTTCTTCTTTTTCTGAAGAAATCATGAGCACATCATTGTCGATTTCAACTTTGAAATCTTCTCTTTTCATTCCTGGTGCTGCTAATTCCACTTCAATGTTGGTATCTGTTTCTTTTAAATTTACGGATGGTAGATTGCTGCCTATCGATGCAAAATTTTTATCAGTCCAGTCAAATAAATCTCTTGTAATAAAATCATCAAAAAAGTTGTTAACTGATTTGTTTGCCAATGACGGAAATAATCCGCCTCTTTTAACTAAAGTTTCCATAATTTTGAATATTTAATTGTTATAATTTACTTTCATAAAATTAGTAAAAACTGGTCGAAATTAAAATCAATATAACAAATAATTAACTCGTAAAACACTGATAACAAGAATTTTATTAATAAAAAAAGCGTCTTTTAGCAACAAACTAAAAGACGCTTTTTTTTATTAGGACAATCCTGAAATCTATTCAATTAATACCATCGTTTTTTATTCTGTTTTGAAGCGTTTGATTTTCTTGATTTGTGTGCTCCACCACTTCTGTTTGAATTTTTTGTTGCCGAAGCGGGAGCTGTTTCCGGACTTCCGGAATGCCAAGGATAAGGATGGTCGCTTACGATTTTCACGTCTACTTTAATTAGTTTCTGGATGTCTTTCCAGTATTGGTGTTCATCTTTACCGCAAAAAGAAATGGCAACACCTTCATTTCCGGCGCGACCCGTTCTGCCTATTCGGTGAACATAGGTTTCGGGAATATTGGGCAAATCAAAATTGATTACAAACGGCAATTGGTCAATATCGATGCCACGAGCCGCAATATCGGTTGCCACGAGGACTCCAACTTCTTTGTTCTTGAAAGCATCCAAAACGCGTTGTCTGGCATTTTGTGATTTGTCGCCGTGAATGGCCTCGGCGGCAATGTCTTTTTTGCGCAAAGCTTTCACCACATTGTCTGCGCCGTGCTTGGTTCTCGAAAAAACCAATACATCCGATAAATTTTCGTTTTTGATTAAATGATGCAACAGGTTTCTTTTTTCGCCTTTTTCGACAAAATAAACGCGTTGTTCCACACTTTCGGCGGTTGACGATACTGGCGAAACTTCCACTTTTGCAGGATCTTTCAAGAACATTTCTGCCAATTCTCGAATGGCAATCGGCATTGTTGCAGAGAACAAAAGCGTTTGCCTGTTTTTTGGCGTAAGCTTTACAATTTTTTTGACATCGTTTATGAATCCCATATCCAGCATTTGATCCGCCTCGTCAAGAACCAAGGTGTGTAAATGGTCTAAATCTATGAAACCTTGTTTGTGCAAGTCAAGCAATCTTCCGGGCGTGGCCACAAGAACGTCAACTCCTTTTCGCAAAGCATCGACTTGGGGAACTTGAGAAACTCCACCGAAAATAGTTAGTTGTACCAAGTTGGTATATTTGCCGTAGGTATCAAAACTTTGGCCAATTTGTACTGCCAATTCTCGAGTGGGAGTCACGATTAGCGCACGGATTTCCTTGGCTTTTTTTGATGAACCCACAATTCGGTGCAATTGATGGATAATTGGAATAGCAAATGCTGCTGTTTTTCCTGTGCCTGTCTGGGCACAACCTATCAAATCTCTTCCTGCCAAAACCAGAGGAATAGATTGTTCTTGAATGGGAGTGGGTTGGGTGTAGCCTTCTTCAAATACGGCTTTTTGTATACTTTTTGAGAGTGATAAATCTTCGAATAACATATAATTGGTATTAAATATCCTGTGTAAAGTACACGGATAGTTTTGCAAAGATAGGTTTATTTTTTTTTGATGAATATTAGTTTGGCGTCCTTGGCAATCAAAAACAAGATTAATCCGCTATAATTCGCCAATTTGGTTGTTTGATTTTATGAAATCAGTCACCAAATAACCTATAAGTTTTCCAATTAAATGATTGTTTTTTCCTTCGGCAAGGTCAGGGGCTCCTTCACAAATATGAAGGTAGGCGGCGTTTTTGTTTTTTCCGAAAAAAGTAACAAATTGCCTCAATTCTTCAATAGAAAAACCACTTAACGTCATGGCACTACTGGCAATATTAGGAATCGCGTCAAGATCGATTTCAATTCCAAAACAATCATTTTGGATAAATTCGGATGCCATAACGAGTTCTTGGTTGAATTCTTTTTCTTTTCTTATGTTAATGCTGTCATAGGTGGCATAACGCACGCGGTCATCTGTTTTTTTTATGATGTCCAAAACGCTTTTCGAAGTGTAATTTTCGTGTAAGCCAAAAATAAAATATTTTTTTAAAAAACCTTCTTCAAAAGCATAAGAAAAACCGTTTCCGCTATGTCTTCCTTCGAGAATCCTGAAATCAGAATGCGCATCAAAATTAATGGCATTGATGGCTTTTCCTTTGGCAAGTGCAGTTCCTTTGATGTTTCCATAGGAATTGTTGTGGCCGCCGCCAATGACAATGGGAGTTTTACCAGATTTAATGATGTTAAAAATAATATGTGAAACTTCCTTGTCAATTCTTTCAACCAGTTGGCTCAGTTTTGTACGATCATTGACATCATTAAAATTAAGATGTTTCACCTCTTTCATCTCCTCACATACATTTAAATGCCCCAAAACAAGAATCTGGCTGCCTTTACAAAAACGATTGTGCTGGATGTTGGCAATACTTCCTATGGCACTTTCCCATGCCGATGCGGCTCCAGGTCTACCAAAATTAGCTCGTACGCCTATGTCTTCCGGTATGCCAAACAATACATATTTTGCTTCCGAAGTTTTTAAAAATGTTGCAGGATCTATTCCCTTTGGAATAGTCATCATTTTCTCGCCAAATTTTATTTCGCCACTTCTGTGGTTGGTTACTTTTGCAAGGTCATTTATTGTAAAAGGAATGAGTTTTTCCATAAAATTTTATAATGTTCAAATATAATATATTTGGTTGAAATACGTTATTAGGTCATATTATATTATTAAATTTGTAAAAAAATATTTTAAAAAATGGAAGAGCAACAAAACAATTCAAGTTCAAGTCTAAAGGTAATCATTGCCATTTTAGCAATCCTGTTAGCAGGAAGTTTGGTTTATATTTATAAAATTACAACCGATGCAAAACAAGTGCAAACTGAATTGACTAAAACCGTATCTGAAAAGGATTTGGTAATGAAGGATTTGCAGGATTTAAAGGCCACATATGACGCAGCAATTGCAGAAAACACTTCAATGTCTGAGGAGTTGATCAAGGAAAGAGACAAAGTTGTAAGTTTAATGAACGATATTAGTAAATCAAAAGGAGATGTGTCAAAATACAAATCCCAATATCTTAAATTAGAAAGCAACATGAAGGTCTTGATGGCTGAAAATGAAAGCTTGAAAAAACAAAATACAGTTTTGACCACACAAAGAGACAGTACAATTGTTGTTTTGGGCGAATCAAAAAAATACAATGAAGTATTGATAGGTCAAAACGAAGAATTGTCAAAAACAGTTGAAAAAGGATCGAAATTGACTGTTTTGAACATGAAAACTGCGGCCTACAAAATAAGAAGTTCCGGAAAACAAGTAGAAACAGATAGAGCCGGTAGAGTAGATGTACTTAGAATTAGCTTTACCATTGCTGAAAATCAAATCGCAAAATCGGGAGATAAAGATTATTATGTTCAAGTAATTGACAGTAAAAACAATGTTTTGGGGAACAAACAAACGGTAAGTTTTGGCGAAAAATCATTAACGTATAGTTTTATCACAACCGTTAAATACGAAAATAAAACAGTTCAAGTTTCACAAGATTTGCCAGGGAAAGATTTTGCAAAAGGAACTTATTTTGTAAATGTTTTCGACAAAGACGAGTTGGTTTCTAAAACCAGTTTTACTTTAAGATAAAAGTTTTAAGATTGATAAAAGGAAAGAGGAACAATTTGTTCCTCTTTTTTTATGGGAAAATTTCGCCTTCAATAAAAATGGTGTCTATCAAATTACTGCCAAAAGCATAGGGTAATTGATAATAAGAAGAAACCGGTTTTGAGATGATAAGATTGGCTTTTTTGCCAATGGTGATGCTTCCGTGGCTAGCGGCGATTCCCATGGCAAAAGCTCCATTTATGGTAGCGGCATTGATGGCTTCCTCAGGAGTCATTTTCATTTTGATGCAAGCGGTTGAAACCACAAAGTTCATGTTGCCTGATGGAGTTGTGCCCGGATTAAAATCCGTAGCGAGTGCCAATGGCAAACCGGCAGTCATCATTTTTCTAGCCGGCGTGTAAGGAATTCCCAAAAAATAAGAACACGAAGGCAAGGCAACGGGCATCGTTTCGCTGTTTTTTAAGGCTAGAATGTCTTCCGGATTCATTATTTCCAAATGATCCACAGAAAGCGCTTTGTGTTTTATTCCAGCTTGTATTCCTCCAATGGTGTTGAATTGGTTGACGTGGATTTTTGGCTTTAAGCCAAAACGGATTCCAGCTTCCATAATTTGCTCCGTTTCGGTGACAGTAAAATAACCGGTTTCGCAAAACACGTCTATGAAGTCCGCTAATTTATTTTTGGCAATTTCAGGAAGCATTTTATTGATGATCAAATCAATGTATCCTTGTCGATTGGCTGCATATTCCATCGGAAAGGCATGTGCACCAAGAAAAGTGGCTTTTATGGTTATGGGATATTCTTTTGACAAGCGATTGATTACTCGAAGCATTTTCAATTCGCCGTCAACAGTAAGTCCGTAACCTGATTTTATTTCGACAGCGCCAGTTCCCAAGCGCATTATTTCTTCGAGTCGAACCTTGGATTGGTTGTAAAGTTCTTCTTCGGAAGTTTCGTTTAGTTTTTTGGCTGAATTTAGAATTCCACCACCACGATGGGCTATTTCTTCATAAGAAAGTCCATTGATTCTGTCCACAAATTCCTGTTCGCGATTGCCGGCATAAACAATGTGAGTGTGGGAATCACACCAAGACGGCAGCACTATTTTTTCATCGGCATCAATGCATTTTTCAGGATTTAGATTCTCTGGTAAACTCTCCATTGCACCAAAATCAGTAATCAAATCATTTTCAATTACCAAATAAGCATTTTTGATGGTGGGAAGCACGGCCATTTCAGCACCTGAAACCTTCGAAACCGAAGCGTCTCGAACTTGAAGTAATTCCTTGATGTTGATGATTAGCGTTTTCATTTTATGAAAATTACTCCGAAACCGTTATTTCGAACATTTTGTCCCAGTTTTTTCCGGTCACGAAAATGGTTTTAGTTTTCGGATTGTAGGCAATGCCATTTAATACTTCGGCTTCGGGATTTTTTACCAATTCTCTTAAAGCCGACATATCCAAGATTCCTTCGACGGCTCCTGTTGTAGGATTCACGATGGCTATGGCGTCTTTTTGCCAAACATTGGTGTATATTTTTCCGTTAATCCATTCCAGCTCGTTGATGCTAGGAATTTTGCTGCTTTCGGAATAGACATTTACGTAATCAATCATTTTTTGGGTGTCGGGATTCATTCTCCAAATCTTTTCGGTTTTGTCGGTTTGGTAAATGTATTTCCCGTCATTGGTCATACCCCAACCTTCGATGTCTTTGTCGTAGGCGAATGTTTTTTCGAGTTTCAAAGTATTGGCATTGTAAATAAAACCAGTTTTGTTTTGCCAAGTCAATTGATACACCTTGTTGTTGATGAACGTAATTCCTTCGCCAAAATATTTGGAATCAAGATCCACTTGCTGGAATATTTTTCCTGTTTTGTAATCGTATTTTCTCAAGAAAGATTTACCGTTTAGGCCCGTGCTTTCATATAAAGTGTCTTTGTAAAATTCCAAACCTTCGGTAAACGAGCCAATGTCGTGAGGATAAGTATTGACGATTTTGTATTTGAGTAATTTGGGTTGAATGTTGGAAACCAACTCGATTCTCGTTGAAGCTGGGGCATTTTCTCCATTATAATAGACTACGGCTTTCAAGTTTTGGTAACCCAGTTTTTGGTTTTTTAATTCGAAAGATAATTTTTCAAGTCCTTTTTTTGAGCCAATTTTTGCGTCGTTCACGAAATAAGCTACGCTATCCACTTCTTTTGAATTTGGATTTAAAATACCCAATTCAATATAGTCTTGGGGTAAATAATGTGCCTGAAATTTAGATTCGTCAAAACTAAATAGGGTAGAATCGATTTTTTTTGTGTCGCCACAACTTAGTATTGTAATTCCTAATAAAATGAAAGATAGGAAGTTATAATTTTTCATAAAGTGTAATTTTGATAATGCAATATACGACCTTATTTTATAGTCGCAAAGCTCTTGCAAAAATATAAAATAGGTTGTATATTTGCGCCGGCAAGTCCTACACGACCAGCTCCTGCAGAATCCCCCAGGATGGGAACATAGCAAGGGTAAGCGGTTGAGCGGTGCGATGTAGGTCGCTTGCCATTTTTTTTATCATTGCGAGTTACAAAGCAATCTTTTCAATATTATTTATCTTCCTTAGGGAAGATTTTTCTATTTTTACCCCAATCTAAATTCAAAAAATGAGCAAAGTAGTTTTAATTACGGGAGGTTCTTCAGGAATAGGGAAGTCCATTGGCGAATTTTTGCACCATAAAGGATTTGTTGTTTATGGCACCAGCAGAAATCCCGAACGAATCCCGAACCCGGGTTTTCCTATGGTAGCTCTAGATGTCCGAAATACGGAATCGATTCAAAAGGCCGTTGCCAAAATCATTGCCATTTCAGGTCGATTGGATATTGTCATTAACAATGCCGGTGTTGGAATTACGGGTCCCATTGAAGAAATTCCAACGGAAGAAATCAAGAATAATTTCGAGACTAATTTATTTGGACCAATCGAAGTGATGAAAGCCGTTTTGCCACAAATGCGTTCACAAAAATCAGGTTTGATAATCAATATTACTTCTATTGCAGGTTATATGGGATTGCCGTATCGAGGCATTTATTCGGCTTCAAAAGGCGCACTGGAACTCATTACCGAAGCCTTGCGAATGGAAGTAAAATCTTTCGGAATCCAGATAACAAATGTGGCTCCGGGTGATTTTGCGACCAATATTGCTTCGGGACGTTTTCACGCGCCTTTGATCAAGGATTCCGCTTACGAACTTCCGTATGGAAACACTTTAAAAATGATGGATGAACATGTGGATAGTGGCAGTAATCCCAATGAAATGGCGGAAGCTGTTTATAAAATCATTCAAAATCCAAATCCAGGAATCCATTATAAAGTGGGCGCTTTTATGCAGAAATTTTCGATTGTACTGAAGCGAATATTGCCTGACAAAGTATATGAAAAAATGCTGATGAATCATTATAAGTTGTAATTTTGCACTTAATTCTGCGTGAGGGATTGAAGTGGAAATCCTTTTATTTTTTCTTTAAAAATAAAAGGTTGTAACGGAAAGCCAGACCCTTGGGGCACGCCCAAAATAAATTTAAAACACAATTAAACACAATTATATGAAATTTTTTATTGACACGGCTAATTTGGCCCAGATTAAGGAAGCACAAGCATTAGGCGTTTTGGATGGAGTTACTACAAATCCGTCATTGATGGCGAAAGAAGGAATTACCGGAAAAAACAATATTTTGAAACACTATGTTGACATTTGCAACCTTGTGGATGGCGACGTGAGTGCCGAAGTTAATGCGCTTGATTTTGATGGAATGGTGAAAGAAGGAGAAGAATTAGCGGATTTGCATGAGCAAATTGTGGTAAAATTACCGATGACCAAAGAAGGGGTTATGGCTGCCAAATATTTTTCTGACAAAGGAATTAAAACTAATGTAACGCTTGTATTCTCTGCCGGTCAAGCTTTATTGGCTGCCAAAGCTGGAGCTACTTATGTTTCTCCGTTCATTGGTAGGTTGGACGATGTGTCCACGGATGGTTTGGCTTTGATTGAAGAAATCAGGTTGATTTATGACAATTACGGTTACGAAACGCAAATTCTTGCCGCTTCTGTTCGTCACACGATGCATATTGTAAATTGTGCCAAAATTGGTGCAGATGTAATGACTGGCCCACTTTCGGCTATTTATGGATTGTTGAAACACCCATTGACAGATATTGGTTTGGCACAGTTTGTTGCGGATTTCGAAAAAGGAAATAAATAAAACATTGGACTGTTAAAAAAACAAAAACCCCACAAAATATTGTGGGGTTTTTGTTTTGTCAACCTGCGAGGTTGATTTTGATTGGGAATAAAAAAAAGGGTTATCCTTTTTTATGATGTAATTTTTTTTTACAATAATTTCCAAAGGCAAGTAATGTAGGGAATCAACTTTTTTTTGATATTCAAAAATTAATTACTTGTTGAAAATGACATTCTCTTGTTCCAAAACCCTTATGAATGTGGTTCTTTTTGTCAATTCTTTCAACTTGGAAGCGCCTACATAAGTGCAAGTGCTTCTTATGCCGCCAAGAATGTCTTTTAGCGTTTCGATGACATCGCCTTTGAAAGGAACTTGAACTGTTTTTCCTTCGCTGGCACGGTATTCGGCGACACCACCTACGTGTTTGTTCATGGCCGTTGCTGAACTCATTCCGTAGAATTTCTTGTATTTTTCACCATCAATTTCAATCCATTCGCCACCACTTTCAGTATGTCCGGCAAGCATTCCGCCCAGCATCACAAAATCGGCACCGGCACCAAAAGCTTTTGAAACATCGCCTGGAGTGACGCATCCGCCATCGCTGATAATGTGGCCTCCCAGACCGTGAGCGGCATCGGCACATTCGATAATGGCAGAAAGTTGGGGGTAACCAACACCGGTTTTTACCCTTGTGGTACAAACGGAACCGGGGCCAATTCCCACTTTAACGATATCGGCGCCAGCTAACAATAATTCTTCGACCATTTCTCCGGTAACCACGTTTCCGGCAATGATGACTTTATCGGGATATTGGTTGCGGGCTTGTTTCAGGAAACTCACAAAATGTTCAGAATAGCCATTGGCCACATCAATGCAAATGAATTTTAATTGTGGATTTTGTTCGAATATTTCCCCTATTTTTTTGAAATCATTTTTTCCGGTTCCTGAACTCACGGCAATATAATCGGCAATGTTTTCGGGAGCATTTTTCATGAATTCATTCCATTGTTGCAGCGAATAATGTTTGTGGATGGCCGTGAAAAGTTTTTCTTTTGCCAATGCCAATGCCATTTCAAAAGTGCCCACGGTATCCATGTTAGCTCCCATAATGGGTACTCCAGACCAAGTGACGGAACTGTGCAAAAACTTAAATTCCCGCTCTAACGAAACTTGGGATCTGCTCTTCAGAGTGGATCGTTTGGGTCTAATCATTACATCTTTAAATCCTAATTTAAGTTCATTTTCTATTCTCATAATGGTACAAATATGGTTATACAACAAATGTATCACTTTAATGAAAAAAGCGGATGATAATAACCGTTAAATGTTTAGGAATTGGTCAACAAATCTTGGCATATAAAAACCGTTTTCTGGTGGAAATAAAAAATCCGAAGCCAGAGACTTCGGATCGTTTGTAAGCTGCCCTAATTTTTTTATCCCAAGATGTGCGAGGCCAAAACCATGTGCACGTCATATACATTAACCGATTTGTTGAATTGTTTTCTGATGCTTGGTTGTGTTTCGCTGGAAACCCAAATTTTAAGTTCCGCATCCAAGTCAAAAGTGCCCGCTGTTTCGATACTGAATCTGGAGATGCTTTTATATGTAACGGATTTATATTCGACTTTGCTGGCGGTCAATCCTTGTTTTTCAACCAAAATCAACCGTTTGGTGGTAAAGATGAACACATCGCGAATGAGTTTAAAACCCAATTCTATTTCCTCGCCTTCAATTAATAATTTACCGTAATCCTTCATTAAACTTTCTTGGCTTACTGCTCCGGCGTTGCCTATCAATGCTGAAAAAAATCCCATAATTGTTTTTTTTATTTGTTGTTTTGTGTTTTGAGTTTGTTCTTTTTTGATACTTCAAAAGTAAACTTTTAATGGCAGTTTTGAAACATTATCATTCAATTAACACGGAAGGAAGGTACGGTTTTAATGTAAAAGAGTAATTTTACTGAAATCATGCATTAAATATGACAAATACAATTCCCATTTCTATATTAGAATTGGCATTAATTGCCCAAGACAGCAATGCTGGTGTCACATTGGAAAAAACAAAAGAGGTTGCCCAGTTGGCAGAAAACTTGGGATACAAGCGATTTTGGTTGGCCGAACATCATAATATGGCGCATGTGGCGAGTTCAGCAACGGTGGTTTTGATAGGATATATTGCCAGTCAAACCCAAAATATTCGCGTAGGTTCAGGCGGAATAATGTTGCCAAATCATTCACCGCTTATCGTTGCGGAACAGTTTGGAACATTGGAAACGCTGTATCCAAACAGGATTGATTTGGGCTTGGGAAGAGCTCCTGGAACCGATGCATTGACCGCTCAGGCCATCCGAAAAGATTTCTACGAGCAATCTCAACAGTTTCCACAAAATGTGACGGCCTTGCAAAATTATTTTTCCGTGGAGAATGCCACGGCAAATGTGCGTGCTTTTCCTGCTGAAGGCACGAATGTTCCCATTTGGATTTTGGGTTCGAGTATGGACAGTGCGGCTTTGGCTGCAGCCAAAGGTTTGCCTTATGCGTTTGCTGGACATTTTGCCCCGAGACAAATGCAGCAGGCTTTTGAATTTTATCGCGATAATTTTCAAGCTTCCGAGTTCTTGGCGCAACCTCATACAATGGCTTGCGTCAATGCAATAGCTGCCGACACGGATCAAGAAGCCGAAATCCTTTCGACCAGTTTGTATCAAATGTTCGGGAATTTAGTGCAAAATAATAGAAAACCTTTGCAGCCTCCGGTAGATTCATTGAGTCATCTTATGAATGAAATGAGTGAAGAAGCGCGTTTTCATGTCAACCAAATGACGGCTTGTTCGTTTGTGGGAAGTAAAGGCAGATTAGCTACGGAATTAAAAGAATTTATTCGTTTTTCCCGTGTGGATGAGTTGATGATCAGTAGTCCAATTTACAATCATCAGGATAAATTGAAAAGTTTGCGACTGCTCAAAGAAGTTATCGATGGGATAAATTTGGGCAAGTCGTAAATCAATTCCTGATTCATTGGGTTTTAGTAATCTAGTTGCTTTCAAGGATGTAAACCTTGTTTATCAAGTCCAGTTTGGGGAAAGTTTGCAGTAATTGGGTATAATTTAGCGAATCTACTTTGGCCATGGTTTCATTGCCATATCCTGAATATAAGGATTCCACGACAGACATTCCTTTTATGACCGTGCCAAAAGGAGGATACCCTTTTACCCCGCTGGCCATGACGGTATCAAGCCTTTGATTGTTTTTCAGGTTGATAAATAAATGGTCGTGTCTGGTTTCTTTTCCGGATCTGGCATAACTGATGGCTCCTTTTAAATTGCTTTCGCGAACCGGTTCGTCGGGGATTTTATTTTCTTTCCAAAGAGCCGTTTTTGTGGAATCAATAATTCCAAATTGTGCCACAAAGTTGGGAACAACTCTATAGAAAACGGTCTTGTCAAAAAAATGATGTTGGACTAATTGATAAAATCGGTCCACGGCTTTTGGCGATGCATCCCTGTGTATTTGAACATCAAAATTCCCTTTGGAAGTTTCGAATCGGGTGACGAAATTTTCGGGTGCTGTTTGATGGATCCATTTCGGTTTATAAACAGCTTTGGTGCAACCAATAAGTAATATCGTGATTAAAAGAATGATTGTGTTTTTCATTTTATTTCAAATTAAATACTCTTGCAAACATAGTATTTTTTTTCCTTCATATTGTCCATAAAGACTAATGTAAGTTTCTAATATGTTGATTTTCAAAAAAAGCACTGAAAAATAATGGAATTCCCAATCTATGTAACATTTGTCACAAATAGTACTCGATGGAGGAACTAAATTTGCCCAACAATCAATAACAATCCTTTTTAATAAACAAAACGATAAAAATGAAAATGCCCTCAAAAAAAACTATCCAAAACATTGCTTTTATGGCCTTTTTGGCTTTGCTGTTATTCAGTCCAATAGGGACTTTCGTGAAAGTGCAAATCAATCGTTTGTTGGCATTTTCGCCTAAAACCATAGCAATAACCGATCAAAAAAAACTGTCAACGTATCAATGGCAATTGATGGATAAAAATGGAAAAACGGTTTCTTTGGAAGAATATAAAGGAAAAATAATTTTTGTAAATTTTTGGGCTACTTGGTGTCCTCCTTGTATTGCCGAAATGCCAAGTATGCAAAGACTTTACGACGATTATCAAGACAAAATCGTGTTTTTGTTTGTGACAACCGATTCTTTTAAAAAAGCCAATTCTTTTTTAGTCAAAGAAAATTTAAACCTGCCCATAGTTCAACCGGTTTCCAATCCTCCTTTAGAAATGGAGTCTTCAACGATTCCCGCAACCTATGTCGTGGATCAAGAATCGAATGTGGTTGTGGCAAAAATTGGTGCTGCCGATTGGAACAGTGATTCGTTTCGAGAAAAATTGGACATCTTGCTCAAAAAACAATAAGATGCAATAATTCGTTTTTAAGACCGTTGCAGCCCTAGTGTTGGGTTATTGCACTTTTATATATTTGGCGCGGCAACCTTCGATACACCGATACGATAAAATTAGGGAAGTAGCATTCAATTCGTAATTGATGGTTAAATTCTGACAATTGGATGGATTTATGGTATTATTTGCTTCTGAATAGCTGCCTGTTGTAAAAGTATCCGAATTAATAGACATATCACATAATATTCCGTTTGAAATCACTTTATTGTCACTGATGAACACAATTTTTTTATTGCTGTTCACAGGCTGAAAAGTGCCGCTTCCATCACCTGGATCTTGCAACATTTCGGTTAATTTCCAGGTTCCAGCCAATGAAGCGGGAGTTAATTCTTGGTCGTTTTTATTGCAGGAAAATAAACTCAACAGTAGCAGTAATACGATCGATTTTTTCATAAATTTTAGTTGGTTAATATTCCATAAATATGGGGTTGTGTTTTTTGGTAATGTTAAGTACTACAACAGATTTGCCAAATCATCAAAATACAAGACCATTTTCCCATTAAGCCCAATGCCTAAATTCGTTGTAGCTGTTGGTGGTTGTTGTTTTTATTCTCATTGTTCAATTTCACACATAATCGGCATATGGTCACTTATTTTTATCCATTTATCAAATTGTCCAATTTCAAATTTTATTATTTTGTCGGTAAATTTTTGAGTACCAAAAATGTAATCAATATGATAAGGTCTAGTTGATTTTTTTTGAAAATGTAAAGTTGGTGTTGTTTCTTTGCCGTGAAGTTCCCCTGTAAATTTGTGATAAAAGCTTTCGATACCAATTTCTTTAAATTCTTTTACAACATCAGAGTGATTCCACCATCTGTCCCATTCGTCCCAAATTGTGTTGCTATTAAAGTCTCCTGCAATAATTGATTCATTTAATTTGTCTTTATTGACTTGTAAATATTTCCATAGTTGACCAATGTAACCAAAATTCGGCGAATTATTTCTGTGTGTCCAAACAGCAAGTAAGTTAAAATCCATATTTATTTTACAAGGCAAAAAATGCTTTACTGAATGGTCTTTGAATTGGTTAGACCAATTTAATTTTTCCAACTTAATCTCTGGTTTTGCGAAAATTGCTAGTCCTTTATTTTTGTTATCTCCAATCCAAATATAATTTTCAGCCCATTCTTGATATTTCTTATCTTTAGATTCGGATGGGTTTTCACATTCTTGAATAATATATATGTCAGCATTTAAGTCTGTAATGTTTTCAAACTTTTTTCTAAATGCTCCGTTACAATTCCAAGTTATTATTTTCAATTTTGTCTGTTTCGTTTTTATAATCACTGCCAACTTCTAGATTAGTCTGTCAAAATCAGACAAAGCCACCCATTTTCGGGTAGATGGACCTGACAAACCTCATTCATTTAATACTGCTAATATAGAAATAAATACTTACAAATCATTCAAAATAAAGGTATTATTCACGGCTAGTCTTCGGCATTCCATTTTCAATAATACAATCTAAAATCGAGTAGTTTGCAAAGCGCATAATGCTTTTGGTGCAATTCTTCCACAATTTCCACGACATCGTCCAGTTCTTGGAATAAACCAAAAAAAGCTTTGTCAAGGTTGCTGCTGCTTAATTGATGCAATGCCGTTCCATAGCCTGAAATCGCTCGTGCTCTCGTAACATCCAGAAAGTATTGCGCTTCTTCGTCACTTAAATCCAATACTTTGGCATTGGCAAAATGGATTATTTTTCCTCTCATTTTTCCTTCAAAGAGTTCGGCTATTTCTTCCAGACTGTAATGATAGTCGTTGAGGCAAATGGTGTTTCCCTCGCCTGGCATCACCAAATAAATAATTTCATAATCGGTGAAGTTATGGTCGTCATAAAGCAAGGTGCTGAGGCTTTCTTCCAATCCTTCGATGGTGTCGCAAGTCTTGTAAATGCTGGCAATACCTTGCTCAATAGCCAATTGCTCCAGGTTTTGGACGACTTCGGTGGTAGTGTTCGCTGTTGCATCGGGAACGGCTTCGAGACAGAAAATAAATTGGTCAAAATCCATATGAAATAGTAGTCCAATAATAATTAATTCAGGCTAGGGGATTCCGGTATTTTGAGGTTGATCTTGTTTTTCTTGACCATCAATAAATACAAGGCACAACCACCCAAAATAACCAACAAGGCAATTTGGAGTTCTCCCAAAAGGGTATTGCCTTTGTGTAGGGCATTTGACTGTGCTAATTTAGATTGGCCTTCCTCGATTTGGATTTGGGACAACAATTCCAGTGTTTGCAATGCCTGATTGCTGGTTTGTCTTAATTGTTGCCAATTATTGTTTTCGGACTGTTTTTCAATAGTAAAGCAAGAGGCCCGAAATGTTGTAAAAGCTGTTTTTTCTTTGGGAGTCAAAACCGTATTTAGATACAAACGATCGATGTTTTGAATGCGCAAAAGGGCAGTCTTGATGATTTCCTTTTTTTGGACATCGTCAAGGGTTGTAGCCAACGTGTTTGCTTTTATGAAATGCAGCGCATTGGCATACTGAAAGATGTAGCGAGCCGCAACCAATCGATCCTTGTGGATGGCATTGATATTTTCGTTGGTCTTCTTGGAGTTTTGCAGGGTATTGAAATTGCTCAATAAAATGATGAGCATGACAATCAACAAGACAAAAGCGGCTTTTGTTTTGTTGTTATATTTTTTTAAGTCTTTCATAATGATGGATTTTAAGACGAGGCAAGATAAGATATTATCCCGGATTTATTTAGGTTGGATAACGCTCCATTCCTTTAATTTTATTTCAAAAGATTTTCCGGCATTGGCAGGACTTGTGGACGGCAAAGTGACTAAATGATATTCGTTCTCCAACTTGATGTATTGTTTGAAATAGGCAGCAGCTTTTTGGCCGTTAAAGAAAATATGCTTGATGTTGGGATGTGTTTTCAAAAACGAATTAAAATCGTTGGGCACTTCGTCTTCAATGGCGCTGTCCAGGCTTCCCGGTCTGACACAAGCTTCGAGAACATCCCATAAAGCGATTCGGTTTTCCAATAAAATATTTTTTCGCTGTTCGTAGTCGGTCGAAAACGGGCTATTGTAAAGGGCAAAGATGATTTTCCAAAATGCATTTCTCGGGTTGCCGTAATACTGGCTTGCCGCCAAGGACTGGACGCTGGGCATCGTTCCAAGAATTAGGATAGAGGCATCGGTATTGGATATGGGAGGAAAGGAATATTTTTTCATTAAAGTAATGGTTAATGAGATTTCAAATATAGTATTAAAAATACCTACATTTACTCTTGTTTAGATTTTAATGAAAATTAGGAATACTCGAAAAACAAGTATTGGAACAAGATGAAAAAAAGAATAATTGGCATTATGGGCGCAATGCCCGAAGAAATAGAGGGAATAGTGGCTTTATTGAAGAATCCGATTGCATTGTCAATGGGGAAACGTATTTATTTCAGGGGACAAATAAACGGTAACGACACCGTGGTGGTTTTTTCGAGATGGGGCAAAGTAGCTGCCGCAACAACCGCCACCACTTTGATACACGAATTTAAAATCACGGAATTGCTCTTTACCGGAGTGGCCGGAGCCATCAGTCCAGAATTAAAAATAGGGGATGTCGTTCTTGGAAAAAGGCTCATTCAACACGATATGGATGCACGCCCCTTGATGGCGCAACACGAAATACCCTTGCTTTCCAAGACCTATTTTGAAAGTGACACCACGCATTTGGACATTACCTCAAAAGCCATGGATGAAGTATTTGAAAACAACTGTTTGCACGCCATTATCGAAAAGGAATATTTAAGGGAGTTTAACATTTCGCAACCCAAGTATGTTGTGGGAGACATTGCCAGCGGCGACCAGTTTTTTTCCAGCAACAAACAAAAACAAGCGCTCAGTACCCAGTTGCCCGAAGTGTTGTGTGTAGAAATGGAAGGCGCAGCGGTAGCCCAGGTTTGTTATGAACATGAAATTCCTTTTAGTGTCATCAGGACCATTTCGGATGTGGCAGACGATCAATCCCACATTGATTTTCCATCCTTCATCAATAAAATTTCCAGTAAATATGCTGCCGAAATTATTAAAAATATTTTCAAACAGATATAAAACTTTAAATGTTTGTCATCTTCCTGCAGTAAAATATCTAGCGACAAAACAAGTGCAAGCTATTGGAAACAAAAATCCCAAACACCAATTGAAAAACGAGTGTTTGGGATCAATTAAAATTCTCTTTGACTATTCTTTCAAAGACGCCATGTCAATTACAAAACGGTATCGCACATCGCTTTTGAGCATTCTTTCATAAGCTTCGTTGATGTCCTGCATTTTGATAAGCTCAATTTCAGAAACGATATTGTGCTCGCCACAAAAATCGAGCATTTCCTGTGTTTCGGCAATACCACCAATTAAAGATCCTGCAATAGATTTTCTTCCTAAAATCATTGGAACAGTGTTTAAAAAAGGTTCCAAACCTCCCAGATAACCCACCAAAACCAAGGTGCCGCTAATGTTTAGGGTTGCCACATAAGGATTCACATCGTGAACATAAGGAACGGTGTCGATGATCAAATCAAATTTTCCACTTACCGAATTCATTTGATTGCTGTCTGTTGAAATAATAACGGCATCGGCTCCCAATGCTAAAGCGTCTTTTTCTTTGCCGGGTGTTCTGGACAAAAGAGTTACTTCGGCACCCAAACCTTTTGCCAATTTTATGGCCATATGACCCAGTCCGCCTAAACCAATAACGGCTACTTTGCTTCCTTTTGTCACTTTCCAATGACGAAGCGGTGACCAAGTGGTAATTCCGGCACAAAGTAGGGGAGCAACGGCGGCCAAATCTAAATTGGCAGGTACTTTCAACACAAAATGTTCGTCCACGACAATTTTTTCGGAATAACCTCCAAAAGTGAAACCACCCAAATGTTTGTCCACTCCTCCATAAGTTCCCGTAAATCCAGTCAAGCAATATTGCTCCAAATCTTTTTTACAGCTTTCGCAAGTTTGGCAAGAATCGACTAAACAGCCCACACCTGCTATATCACCCACTTTTAATTTAGTTACTTCGCTTCCCACCTTGGTCACTCTACCTACAATTTCGTGGCCCGGAACTGTTGGATATACGGTAAATCCCCAATCATTTTTAGCCGTGTGCAAATCCGAATGGCAAACGCCACAATACAAAATCTCAATTTCGATGTCTTTTGCAGTCACTTCTCTGCGGTCAATTGTCATTTCTTTTAATGGAGCATCAGCTGCTTTTGTGCCAAAGGCTTTTACGTTTGTTGTTTTCATGACGATTAATTTTTTTTATAATTTTTTATATTCTTTATCACTTCCCGGCTCAAACTATTCGGTTTTATATTTGTCGTAATCTGTTATAAGGGCGATGTGACGCATCAAACCGATGGGGTTTACCGTGATTATCACAAATTATTTTTCCGAATGTAAAACAATTTTTCCGCTTTTCAACCCTTTGCCCGTTACGGTTAATTCCATTTTTCCCGCTTCGGTAGTCGATTGAACCAAAACCACTAATTTACCGCTGAACAATTGCATCTTTGGCAAATGAAATTGTTCCAATGAAGTGGCATCTCCATTGCAAGCGGCTCGATAGGTTCCTTTTCCGCTAACATTAAATTGCAATTGATTGGTGGCAGTGGGACACGGATTTCCGTTTTTATCCACCACCGAAACCGTTACATAGGACAAATCTTCACCATTGGCTTCCAGTGTGTTTCTATCGGCTTCGAGTTGTATTTGGTACGGCTTTTCGGCTGTGTGAACGCTTTCTTCGGCAACTGCTTTTCCCTCTTTGTCCAAAGCGACCACTTTTATCGTGCCGGGTTCGTATTTGACATCCATCCACATCAAACGGTAACGGTTTTGTGGCGTGGTGTTGTTCTTTTTCTGGATGCCCATGCTTTTTCCATTGACAAAAAGTTCAGCGCTGTCATAATTGGTGTAAACGAAAACGGGCGTGATTTGTCCTTCTCTACCTTCCCAATTCCAATGTGGCAAAACATGCAAGGTCTTGTCGATGGTATTCCAACGGCTTCGGTACAAATAGAAGCGGTCCTTGGGCAAACCTGCCAAGTCACTCATTCCAAAATAAGAACTTCGGGAAGGCCACTTCTCATCATAAGGAGTTGGCTCGCCCAAATAATCAAAACCGGTCCAGACAAATTCGCCAATAACCCAAGGTTTGTCGTCTTGCAAAATAAAATCGTCTTCAGGCAAATTAGACCAACTGCAGTATTCTAAATCATAAGAAGACGATTGAAAATCAGGATATTCTTTTGATACTGCTTTTACTGCCGGAAATTTATAAACACCTCGGGAACTCACCGTTGAAGCAGTTTCGGAACCCAATATAAATCCTTGGGGGAATTTTTTGAAAGCTTCTTCATACAAATGTACCCTGTAATTCAACCCAGGAATATCCATTAATGCTCCAAAACCCGATTCCATCGTGGCTTTTACTTGGTCCATTCCCACGGTTACCGATCGCGTTGGGTCTTCTCGATGAAAAATATCTTGCAGCCATTTGGCTCGTTTTACACCTTCTTCGCCCCATTGATCCGGGACTTCGTTGCCGGAACTCCACATCACTATGGACGGATGGTTGCGGGTGGCGTGAACCAAGTTGACGATGTCTTTTTCGGCATCCGTTTCAAAAAAACGATTGTAGCCATTTTTTACTTTGGGTTTGGCCCATTCGTCAAAACTTTCGGCCAGAAACATGAAACCCATTTCGTCACACAATTCGAGTTGTTCCAATGACGGCATGTTGTGCGAACTGCGAATGGCGTCGCAACCCAAATCTTTTAGAATCGTCAATTGTCTGCGCAAGGCGGATTTGTTGATTGCGGTGCCAATTGGACCCAAATCGTGGTGCAAACAAACGCCTTTGAACTTGCGTATTTTTCCATTCAAACTGAACCCTTTGTTGGGTTCGAATTTAATGGTTCGAATGCCGAATTTTGTGGTGGTTTCGTCTTTTGGTTTTCCGTCAACATAGAGTTGGGATACGGCTGTGTAGAGATAGGGCGTTTCTGGACTCCACAACTGCGGATTTTTTACGGCAATATTCTGGTCGAATTCATTGCCAAAAAGCACCTCCGATTCATTTACGGCCACTTCTTTTCCGGAGGCGTCTTTAATTTTGGTAACGATACGCAGATTTTCGCCAGTAACTTTGGTTTTGATGTTCACTTTTGCCAAATCGTCGGTAACGACTGGAGTGGTCACGAAAGTGCCCCATTGATCGATGCTTTCCTTGTTTTTGACAATCAGTTTTACTTTTCGGTACAAGCCAGCTCCGGGATACCAACGCGAAGATTCGCCGAGATTGGATAAATGCACTGCCAAATTATTTTTGCCATTGGCAGCCAAAAAATCGGTGATGTCGAAGTAAAAATAATTGTAACCATAGTTCCATTCGCCCACTTTTTTGCCATTTAAAAATACTTTAGGCTCGCTCATGGCACCTTCAAAAAGGAGTATTACTTTCTTGTTTTTGTCGAAATTGGGAACCGAAAACTGATTTCTGTACCAAGCTTCGCCGATATAGGGCAAGGCTCCTGTTCGCCCCGTTTTTTCGGTGGCTACATTTTCACCGTTTTGAACAATGGCGGTGGTTTGCTTGTCGATTTCTTTGTCGAATGGACCGTAAATGGCCCAATCGTGAGGGACGCTAACGGTTTGCCATTTCGAATCGTTAAAATTATTTTCGAAAGCCTTTTCGTTCTTGCCTTTGGCAAATTTCCATCCATTGTTTAGTTCAAGGATGGTTCTTTCCTGGGCTTTGATGCCGGCAAAGGCGAAAAATAGGATTAGGGCAAAAAATGCAGTTTTATTGGTACTTATCATAAGGTTTTGATTGATTTTTGAAGGTTTTGTGAACTGGTTAATCTGCGTGAAAAATTACAATTACTGAATTTGTTTTGGCAGAGTTGTCAGGATTAGTTTCCCTAATGGCGGCATCGTGATTTTTCTTGCATGCTGTTTTTTTTTATGTTTTTTGTTTAAGGTTAATTAAAACCGGTTTGTATCTATTGCAAACCAATGCTGCATCAACGGATTTCAACTCTGTCACTTAAATGGAACTTTTCCTGGTTTCGATATTGTCCATTCTGTTGTTTTCGAAGTTTCGCCTGTAAATTTAGTAAATATTAGAACTACTATTTTCGGTTTATTTTCGACATAAATTTAGTTTACTTTATTCATTTATGCTTAAAAAAACGTACTCTTTTTTATCGGCTTGATGCACTCAATCATTTTCCAAAACTAGTGCCTTGAAAGCGACCTTTTGTCAACCCAATCAATAAATATTTTTTTATTTGATGACAATTGGGAGGTTGCTAACCTTTCAATTAGTTTAAGTTTCTTAATAATTTCTGCCCCAAGGTCTTGTGGCCAAATAATTATTGCAACTATGACATTCCCTGCCTATTTGCCATGTCAGGGAAAATTCGTGAACGCCCTGTGTATTGTCTATTTTTGAAGTATTCATGTCATACGAATAGCCAAAAGTGAAGTTGTTTATTTTAATGGAACCCATCAGGTTTACTGAAGTTAGAAGATGGCTTTGTTCATTTTTTCTTATGGGATTTGTTGCAGCAATGACTCCCAGAATGAAGGGATTAAAATGTAAAATACTGCCAAAATCCAATCGATTATATTCTCCTTGTTGCATAAAATTGGAAGTAAGCACAAATTTCGAATTATCCGGCAAGAACCCAAAACCAGGATTTTGGTCTAAATCAAACGAGTAGCCACTTTGAAAGCTTAAATTCATGTTCAAAGGAACTTCGCCTTCAGATTCAAAGGCAATATTGGGTGTGTTGAGATGTTTAAAAGAAACACCAAGCCAAAAATCCTCGTCATAGAGAAGAAAACCGGGCGAAATATCGAAGAAATTTATTTTGCTCTTGAGGTACAATAAACTTGGATCGGCACTTCCTCCGTTAATTCCTCCGTTGTCCACATTGATTTGGTCTTCGAACAAAAGGCTTTTGAAATTAAAATTTTTGGTTCCATAACCCGCTTCCAATCCTAAAATTAATCGCAGGCCTGAAGAAAAATTATCTAAATCAAGATTCAGGGAAGTAACGCCGTTAATTTGGGTATAATTGTAAGCTGTAAAAACTTCATGTTGGTTAAGAATGGTCAGTCCTAATCCAATATTTTGAAGATTCGAATCACTGGGACGGGAATCTTCCGATAAATTCCCCATGGAACCATTGAAAAAAGCATATTCGGTATCCAATCTTCTGCTACCGTCAGGCCATTGTGTTCTGTGCAATATTCCCGTGTTCAGCGTGTTTATGGTTCCTGTAAATGCGCCGTTTTGGGTCTCGGGAACAAAATAATATTGGGTAAAAACAGGATCTTGTGCCTTAACTGCCACGACAGAAAAGGTGGTTAACAGTATAGATAAAACAAGTTTAAATTTCATTCTTATTGCGCTTATTTTATTAATACAAAAGGGTGATTTTCATTGACAATTGTCCCATAGAAAGTGGCTCCGCTCACTTTGCAGTAGTAATTGCCGTTTTCAGAATTGGAGCCTTTTATTTTTCCATCCCAACCTCGCAAAACGTCACCTGTTTCGGAATAAATTAATGAACCCCAAGTGTCGTAAATATCCAGGCGGACATTTTTCAACCCCTTGGTCACGGGTCTAAAAGTGTCATTGAGCCTGTCATTGTTGGGAGTGAAAGCATTGGGAACCACCAGGACATAACCTTTGCCAACAACCAAAGTGATTTTTTGAATTTCGATGCATCCAAAAGGATAAGTGACGGTTTGCGTGACGACATAATCTTTTGGATTGATGAAACTATGCACGGGATTGGGTTCTGTCGAGAAAGTGCCGTCTCCAAAATCCCAAACCACGCCAATATAATCGCCGGTTGCCGTGTTGGTAAATTGTATGGGATCCTGGATCGAATAAGCGCCGTAAGTCGAATAAGCATAGGAATTGGCCGTAAAGGAAGCCGTTCCCAATTTGGGCACTTCCACGTTCAACGAATAATTGGCTTTGCATCCAATGGCATCGGTAACGCTCAAAAGCACCATCCCGTTTTGATTGGTGGTCATCATTTCATTGTTGGCACCGCTAACGGTTCCGCTAGACCACGCCAATTGATAGGGAGGGACCCCACCCGAAACTTGGGCTACAAAGGTTTGTTGGACGTATTTGGTTGTACAGTCAAATACGGTTTTGGTAAGCACTCCAGGCAAGAGTGGAGCAGGTCTATTGATGCTGTATTGGGCTTGTTGGGTACAGCCGTTGGCATCGGTTACGGTAACCAAGTAATTTCCAGCGGGGATGTTGGACAAATCCTCCGTGGTCGCCCCGTTGGACCAAGCATAAATAAAGGGAGCGGAACCACCTGAAACCAAAAGATTGATGGCGCCGGAATTGGCATTGTTGCAGTCCAAGGCATTTGTCAAATTAGCAGATAATACTAATAGTTGAGGTTCCAGTATAATGAAATTTTTTACAATTGTACACGGTTTTGAGTCAACAATTGTGACTGTGTAGGAGCCAGGGCCTAAATTATTTCTGGTTGTTCCCGCCGTAGAGCCATCACTCCAAGTCAATTTCACGGGAGCAATGCCTCCAACAAAATTAAGGTTGATGCTGCCATTGTTGGCTCCAAAACAACTGATGTTTTTTACCACGGGATTGACTGTAAAAAGTGGTGCTTCGGGAATGTTCACGGTGACTGTTTTGGGACAATTCAAGGCATCGGTAACGCTGATGACGTAATCTCCCGCCGAAAGATTGTTTTGAAAAGTCCCGCTTCCCAAATTGCTCCACGAAATTTGATAAGGAGCAACACCGCCTGTTATCGCCAGATTGATGGCCGCATTGTTGTCGCCATAACAAACAATCGGGGTCGTTGTCGCTTTGATGAGAATTTCGGGAGTTTGTGTGATGGGTATCGACAAGTTTTTGGTACAACCCAAAATATCGGTTACAGTCAAGTTGTAAGTTCCTGCAAAAAGACCCGTGAGGTTTTGATTGGCACTTGTGAAACCATTTGGCCCAGACCAAGCGTAAGTATAAGGAAAAGTACCTCCAATCACGTTTACGGTTATTGCTCCCGTTGGATCTCCAAAACACAAGATATTCGTTTGGTTCCCTAAACTTACTGCCAAAACGGGAGGTTCGGTAATGTTGAAATTCGCCGTTTTTGGTCCACAATTATTGGCATCCGAAACGGTAACCACATAATTTCCTGGACTTAAATTAGACAAATCTTCGGTTGTGGCATAAGGAATTCCGTTTTTTGTCCAATTGATTTTATAATTTAAAGTTCCGCCAGTTACACTGATTTTTATTTCACCATTGGCAGCATTAAAACACGTAATATCTTTCTCTAAATCTGTTGAAATAATGATGTCATCAGGTTCTTTGATAGTATAATTTTCATTAATTGGACAGCCACCCGCATCTGTAATGGAAAGGTTGTAATCACCTGGAGCCAAATTAGAAATGCTCGAAGCAGAAGAGGTAAATCCGTTAGGGCCAGTCCAAGAAATGATGTAAGGAGCACCAGAATTAAAAGAAATTCCGCCCGTAATATTGGTTTGTAATGTTCCACTATTTGCTCCAAAACAAGTACTGTTATTCAAAGCAACATTCGAAGAAATGGCTGGATTTACAGTGACCACAATGGTAAAAGTAGCACCTGCACAATTTCCTGAAAGAGGAGTAATGGTGTAAGTAACGGTTGCTGGACTCGTTGTAGTGTTGATTAAGTTTTGGCTAATACTGGTTTGTTGTGTCGATTGTGCCGATGCTCCCGTTATGGAACCAGCAGGTGAAATAGTTGGATTCGACCAAGTATAAGTTGTTCCGGCAGGCACAATTTCTGAACCTGAATTTACAGGGGAAATAGTGAAAGCCTTACTACTACAAATAATACTCGTTTTATTGGATATAACAGGTATTGGATTGATGGTAACTGTGGCTAAATTTGATGTTAAGCTGGAACATCCTCCCGTGGGTAAAGTAATAATACAATAGTAATATAGTGTTCCATTTATTAAATTCGGTGGACTATAACTTGAGTTGGTGGCTCCAGTTAAAAGAGTGCTTCCCGTGGTTGTGTTGGATGTATTGGAATACCATTGGTATTGAGGCGTGCCAACGCCATTGATGTAACTTACACTTAACAGGGTTGGGGTTTGACCCACGCAAATCGTGCTTGATACAGGTTGCGATGTAAATGTGGGAGCCAGATTGACAGCAACAGTGGCTGTATTACTGGTTGCATTACAACCTGACCCGGCAGATTGAGTGATGACACAATAATAATAAAGAGTTCCAACAGCAGTAGTCGATGGAGTATAAGTAGCATTGGTAGCTCCAGTAATTGCTATTCCCGACGTAGTATTGTTACTTGTGTTGGAATACCATTGATAAAAATAAGTAGTTCCAATTCCACCAGAAACAGTTACCACTAAATCCGAAG
>NZ_PNNA01000005.1 GCF_013823965.1 Flavobacterium sp.
AGCGACAAATATAAATAATAGATTTTAAGGAATACAGTGAAATTAATGTTTATTCAAAATGGAATAAATAACACTGTCCAAAAATCGTCCTTCATAATATTCATTTTCTTTGAAATGGGCTTCCTTGACAAAACCGCATTTTTGCAAGACTTTTTCAGAGGCTAAATTTTCAGGATCAATCACGGCTTCAATCGAATGTAGTTTCATAATTTCAAAACCATATTTAACGGTTTCTTTTATCGCTTCGACAATGATGCCTTTTCCGTGAAATTCAGGAAGAAGCATATAGCCAATTTCTGCCCTGAAATGTTCTGGTTTAATCCGATAATGACCTATGAGTCCTATTAGTTTTGAGTCGTTTTTTAAAGTAATCGCCCAATTTATGCCTTCATTGTTGTCAATTTTTTCATCCATCATGGTAATATGTGCCATGGCATCTTCTTCGGTTTTTACCAATGGTCTGGGGATGTATTGCATCGTTTCCTCATTGGATCGAAGCGCAAAAATCTCGTTTACATCTTCTTTCGCAACGCGACGTAAATACAACCGCTCGGTTTCAAGATTGGGAAATGGGGTAAAATTAATGGCTAACATATTTTATAAAATTTCAATGCTAAAATTACATTCCAATGATTTTTTTGGTTCCAAGAGTTGGATGCCTTCTTTTTCCAAAATATTTCCTGTAGAATGAACGGTGTCCGAATAACCAAGCCAAGGTTCAATGCACAAGAATGGAGCGTTGCTTTTTGTCCAAATTCCCAGGTTTGGAAAATTATCAAATCGAACACGAAGCAATGGGTTTTGATTTTCTAAAATCGTGATGCTTTTAGATTGTAATTTCTTAAAAATCAAGGCGTCTTTTTCAAACAATGAATAATGGAGCGGAACTTGATTGTCAGTCATTTCAATCGTTGAAAAATTATCTGAAAGTAAATCATTTTCAAGCGTGTAACTCGTCAAAATTTCGGCGTTTTCAAATGCCAATGTGTAATCTTCAAATGGTTTTGGCAATGCAAAAGCAGGATGCGCCCCAATGGAAAAAGGCATGATTGCATCATTTTTATTAATGATTTTGTAATCTATGTTTAATTTGTTTTGGTCCAATGAATAACTAATTTGCAATTCAAAATCAAAAGGATACACTTTACGGGATTCGTCGGAGGAAGTTAATGAGAATGTAGCGCTGATTTCCGATTTTTCGATTAATTCAAATTCCATGTCTCTGGCAAAACCATGTCTTGACAAGTGGTATTCGGATTCTTTATAATGAAATGAATTGTTTTTTAGCGTTCCCACAATGGGAAACAATACAGGAGAATGTTTTCCCCAAAATGCCGGGTTTCCTTCCCAAATGTATTCTTTGTTCTCCTGGTTTTTTAAAGAAAACAATTCGGCTCCAAAGTGATTTATTTGAGCCGTTAGATTTGAATTTGAAATTGTCGTAGTCAAAATAATTGCTAATTACGGTTTATAATTTATTCGATGTAAATGTATTTCATAAATTTAATTCTGTAAAAAATAATGCGACTAATTGTAATATTATTAAAACTTTCTCAAATTTCAGAGTTTATTTTCAGCGTCAAGATTATTTTTCATTAATTTGTTGCACAAAATTTATTAAATGAAAAGTATCCGTCTCCTAGTCATCTTTCAATTGACTTTATTATCAGGAAGTTCTCTTCTTTGGTCACAACAAATTTCTGTTTCTGCCACAACAAAACCAATTTCAAAGTACGATTACTACGATGCTTTTGCGCCTTTTTTTTATTCGAAAGATGGAACAAGCACGCGTTCTGCAAGCGGTCAACCCGGATTTGCTTATTGGCAAAATAGGGCTGATTATAAATTGTCTGCAACATTAAATGAGGCAAACAACGAAATTGTTGGAACAAGTATTATAAAGTATACCAACAATAGCCCGGACACGATGACTTTCTTGTGGATGTATTTAGACCAAAATTTATTCAAACAAGATTCTCGTGGCAACGCCATTATTCCTGTAGAAGGCAGTAGAAATGGTGCTCAAGGCCAAATTTTCGATGGAGGTCACAAGATAAAATCGGTAAAAATTGTCACCACAAGTAAAGGAATTGCAACAGAAAAAGAGGTTAAATATCTAATTACAGATACCAGAATGCAGATTTTTCTTCCTCAAGAATTGAAATCCAAAGGAGGAAGTGTCACCATTAAAATTGATTTTTCTTTTATATCTCCAAACGAAGGCTCTGATCGAATGGGAATTTTGGAAACCAAGTACGGCAAAATTTTCACTGTTGCGCAATGGTACCCTAGAATGTGCGTGTATGATGACTTGAGAGGTTGGAACACGAATCCATATCTTGGAGCTTCGGAATTTTATTTGGAATATGGTGATTTTGATGTGAGCATTTCGGCTCCGTCCAATCATTTTGTGGTTTGTTCAGGGGAATTGATAAACCCATCTGAAGTCTATTCGACCGAACAGCAAAAGCGTTTTTCCCAAGCTTCGCAAAGTGATAAAACAATCCTGATTCGTTCTGCAGATGAAGTTTTGGCTGCGGCCAATGTTATGGCAAAATCAAATAAAACCTGGCGTTTTAAAATGAAAAATTCTCGTGATGTTTCATGGGCATCTTCTGCTGCATTCGTAATTGATGCCGCTAGAATTAACTTGCCAAGCGGGAAAAAATCGATGGCCATTTCTGCATATCCAACTGAAAGTGGCGGGAATGAAGCTTGGGGACGTTCCACGGAATACACCAAAACATCCATCGAAAACTATTCGAAAAGATGGTTTGAATATCCTTATCCAGCAGCAACTAACGTAGCAGGAATTGTCGGCGGAATGGAATATCCCGGTATCGTTTTTTGCGATTGGAAATCAAAAGGAATAGATTTGTGGGGAGTTACGGATCATGAGTTTGGCCACATTTGGTTCCCCATGATTGTGGGTTCAAACGAGCGTTTATTTGCTTGGATGGATGAAGGATTCAATACTTTTATCAATTCGATAAGTTCAGCCGATTTTAATAAAGGCGAGTATAAAGAGAAAGTTGCCGATTTGCATAAAGATGCCGAAAAATACACGACTATAAATCTGGAATCCATGATGAGTTCTCCAGATAATATGAAGGAAGCCAATATTGGGACTTTGGGTTATTCAAAACCAGGCGCAGGATTGGTGATGTTGCGGGAGCACATTTTAGGAGCCGAACGATTCGATTTAGCTTTTCGAACTTATGTGGAACGCTGGGCATTCAAACATCCAGCACCAGATGATTTTTTTAGAACCATCGAAAATGTTTCAGGCGAAGATTTAAGTTGGTTTTGGAGAGGTTGGTTTGTCCACAATTGGCGTTTGGATCAAGGTGTTACTTCCATAAAATATGTAGATAATAATCCTAAATCCGGGGTTTACATTACCATTGAAAATTTCGAAAAAATGGCAATGCCGGTAGTGTTGGACATAAAAACAAAAAGCGGAAATGTTACTCGTGTAAAATTGCCTGTTGAAATTTGGCAAAGAAACGTTGATTGGACTTTCAAACACCATTCTACAGAAGAAATAGAAAGTGTCACTATCGATCCAGATCACGTGTTTCCTGACAGTAATGAAAGTAATAACAGTTGGAATTCAGCTACGGGGATTATTGAAAAAGATGTAAATCTGGATGGTTATTTGGGAACTTTTTCTAATCAATATAGTCCCTTAAAAATTGTTCTCACGAAGAAAAGGGGAAAAATCAATGTTGAAATGGGTGATTATCCAAATTTTACCATAGAATTTGTTGGCGATAATACTTTAAAACCCAAAGAAGTTGATTTTAAATTTAAATTTAATGAAAGCAAAGAGGCATTCGATTTGATTATGCCCGATGGCCAAAAAATCCCGTTCACAAGAGATAAATAATTAATGCCATAATAAAAAAAAACACCAGCAGGGATAATTGTTGGTGTTTTTTTATGTCAAGATCTAATGTTTTGGAATTTCTTATTCTGGAATTTGTTGACTCAAACAATGCAAAGTTCCAAATCCCCAAATCAAATCTATTGCATTGATTCCGATGATTTCTCTTTCTGGGAAACAATCGGCCAAGATATTCAAGGCAATCCTGTCGTTCGAATCATTGAATGTGGGAACCAATACACAGTTGTTCAAAATCAGGAAATTGGCATAACTGGCCGGCAATCGCAAACCATCAAAATCGATGCGTTTCGGCATAGGTAATTCGACTATTTTGGGAGATTTTCCGTTTTCCAGTTTGGCGTTTTTCAAGCGTTTCAAATTGTCTTGCAAAGTTTTGTAATTACCGTCTTTTGGATCCGATTCCACAATGGTAACAATGGTATCTTCGTTCACGAATCGACACAAATCATCGATATGGCCGTGAGTATCGTCGCCTTCAACTCCGTCGCCCAACCAAATCACGTTGGTAATTCCCAAGTATTCCTTGAAAACCGCTTCATAATCGGCTTTGGTAAAACCGGCATTTCGAACTTGGATGCTTGGGTGCATCAAACATTCTTCGGAAGTCAATAAAGTTCCTTTTCCGTTGACGTCAATTGCTCCGCCTTCCACGATTACGGGTTTTCCTTTGTAAACCACTTGGGTAACGGGCAGTTTCAAAAATTCGCCCACTTTGGCAGGAACGTGTTTGTCCAGATTGATGTTTTTATATTTCGCCCAACCATTGAAATTGAAATTCAAGGCTTCTCTTTTTGTTCCGTTTTGAACAATAATCGGTCCCGAATCGCGCATCCAGCTTCTATTGGTTTTATGAATGATGAAAGAAACATTGCTCATTTGAACAGTTGCAGTTTCCAGCATTTCAGATACTTTAGCTTTTAATTTTTCGTCGGCAACGACCAAAAAAACTTCTTCAAAAGTGGCCACTTTCTTGATGAATTCCACAAAAGCCCATTGAATGGCTTCGTATTTCCCAGGCCAATCGTTGCCGTTATGCGGAAAACACAATAAAATGCCTGATTGCTTTTCCCATTCGGCGGGGAATCTTCTATTGGATGTGCTCATAATTAATCAATCGCCCGTTTAGTAATATCTCCAAAAGCATCGATTCTTCTGTCCCTGAAAAATGGCCAGTTTTGGCGCACATTTTCTTGTAAATCCAAATCAACTTCGGCAATCAATATTTCTTCTTTGTCGTGTGAGGCTTGCGCCAAAATCTCTCCTTGTGGACCAGCTATAAAAGATGAACCCCAAAACTGTATTCCGGCTGTATCAGGTAAATATTGTTCTAACCCAATTCTATTTGCGGCGGCCACATAAATGCCATTTGCCACGGCATGACCTTTCATCACGTTCATCCAGGCACCGTGTTGGTTTTCGCCATATTGCTCTTTTTCCAATGGATGCCAACCAATGGCTGTTGGGTAAAACAACACCTCGGCACCTTTTAAAGCAGTTATTCGAGCCGCTTCAGGATACCATTGGTCCCAACAAATTAGCGTTCCAATGTTTCCTTTTTTAGTTGGATTATTTTTAAAACCTAAATCACCCGGAGTGAAATAGAATTTTTCGTAAAAAGCTGGATCGTCTGGAATGTGCATTTTACGGTACAATCCCGCTTCCGAACCGTCGGTGTCGATGATGTAGGCGCTGTTGTGGTAAATTCCGGCCATTCTTTTTTCGAAGAAAGGAACGATAATCACGACGCCCAATTCTTTTGCCAAAGCACTGAAAGCAATAAACGAAGTGCTGTACAAAGGTTCAGCCAAGGCAAAATTATCGACATCTTCGCTTTGACAAAAATAGTGGCTGCTGTACAATTCGGGCAACGAAATCACTTCGGCACCTTGACTGGCGGCATCACGAACCCAAGACAAACATTTTTTCAGGTTGTTTTCGGCAACATCATTTAGATTCAATTGGATAACCGCTATTTTGTATTTTTTCTTAGGCATAAGGCAAAATTTTTAGAGTGCAAAAATAGGTAAATTTTAAGGAGTAGTAAATACTGTCCCTACTATTGTTTTTAATGTTTTTTTCCAAATATTTTTTTGAACAAATTTACAATTGCCAAAACAATCAATCCGATAATTAGGCCAAAAGTAAATTCTTTTACAATCGAAGGCCATTGTGGAAATACATGATGCAGAAAGTCAATATTGTGCACAAAGATGCCACCTGCTACCAAAATCAGGGCGATTGTACCTATAACGGATAAACTTTTGATGACTTTGGGCAAGGCTTTCACGAGTACATTTCCTATCGTTTTTGACAAACTACGTTCTCGCGTACTCAATGCAATCAGTTTGAAACCCATTTCGTCCATTCGTACAATTAGCGCCACAATGCCATAAACACCGATGGTTGCCAATATTGCAATTATCGAAACTACGCCAATTTGGGACGTGATAGGCTTTCCGATGACAGTTCCAAGTGCAATGATTACGATTTCTACAGATAGAATAAAATCGGTCACGATGGCTGATTTTATTTTGTCTTTTTCAAGAGCCAAAATTTCGGTTTCCGTGAAATCTTGTACCAAGATTTCGGTTGTGGCATCCTTGTGGGGAAAGAAGTATTCGTATATTTTTTCGGCACCTTCATAAGCCAAATAAAGTCCGCCAAGAACCAAGATGATAATAATTGCCAAAGGCAAAAAAGCACTCAGCAGAAAGGCAATGGGAAGAATGATTAATTTATTGATGAAGGAACCTTTGGCGATGGCCCACAAAACGGGAATTTCCCTGGAAGAAATAAATCCAGAGGCTTTCTCGGCATTGACGGCCAAATCGTCGCCCAAAATACCCGCCGTTTTTTTGGCTGCCACTTTACTCATTACGGCAACATCATCCATGATTGCTGCGATATCATCCAATAGTGCGAAAAAACCTGATGCCATAAAATTAATTTAGAAACGGCCTTGTTTTTGGTATTGATTTACAAAATTTAATCGGCGCGTTTTAATTGTTTATTACTGCGAAAGTACTGTTTTTTTGATTGAAAATAGTATAAAATTTAATGACTTCGACTGTCTATAATTTTGCACTATTGATGGCCAAGTCTTCTTGGATTTTAAAATTTCACTTTAGGATGCATTAACAGCAAATTGCAGCAAAAGAAAATAATTTACTTTAATAATCTAATTAGTTGATGTATGGCTATTTATCGGTAAAGTTTTTAAAATCACTATATTTTGGGTCAAAATCCACCATCCATTCAATGCCGTATTTGTCCCGAAACATCCCAAAATAAGAACCCCAAGGGCTGTCGCTAATAGGGAATTCAATGGTTCCACCTGCCGAAAGTCCGTGAAATAATTGGTCGGCTTCTTCACGGCTTGCTGCGCTGATGGCTATTTTGGACCTGTTTTCGTTTTCATTTACCCGTCCTAAAAAATCCGGGACATCATTTCCCATTAAAATGTTGCCGCCAATGGGAAGGGCAATGTGCATTATTTTTTCTGCATCATTTTCAGCTGCTGGAAATTCGGGACTTACTAAATCTTTGAAACGGACAATCTTGGCAAACTCTCCGCCAAATACCGATTTGTAAAAAGTAAACGCTTCTTCGGCATTGCCGTTGAAGTTGATGTGAGGATTAATGAGTGCCATAGTTTTTGTTTTTTAGTTTGTTTTTTCTGTATAAAGATAAAAAAAAGCTGCAAAATATTTTCTTGCAGCTTTTTTATCAAATTCAAAGTAGAAGCAGTTTTGTTAATTGTGTCCTTTACAATTGGCAATTAAAATATTTTGTTATTGTTTGCTCTCGTTTGTGGGATTGTAAATCTCCGCTATCGGGTTGTGTAAAATCGTCAGTTTAGGATAATAGTAAATCTGATATTTTGACATTTTTTTTCTAAAATTTTCTTAAAAAATAATGACATTTTTTCAGCATTGAAATACTATTTCCAATGGTACAAAATTTGTTGTTTGAGTAAAAGAATAAATTATTATTAACTTTAAAATTTTGTTATTATGAACCTTGTAAAACGTAATTCGGCACTTAACAATGCATTGCCAATGTTGTTGGACAACTTTTTTAATCGCGATGCATTTAGAGAAGGTAATTTGAATTTTTATGACGCCAGCACCTCTATTCCAGCAGTAAACATCAAAGAGAATGCTGATGGTTATGCTCTTGAAATGGTGGCTCCCGGAATGGCAAAAACAGATTTCAAAATAGAGCTGGAAAATGATGTCCTAACCATTAGTGCAGAAAAAAGTAATCAAACTACAGAGAGCGACGAAGGTGTTTATTCAAGAAAAGAATTTTCATACCAATCACTCAAACGAAGTTTTACCTTCCCTCAAGATATCGTAGATACGGAACGAATAGAAGCCAAATACGAAGATGGAATTTTGTACATCAAGATTCCAAAAAAAGAAGAAGTACTGCGCAACAGAATCAAACAGATTGAAATTTCCTGATTCTAAAATAAATTTTTAAGCTAAGCTGTCCCTTCAACGGGACGGCTTTTTTCACCTTCAATTGTTAGTGATGTTTTGTAAACTGCGTCCTTTCCAATTGGCAATTAAAATATGATATTATAGTTTGCTCTCGCTTGTGGGCACGGATTGTAAATCCGCGCTATCGGTGATTTATCAATTTTTTCTCAATTCCAGACTGCATTTATGAAAGTGTATTTGGAAATAATTATAGGAGTGATTGTAGGTGTAATAATTTTGTTGATTCAAAAAGAATATTTTTAGAAAGATAAACGTTCTCTCTAGCCCCGATGGGAGCCAATATCCTTTTGGGCTGGCGTTCAGCCCAAAAGATATGACGTACAGCGGGAGGGAAGTTGTTATGAAAACTCATCGTTCTGCTCCAAAAAAAACACCAATCTTTCGACTGGTGTTTATATTAGTATTTTTTTGTCTGTTCGAGCGCAGTCGAGAACTATAGGCATCTCGACTGCGCTCGATGTGACAAAATGGAGTAATCAATGAACCAACTCACTCTGATTCCTGAAAACCAATTCGCCGTCAAAGGAATCCAGTAAAATAATGCTGTCGGTTGTGATTTTTCCGGCGAGGATTTCTTTCGACAATTTGTTCAAGACGTCTCTTTGTATCACTCGTTTTACGGGTCTGGCACCAAATTGCGGGTCATAGCCTTTCTCGGTTAAATAGGCAATGGCTTCGGGTGTGGCGTCCATCGTGATGCCTTGTTGGGCAAGCATTTTGGTCACCGATTTGAGTTGCAAGCCCACGATTTGTGCAATGTTGGCATTGGTCAAAGGTGTAAACATCACGATTTCGTCAATACGATTGATGAATTCGGGGCGAACAGTTTGTTTCAACAAGCCCAGCACTTCCACTTTGGCGGCTTCGGTGGCGGCTTCGACACTTCCCCTCAAATTCTCGAATTTCTCTTGAATAATCTGGCTTCCCATATTGGAAGTCATAATGATAATCGTGTTTTTGAAATCGGCCAAGCGTCCTTTGTTGTCCGTCAAACGGCCTTCGTCCAAGACCTGCAACAAGATGTTGAAGGTGTCGGGATGCGCTTTTTCAATCTCGTCCAACAAAATCACGGAATAGGGTTTGCGGCGCACGGCTTCGGTCAATTGCCCGCCCTCGTCATAACCCACATAGCCCGGAGGCGCACCCACCAAACGGCTCACGCTGTGGCGTTCCTGGTATTCGCTCATATCAATTCGGGTCATCGCGTTTTCGTCGTCGAACAAGTATTCGGCCAAGGCTTTGGCCAATTCGGTTTTTCCGACTCCCGTGGTTCCCAAGAACAGGAAGGTTCCCACCGGTTTTTTCATATCCTGCAAGCCCGCACGACTTCGGCGCACGGCATCGCTCACGGCTTCGATGGCTTCTTCCTGACCCACAACCCTGCGGTGCAATTCGTCTTCAAGTTTCAAGAGTTTTTCCCTTTCGCCTTGCAGCATTTTTGTTACCGGAATTCCGGTCCATTTGGCCACGACTTCGGCAATGTCTTCACGGGTTACTTCTTCCTTGATTAGGGAAGTTCCACCTTTTTGATCTTCGGCCAATTGTTTTTGGAAGGCGTCCAAGCGTTCTTGGGCTTCCTTGATTTTTCCGTAACGAATTTCGGCCACTTTTCCGTAATCGCCTTCTCGCTCGGCGCGTTCGGCTTCGTATTTGAAGTCTTCGATTTCGGTTTTTACAGCTTGAATGTTATCAACCACATCTTTTTCTGATTTCCATTTGGTAAAGATTTCGTTTCGGTCGTCTTTCAGGTTGGCCAAATCCATTCCCAAAGCTTTGAGTTTGCTTTCGTCTTTCTCGCGTTTGATGGCGGCAATCTCGATTTCCAATTGCATTATTTTTCGATCCAAAACGTCCAATTCTTCGGGTTTCGAATTGATTTCCATACGGATTTTCGAAGCCGCTTCGTCCATCAAGTCGATGGCTTTATCGGGCAAAAATCGGTTGGTGATATAACGTTGCGATAATTCGACGGCGGCAATGATGGCATCGTCTTTTATCTGCACTTTGTGATGTGTTTCGTATTTTTCCTTTATACCTCGAAGGATGGAAATCGCGCTTTCGGTATCGGGTTCCTCGATCATCACTTTTTGGAAACGACGTTCGAGGGCTTTGTCTTTTTCGAAATATTTTTGGTATTCGTCCAAAGTCGTTGCGCCAATGGCACGCAGTTCACCACGAGCCAAAGCCGGTTTCAGGATATTGGCGGCATCCATTGCACCTTCGCCACCACCTGCGCCCACCAAAGTGTGGATTTCGTCAATAAACAGGACGATGTCTCCCTCGGCCGAAGTCACTTCTTTTACCACCGATTTCAAACGTTCCTCGAATTCTCCTTTGTATTTGGCACCTGCAATCAGGGCGCCCATATCCAAGGAATAAACGATTTTGTCTTTCAGGTTTTCGGGCACGTCGCCGTCCACGATTCGGTGTGCGAGACCTTCGGCAATGGCGGTTTTACCCACGCCGGGTTCACCCACGAGCATCGGGTTGTTTTTGGTTCGACGAGTCAAGATTTGCAACACGCGTCGAATTTCCTCGTCACGCCCAATTACGGGATCGAGTTTTCCGGTACGAGCCAGTTCGTTGAGGTTTTTGGCGTATTTGTTCAAGGAATTATAAGTTTCCTCAGCCGAAGCGGAGGTCACTCTTTCGCCTTTGCGTAATTCTTCTATGGCGGCTTTCAGTCCTTTTCCGGTTACACCTTGATCTTTCAGGATTTGGGCTGCCTTGCTTTTTGAATCAAAAATAGCCAAGATTAAATGTTCGATGGAAACGAATTCGTCGTTCATTTTTTTGGCAATGATTTCGGCTTCGTTCAATGTTGCATTGGCGGTTCTGGAGAGCATAATTTCGCCTCCGGAAACTTTCGGAAAGCTCTGGATGGTGCTGTCTAATATTTGTTGGAACAACGGAACATTTACATTTAGTTTTTTCAAAATGAAAGGCGCCACGTTTTCATCGACTTCAAAAATAGCCTTGAAAATGTGTTCGTTTTCAATTTGTTGTTGTCCAAAACTTTGAGCCAATTGCTGTGATTGCTGAATGGCTTCCTGCGATTTGATTGTAAATTTATTGATGTTCATTTTACTTTTTGTTTAAAGTTGAATGTTCGTTTTTAATTGGTGTAATCAGTATATATGCTTTTTTTTACCGCAGATTCGCAGATTTTAATAAAATTTTGATAATGTTTAAATCGCTTTCAGCGGTATTAGCGCAAATTAATTTCTCTATAAACCATAAAATTTAGTTCTCAAAAAATAAATCTGCGAATCTGCGGTTGTTTTAAATTCATACGTTTGACTTATTTATGTGCTTGTGTAAGTTTAAAGATATTGTATCTTTGGCAAAAATCGTCAAATCTTGTTCCATCCCTAAAGTTACGACATTTTGACTGGAAATAAGGGGTTTATGGAAGACAAAATGACTTAAAAAACGACAAAATGAGTGTTTTTTCAAATCTTTTCGGAAGTTTGGACAATGAAAAATTAAACAGCAAAGTGAATTGGATTCCATTACAGCATTTGGGGCAATTGGATGAATTGGCTGCCTTTTCGGACAACAAACCAGCCGTGATATTCAAACACAGCACGCGTTGCAGCGTGAGCCGATTTGCCTTGAAGCAATTCGAAAACGAATTTGATTTAGACGATAAAGTAGATGCTTATTTCTTGGATTTATTGGAACACAGAGACATTTCTAATGAAATTGCTTCTCGTTTTGGAGTGTATCATCAATCGCCACAATTGTTGTTAATCAAGGGAGGGAAATCGGTTTACGATGTTTCCCATAGTGATATTGATGCAGGAGAGTTGAAAGAGAAGTTGTAATTTAATCTTTGTCAAAGTTTCCAATTTTGGCGTAAATATATCCCCCAATCTATTAAAAATCAAAACAAATGAAATTAGGAAAATGGTTAATAGCCGGAATAGTTGGTGCTCAATTATTAAGTTCTTGTGAAGTAATTCGCATTAGTGAAATCTCAAATTACAAGGATTCACAATTTGTTTTTGGCTCCAATAAAACAGCTTTATTGGTTGATGATGATGATGTTTTGATAAGTGAATTTACCAAGACATTTGCTAAAAAGTACAAGCAAAAGCACGATTTTGTCATAGAATATGATAGTTTGTGTGCTGCTACATTGAAACAGGAAAATATTTTTGGTGAAATAAAACACGACAAATCATTTGAATTTGTTTCCAATGATCCTTTGACGTTCAATCCGGAGCAACAAAAAAAAGTGGATTCATTGTTTACAAATACAACTGCCGATTACCTGATAAGAATTTCTGGTCATGAAATCACGAACAGCATACAAGGAAGTCCTGTTATGGCTATGCCTATGGCTGGCGGAGGTATGGGGATGTCCGGCGGTCAAAGTGAAAGTTGCATCATAAATTCCCATTTTCAGATTTATGACATAAAGACTCGAAAAAAAGTATTGGATTTTGTGTCGAAAGGAAGTGGAGGCGTACTTTTTTTTGCATTTGAAGAAGCCTTTATCAAAGCCATGAATAATTCCGTGAAAAATTCAGCGGTATATCTCAGAACCGGAAAATTAAAATTTTAAATAAAAAAATCCATAAATGTACTTTATGGATTTTTTTGTAAATGTGATTTGTGGGCTTTCGAATTAATAAGAACGCTTCATCTTTTCTTTAATCTCCTCCAGGCAAAGGTTGTTGATGCTTCCTTCGTGGGTGTGTTTGGTTTCTTTTGGTGATTGGTAAGTTCCCGCTTCCAATTGTTCGGCAACGGCTTTGTAAGCGTCTCTGAAAGGCATTCCAGCTACCACCATTTCGTTTAAAGTATCAACTGTAAACAGGTAATCGTATTTTTTATCGTTTAAAATACCTTCTTTAACTTTAATATCTTTGATAGAGAAAATAGCAATGTCCAAACAAGCTTTCAGGTTTTGAATCGCAGGAAACAAACCTTCTTTCAACAATTGAAAATCCCTGTGGTAACCACTTGGTAAATTATTGGTGATTAAAGTGATTTCATACGGCAAGGCTTGAATTTTGTTGCATTTTCCACGAATCAACTCGAAAACATCCGGGTTTTTTTTGTGAGGCATAATGCTGGAACCTGTCGTCAAATGGGCTGGTAAAGTGATGAAATCAAAATTTTGGCTCATATACAAACAAACATCCATAGAGAATTTTGCCAAGGTCGCGGCCACGCTACTCATCGCGAAAGCTACTGTTTTTTCGGATTTTCCACGGCTCATTTGTGCGGCCACCGAATTGTATTTCAAAGTTTCGAATCCCAATTCCTGGGTCGTGAAAGTTCTGTTGATAGGGAAGGAGCTTCCGTAACCCGCAGCGGAACCCAAAGGATTTTGATCGACCACTTTTAAAGCGGCATTCAACATCGTGATGTCGTCAATCAAGGTTTCAGCATAAGCGGAAAACCACATTCCGAAAGAAGAAGGCATCGCAATTTGCAAATGTGTGTAACCTGGCAACAATACGTTTTGGTATTTCTCGGCCGATTCCATCAACAAATTGAACAAGGTTTTTACTTGCGATTTGAATTCGGAAACCACGTCTTTGAGGTACAAATTCACGTCAACCAAAACTTGGTCGTTGCGAGAACGTGCCGTGTGGATTTTCTTTCCGGCATCGCCCAATTTGATGGTCAAGAGGTATTCGATTTTTGAATGCACGTCTTCAAAACTTTCGTCAATTTCGAATGCGCCTTTCTCAATTTCGATGATGATGTCTTCCAAAGACAAAACCAAGGAATCGGTTTCTTCTTCCGTCAAGAGTCCGATTTGACATAACATTTTGGCGTGGGCAATAGAACCCAATGCATCGTATTTGGCCAAAACCAAGTCTAATTCGCGGTCATTTCCAACGGTGAAATGTTCTATTTGTTTATCGGTTGGTATTCCTTTTTCCCAAAGTTTCATAGTCAATTTTAGATTTTAGATTTTAGATTTTAGATTCAAATAATTTGAAATCCAATAACACTAAAATATATTGTAATTATTGTTTTAAGAAATCGCCCAGTATTTTGATGTACAATTGAATTCCTTCTTCTATTTCGTTTACATATATAAATTCGTCGGCCGAGTGGGAACGTAAACTTTCTCCTGGTCCGAGTTTCAAGGATTTGCAATACAAAACCGATTGGTCGGAAAGGGTAGGCGAGCCGTAAGTGTTTCTACCCAAGGCGATTCCGGCTTGTACCAATCCGTGCGAAACGGGGATTGACGAAGCATTCAGGTGCATCGAGCGTGGATTTACTTCGGCATTCACGTTGGCTTTTACGGTTTCCAGAATTTCGGTATTGTTGTAGCAATCGTTCACCCGAATATCGACCACCAAATGGCATTCGGCGGGAACAACATTGTGTTGTTTTCCAGCGTTCACTTGGGTTACGGTCATTTTTACTGGTCCCAAAACTTCGGATATTTTCTCGAATTGATAGGTTTTGAACCAGTCAATCACGGGCATTGCATTGTAGATTGGATTGTCGGGATTGTTGTGTGCGGCGTGACTTGCGGTGCCTTTTACGACGATATCCAAGACCAATAATCCTTTTTCGGCTACGGCCAATTGCATCAAGGTAGGTTCGCCAATGATGGCGCAATCCAGATGGGGCAAATGTTTCAAAACGCTGTTTAAACCCAGTTTTCCACTGCTTTCCTCCTCTGCCGAAGCCACAATCACGATGTTGTAAGGCAGGTTTTCAGCAGCATAAAAATGGGTAAATGTGGCAATCAAGGACACCAAACAACCGCCGGCATCGTTGCTGCCCAAACCATACAATTTGCCGTCTTCCACGATGGCTTCAAACGGATTTTTGGTAAAGCCTTGATTCGGTTTAACGGTATCGTGATGCGAATTGAGTAAAAGCGTGGGTTTCGATTCGTCAAAATATTTGTTGTAAGCCCAAATATTGTTGTTTTCCCTTTCGAAAGGGATGTTGTTTTGGTTGAACCAATTTTCGATTAAAAGCGCCGTTTGCTGTTCTTCACTTGAAAAGGAAGGAGTTTCAATCAGTGATTTTAATAGCGCAATGGCTTCTTGTATGAGGGTTTCTATGTTTTTCATTTATTTTGTTTTCAACACAAATTTCACAAATCTGCACGAATTAATTTTTAATTTACCATATAAGGTATTCAAGGTCATTTAAGTAGGAATTAAATGCTTGAGCAAACTTATATGAACTTAAATTTCTTATATGGTTCAAAAATATTTTGCTATAATTGAATTGTCGTACAAACAGAATCTACATTTTGTAACATTCTATGATGACCAATTTTTATTTTTTGGACTCCTTTGGACAAACTATTGAAACAGTTGTCCAATTTTGGAATCATTCCCGAATGAATCGCGCCTTCCTCTTTCAATTGGGCGTAAAGTGCGGAATTGATTTGTTGGATAACCGAATTTTCGTCCTCAACATCGGTTAGCACTCCCGCTTTTTCGAAGCAATAATTTAGGGTTACTTCAAACACTTCCGATGCAGCAATGGCCAATTCGCTGGCGATGGTATCGGCATTGGTGTTCAACAATTGTCCGTTTTTGTCGTGTGTGATGGCACAGAAAACAGGAACAATTCCGCTATTGATCAATGTTTGCAATAAAGGTGTGTTCACTTTTTGGACATCACCCACAAAACCGTAATTAATTGTTGGATGGTTTCTTTTGGTGGATTGAATTAAATTCCCGTCGGCACCCGAAAATCCCATTGCATTGGTGTTGTTGGCCTGCAATTGGACCACGATATTTTTGTTGATTTCACCTGCATAAATCATCACGACTACATCTAGCATTGGTTGGTCGGTAATTCTCCGTCCGTCAATCATTTGGGGAACCAAGCCAATGCTTTGCGCCATTTTTGTCGCTGATTTTCCGCCACCGTGAACGAGAATTTTGTTGCCTTCAATTTTGGAAAAATCGGCCAAGAATTGTGCTAATTCCGTTGGGTTATCAATGATGTTTCCACCAATCTTGATGATGGACAAGGATTGTTTATTTTCCATTTATTTTTATTTTAGATTTAAACACTTTTAAAAAGTTGTCCAATCTTTTATTTTTTACTTTCCAATATTTTTTGCAAAACCAATTGGGCGGAATAAGTTCTGTTGTTGGCTTCATCAATGACAATCGAATTTTCGCTGTCAATCACTTCGTCGGCTACGATCACGTTTCTACGAACGGGCAAACAGTGCATAAATTTGGCGTTGTTGGTCAAGGCCATTTTTTCAGCAGTTACCGTCCAATTTGGGTCTGAATTCGTGATTTTTCCGTATTCGTTGTAGTTGCTCCAGTTTTTGGCGTAGATGAAATCAGCATTTTCAAAGGCCTTGTTTTGGTCGTATTCTATTTTGGAATCTTTGGTAATTTCGGGATTCAGTTCATAACCTTCCGGATGCGTAATCACGAAATCCATATTTTCCTGTTTTTGCATCATTTCCACGAAAGAATTGGGAACCGCTTGAGGCAAAGCTCTTGGATGTGGCGCCCAAGTCAGTACGACTTTGGCTCTGTGTTTGGTTTTGTGTTCCGCCATCGTAATCGCATCGGCCAGGGATTGCATCGGGTGTCCCGTGGCGCTTTCCATATTCACGATAGGTACGGTGGCGTGTTTCAAAAATCCTGAAATCACGGTCTCGGCATTGTCTTTTTCTTTGTCCACCAATCCGGCAAAAGCTCTGATGGCAATGATGTCCGCATATTGCGAAACCACAGCTGCCGCTTCTTTGATGTGTTCCGAAGCACCTTGATCCATAATAGCTCCATCTTCATATTCCAATGTCCAACCCTCGCTGCCAAAGTTCATCACCATCACATTCATTCCTAAATTTATGGCTGCTTTTTGGGTACTCAAACGCGTTCTCAAACTGGAGTTGAAAAACAACATTACCAAGGTTTTGTTCTTGCCTAATTTTTTATTTTTAAGCGGATTTTTTTTGATTTTTAACGCTTGTTTCACCCATTTGTCGAGTGAATCTATGTTTTGTATGGATATAAAGTTCATTGTTTTATTGTTTAATCGGTTATTTGTTTAATTGATTAATTGAAATTAGCAATTAACCAAATCAACATTTTATATGATTTTCGTAAATGATATTTCGTTTTTCAAAGCCTTCAAAATAAAATTGTCTTCTAGGCCGTTGATAATCCAGGTTTCAATGTTGGCTGCTTTGGCAATGGCTGCCGAATCGATTTTGGACTGCATTCCGCCCGTTCCGTGGGAAGATTTGGAATCGCCAATTTCTTTTTCCAAAACGCTTAAATCATTTACCAATTCAATGGTTTTGGGAAATTCGTCTTTTAGGGATGCTTTGGTATAAATTCCGTTGGTGTTGGTGGCAATTATCAGGATATCAACATTCAACAAAACGGCTGTCAATGCGGCCAATTTATCGTTATCGCCAAACTTGATTTCGTCCGTGGCAACGGTGTCATTTTCGTTGATAATCGGAATATAACTGTTTTTAACCAAGACGTTTATCGTGTTTACGATGTTGACTTTGGTTTGTTTTTTTTCAAAATCGGAATAGGAAAGCAAACATTGCGAGGTATGTAAACCCAAATCACTGAAATTCTCGTGATAAATCCGCATCAAATGGGGCTGACCTATCGAAGCCAAGGCTTGTTTTACGAAAACATCCTTGTCGTGATTGTCGAGTTTTACGAATTGTTTGGCGGCCGCAATGGCACCGGAACTGACAATGATAAACTCGTATTCGTCTTTAAGAGCCGCAATCTGCACGCCAATGTCTTCAATCTTTCCTCTCGAAATGTGATTGGTTTCTTTGGTGAGCGTGTTGCTGCCCAACTTTAATAATATTCTTTTTTTTGCCATTTTTATTTTTTTAACCGCAAAGGCGCAAAGTTTTTTTCAATAGGAGTGTTCAAAAAACGCAAAGTTCGCAAAGCTTTAAATCTAAAATCTGCTACCTGATTTGTCCGTCGCCGTAAACATACCATTTATTGGTCACCAAGTGTTGCAAACCAATTGGTCCGCGTTGGTGTAATTTGTCTGTGCTTATCGCCAATTCTCCTCCCAAACCAAATTGACCTCCATCGGTAAATCGGGTAGAAGCGTTTTGATATACTGCTGCGCAATCTACTTGCTCCATAAATTCTTGGGCAACTGTATCATTATTTGTGATTATTGAAGCCGAATGTCCACCACAATATTTGTTGATTTTGGCAACCGCTTCTTCGTTGGAGTCCACAATTCCAACAACAATTTTATAATTTAAAAACTCTTCGTACCAAATTTCTTCGTTTGGAATTACAGGCACCTGTGTCGCATTTGCGAAAGCAGTATCACCCAAAATTTCAACCTTGTATTTTTTCAATTCTTCAACCAATTGTAGGGCAAAAACTTCCCAATTAGGCAGTTTGGTGTCAATTAAAACTTTGTCCAAGGCGTTGCAAACTCCAATGTTGGTTGTTTTTCCGTTGATGATAATGTCAAGGGCTTTTTTCAAATCGGCTTCTTGATTTACATACACAAAATTATTCCCACGACCGCTCACAATCACTGGGCAAGTGGCGTGTTTTTTGGTAAAAGCAATCAATTGTTCGCCACCACGAGGAACTATTAAATCCACTCTTTGCGTTGGGTTTTCCAAGAAAGCCTGGGTTTCGGCACGATTGTAATTCAAATATTCCACCCAGTCTTTAGAAATATTGTTTTCTTCCAAGGCTTGGTGCCAAAGGGATACAATTTTCAAATTGGACAATAAAGATTCTTTTCCGCCTTTGAGCAAGATTTTGTTTCCGGATTTGAAAGCTATTCCACCCGCCTCAACCGTTACGTCAGGACGAGATTCATAAATAATCATTATTGTTCCAAAAGCAGCCGTTTTATTGGTCACTTTCATTCCGTTATCGTGAGTGAAATTGAAACGAATTTGTCCCACGGGATCTTCCTGACTGGCCAATTGCTGCATCGACAAAATCATTCCGTCAATTTTGGCGTCATCTACCAACAAACGTTTTTCCATAGCCAAATCATCTCCAGAATAATTGCTCATATCCTGTTGATTGATACTTTTAAGATTGGCTCTTTCTTGTTCCAAAAGTGTAGCCATTCGGCTTAAAACAGCATTTCTTTTTTCTATGGATAATAATGTGTTCATTTTTCTTTTATTATTATGATGAAAAATATAATTCCTATTATAGTCAATGTAAAACCTAATAAAAAACAAATTGTACTGATAGGATGTCCTAGTTTAGTAGTAAAACCAAAGCCACTCATAAGCCATCCAACAATCATTATCAATAAACTAAGTAATAGTTTTGTATTGTTTTTCATTTAGCGTTCATTATAAAACTTGCTCCGCAATTCCGATAGCTATCGGAAGTGACTTTGAGGATGTATTTGAAGGTTTTTAACCTTCGTTTTGTATGCGGTCAGAGACCGATTCTCACTTCCACAAAGTCAGAGACTTTGCGGAGCGAATTAAAAAATCTTATTGTTTCAATTCTGCCAAAGATTCCTGCAATGCCACGATAAAAGTATCAATAGCAGCCGTTGTAATCGTCAGCGGAGGAAGAATTCTCAACAGGTTTTTATTGTTGGCTCCACCCGTGAAAATGTATTTTTCGATAATCATTTTCTTTCTCAGGGCACTCACGTCAAAATCAAATTCTACGCCCAGCATCAATCCTCTTCCTTTTACTTTGATAATTTCAGGAATCACTTTGATGGCTTCAAAAAAGTATTCTGATACTTTGTTCGTGTTGGCAATCAGATTTTGTTTTTCCATCACGTCCAAAACCGCAATTCCGGCAGCACAGGCCAAATGGCTTCCGCCAAAAGTAGTTCCCAACAAGCCATAACTCGCTTTGAATTTTGGAGAAATCAATACACCTCCAATAGGGAAACCGTTCCCCATTCCTTTGGCAGTAGTGACGATGTCTGGATTGATTCCGTGGTGTTGGTGGGCGAAAAACTTCCCGCTTCTTCCGTAACCGGATTGTACTTCGTCCAAAATTAAAACAACCTCATTGGCTTTACAGGCTTTTTCCAAAGCTTGAAAGAATTCAGTAGTTCCCTGGTCTAAACCGCCAACTCCCTGAATAGGTTCGATGATTACGGCGCAGACATCTCCTTTTTTCAATTCGGTTTCCACCAAATCGATTTGGTTCAACGGCAAGAAAGTCACTTCTTGTTGTGCGTTTAATGGTGCCACAATTTTTTTGTTGTCCGTCACCGCAACGGCAGCCGAAGTTCTTCCGTGGAAAGAGTTGTCAAAAGCAATTACTCTTGATTTATTGGTATGAAAAGAAGCCAGTTTCAAGGCATTTTCATTGGCTTCGGCACCCGAACTGCAAAGGAACAAGCTGAAATCAGTCAAGCCCGAAGCTTTTCCTAATTTCTCGGCCAATTCTACCTGCAATGGATTTTGGATGGCATTCGAGTAAAAACTCAAATTATCCAATTGTTCTTTTACTTTGGCCACATAATCCGGTTGGGTGTGACCGATAGAAATTACTCCGTGACCAGAGTATAAATCTAAATATTCGATTCCTTTATCGTCGTAAATAGTGCAATCTACTGCTTTTACAGGCGTAATAGGATATAATGGGTAAACGTCAAATAAGTTCATTTTTTTATTTTTTTATTTTAAGATTCGAGTGTAAACTGAAATCCCAAACTTGAAACAATTAATTTATTTTATTTTTTAAATTGTCAATTTTATCTTTTGCAGATATTAAATAATCAAGATATACAGTAGCAAACATATCTAGTTCTGAAGCTCTTTCTTTCTGATTTAAAAGAGGAATTGCAAGTACTCTATGTTTTTCTGCAGATTCTAAATCTAAAAAAATAGAATAAATTGATTCTCTTAATGAATCCTTTAAACTTAAAAATTGGTCAATCTGCATTATCATTTTAAAGTTTGAAATTTCAGTGATAGAAATACCATTGAATTGACTTACTTCTCCAGTAATTGGAGACACTATATTGTTTGGAGTTTTCGATGCAAAAGGAGAAATCAATTTATCAATTTTAATAATTTCTATTTTTAATAATTTCAAAGATTTAATTCTTTGAGAGTATTCTTGATATTTTAAAGTTCCAATTGATGATCCAAATCCAAGTATAACACCTACAATTAATAAAACTAAATCTTTTTCCATTTGTTATTTCTTTAAATCATTAAATTCTTCAATCTTTTAATTATTTAAAATCCGCAAGGTTTCAAATGCAATCCCGTGGTTTCTTCCAATCCGAACATTAAATTCATATTTTGAACGGCTTGGCCAGAGGCGCCTTTGAGTAAATTGTCAATGGTTGAAGTAATCAAAAGCCGGTTTCCTTTTTTCAATAAACTGATGATGCATTTGTTCGTTTGTACCACTTGCTTCATATTGATGTTGGTCGTGGTAACGGTTACAAAAGGTTGGTCGGCATAAAAAGCTTCGTATTTTGCCACCAAATCTTCCAAACTTTCTTCCGATTTCGTGTATAAAGTGGCAAAAATTCCTCTTGGAAAATCTCCCCTGTTCGGTACAAAAATCAATTCGTCCGTGTAATCAGCTTGCAATTGTTTGATGCTTTGGTTGATTTCTCCCAAATGTTGGTGTTCAAAAACTTTATAATGAGAAAAATTGTTGTTTCTCCAACTAAAATGCGAAGTAGCTGCCAATCCCACTCCGGCGCCAGTACTTCCTGTCGTGGCGTTGATGTGTACATCTTCAGTCAGCAAACCGTCAGCAGCTAATGGCAATAAAGCCAATTGAATGGCCGTGGCAAAACAACCCGGATTGGCAATATATTGTGCGTTTTTGATGTCGGATTTGTTCAATTCCGGCAAACCGTAAACAAATGATTTTCCGTTGAAATCCTTGTCTTTGATTAAACGGAAATCGTTTCCTAAATCGATGATTTTTGTTGCATCGGAGAATTGGTTGTTTTCCAAAAATGAAATTGATTTTCCGTGACCCAAGCACAAGAAAACCACGTCCACATTTGGATTGATGGTGTCGGTGAAATTCATTTCGATGTCGCCCAACAAATCGTGATGCGCTACCGAAAGCGGTTTTCCCGCATTGGTTGTACTGTATACAAAATCAAGTTTAGCGTTAGGGTGAAACATCAATATTCTGATTAATTCCCCAGCCGTGTAACCTGAACCGCCAATTATTCCAATAGTAATCATAATTATTTTAGATTTTAGATTTTAGATTTTAGAATTTAGAATTAAGGTTTTTCAACCAAATCTAAAGTCTAAAATCTAAAATCGTTAATTTTTTCACTCGTAAGTTTCATTATTTACCGATGAAAATATGTTTTGGGCATTCCCTAAAATCTTGATAAATCCTTTCGCATCATCTGATGTCCAAGCGTTGTTCATTTCTCCGTATTGTCCAAAACCAGTGTTCATCAAATCATTTTTAGATTCGATTCCGTCCAATGAAAAGTGGTATGGTTTCAAAGAAACGGTCACGGTTCCATTTACGGTTTTTTGTGTGTCTTCAAGGAAAGTTTCGATGTTTCTCATTACGGGATCCAAAAATTGCCCTTCGTGAAACAACATTCCGTACCAGTTTCCTAGTTGTTCTTTCCAGTATTGTTGCCATTTTCCAAGAGTGTGTTTCTCCAATAAATGGTGTGCTTTGATGATGATAAGCGGCGCTGCGGCTTCAAAACCAACTCTTCCTTTGATTCCGATAATCGTGTCACCCACGTGAATATCTCTTCCGATTGCGTAAGCATTGGCCAATTTTTCAAGAACCACGATATTGTTGGAAGGTTTGTCTTTTTTACCATTTACGGCTACCAATTCCCCTTTCAAGAATTCCAAAGTTACTTTCTCTTCACCTTCTTTTTGCAATTGCGATGGATAGGCTTCACTTGGCAAGGGTTGGCTTGAAGTCAAGGTTTCTTTTCCTCCAACGCTCGTTCCCCAAAGTCCTTTGTTGATGGAATATTGCGCTTTTTCCCAAGAATAGTGAACGCCATTTTTGGCCAAATAATCAACTTCTTCCTGACGAGATAATTTCAAGTCACGGATAGGAGTGATGATTTCAATTTCCGGAGCGATAGTTTGGAAAATCAAATCAAAACGAATTTGGTCGTTTCCAGCACCGGTACTTCCGTGAGCGATGGCAGTAGCACCAACAGATTTCGCATATTTGATGGCTTCGATGGCTTGAAAAACACGCTCGGCACTTACCGATAATGGATACGTATTGTTTTTCAACACGTTTCCAAAAATCAAATATTTAATGGCTTTGTCGTAATATTTATCCAAAATCGTCAAGTTGGCGTGTTTGGCGCTTCCCAATTCATAGGCTCTGTCTTCGATGGCTTGCAATTCAGCATCGTCAAATCCTCCTGTATTGATCAATACGGTGTGAACTTCATATCCTTGTTCGTTTTTCAAATATTTTAGACAGTATGATGTGTCTAATCCTCCGCTATATGCTAATACTACTTTTTTCATTTTGTTTGTTTTTGTGGAGTTTGTAAAGCTCCGATTTCATTTTATTTGAATTGTGTGTTGTTTATTTTTCTTTGTTTTCCAAGAAAAGCGCTGCCTTGATTTCTTTCAATCTATTCCAAATCCGGACATTAAACGGATGTTTCGGCGGGTCTTTCGGTTTTTCTGTTGGGTCGTACAGCATTCCGGTACACAAACACATTTTGTTGTCTTTGCTTTTCAGAATTTCGTAATTGGTACAGGTTTGACAACCTTTCCAAAAACTCGGATCACTTGTTAATTCCGAGAAAGGAACTGGTTTGTATCCCAAATCGGAATTGATTTTCATTACAGCCAAACCAGTCGTGATACCAAAAACTTTGGCTCCCGGATATTTTTTTAAGGAATAATTAAAAACGAAGGTTTTTATTTTTTTTGCCAATCCCAAGTTTCTAAAATCAGGATGTACAATCAATCCAGAGTGGGCGACATACTGACCGTGTTGCCAACTTTCGATGTAACAGAAACCGGCAAAAACACCATTTTTGTCCAATGCAATAACGGCATCTCCGCTACTTATCTTTTTTTTGATGTAGTCTGGTGTTCTTTTTGCAATTCCAGTACCTCTTAATAAAGCCGAAGTTTCTATAGTGTCGCATATTTCTTGCGCATATTTATAATGTTCTTCTTGGGCTATAACTATAGATATTTTCATTTCAAGAGTTTGAAGTTTGGGTTAAAAAATAAAATTTTTGTTGGTATTGAAAAACGATTCTTATTCGAGTATATCCTGAAATTTGTGCAATATAAAAGAACTCCTAAAATTAGAGTATAAGATGATAAGCAGAAAAAAATGATGTTTTCAGTATGAAATAATCCGATGGATGATACTAATAATTTCAAAATAAGAAAAATGAAAAATGAATAAAAATAAAGAAACACGTTTTGGAGCTATGACTATAGCATCCGTACTTCGGGAGAAGTGGTTGGTTTGTTTATCCGTGAAACAGAAATGATATGTACACTTGTTTTATTCATCGGCGCAAAATTACGATTAATTTATTGAAACACCGGGTATTTTTTGTAACAAATTTAAAATTAATTGTTAATTTTAATGATGTTGACGCGAATGATGTTAGTGTTTTTTGTTAGTTTCTAAATGTGTTTTTGTTGATGAGATCTTTTAATTTCATTTTCAAATTTTCGCCTGTGTCATATATCATTTGATCATTTGACGGAAAAGGAACTGCTCTTTTGTCAAAATAAGAAAAGTAATTGTCGTCTGATGCGCGCTTGTCTCCTTTGTATGTTGCATAAACGTTTTCAAAAACAAATTCACTAACCAATGGAAAGGACTGGATTAATTGATTGTTTCGGAAGTTTATATAATCCACTTTTGCAGTGATTTGACAAGATTTAAGTTGTCTGGATTCAAAAATTCGCACGGTCACGTTTCTAAGATTGTCCACCATGACAACATTTCCAGAGTTGTCCTTGATTTCTTTTCCATTGGCATCCAAAAGTTTTTTTTGCCCGTCTTTTATTTGTCGTTCCTTGATAAATTCTTTTTCTTTGATTTGTTCTGGCGATAGGAGTATTTCTCTAAAACTGATTACCATTGTGTAATCATAATTGATTCCTTTTTGTTTGGTGCCATGAAATACCGTCCATTTATTGTTCAATCCATAAGTGTCAAAATCCAATAAATCATTTTGCAAACGACTTGGGATAACCATATTGGTTTCGTTTTTTGTGTTAACGTTTACATAGTCCGTTCCTTTGAAAAGGGCTTCATTCATTAAATCCAAGGTGTTTTTGTAATTTGGATTTATCTGGTTCAAATAATTCAAATCGTCATGTGCTTTGCGAAAATTCATTTTGTCGGAAGTTGACAGCAAGGACTTGGCATTGGCATACAAATAACCAGACAAGTTGTTTTTGCTGGCCACGATTTGGTTATTGTAATTTTCCAAAGGGAAAATGGCATTCCTGCCTTCGTTCAATAATTTTAGCGGAAGCAACGGTTTTATCTTTTCCTGACGATTATTTAATTGCAGATAGGTATTGTATATTTTTTCAAAATTGGCTGGATTTTTGTCTTTTTCCAACAAATTTATGGTGTTCAAATCGCGTTCTTTGGCTTTGGCGAAAGCTTCTTCGAGCAAATAGACATAATCCTGGTTTCCTTTTTTGTCTTTATTGGTACGCAAATTCGAAATCGAATTGTTTATCGCTTCATCATAATTGCCGGAACTCAATAAGTTTTGGGTTTGTTTGACTCCGCAGGAAGTCAATAGTATTATTGCTAATAAAAAGTAGTGTTTTTTCATTCTAAAAAGTTTTTTACAAATTTACTATAATTTTCTTACCAGCGAGCCAGTTCGTGAGTCAGTTTCCAGTTTTTTGTGGTCAAAAAAAATCCGACATGTATTGCGATGTCGGATTTTAAAAGATTTATTTTCTTACAAATGGTGGCAGCAGTTTACTGGAAACTTCTCCAAAACCAATTCGGACTCCATTGTTTTTGCAAAATCCTCTCATGATTACGGTGTCTCCGTCGTTTAGAAATTTGCGTTCCGTTCCGTCGTTGAGTTTAATTGGGTTTTTTCCTCCCCAAGTTAATTCTAGCAAGGACCCATAACTATCGGGAGTAGGACCTGAAATGGTTCCTGAACCCATCATGTCGCCGGAGTTTACGCGGCAACCATTTGAGGTGTGGTGTGCTAATTGTTGGGTCATGGACCAATACATATACTTAAAGTTGGATCTAGAAACAACAGTTTCCTCTGCGTTTTCTGGCTGTATGGATACTTCAAGATTAATGTCAAAATTATGTTTTCCTTTTTGTTGTAAATAGGGAAACGGTGCTGGATCTTGTTTGGGGCCTTTGGTTCTGAAAGGTTCCAAGGCATCCATCGTGATAATCCATGGAGAAATTGATGTGGCGAAGTTTTTTGCCAAGAATGGTCCAAGTGGCACATATTCCCATTTTTGAATGTCACGAGCGCTCCAATCGTTCATTAAAACCATTCCAAAAATGTAGTCTTCCGCTTCACTTATGGGAATGTTTTCTCCCATAATGTTGGCATCGGTAGTGATAAAAGCAGTTTCCAATTCGAAATCCACCGAACGTGAGGGACCAAAAACAGGTGTTGTTTCGCCGTTTGGCAAAGTTTGTCCCATTGGTCTATTCACTGAAATTCCAGATGGAATAATGGTGGAACTTCTTCCGTGATATCCCACGGGAACATAAAGCCAATTAGGTAACAAAGCATTTTCAGGGTCACGAAACATTTTTCCAACATTGGTTGCGTGTTCTTTGCTGGAATAAAAATCAGTGTAATCGCCAATTAATACTGGCAATTGCATTTCAATATGTTTTACATCAAAGATTACGATGTCTCGGTGTTCTTTATTGTCTCTAAGTTTGGGATTGGTTTCGTCAAATAATTCGGCCAATCGATTTCGAACCATTCTCCATGTTTTTTTTCCATCCGATATGAAATCGTTCAGGGTATCTTGCATGAACATGTCGTCAGTCAATTCGATGCCTTCAAAATAATTCAATTGTTGTAGTGCTCCCATGTCTATGGCGCAATTTCCAATTCGGGTTCCTATGGTTATGACATCGTCTTTGGTAATAAACACACCAAAAGGAATATTTTGAATGGGAAAATCACTGTTCTCGGGAACGTTTATCCATGATTTTCTATCGGGGTTATTGGCAGATATTGGCATATTAGTGTTAATTATTTTGTTGAGAAATAGTCATCAAATATATCATAATCTAACTGTTTACCAAACGTTTTTTTGTATTTTTGCGCACAAATTAACTAAAATCAAAGAAATGCAACGCGACGAACAAATTTTTGACCTTATTTTAGAGGAACAAGACAGACAAATTCACGGACTAGAACTTATAGCTTCCGAGAATTTTGTGAGTGATGAAGTAATGGAAGCAGCTGGTTCTGTTTTAACAAATAAATATGCAGAAGGTTATCCCGGTAAAAGATACTATGGTGGTTGTGAAGTAGTTGATGTAATTGAACAAATTGCCATTGACAGAGCCAAGGAATTATTTGGAGCTGAATATGCAAACGTGCAACCTCACTCGGGTTCACAAGCAAACACGGCGGTTTTCTTTGCTTGTTTGAAACCAGGAGATAAAATTTTAGGTTTCGATTTATCTCACGGTGGTCACTTGACGCATGGTTCTCCAGTAAATTTCTCGGGACGTTTATACAATCCTGTTTTTTATGGAGTAGATAAAGAAACGGGAAGATTGGATTATGATAAAATTCAAGAAATCGCCACAAAAGAGCAACCAAAATTAATTATCGCAGGAGCTTCGGCTTATTCTCGCGACATGGATTTTGAACGTTTCAGGGTAATTGCTGACAGTGTTGGTGCTATTTTGATGGCCGATATTTCGCATCCAGCAGGATTGATTGCCAAAGGATTGATGAATGATCCAATTCCTCATTGTCATATCGTTACAACTACAACACACAAAACATTGCGTGGTCCTCGTGGAGGTTTGATTATGATGGGAAAAGATTTTCCTAATCCATTTGGTTTGACAACTCCAAAAGGCGAAATCAGAATGATGTCTTCTTTATTGGATTTAGCCGTTTTTCCTGGAAATCAAGGAGGTCCTTTAATGCATATTATTGCTGCCAAAGCAGTTGCTTTTGGAGAAGCGTTGCAAGATGAATTTTTCACTTATGCTTTGCAATTGCAAAAAAATGCCAATGCCATGGCAGATGCATTCGTAAAAAGAGGATACAACATTATTTCTGGCGGAACTGACAATCACATGATGTTGATTGATTTGAGAAACAAGAATATTTCTGGAAAAGAAGCTGAAAATGCCTTGGTAAAAGCTGAAATTACCGTAAACAAAAACATGGTTCCTTTTGATGACAAATCACCGTTTGTAACTTCGGGAATTCGTGTGGGAACGGCAGCAATCACCACTCGTGGTCTTGTTGAAGAAGACATGGAAACCATTGTGGCTTTAATAGATAGAGTTTTGGTAGATCACACTAACGAAGCCGTTATCGAAGAAGTAGCCAATGAAGTTAACGAAATGATGAGTGAAAGAGCTATTTTCGTTTTCTAAAAAGTATAAATAATTTCTTTATTATTTAATTAAACCCCTTTTAAAGTTTTAGCTTTGAAAGGGGTTTTTATATTTAATACATCGAAAAGATAGTATAAATAAATGATAATTTCCCTATATATTTAATTTGTGAAGAAGTCAAATTTACCCGCTTCTCCCACCATGTTTTTCCATATTTTTTAAAAATAAAAAGGGTTGATTTTCGGTTTTCCAGAAGAAAATAAGATGTAAATAGAAAATTAAAAAAACTATATCGTTAGCGCTATTTTTGTTTTTTTTCTTCAAAAACAGCTAAAAAAGATTCATAATTAATTAATAAGATGTAAAAAAAAAGGAATGTGCATTTATTTTGGACAAGGATTGCTGTTTTGCTAAAAAACAGCTAGATCAAGTAGTCCATTCACATATTTCGTAAATTTAGAGTATAGAAAAGTAAGATAAATATATCTAAATAGAATAGATAATTAAAACATTAAAAATGGAAAATTTAGTAGAAAGAGTAGCGCTTAATGAAGGGGTCTTGAATAAAGGAGTTTGGAATAATACTATTAATGTACACGATTTCATTTTACAAAACATCAAATCATACCAAGGAGATGCCAGTTTTCTTGTAGGCCCATCAGCCAAAACAACCAAATTATGGGATGTATGTAAAGAATCGCTTTTGAAAGAAAGAGAAAATAACGGTTGTTTGGCAGTGGATACCGAAGTGATTTCCAATATCACCGCTTTTGGCCCTGGTTATATCCAAAAAGAAAATGAAACCATTGTGGGACTTCAAACAGACGAGCTTTTGAAAAGATCGATGAAACCTTTTGGAGGAATCAAATTGGTGGAATCTGCAGTTGCCGAAAGAGGATTGAAAGTTTCAGATAGAGTAGTTGATATTTTCAATTATGCCAGAAACCACAACCAAGCCGTATTCGATGCTTATGACGGTGAGATTAAAACATACAGATCAAAACACGTATTAACTGGTTTACCTGATAATTATGCTAGAGGAAGAATCATTGGCGATTTCAGGAGAGTGGCTCTTTACGGAATTGACAGATTGATTGCCGAAAAGAAAGCAGACAAAGAGAAAGTTTCAGGTGATATGAACGATGCCAAAGTTCGTTTGCGTGAAGAAATTGCCGAGCAAATCAACGCCTTGCTTGACATGAAAAAAATGGCGCTGACTTATGGAATTGACATTTCAAAGCCAGCCGTTAACGCTCACGAAGCAGTGCAGTTTACTTACTTGGCTTATTTAAGTGCTGTTAAGGAACAAGACGGGGCTGCAATGTCTCTAGGAAATGTTTCTTCTTTCTTGGATGTTTATATTCAAAACGATTTAGAAGCCGGAATTATCGATGAGGAACAAGCCCAAGAATACATTGACCAATTCGTGATGAAATTGCGTTTGGTGCGTCACCTTCGTCCAGGAGCTTACGATGCCATCTTTGGTGGGGATCCAACTTGGGTTACCGAAGCTATCGGTGGTCAATTGCACGATGGAAGAACCAAAGTAACCAAAACTTCTTTCCGTTTCTTGCAAACTCTTTACAACTTGGGAGCTTCTCCAGAACCAAACTTGACTATTCTTTGGTCTGAAAGCTTGCCACAAGGATTCAAGGATTTCTGTGCACAGGTTTCTATCGACACTTCTTCACTTCAATACGAAAATGACGATTTGATGAGAGACAATCGTGGTTCTGACGATTACGGTATTGCTTGTTGCGTTTCTTACCAACACATCGGAAAAACAATACAACACTTTGGTGCTCGTGCCAATTTGCCAAAAGCGCTTTTGATGGCTTTGAACGGTGGTAGGGAAGAAGCCCATGGTGTGCAAGTGGTAAACAATATCTCTGAGATGGATGACGAAGTATTGGATTACGACACCGTAATGAAATCTTTCAAGAAAACATTGGCCGAAGTAGCTCGTGTGTATGCCAAATCGATGTACATCATTCACTACATGCACGACAAATATTACTATGAAAGAGCCCAAATGTCCTTGATTGACTCCAATCCAAATATTGACATTGCTTATGGTGCTGCCGGAATTTCCATTATTGCCGATTCACTTTCTGCCATCAAATATGCCAAAGTATCTCCAATCAGAAACGAATTCGGATTGACTACAGACTTCAACATCGAAGGGGATTATCCAAAATTTGGTAACGACGACGATAGAGTGGACAGCATTGCACAAGAAGTGACCAAAATCTTTATTGACGAGTTGAGAAAACACAAAACTTATAAAAATGCAACTCCTACACTTTCATTGCTTACCATTACATCAAACGTAATGTACGGTTCCAATACTGGTGCAACTCCAGACGGACGTAAAGCAGGTGAGGCTTTTGCACCGGGAGCAAATCCAATGCACGGTAGAGACGAAAACGGAGCGATTGCTTCCTTGAACTCAGTTAGTAAATTGAATTACAACGACGCCCAAGACGGAATCTCCTATACTTTCACCATGGTTCCTAAATCTTTGGGTAACAATTTGGAAGAGCAAGTAGCCAATTTAACTACTACTTTGGATGCTTATTTCGGAAGAAATGCCCACCACTTGAATGTTAACGTGTTGAACAAGGAAACTTTGGTGGATGCCTACAATCATCCAGAAAATTATCCTCAATTGACCATCCGTGTTTCTGGTTATGCTGTTAATTTCGTACGTTTGTCTAAAGCGCACCAATTAGAAGTAATCAGCAGAACATTCCATGACACTATGTAATTGATTGCAAAGCTTCGATAAAAGCTGGCTTTATAAATGCTATTTCTTTAAAATTTATTAAAGGAATAGCATTTAATAAATCAATTAAAAAATAAAATATGTACTTCCCAGAACAACCCAACCATCTATTAAACGATACCGATTTTGATTCATTAAGAATACATTCACTGGAAACCTTTGGAACACACGATGGGCCGGGAATACGAATGATTGTATTCGTGCAGGGATGCCAATTTCGATGCCTGTATTGTCAAAATCCGGATTCGATAGATATTCACGGCGGTTCATTGGTCACCATCGATGAACTCGTTACCAAAGCGTTAAAACAAAAATCTTATTTTGGAAAAAAAGGAGGAGTCACCGTTTCGGGCGGAGAACCCTTGTTGCAAAGATCCAAATTGATTACCTTCTTTGACCGTTTGCACGAACAAGGCATCAACACTTGCCTGGACTCGAATGGACGCGTTTTGGATGCCCAAACCAAAGAAGTTTTGGATAGAACCGATTTGTTGATGCTGGACGTAAAGCACATCAACGAAGAATGGCACAAAAAATTGACTGGCTTGAACAATGCCACCACCCTAAAAGTGGCAGAATACCGCGAAAGCACCGGAAAACCGATGTGGTTGCGCTATGTTTTGGTTCCGGGATGGTCAGACCAAGAGGAATATTTGCACGAATGGGCGAAACATTTTTCGGGTTACAAAACAGTCGAAAGGGTCGAAATCATTCCTTTTCACCAACTGGGAAAACACAAATGGGAATTGATGAACATGAAATATGAACTTGCCGAAACACCGACTCCCACAGCAGAAACGTTGGATAAAGTAAAAGCCATTTTTGACTTGTATTTGGATAACGTGAAAATAAAATAAATTCAAGAAAAAGTATTTAAGAAATTAAAATGAAAAAAAATAAATATTTGATTGTCTTGGCCGGAATGATCATGCAGCTGTCAATCGGGTCTATTTACGCCTATAGTAAATGGATTGAACCCTTGTCGAAAGAATTGAATTGGGATGCCCACGACACCAAAACAGGCTTTAGTTTGGCCATTTGCTTTTTGGGCTTGACGGCGGCTTTTATGGGTAAATTTGCCCAAAAAGTAGGACCAACCAAAGCAGGATTATTGGCCGCCCTGTTTTTAACGGTGGGATTATTGGGTGGTGCTTTGGCCGTCAACATAGGTTCCATTTTCTTGTTTTACTGGACATTTGGCGTTTTGCAGGGAATTGGTTTGGGATTTGGATACGTGGTTCCGGTTTACACCGTAGTGAAATGGTTTCCGGATCGTCCGGGATTTGCTTCGGGAATCATCATCATGTCCTTTGCTTTGGGCTCGTTGTTGGCTTCTTTCTTGATTAGTCCATTAATTGCTTCCGCGGGATTGTCCGGTGCATTTGCCGTCTTGGGAATTGCCTACGGAATTTGCATGTTGTTGAGCGCCTTGTATTTGGCAAATCCTGCAACAGCCGAAACAAAACACCATGCCCATGTTGATTTGACTCCAAAAGAAATCATTACCGACAAACGTTTTATAGCTCTTTGGTTGTTATTGTTTTTGAACGTATGTGGCGGTATCGCCATTATTTCGAAAGCGGCCGTTTTGGGACAAGAAGTGGTAGGAATGAGTGCGGCACAATCTACCTTGTTTGTGGCCATCATTGGATTGTTCAACGGAATCGGGCGTTTGTTCTGGTCCAGTATTTCGGATAAAATAGGTTGTTGGACCACTTTTATGGTTTTTATTGGGGTAAATGCAATTTGTTTTGCCTTGATTCCCAGTTTTTCAACCAATAATACCTCTTTCCAAATCTTGACTTATGTCATCATTGCGGGTTATGGCGCCGGTTTTGCCACGATGCCTTCTTTCGTGAAAAGCATTTTTGGAACAGAAAATTACGGACAAGTATTGGGTTACACCTTGACGGCTTGGTCGGCTGCGGCCTTTGTTGGTCCATTGTTGTTGGGATTGAGCACGGAAATCACTATTTTCTACTTGTTTGCCATATTGTTGGCAGTTGCCTTGATTGTTGGATTTTGGTTGAAAGGATTATTGTCAAAACCCTTGGTTGTGGCATAGTTACTTTATTTTTATATATTGTTGAATGGCCCACGGTTTCAATCGTGGGCTATTTTTTTTATTGCAATCAATGGTTTTGACAGTGGATTTTATTCTATGACCAATTCGTGTTTGAACAAAAGTCCTTTTACTTCGTTCAACGAAAAAACAGCCTTTTTAAGCTTTGTTTTCGTCGGGTCGATGGTGTAATTGTAACTGGTCTTGAAATTGGCCTTGTCGGCCTTGGCTTTCGCAAATTCGGAACGGTATAAATCGCAGTTGTCGAAAATCGCTTCGGTCAAATCGGCGGCCATAAAATCCACGGCGACAAGACTGCAATCGGTAAAGGTGGTTCCCTTGATTTTCAGGGTGTAAAATTTGGAGAAATCCAATACGCATTCCTTGAAATGGATTTCAAAAATGAGTTTGTCGCACATCGCAAAATTCACGTCTTCGATTCGGCATCGATTGAAAAATACGCTTCTTAATGCCACGTGGTTGATTTTGCCTCCGCTAAAAATGCAATCGTTGAAGGTGCAATCGATAAAAACGACCCCGATAAAATTGCATTGCGAGAAATCGCAATGGTTGAAAGTACAGCATTCAAATTCCTTCAAATTGACTTCTTGTTCACCATAAACGATGTTGTTGTACTCGATGTCAAGGAAATAATCAGGCATTTGTTTGAAACAAGTTTGTAAAAATTAGTCGTCAACAAAGAAACAAATTAAAAAACTTGCATAATCCCGAAATACGGATAATCTTGTCTTTTTAAAAAAAAGTTAAAATTAGTTTATTGCTGGGACTTTGTTATTAAATTCGCCGACAATATGAGAACAGTTGTTTTTTATCTTTACATTAGTCTCCTTCTGCTATGTGGCGGAAACAATTCGTATGCAACTGTACGTCATTCTGAAAAGAATTCTTCTTTTGCCCAAAATCTTGATGTAAAACAGCAAGTAAAGCATAAAAATTCAAAACATCATGAGACATTAAAAGAGAGTTCCGATATTGAAGTGGATGAAGAATTCCATACAAGTGATGATTACAATGATACTATATCCAATAAATTTTTAGCTGAAAAACAAAGTCTGTTTTTGACCTTCTTCCGTCAAAACCTTTATAAAGATTCCTCCCATAATTTTAAAATCTTCGCGCCCTTAAGCGTTCATTCCAATCCTATTTATCTTCGAATAGGCGTTTTTCGAATATGATATTTACGATACATCAGTTACCCAAGGCGTAATTGTATGTAGCTGAATAAGGCTGTCATATCTATTTCATCTTGTTGGACGGTTCAGGTCTTGCCTGGTGACTGATGCTGTTTTATGTTGAAAGGAATTCCTTGATTCCAAGCATTATCGTTTAATATCATTTTTATATCATGAAGAAAATAATCGTGTTCACGGGCTTGATGGCCTTGACGTGTCTTGTAAGTTGTACACCCAAAAAAGTAGAAAAAGAAGAAGCCGAAAAATATACCGTTACCAATCCGGTCGTAATTGACACTTCGTTTACCAAACAATATGTTTCCCAAATAAAATCGGTGAGAAACATTGAAATTCGTGCCCAAGAAAAAGGCTATTTGCAAAATATTTATGTGGATGAAGGCCAGTTTGTAAAAGCCGGTCAAGTCTTGTTCCGAATCATGCCAGGCTTGTATCAAGCAGAATTATTGAAAGCACAAGCCGAAGCCAAAGCGGCCGAAATAGAATTGCAAAATGCCAAATCCCTTGCCGATAAAAACATAGTTTCGAAAAGCGAGCAAGCCATTGCCCAAGCCAAATTGGAACAAGCAAGAGCCGAAGTTTCCTTGGCGAAACTTCATTTGTCTTTTACCGAAATCCGAGCACCATTCGACGGAACCATCGACAGAATCCCCAAAAAACTGGGAAGTCTTATCGACGAAGGCGAATTATTGACCAGCCTTTCGGACAACAGCCAAATGTTTGCTTATTTCAACGTTTCCGAACCGGAATACATCCAATACCAAACGGACGTGAAAGACCGTGCCGCAAATGACGTGAATCTGGTTTTGGCCAATGGTGAATCCTTCAAACACAAAGGAAAAGTGGAAGTTATCGAAAGCGAATTTGACAATGAAACTGGAAATATCGCTTTCAGGGCTAGATTCTCCAATTCAGAAAAATTGCTTAGAAACGGTGAAACAGGGCAGGTTCAAATGCTTGTGCCTCTTAGAAACGCCATCTTGATTCCACAAAAAGCCACTTATGAAATCCAGGACAAAAAGTATGTTTTTGTCGTGGACAAGAACAACAAAGTGAGTTCAAGGGAAATCACCATCGCGGGTGAAATTCCAGATTTGTACGTTGTGAAAAGCGGTGTTACCGCCAATGACAAAATTCTGTTTGAAGGCGTTCAAAAAGTGAAAGAAAACGACAAAATCAATTTCGAATACCTGGCACCCCAAAAAGTAATCCAAAATTTACGATTAAAAGCGGAGTAGTTTACAGTAATCAGCTTACAGTATTTAGTAATCAGTATTCGGTCCCGGGTAACTCTGAATACTGTAAACTGCAAACTGAACACTTCCAATTTGGTTTAATCATTAAAAAAATAAATAGATGTTTAATAAATTTATACAAAGACCCGTACTGTCGATAGTAATATCGCTGATAATTGTCTTTTTGGGTGTGTTGTCGGTAATGAGTTTGCCTATTACACAGTTCCCTTCCATTTCTCCTCCAATGGTAAATGTTACGGCAGATTACCCTGGTTCCAATGGAGAATTGATGATCAAATCGGTTGTTATTCCTTTGGAAAGAGCCTTGAATGGAGTTCCGGGAATGAAATACATGACTTCCGATGCCGGAAATGACGGGGAAGCGAGTATCCAAATCGTTTTCAACTTGGGTACCGATCCCAATCAAGCGGCCATTAACGTTCAAAACCGTGTGGCTTCGGTTACCAATAAACTGCCGCCATTGGTAGTAAGAGAGGGTGTGAAGATTACCCGTGAAGTACCGAGTATGTTGATGTACGTGAACCTTTATAGTAAGGACAAAAATACCGACATGAAGTTTTTGTACAATTATGCCGATATCAACGTACTTTCGGAATTAAAAAGGGTAAATGGTGTTGGATCTGGAGATATTTTGGGAACACGAGAATATGCGATGCGTATTTGGTTGAAACCCGATCGTATGTTGGCTTACAAAATTTCTGCCGATGAGGTAATGGAAGCCTTGTCAAGCCAAAGTTTGGAAGCTTCGCCAGGAAAAACGGGAGAAGCCTCTGGAAAACGTTCCCAAGCATTCGAATATGTATTGAAATATTCCGGGCGTTTTACCACCAAGGAGCAATACGAAAATATTGTGGTGCGATCCAACAGCAACGGGGAACTTTTGCGTTTGAAAGACATTGCCAATGTGGAGTTTGGAAGTTCGATGTATGATATTTACTCGAATTTGAACGGAAAACCATCTGCGGCCATCGTGTTGAAACAATCTTTTGGAAGTAATGCCAACCAGGTTATTGCAGACGTAAAATCCAAATTGGAAAACATCAAGAAGAAATTTCCAAAAGGGATGGATTATGAAATCTCTTATGACGTTTCTTCCTTCTTGGATGCTTCCATCGAAAAAGTAATCCACACCTTGATTGAAGCTTTTGTCTTGGTAGGATTGGTGGTGTTTCTTTTCTTGGGCGATTGGCGTTCCACCATCATCACGGCAATTGCGGTTCCGGTTTCGTTGATTGGAACATTCATGTTTATGCAATTCTTCGATATTTCCTTGAACTTGATTACGTTGTTTGCTCTGGTTTTGGCCATTGGAGTCGTCGTCGACAACGCGATCGTGGTTATCGAGGCGGTTCACGCCAAGATGGAAGAAGAGCATCTCGGGCCATTGAAAGCGACCAAAAAAGTAATGCACGAAATTGCTGGAGCCATTATTGCCATTACCTTCTTGATGGCTGCGGTATTTATTCCGGTAGCCTTTATGTCTGGTCCAGTTGGGGTTTTCTACAGACAGTTTTCGATAACGATGGCAACGGCCATTATTCTTTCCGGTATTGTTGCCTTGACTTTGACACCGGCACTTTGTGCGGTAATGTTGAAGAATACCCATGGCAAACATAGTAAGGTAACGCCAGCCAGCAAATTTATAGACAGTTTCAACAAAAGATTTAATTTGGTACAAGGCAAGTATCAAAATCTATTGGGTAAAATTGTGACCAGAAGATCCGTTACTTTTATTTCCCTTTTGGCATTTTGTGCCGGAACTTGGTTGATTAGCAGCACCGTTCCTTCCGGATTTATTCCGAATGAGGATCAAGGGATGTTCTATGCCATTATTCAAACGCCTCCGGGGTCGTCCTTGGAAAGAACCAATGATATTGCGTCGAAATTGCAAAAAATCGCCGAAAAAATTGATGGAGTAAAATCCGTTTCTTCCCTTGCTGGTTATGAAATTTTGACGGAAGGTACCGGATCCAATGCGGGAACTTGTTTGATCAATCTTAAAGATTGGAGCGACAGAAAAGAATCGGTTCAAGAAATCATGACGGAATTGGAAGAAAAGTCGAAAGACATTCCGGGTGCCAATATCGAGTTTTTCCAACCGCCAGCTGTACCGGGGTACGGAGCGGCAGGTGGATTTGAGCTTCGTTTGTTGGATAAAACGGGTTCTGGGGATTACAAAAAAATGGAATCCATCAATACCGATTTCGTGAAAGAGTTGAACAAGCGTCCTGAATTGTCCAACGTGTTTAGCTTTTACAGTGCCAGTTTCCCTCAGTACATGATGAAAGTGGACAATGATTTGGCACAACAAAAAGAAGTTTCCATTGAAAATGCGATGAACACTTTGTCAACGCTCGTGGGTAGTAACTACGAAATCAGTTTTATCAAATATGGAATCAATTATAAAGTTATCGTACAAGCGGCTCCTGAATACAGGTCCCAACCAAACGATATTTTGAAACTTTACGTCAAAAATAATCGGGATGAAATGGTGCCTTTCTCGGCCTTCATGAAATTGGAAAAAGTGTACGGTCTTTCGGAAATCACGAGACACAACATGTACACTTCCACCGAAATTAGTGGTGGACCGGCTTCGGGATACAGTAGTGGTACGGCCATTAAAGCCATCCAGGAAGTGGCGGAGAAAAAATTGCCTCGTGGTTATGATATTGATTGGGCTGGTATTTCTGCCGATGAGGTGGGGCAAGGAAATCAGGCCATTTGGGTATTCTTGATCTGTTTGGGCTTTGTTTACCTGGTTTTGGCAGCCCAATACGAAAGTTTCATTCTGCCATTTTCGGTAATTCTTTCTTTGCCGGCAGGTATTTTTGGAGCATTCCTTTTGATAAAAATGACGGGATTGGAAAACAACATTTATGCGCAGGTTGCCATGGTAATGCTTATTGGTTTGCTGGGTAAAAATGCGGTGTTGATTGTGGAATTTGCGATACAAAGACACGCGGCAGGAAAATCGGTTTTGGAAGCCGCAATTGAAGGTGCCAAAGCGAGGTTCCGTGCCATTTTGATGACATCCTTTGCTTTTGTGGCCGGATTGCTTCCATTGGCAATGGCAACGGGGCCGGGTAAAATTGGTAACCGAACCATTGGTACCGCAGCAGCCGGAGGCATGTTCATAGGAACTGTTTGTGGCGTGTTCGTGATTCCCGGATTGTATTACATTTTTGCAAAAATAGCCGAGAAATACAAGTTGGTTAAACACGAAGCAGAGAATCCATTAACCGAAGAAATAGACAACAATCATGTATAAATTTAAAACCTATAAATATCTTGTCCCGCTAAGCATCTGCTTGGCGGTGGCAAGTTGCACACCAGCATTGGCACCTTTGGCCGAAAAGAAAGCGGTTCCCGAATCTTTCGACAAGAGTACCGACACGACCAATGTGTCCAGTACGCCTTGGCGAACTTATTTCAAAGATTCAAATTTGGTCAATTTGATCGATACCGCCTTGAAAAACAATCAGGAATTGCAGATTACCTTGCAGGAAATCGAAATTGCCAAGAACGATATTCGCGTTCGAAAAGGCGCTCTTTTGCCAACTGTTGGAGTAGGAGCGGGAGCGGGAATCGAAAAAGTGGGGCGTTATACCAGCCAAGGTGCCGGTGATGCTTCCACGGAAATAAAGCCGGGCAAGGAAATGCCGGATCCGTTGGCCGATTTCAAGTTGGCGGCCTATGCCAATTGGGAAGTCGATATTTGGAAAAAATTGCGCAATTCCAAGAAAGCCGCCGTTAGCCGTTATTTGGCAACCGTTGAAGGGAAGAATTTCGTAATCACGAACCTTATTGCCGAGGTGGCCGATTCCTATTACGAATTGCTGGCCTTGGATAGTCAATTGGATATTGTAAGACAAAATATTGCCTTGCAAACCAATGCTTTGGAAATCGTGAAAATCCAGAAAGAAGCTGCCAGAACAACCGAATTGGCCGTTCAAAAGTTTAATGCCGAGGTTTTGGCTTCCAAGAGTATGGAGTTTGATATTCTTCAAAACATCAAGGAAACGGAGAATAAAATCAACTTTTTGCTGGGACAATATCCACAGGAAATCAAAAGGGACAAAACCAACTTTGCGAGCTTAATGCCTTCGATGATTCATTCGGGAGTTCCTTCGCAATTGTTGGCCAATCGTCCAGACATAAAACAAGCCGAATTGGAATTGGAAGCCGCCAAGTTGGACGTGAAAGTAGCTCGTGCCGAGTTTTTTCCTTCATTGGAGATTAATGCGGCATTAGGATTTAATGCCTTCAAGCCTTCTTACTTGTTTACGATGCCGGAATCGTTGTTGTATTCGTTGGCGGGAGATTTGGCAGCGCCGGTCATCAACAGGAATGCCATCAAGGCCGAATATAGTTCTGCCAATGCCAGACAATTGCAGGCTTTGTACAACTACGAAAGAACCATCTTGAATGCCTATCTTGAGGTTTCGAGCCAGCTTTCCAAAATCAACAATTTGGAAAAGAGCTACGAATTGAAATCGCAACAAGTGGCGGCAATGAACCGCTCGATTGACGTGGCCGGTGATTTGTTCAAGTCTGCCAAAGCGGATTATTTCGAAGTTTTGATGACCCAACGCGATGCTTTGGAATCCAAACTCGAATTGATTGAAACCAAAAAAGCACAACTCAACGCCACGGTTCACGTATATCGCGACCTAGGCGGAGGTTGGAAATAATACTATTTTCTTTGTTGCCAAAAGTCCTAAACATTCTTGAGTGTTTGGGGCTTTTTTTTGTCTCATCCTGAAATTTTTCAAAAAACATTTGTGCAACCGAAAACTTGTGCATATTTTGCAATCAATTGGTTTAGAAAGAATAAGCCAATTAGTACTAAACCTAAATACACTAAATTATGAAAAACAAAATCACCTTCGTTTTAAGTCTGTTGTTTGGACTGATGTTTATCAATGCAGGATTGAACAAGTTCTTGAACTATATGCCAATGCCGGAGCATTTGCCCGAGAAAATGATGAAAGCAATGGCAGCCTTTACCGAAATTGGTTGGCTTATGCCGCTTGTGGGAACAGTCGAGGCTTTGGGCGGGTTGTTGATCATCATTCCAAAAACTAGAGCATTGGGCGCTTTGATGATTTTTCCCATTATGGTCGGGATTGTGCTGACGAATATCGTTCAGGATTCCAGCGGTTTGCCTATTGCGGGAGTTTTTAGCGCCATCTTGATTTGGATAATGTTCGTGAACAAAGAAAAATACGCACCATTATTTAGATAAATGGTCACATTAATCAGCAATAAAAAACCCTAAATTACTTGTAATAAGTATTTTAGGGTTTTGTTTTGTGACCTCGACTGGATTCAAACCAGTAACCTTCTGAGCCGTAATCAGATGCGCTATTCAGTTGCGCCACGAGGCCTTAATGCGGGTGCAAATATAGGCAAATTTTGCAATCGTACAAACCTAAACGTGAAAATATCCAGAAATATTTTTTTTATCTAAAATCTGCAATCAATAATCTGAAATCAACGTTCTAATGCTCTTGTAGTTACATAATAGCGGTAGGCGATGACGGCTTTTTGCCATTTGGAGGCTTTGGCCAAATCCAGTCTTTTTTTGGTAAAACTCGGCAAAAGGAACTTGTTGAGTTGGGCTAGAATTTTGAACATAATTGATTTTTTTCAAAGATATAAAAAAAGAAGGTCTTGATTGGGGACCGTCTTTTTTGGTTTTTACGGAAATCTTATTTCCCGTTCTTTGCATTCATTTTCAATTGGTATTCTTTCATTTGTTGCTCGTAGATTTTCATTTTCTTGTCGAAAGCTTCCATCTCGGCATTGAATGGTTCCATTTGTTTGTCAAATTCTTCCATTTTTTTCTCAAAAATTTTCATTTCCGGTTCCATTGCCTCCATTTTTTTGTTAAACTCTTCCATTTTGCTTTCAAATTCTTTCCAGGCTTTTTTGTCTCCGTGCATTGGATCGCCTTTTGGAGCTTTTGGAGCCTTTGGAAAAACGGGTGGTTTCGGATTCTTGAGCGTAAATGTTGGCGGTGTTGGCGGTGTTGGCGGTGTCGGGATTTCAACATCAACGGATGATTGTGTAACAGTTTTGGTTGTTATTCGGATTGTCTTTTCATTTTTGTTGACGTCCATTTTATCAATTGAATTTTGGTCTAAAAGCAGTAACTCATTTTTGTCCACTTTTTCTCCATTGATGTAAATGTCGTTATCATCGAGTGTTTTGGAAAATTTTTTGGTAGTAATTCTGATGGTTCCTTTGTCGGATTTTTTGATGACGTCCATTCTCTCTATTTCATTCGGGTCAAGTTTATCTAACTCTTCCTGACTTGATTTTGAGCCGTTGATAAATATTTCTTTATCAGTCGATAAAGGTGTATTTGGAGAAATCAGGACACTTTTTTGGTTAATCACGGTGTCATCTGTCCCAAAATCAACAATCAATAATCCATTTTCATTCTTGGAAACGATAATGCCAAATGTTTTGATGGCTGCAGTTCCTTTGGTTGCCATTTTTTTGGAAATTTCTTTTCCTTTTTTCAAATCAACTTCTATGGCAATCAATTCATTGTTAGCATTTCTTTCAATACCTGAAAAAGAAAGTGTAATATTGTATTTCTCTTTTAAAGCGCTGGTTTTTTCTTTTAATTCGGCATCGGTGGTGTTTTTGTTTATTTTGTAAATGTCTACCAAATTTTCATTTGTTTTTGAATGTTCAACGGTAGTTGGTTCTGAAGTTTTCTCCTGTGCGACCACTTTCACTTGAAAGAAAAAGACAAATGCTCCCAATATCGGAAGTATTAGCGCATACTTCCAGGAATTCCTTTTGTTTGATTGATTTTTGTTTAACATAACGATTCGTTTTTTGATTAATGATTGATAAAAATGATTGGTAATCGCAACACAATTTTCCTGTGTTGTTATTTTTAAAAGCGTCATTTGATAGGCTTTTTTGTCGGAGATATTTTTGGAAGCTTCATAATCGGCTATGAATTCCAGATTTTGAAGAATGGCTTTTTTGTACAACCACATCAACGGATGGAACCAAAAAACGATGCAAAACAATCTCGAAATCAAAACGTCGATGGTGTGATTTTGAGCGCTGTGTACTTTTTCGTGTTCCAATATGTTTTCCAATTCGGTCTCGCTGTATAGTGATGAGTTATACACAATAGAATTGAAATAGGAAAAAGGAGAAACATTTTCATTTATGTCAATAAACTTGAAATCGGCTTGATGCTGGATGGTTTTGCCTTTTAGAACTTTAGAAAGACTGAAAAAATCAAAAGCGAATTTCATCAAGAATGCCAGAATTCCAATGGAATACGCAATGGCAAAAACAAGATACCAATTGATTTCAAACGCTTCATTTTCGACTGGAGTTGTCACAGGAATTTTCGACCAATCAAAATTGGTTGGACTTGGGTCAACCCAAACTATTTTTGTAAAAACAATCAATGGCAATACGACCGAGGTAATTAATCCCGCCAATAAAAACCAACGATTGCTGTTGAAAAAAGTTTCTTTTCGCAACAAAAGAACATAGGACAAATAGAACATTCCTATTAATCCGCAAGATTTGATGAGGTAAATGAATAGCGTTTCCATGCGATTATTTATTTTCGATCATGGCTAAAATCTCTCGTAACTCTTCGGCTGAAATCTTTTCTTCTTTGGCAAAAAACGACACCATATTTTTATAAGAACTATCAAAATAGGTATCGATTGCCGTATTCATAAACCGCTTTCTATAGTCTTCCATTTTCACGATAGGGAAGTATTGGTGTGTGTTCCCAAAAGCATTGTGAGATACAAAACCTTTTTCTTCCAGATTCCTGATAATGGTCGAAAGCGTGTTGTAATGCGGTTGTTCCTCGGTAATTTCAGCCAGAACTTCTTTTACGAAAGCCTTTTCCAGCTTCCATAAAATTTGCATGATTTCCTCTTCTTTGTTGGTTAGTTTTTGCATGGTTGTATCCTTTTTGTCATCTTGGGAACAAACGTACAACTATATTTTTAGTTAGTAAACTATTTTTATAGTTATTTAACTAAATTTTAAGTTTTGAATAAAATAATCTGGATTTATTGCTTTTCCGTTTGTACCAATCGTTGCAACCAAAGGTTGAAAAACATCGCCACGACACCAAAACTTCCCATAAGGAACCAGTTGGTCGCATAACCAAATCTTCCGATGATTTCAAGTCCCACTTTTGAACTCACAATATGGGCAAGGCTAAAACTCATCGTGTACAAAGCCATATAGCGTCCTTCTTGTCCTCGTGGAGCTCTTCCCATGGCAAAAGCATTCGAAAAGGGGAATGATAAAATCTCCCCAAATGTTACGATTACTATGCTGATGCCCAAGATTCCAACCCAGACATCCATCAACAAAACATAGAAACTCAAAGAGATAAGAAACGCTCCCCAAAAGATGATTTTTATGCGGTTGACTTGTTTTCGTTCCATAATGCTGACAATCGGCATTTCGAACATAAAAATCAGGATGCCGTTTAGCGAAAGCAATAATCCGGTTTCAAATTCAGACAAGCCATACTTTTCATGATGAAATAGGGGCAAAGTGGTGAAAATTTGGAAAAACAACATCGCCGTCGTGAAACTTACAAACAGGAAAACCCAAAACGGCTTGTCCCGAAATACAGATTTTGGAACTAACAATACCGTCGATTCATCTTCGTGCGCCGTTATTTTTTTCTTTTCTTTGACGAAATAGGCAAATATCAAAATGGCCAAAATACAGGTGCTGCCATCAATCCAAAACAATCCTTGGTAGCCCATTCCCAGAATGATGAGTCCGCCAAGAACTGGTCCGGTGGCAAAACCCAAATTCACGGACAAACGTACCAATGAAAGCGCTCGCACCCTGTTTTCGGGTTTTGCATATACGCCAAGCGACACAAACATTGCGGGACGAAACATGTCGGCAATGGTCATAATGGCAAAAACACCAAAACACAATCCCCAAAATGAGGTAATGTATTGCAAGCCGAAAAACATGACGCCACTAGTAAAAAGGCTAAAAACCATTACTTTGTAAAACCCAATTTTGTCGGATAATTTTCCTCCCAACCACGAACCCAGCATCGAACCCACACCAAACGAAACCATGATCCATCCCACTTCGCCATAAGTAAAATGTAGATTTTCCTTCAAATATTTGGATAAAAACGGCAAAACCATCGTTCCCGCCCTGTTGATAAAAGTGATGAGGGCAAGAATCCAAACTTCACGTCTAAAGCCTTTGAAATTGTTGATGTAGCGACTTAAGGCGGTTTTTAGCATGGGATAAATTTCTTTTTTGCAAAGTTACAAAGTTTTTTATTGTGTGTCTTTACGAGAATTCAAGCAATCTTTCCCAAATATTAACATTGTGGCTTTCTAACTTTTAAACTATTTTTGCTCAAAATAATAAAATGAAAACAATTCAAACCTTGGTTTTTTTGATGCTGTTAAATTTTGGCTTTGGCCAAGAAAAATTCGATAGCGCTGCCGTTGAGAAATTTCAAAAAGAATTAAATACCGAATATGCCGATGCCAAAACCAGTCCGCTGACCGCCGAGGATTTGGCAGTTTTCAAAACATTGGAGTTCTATCCCATAAACGAAAAGTTCTTTGTAACAGCCAAATTCGTTAGAACCGAAAGCGAAAAACCGTTCGAAATGAAAACCTCGACCGATAGAAAACCCTTGTATGTAAAATACGGCGAGGCCCATTTTGTGATTGATGGTTTGGACTACAAACTGAATTTATACAGAAACATCGAATTGTCGAAAAAAGAAGAATACAAAGACTATTTATTTTTGCCTTTTTCAGATTTGACTTCGGGCAAGGAAAGTTACATTGGCGGAAAATATATCGACATGAAAATCCCAAAAGGAGAAACAATTGTTATTGATTTCAACACTTCCTACAATCCATATTGTGCTTACAATCCTAAATATTCTTGTCCCAAAGTCCCATTGGAAAACGATTTGAACATCGAAATTAAAGCAGGAGTCAAGAAATTCCACGACTGATGAAATTCTTCAATTTGCATACGCATCAATTCACGAACCAACCGGACGTGTTGGAACTGGTCAATCAATATCCGCAGGAATTTGATGCCGCAATTCCGTTTTATTCCATCGGGATTCATCCGTTGTTTATAGACGAAAACCGATTGGACAAAGATTTTCAAGTGATGGAGCAGAAATTGGCTTTGCCGGAATGTTTGGCTCTTGGCGAATGTGGTTTGGATAAAAGAAGCGAAACTTCATTTGAAGTGCAACAGTTGGTTTTCGAAAAACAATTGATTTTGGCCGAAAAACACCAAAAACCGGTAGTGATTCATTGCGTTGCCGCTTTTCAAGAACTTATTGAAATCAAGAAAAGATTGAAAATCAAGGTTCCAATGATTGTTCACGGATTTTCAAAAAAAGTCGAACTTGCCAAGCAATTAATTGACAACGGATTTTATGTTTCGTTTGGAAAAAACTTGTTGCGAAACCCAGAATTGGAATCGGTTTTTAAAAGTATTCAAAACGATAGATTCTTGTTGGAAACCGATATGGTTGAGGAAGGAATTCAAGAAGTATATGCTTTGGCAGCGAAATATAAAGGATTAGAATTAAGCGAATTACAGGAAATCGTGAATAAAAATTATAGTAAAGTTTTTTGTCAGAAATGACAAAGTTGTACTGTTTTTGTTTTTAAAGTAATGATTTAAAACGAATTGTTGGAATTTCAGAATCTCAGGAATCCTAAACAAAAAAAAACTAAACAATAAACAATAAACCCAAAAAGAAATGGCAGAATGGACAGAGAGAGCCGAGCTCTTATTTAAAGCAGAAGGATTAGACAAATTAAGAAACTCCAATGTTTTAGTCGTGGGATTGGGAGGAGTTGGTTCCTTTGCCGCCGAATTTTTGGCAAGAGCCGGAGTGGGAAAAATGACGATTGTCGATGGCGACATTGTAGATATTACCAACATCAACAGACAATTGCCTGCTTTGCATTCGACAGTGGGACAACCCAAAGTGACCATCGTTGGCGACCGATTGATGGACATTAATCCAGAATTGAAATTGACTAGAATTCGCGAATTTTTATCACCGGAACGTGCCTTCGAAATTGTTTCGGAGGAGTTTGACTATGTTTTGGACTGTATTGACAGCATAACTCCAAAACTGAATTTAATCATTGCTGCCAAGCGAAAAAGAGTCAAAATTATTTCCTCGATGGGAGCTGGAGGAAAGATGGAAGCTTCCAAAGTGAAGGTTGCCGATATTAATAGCACTATAAATTGTTTCTTGGCAAAAACCATTCGCCGTAGATTGAAAGAATTTAAAATTGACAAATTGAAAGTCGTATTTTCGTCGGAAATTCAAGATAATAGTAGTTTGAAAATGACTGATGGTTCCAATTTTAAAAAATCTTTTTACGGAACAAACAGTTATATGCCGGGATTATTTGGCTTGTATGCTGCTGAAACGGTGATTCGATATTTGCTAAAGAAATAGTGGTCAGTGATCAGTGAACAGTGTTCAGTGTTCAGAGTATCAAAAAAGCAGTATTCATTGGAAAAAATAATCTAAAAAAACAATTTATGAGATTTCAAGACTTATTAGTCTATCAGAAATCATTTTCATTGGCAATGAGAATTTTTGAAATGACAAAATCATTTCCCAAGGAAGAAATGTATTCTTTGACTGACCAAATTAGGTGTTCTTCGAGAAGTGTTCCTGCTAATATTGCAGAGGCATATCGGAAAAGGGTTTATCCTAAAAATTTCCATAGTAAATTGACGGATTCGGATGCTGAAAATTCTGAGACTCAAGTTTGGCTTGAATTTTCATTCAAATGCAACTACATAAATGCAACTGTTTATAATGAATTGTTGAATGAAAGCAATGAAGTAGGAAAATTAATTAATTATATGATTCTAAATCCTCAAAAATTTGGAGTAACCATTTAATAGTGTTCAGTATTCAGTATTCAGTATGTGTTACCACTAACCACTACTAGTTTATTCCAACAATTGAACACTGAACACTGAACACTGAATACTGACCACTGAATAATAATCACTAAATATGAACTACCTTAAACTAATTCGCTACCAAAACCTTTTAATGCTGGCATTTTTGCAGTTTATTTTTAGATATGGTTTTCTCGGATTGCAAAATATTCCTTTGGCTTTGGCTGATTGGCAATTTGGTATCTTGGTTTTGGCAACGGTTTTTATCGCTGCTGGAGGTTATATCGTCAACAATATTTTCGACGTGGAAACCGACACAGAAAACAAGCCAGAAAACGTCATCGTGGGCAAGTTCATTTCCGAAACCAAAGCATATAATCTCTACATTGGTTTTACCGTTATTGGTGTGGTGATGGGATTTTATTTGTCGAATGTAATCAACAAACCTAGTTTTGCAGCCATATTTATCATCATTGCGGCGACGCTTTATTTTTATGCGACGAGCTTGAAACAAAGCTTGCTTATTGGCAATTTTATCGTGGCTTTGTTGCTTTCGTTTAGCGTGATTATCATTGGGATTTTTGATCTGTATCCTGTAACTTTTGAGGAAAACAAGGCTGTTATGGGACTGCTTTTTGGCATTCTTTTGGATTATGCCATTTTTGCTTTCATCATTAATTTTATCCGAGAGATTGTTAAAGATTTGCAGGACGTGAATGGCGATTTCAATCAGGGAATGAATACGTTGCCGATTGTTTTTGGAGTGAAACGAACTGCAAAACTGGTTTTTGTCTTGAGTTTCATTCCAATAATTTGCATTATTAATTACATCAATGTCAATTTGTTTTCGGCGGGATTGTTATATGCAACGCTATTCGGATTGATTTTTATATTGGCGCCATTATTATATTTTACAATTAAAATTGGGTCGGCGACAAAAACGCAAGATTTTCATCATTTGAGTACCGTTTTAAAATGGATTTTGTTCTTCGGAATCCTTTCTATCGTGGTCATCAGTCTAAACATAAAATACAATGCTTAAAAATAAATTACAAAAATACAAGCTGATTTTGGCTTCGGGTTCACCAAGACGCCAGCAATTCTTCAAGGATTTGGACCTGGATTTTGAAATCCGTTTGAAAGAAATCGAGGAAATTTTTCCACCGGAATTAAAAGCCGAAGAAATCACCAATTATTTGGCGGAATTGAAAGCCAACGCCTTTGAAGGCGAATTGAAAGCTAATGAAATCCTCATCACCAGCGATACCATAGTTTGGCACAACAATAAAGCATTGGGCAAACCAAAAGATGCGCAAGACGCCTTTGAAATATTAAAATCATTGTCGAATGCGACTCATCAAGTAATTACCTCGGTTTGTTTTAAAACCCCTACAGATTCAACTTTGATTTACGAAGTGACCCAAGTCACTTTCAACGAATTGAGCGATGAAGCCATTCGATATTACATAGAAAACTACAAACCATTTGACAAAGCGGGAGCTTATGGCATCCAGGAATGGATTGGTTTTGTGGGTGTTTCAAAAATAGAAGGTTCTTATGCCAATGTGATGGGAATGCCAACCGATAAAGTTTACGAATATTTGAGTAATTTAGCATAAAAACAAGAGGCTATGGTATTTTTCAAAGATTATGCTCAAGAAATAATTGGCACCGGAATTCTATTGGTTTTGGTAATGTTGTCACGACTAATTGTTTCAAAATTGGTTAGAAGTTTTGCCAAAAGAAGCCAAACCATAGAAAAAAGAACCCGATTAGTGCTTAAATACATTCATTTGTTAATGAATATTATGGCTGTAATCGCTTTGATAATCATTTGGGGAGTCCAAACAAAAGATATTTTCATAGTGATTTCTTCCATTACCACAGTCGTTGGCGTGGCCATGTTTGCCCAATGGTCTATTTTGAGCAATATTACGTCAGGAATAATTTTGTTTTTTTCTTTTCCGTATAAAATTGGGGACTTTATTTTCATTCACGACAAAGATTTTCCCATTGAAGCCGAAATCGAGGATATTGGAGCTTTTCACGTGTATTTGAAAACCAAAAAAGGGGAAATAATAGTCTATCCCAATAATTTGATGTTGCAAATAGGAATAACAATTTTAAAACATCCTGAAGAGCAAATCGAGTTTACGGATTGATTTAAAGTGGCATCAAGTCGTTCCTTTTTCCCAAAGAAAATGTAAAATACTATCCAGAAATTCATTTAATTACTACATTTGGACTAATTGCCAATTAAATTCCAGAAAAATGCAGAAAGTCTTGATTCAATCTCTTGTTATATTCCTTCTTTCTTTCCAAATAATAAAGGCACAACAACCCCAAAAACCAAACTCCGTAGAAATTTACAACCAAATCCAGAAATTGAATTTCTTGGGTTCCATACTTTATGTGGCAGCTCATCCCGATGATGAAAATACCCGATTGATTTCTTATTTTTCCAATGAAACCAATGCAAGAACGGCCTATTTATCCTTGACACGAGGCGATGGTGGACAAAATTTGATTGGACCACAATTGCGGGAATTACTGGGAGTTATCAGGACGCAGGAATTGATGGAAGCCCGAAAAATTGACGGTGGAGAACAATTTTTTACGCGTGCCAATGATTTTGGTTTCTCCAAAAATCCGGAAGAAACATTGGAAATTTGGAACAAGGAAAAAGTGCTTGCCGACATCATCTGGACCATCAGGAAATTTCAACCCGATGTCATCATCAACCGTTTTGACCATCGAACGTCGGGAAACACGCACGGACATCATTCGGCATCGGCAATGTTGAGTGTGGAAAGTTTTGAAAAAGCCAGTAATCCCGCTGTTTTTCCAGAGCAATTGGGTTTGGTACAACCTTGGCAAACCAAACGCCAGTTTTTTAATCCATCGTGGTGGTTTTATGGAAGCAAGGAAAAATTTGCCGCCGCCGACAAATCTAATTTTGTCACAATCGAAACGGGTGTTTATTATCCATCTGTAGGGAAATCAAATCAGGAAATCTCGGCCTTGAGCCGCAGTTGCCATCAATCGCAAGGTTTTGGTAGCACGGGAAGTCGGGGTGAGGATATCGAATATTTGGAACAAATAAACGGTGATGTTTTAAAAAATAAAGTTGATGTTTTTGAAGGAATAGACACTTCTTGGAATCGCGTGAAAGGAGGGAAATCCATTGGAGAATTACTTTCTAAAATAACTTCAGAATTTGATTTCAAAAATCCCTCGGCAAGTATTCCAGATTTGGTAAAAGCCTATTCGATGATGCAAGCTTTGGATGAAAATCATTGGAAACCCATCAAATCCGAAGAGATAAAAAATGTCATTGCGTCTTGTGCGGGATTGTATCTGGAGGCTCGTGCCAACATTCAAGAAATTACGCCGGCAAACAAACTATTGATCAGTGTCGAAGCGATAAACAGAAGTCCAATCGCCATACAATTGACAAGCTTGACCACTTTGCCGGATTCTAAAAATACTGTTCAAAATTTAGTGTTGAATAATAATGTTTTGCAAAACATAAATCTTGATTTGCAACTCCCTGCAACGATGGAATACACGCAACCGTTTTGGCTGAAAGAAGAAGGAACAGAAGGAATGTACACGGTTGCCGACCAGAAAAACATTGGAATTCCGGACATCATTCGAGAGGTGAAAGTGGTTTTCAATATGCAAATCAATGGGGTCAAAATTCCGTTTGAAAGAACCGTAATTTACAAACACAATGACAAGGTAAAAGGGGAAGTTTATAATTATTTAGACATAGTTCCCGACCTAACCACCAGTATTTTGGATAAAGTATCGCTTTTTGCAAACATCAAAAAGAAATACATTGCCGTAAAAATCAAGGCAGGAAAAGATGCGGTGAAAGGCGATTTGCAACTCGAATTGCCTAAAAATTGGACTGTGGTTCCTAAATCGATACCTTTTAGTTTAGATCAAAAAGGAAAGGAACAAACAGTGTATTTTGAAGTGACTCCGCCAAATTCACAAGAGGAAGCCGTGGCCAAAAGTGTGGCCATTATCGATGGCAAACGATACGACAAGGAGCAAATCATCATCGATTTTGACCATATCACCAAACAACAAGTATTGCAACCGGCCGAAGCCAAGTTTATTCGACTGGATTTAAAAACAGAAGAGAAAAAAATTGCCTATATTATGGGAGCCGGCGATGAAGTACCCAATAGTTTGATGCAAATGGGATACAAAGTGACTTTGATCAATCCAGAAGAAATCACACCCGAAAAAATGGAGGGTTTTGATGTTGTGATGACCGGAATTAGGGCTTTTAACACAATCGAAGCATTGGCAAACAAACTAAATATTCTTTATGATTTCGTGAAATCGGGAAAAACAATGATTGTACAATACAATACTCCCGATTTAGTATATCAAATTGCGCCTTTTTCCATGAATCTCTCCCAGGACAGGGTTACGGACGAAAATGCAGAAGTTCGATTTTTGGCACCGAATCATCCTGTTTTAAATTCGCCAAATAAAATTACTGCCAAAGATTTTCAAGGCTGGAAACAGGAGCAAGGCTTGTATTATCCCAATTCATTTGACAAAGCATTCACGCCGATATTGTCATCCAATGACAAACGTGAAAGTCCCAAAGATGGCGCATTGTTGATTGCTCCCTACGGAAAAGGGCATTATATTTATACCGGATTGAGTTTTTTTAGGGAATTGCCGGAAGGCATTTCGGGAGCTTATAAATTATTGGCCAACATGATATCCGTGAAATCGACAGTGACCATTCCCGCTGAAAAAGGCAAACTTTAAAAAGAATCAAATTATGAAAAATAAAAAAGTGGATACTTGGAAAAAAAGTTACACCTGGGTTCTGGTGGCCAATGGTGTTTATATTTTGATTTTTTATTTTTTAATGAAATTATATTCCTAAAATTATGCAATTATTCGATTGGATTGTGCTTGTTGTGACCTTGCTGTTTATCGTAATTTACGGCGTATGGAAAACCAAGGGAAGCAAAAATGTGGAAGATTACATTTTGGGCAGCAACGAAACGCCTTGGTACACCGTGGGGCTTTCGGTTATGGCGACACAGGCCAGTGCGATTACTTTTCTGTCGACTCCGGGACAAGCTTATCATGACGGAATGGGCTTTTTGCAGTTCTATTTTGGACTGCCCATTGCCATGGTGGTTATTTGCTTGACTTTTATACCATTATACCACAAATACAAGGTGTTTACGGCTTATGAATACCTTGAAAAAAGATTTGATTTAAAAACCCGTTCGCTTGCCGCCATTTTGTTTTTGGTGCAAAGAGGTTTGGGAACAGGTTTGACCATTTATGCGCCAGCGATAATTTTGTCGGCATTGTTGGGTTGGAATTTGACCGTGATGAACATCGTGATTGGTGTTCTGGTAATCATTTATACATTTTCGGGTGGAACCAAGGCTGTCAATGTTACCCAAAAACAACAAATGTTCGTGATTATGTCCGGAATGTTTATCACTTTCTTTTTGATTTTGTATTATTTGCCTAACGACATGACCTTTACCAGTGCCTTGCATATTGCTGGTGCCAATGACAAAATGGATATCGTGGATTTTTCATTTGATCCGGAAGAAAAATATACTTTTTGGAGCGGAATTACCGGTGGATTTTTTCTGGCCTTGGCTTATTTTGGTACCGACCAATCGCAGGTGGGACGCTATTTGTCGGGGAAGTCGGTTCGGGAAAGCCAAATGGGATTGATCATGAACGGTATTCTCAAAGTACCGATGCAATTTTTTATTTTGCTTACCGGTGTCATGGTTTTTGTGTTCTTCCAATTCAATCCGGTTCCTTTGAATTTTAATCCAAACAACAAAGCAATAATAGAAAAATCTCCTTTCAAGAACGAATATCATTCCTTGGAAAAACAATTGGAAGCCCTTTCCGAAGACAAGAAAGTAATCAATTTGTTATACATTGACCAGCTCAACCAAGATTATGACAACCCAATTCTTCGAAAAGAATTGGTTGGATTGTCCAGCAAGGAAAAGGATTTAAGGGATCGTGCCAAGGAAATCATTACGAAAGCCGATAGCCGTAGCGAAACAAATGACAAGGATTACGTGTTTTTTCACTTCATATTGCACTATTTGCCCAAGGGTTTGATTGGCTTGTTGCTTGCGGTAATTATTTCGGCTGCGATGTCATCCACGGCTTCGGGATTGAATGCATTGGCATCGACCACGGCCATCGATATTTACAAGCGCAATGTAAAGGAAGAAAAATCGGAAAAGCATTATGTGAACGTGACCAAATTTTTCACGCTATTTTGGGGAATTGTCGCCATTCTTTTTGCCAGTATCGGAACATTGTTCGAAAACTTGATTCAATTGGTCAACATCATCGGTTCTATTTTCTACGGAACGGTTTTGGGGATTTTCTTGGTAGGTTTTTATATAAAATACGTGCAGGCAAAAGCTATTTTTTATAGTGCGGTCATTAGCCAGGCCACCATTTTTATCATTTATTATTTTGCCATTTTCATCTATCCAAGTGGCGAAGAAAAACTGGGTTATTTATGGCTCAATTTTATCGGGGCTTTGCTGACCATTGTATTGTCAATTATTGTGCAGGCCATTTTTAGAAATGAAAAAAGGAGTATTGCCTAAATATTTTTTTTTGGAATTTGAATATCATTAAACTGTCTTTTTTGAGACAGTTTTTTTGTTTTAGAACTAACTTTCTTTAAATCATTTGATTAAAAAAATTTTTCCACGCAAAGAGAAAACAGGACAAAATCATCTCTTTTTTGTAAATTTTATCTCATTAACAATTTATTTAAAAAAATGATTGTTATTTTCAAAAACAGTGACTTCAAAAAAAATGTTTTTTGCCATTGAAATTTGAAGAAAAATCTTTTTAAAATAATTTGATTAAGAATCAACGAAAATACTTGAAATACTATGCTTCTAATTGACTAATTTGAATATAATAGCTTAATTTTAAATCGAAATAGTTCGCGTACAAATGTTGCCAAGCCTCACAAATAGGCAAGAAAACAGAAAAAAAATAATTATGTTGAAAGATAATTTTGGGAGAACACACGAATACCTTCGGATTTCGCTTACCGATGTTTGCAATTTCAGGTGCCAATATTGCATTCCGGACGAGAAAACCTCTTTTATGCCTTCTTCCAGGTTGATGACGGTCGATGAAATTGATACTATCGCCCGAGAATTTGTAAAATTGGGAGTCCAAAAAATACGTTTGACCGGTGGAGAACCTTTGGTTAGAAAAGATGTTGCCCAAATTTTATGGGCACTTTCGAAATATCCAATAGAACTCACTTTAACCACAAACGGTTTGCGAACCAATGAATTTATTGACGTTTTTAAAAAAACTGGAATAAAATCCATCAATATTAGCTTGGACACACTCGATAAAGACCAATTTTTCAGCATTACCAAACGCAATGTTTTTGATAAAGTTTGGAACAACATCCAGCAACTTATCGACGAAGGTTTTCACGTAAAAATAAATACGGTCGTGATGCGTGATTTTAATGATGCTGAAATTCTCGATTTTATCGAATGGACAAAAAAACACCCCGTTCACGTGAGATTTATTGAGTTTATGCCTTTTGATAAAAACCAATGGAACACACAGAAAGTGTTTAGTTATCAGGAAATTATGGATAAGGCTGCAACAAAATACAGTTTTATCCGAATGAAAGACGGTATGAATGAAACTGCCAAAAAATTCAAACCCTTTGGCCACGAAGGTACTTTTGCCGTTATCAGTACGATGAGCGCACCGTTTTGCGGGAATTGTAACCGAATGAGACTCACCGCCGATGGTAAAATGAAAAATTGTTTGTTTTCTAAAGGCGAAGCCGATATTTTGTCTGCATTACGAAATTCAGAAAATATTGTGCCAATAATAAAACAATGTGTGGCCAGTAAAGCAGAAGCCTTGGGCGGACAATTTGAAGGCGATTACACCAAAATTGATACCACCAAAATTACCAACAGAAGTATGATCAACATAGGCGGATAACCCTTTTTTTTGAACATCGTTATTCCTTTTTTGGCATATCGAAAAAAATGATGCAAATGATAAATGTAAAAGACGCAAAACAGCTAATTGATGAAAATTGCTGTTCTCAAAAAGTGAAAATGGTAACCTTGCTGGAAGCCAATGGAAGCATTTTGGCACAACCTGTTCATGCAGTCATGGACACGCCGCCTTTTGACCAATCGGCGATGGATGGCTATGCTTTTTCCTATGAAAATTGGGATAAAAAAAGCCATTTAAAGGTAATTGGCGAAATACAAACGGGTAATTATTCTACTGAAAATGTGCTTGCCAATGAAGCGGTTAGGATTTTTACGGGAGCGCCCATTCCGCCCGGAACTGATACGGTTGTGATGCAGGAAAAAATCAGTCGGAACGAAAATGAGATTCAAATTCTAGATACTTTTTTGATCAAAGGAGCCAATGTTCGACCGCAAGGTTCACAAACCAAAAAGGGAGAATTAGCGCTGCAAGAAGGACAATTATTGTCACCGGTTGCGATTTCTTTTTTAGCCGGAATAGGCATCAGTAAAGTGAAAGTTTTTTCGAAACCGACTGTCAGCATTATTGTAACGGGGAAAGAACTAGTTAAATCCGATGACACGATTACCGATGGAAAAATTTTCGAATCCAACTCCATTGGTTTAATTGCGGCATTGCAACAATTAGATATAAATCCAGTTTCGGTTGAAGTGGTTGATGATGTCGAAGCAGAAATTGAAAAAGCCATTTCGAATCAATTGACTTCCGATATTCTCATTCTTACAGGCGGTGTTTCGGTGGGCGATTATGATTTGGTTCCCGCTTCTTTGGAGCAATGTGGGGTTCAAAAAATATTCCATAAAATCAAACAAAAACCAGGAAAGCCCTTTTATTTTGGGCGTTTCAACCAAACCTTGGTATTTGCTTTACCCGGAAATCCTGCGGCGGTCATGAGTTGTTTTTATGAATATGTGGCCCAGGCCATCGGTCATTTTACTAAGAAAGAGTATTTTAAAAAAAGAGCGTTTCCATTGGCCGAAGATTTTAATAAAAAAGCGGGACTTACTTATTTTCTAAAAGGAAAAATGGGTGAGAAAGCCGTGACGGTTTTGAACAATCAAGAGAGTTACAAGCTGAATTCTTTTGCCGTGGCAGATTGTTTGGTTGAATTTGATGAAGAGGGCGAGAATTTCAAAAAAGGAGATTTGGTCAATGTTAGAATGATTTTATAAAGCTTTTTTAAACTAAAAAACGATGAAAAATTTAATAATCAAAGGACATCTTTCGATAGAAAACAGCAAGGGACATTTGATGGGAATGGGCAAAAAAGAATTGCTCGAAAGAATCAGGGAAACAGGTTCTATCAGTGCTGCTGCCAAAGAAATGCAAATTTCCTACCGACACGCTTGGGAGATGATAAAAAAAATCAATTCCATTTCAGACAAACCCATTGTCATAAAAAACACGGGAGGTTCCAGTGGTGGTGGCTCCATCGTTACAAAAGAAGGGGAGGAGTTGATTGCCTGCTACATCAAATTGAATGCTGCTTTTGAGGAATTTAAAGAACAAATCTGTAAAACAATTTGATATATGTACCAAGAGATTTTGTTTTACGTGTTGTTGGCATTGGTCGCTTTTCTCTATTCTTCCGTGGGACATGGCGGAGCAAGCGGATATTTGGCCTTGATGGCCTTCTTTTCATTTGCGCCGGAAACAATGCGTCCTACGGCTTTGTTGATCAATATTTTTGTTTCTTTAATCGCTTTTGTTCAATATTATCGTGGTGGTTTTTTTAAATGGAATTTGTTTTGGCCCTTTGCGCTAGCTTCTTTTCCGGCGGCATTTGTCGGGGGAATGATAAGTGTTGATGTTGGTTTGTATAAAAAAATACTGGCGGTACTTTTGCTGTTTTCAGTGGCAAGATTATTGGGGATCAAATTCAAAAGGGCAACATTCGATGTAAAGCAAAACCTCTACCTCGCACTTTTGATTGGAGCCATCATCGGATTGTTTTCAGGAATGATGGGAATAGGTGGCGGCATTATTTTGAGTCCCATAATTTTACTCATGCATTGGGCAGACATGAAAAAAACAGCCGCAGTTTCGGCCTTGTTCATTTTTGTTAATTCAATTGCCGGTTTTGCCGGTCTTTTTGCCAAAGGTTTCGAATTTAAAACTGAAATGGGAGTAATGATAGTCCTTGCTTTAATGGGTGGAATTGCAGGTTCTTATTATGGTGCCAATAAATTTAAAAATGATTTTTTGAATAAAATATTGGCTCTAGTCTTGATTATTGCATCCATAAAACTAATTGTTGCCTGACGATGGATACTCAAACGAAACCTATGAACGCCTATATTCTTGCAGGTGGAAAAAGCTCCAGAATGGGCACTGATAAAGGCTTGACTCTCTTTGAAGGAAAAGCCATGATCCTGCATGTCATCGAACAATTGCAAGCTGTTTTCAATAAATTGGTTATTGTTTCCAATAATCCCGAATATGAAAAATTTGGATTGGAAGTGATTCCTGATTTGATAAAAGATATTGGTCCCGCTGGTGGAATTTACACCGCTTTGAAGCATTCGAAATCCAAATTGAATTTTATGGTGAGTTGTGACATGCCTTTTATTACCAAAGAAGCAATTGAATTTACTGTAAAAAATGTTGATAAAAACCAAATCGTTTTATTGGAAAATCAAGGAAAATTAGAACCCTTGTTTGGAATATATTCTAAAGATTGCGAAGCCGTTTGGTTGGAACTCATTCATCAAAATACCGTTAAATTACAGAAAATGGTTGCGTGCTTCGAGTTAAAAATCATTCCTGTTGAAAACAATGAAATTTTTAACGCGTCTTTTTTCAAAAACATCAATACAAAAGAGGACTTTGACAACGCTTCAAACAAATTTAAAATGGAAATAAACATACTTGCCTTTGGACAAATTACCGATATAACGGGTAAATCAGCATGGAAAATGACTGGAATAAAAGACACGGACGAGTTGGTGAAAAACTTGCACGAACAATTTCCCGCATTGTCCAGAACTCGCTATTCTATTGCCGTAAACAAAAAATTGGTACAAGAAAACAAGGTATTTACCGAGAATGACACAATAGCTTTACTTCCACCATTTTCTGGCGGATAAAATAATATAATATGGATTCAAATAGATACAGGTACCAAAGACAAGTGCAACTCAAGGAAATTGGGGCAGTTGGCCAGGACAAAATTCGAAAAGCAAAAGTGTTGGTTATTGGCGCAGGCGGTTTAGGTTGTCCTGCCTTGCAATACCTTGCTGCTGCAGGAGTGGGGACGATTGGCATTGTCGATTTTGATGTGGTTGAAATTTCAAATCTGCAACGTCAAATACTGTATACCGTGGATGATTTAGGTCAATCAAAAGCAATCACGGCTGCCAAAAGGATGGAAGCGCTAAACCCGGAAATTACAATCCAATCCCATAATTTTCAATTGACCAATAAGAATGCGCTCGAGATTCTGGAAAATTACGATATTGTTATCGATGGTTCCGATAATTTTGCCACGCGATACCTCATTAATGACGCGTGCATGTTGCTTGATAAACCATTAATTTATGGCGCTGTTTTGCGTTTTGAAGGACAAATTGGCGTTTTCAATTTAGAAGACACAGAAACTCGTGTTAAAACCAATTATCGGGATTTATTTCCAAAACCACCCGATTCGACATCCGCAATTTCCTGTAATGACGTGGGTGTTTTGGGAGTAATTCCAGGAATTATTGGAACGATGCAAGCCACGGAAGCACTCAAAATCATTACTGGTGTTGGCAAACCATTGACAAATAAAATAATTTCATGCAACGCCCTGGAAAACACCTTTCATAATTTTGAAATTGTTCCAAGCACTAATCAATCCTTCGATTTTCCGAAAAGCAAAATGGCTTTTTTAGACTTCAATTACGATTGGATGTGCACCCCAAATGTGAATTTTGACATGCTTTCTGTCGAAGAATTTGATATTCTCAGAATAAACGAAAAAATCACCATTGTTGATGTGCGTGAAAAAGGGGAACTTCCCTTAGTGGAGGAATTTCCCGTTGTATTGATTCCATTGAGTGAATTTGAAAATTTGGTTTCGACCATTTCCCAGGAGTACAAAATAATATTTTTTTGCAAATCGGGTCAACGCAGCCTAAAAGCCTTAAAATTATTCAAAGAAAAATTCCCTGATTGTCAAGCTTACAGTTTAACTGGAGGCATCGAATATTGGAAAAATAACAAGTATAAAATATAACTACTCATGAAGGAGAAAAAAAAGCACAATGTGTTTGTCAATGGGCCTATAACGCCTGATTTTATTGCCAACAGCATTGCCAAACACAGCTCAAAAACAGACATTGGAGCACACGACATCTTTTTGGGACAAGTCCGAAGCGACATAATTGATAAAAAAACAGTGGTGGCCATCAACTATGAAGCCTATCAAGAAATGGCGGATGATCTTTTTTACGAGATACGCGAAGCCGCGTTTTCAAAATACAATTTAGTGTGCATGCACATTTATCACAGCCTTGGAGTGGTAAAAACGGGTGAAATTTGCCTCTTTGTATTTGTGTCATCCAAACACCGCAAAGAAGCTTTTGATGCCTGTAAAGACATTGTGGAACAAATAAAAGCGATGACACCAGTTTGGGGCAAAGAAATTTTTGAAGATGATTCGTATGTCTGGAAGGAGAATCAATCTTGAAACCCCAACGTTTAAAACCGTTGGCTATAAAATAATTAATATTTAAATTACAAAATAATGGTCGATATAACATTCAAATCGAATACCCTTCGCGTCGCAAATGCGCAAGCCATAGTAAAAGTCAGTAAAAAAGAGACAATCGATGCCATTGTAAACAAAACGGTTCCCAAAGGAGATGTTTTCGAAATGGCCAAAACTGCAGGACTCTTTGCCGTAAAACGCACCAGTGACATGATTCCGGATTGTCATCCAATTCCAGTTGAATTTACGGCCGTGAGTTATGATATAAAGGAGTTGGAAATTACCATAGGAGTGGAAGTGCATACCATTTATAAAACAGGAGTGGAAGTGGAGGCGATGCACGGCGCATCAGTGGTTGCGCTTACCATGTATGACATGTTGAAGCCTATCGACAAAGAAATCGAAATTCATTCCATCAAATTGTTGGAAAAAAAAGGGGGCAAATCTGATTTTACGGATAAATTTCGCACGGATTTAAAAGCTGCCGTAATTGTTTGTTCGGACAGTATTTCGGCTGGAAAGAAATTCGACAGAGCTGGAAAGGCCATAATCCAAAAATTAGAATTTTGCAAAGTGGGCATCACCGATTATTCCATCATTCCTGACGATATTGTAGGAATTCAAGAAAAAGTTTTGGACTTGCATGCACAAAACATAGACCTTGTTATACTGACCGGAGGCACAGGGCTTTCGCCAAGGGACAACTCACCCGAAGCGATAAAACCTCTTTTGGACAGGGAAATACCTGGAATTATGGAAGCGGCACGCCATTATGGCCAAGATCGCACACCGTTCTCAATGTTATCACGCGGAATCGCCGGAATGAAAGGCAAAACACTTATCATGACATTACCGGGTTCTACCAAAGGAGCACAGGAATCCATGGACGCATTATTTCCTTCTCTTTTACACATTTTTAGGGTTGTTGAGGGGAAACAACACGATTAAAAAATAGTTAGTTTTTTTATATAATTATTCTTTCAAACTTAATTTTTTGTTCTTTTTTCGTGAGTATAAAATAGGATAAAAACATCTTTTTTACACTGATTTTTGTTAAAAAAATAGATTTTAAAAAGGTTTTTACAAATAAAACTAGATTTTATATGTTTTTTAGTTGAATTTTAATGAATTCTTAGATTTATCGCTAATTTTTAAAAATATGATAATTGTCAGTTAAATTTTTTAGTTCATTTTATAAATTTAACATCATAAGAATAAGTTAAAATATAGTTAAAAAAAACCAAATACAAATCAAATAAATTAAACAAAAAAATTATGAAAACAGTCAAACAAATTATGTTAGTTGTTTTAGGACTTCTTTTTTTCGCCTTGCAGGGATGTTCTCACGACGACTATATTCCTGTTCCAGGTCCAGCTGGTGCTGATGGCACAAATGGCACAAATGGTATTAACGGAACTACAGAATGTGCTACTTGTCACTCTAAAGCACATACAGACCCAGTTAATATTTCTTATGCTTTGTCTGTTCATGCTATTGAAACGTTACATGAAACTACAAATGCAAGTGGCGCCACAATTACTCTAAAGACTTCAGAATACACTAACAGAACTGGTTGTACCCAGTGTCATACCAGTCAAGGTTATATTGACAAATTGAATGGTGATGTTCAAAAAACGGGAACAGGAACTGCGTTAGGTTTTCCTGCTTATCCTGGAGGCAAACAAGCAATCTCTTGTACAACTTGCCACAATAAACATTCTAGTTTTGATTTTAAAAATGATGGTAATGATTATGCCCTTAGACAAGGTTTTACACCAGTTGCTTTAGATACAGACCCAACCTACAAAATGGATATGGGTACAAGTAATACCTGTGTTAACTGTCACCAATCAAGAAGTTTGCCTCCAACATCAGGAGACGTAAAATTAAGTAGTCGTTTTGGTCCTCACCATGGTCCACAATCTTCATTATTAGAAGGTATTCAAGGAGCTTTAATTGTTGGAACTACTCCTTATCCAGCTCCAAAATCTGCTAAACATAGATCAGGTGCTTCTTGTGTGACTTGTCACATGGGTAAAACTTCTGACGGTAAAAACGGTGCGCACACTTGGCATCCAACTCCAAATGCTTGTACTACTTGTCATACAGGAGGTGCGCCAGCTGCTGTTGCTGGTTTTGCAGCTGACATGGCAACATTACAAGGTTTATTGGTAGCAAAAGGAGCTTACAATGCTACCACAAAAGCTTTCACTACAAATACTGTTCCTATTAAAGTTGCCCAAGCTGCTTGGAATTATGCCATGTTGCTGGAAGATAGAAGTAATGGAGTTCATAATCCAACTTATGCAAAAGCCTTGTTGAAAAACTCAATCGAAGCTTTACAATAAAATTATAAAATCAACACCTCTGGAACTTTGTCCAGGGGTTGTTGATTTGAAAAACTAATTATCCTGAACACTTTAATTTGGTGCGGTATTCTTTAGTAATTCAGCGATTGCTTACGGAATTTTAAATCTTTTGACAATGAAAATTGTTGAATGACTATTTACGGCAATTATTCAATTTAAAAATAAAAAGATGAAAAAAATAATTCAATATTTAATGATGCTAATGGTGAGTTTGATGGCAACATCTTGTTACTATGACGAAATGCCGCCAGAAGCCGTCATCCCGATTCCAGAAACGGTTTCTTACTCAAAAGATGTCCAGCCTTTGTGGAATCAAGATTGTATCAGTTGTCATAAGCCAGGCGCAACGGCACCTGATTTGACTACGGCAAATTCTTACAGTGCATTAGTGACAAACAATAAATATGTTATTCCGGGAAATGCTGTTGGTAGTAAACTACACAAATCTCTTGTTGCCGATGGCGTATCTCTAATGCCAACCACCGAAAAATGGAGTGATTCAAAAATTGCTTTGGTAGACAAATGGATTACTGATGGTGCCCTTAATAACTAACTATAAATAGAAAGTCATGAAATTATATAAAAAAATATTTATAGCCGTGTTTGCTTTTCCAATGGTGTTATTGGCACAGGAACAAAAAGATACTATTGCTGCCGTTGAGGAAGACAGTATTGCACCAGTGGTAGAAGTAGAATTGGAGCGTGCCGCTTTTGAAAGCACTTCATTAATAGAAAATCAAACGAATAGGGTTTACTCCAAAGGAACCATAGAAATGATCATGAATCACCGTTTTGGCGTTGTCAGCGGAACCAATGACTTGATTGGGATTTGGGCACCGTCCAATATTCGTATAGCGGTAAATTACTCCATCACGGATCGTATTACTGTTGGTTTTGGAACTACAAAGGACAATAGATTGCAGGATTTTAGTCTTAAAGTTGCTTTATTGAGGCAAACGGTTAATGGAAAAATGCCTGTGAGTGTCACTTATTATGGAAATGCCAGCATCAATGCAATGCCCAAAGAGAATTTCTATCACACCTCTGACCGTCATTCTTTTTTTAACCAAATCATTATTGCAAAACGATTCTGCAAAGCATTTTCATTACAACTAGCACCAAGTTATTCTCATTACAACGTTGTTGACGCTCCAATGAGTAATGATTTGTTTGCCGTTGAATTAGGCGGTCGTCTAAAAGTGGCTTCAGATATTTCCATCCTTTTTGATGTGAATCAGCCTTTTACTTCACAAGAAATTGCTCCTAAATCTGGTATTTCCATTGGAACCGAGTTTTCAACTGTTGGGCATTCCTTCCAGATTTTTGTGAGTAATTATCGAGGAATCATAAATCAACAAAACAACATGTTCAATCAAAATGATTTTTTCGAAGGCGATTTTGCCATTGGATTTAACATTTCCAGAACCTGGTAATATTTTAAAAAGCCATTTGTGTAAAAAACTACAAATGTTTTTCCAATAAATTTAAATTAGAAGAAGAGGATTCTCGTTCCAATTAGTATGAGTTTATCCTCTTTTTTTTGGATAGGGAAAACAAAGAAGTCTTTTTGAAATCATTGGTCGTAAAGCCTTGATTTAATTGGGATTGAACTGTGTGAAAATAGAAAAATTAGGGTTAAAATAATTTTTAAGTATGATAAATATCATTGAAATTTAGCCACAAAATTCTGAAATTTACAAGGCAATTAAGCCAACTTATTTTAAATAAGTGTAATGCATTTTGTGATTAATTTCTAAAAGCAATATAACAATATGGAAAAAGAAAATAACAATTCAAGCCGCCGTAATTTCCTAAGGCTAGGTGCTTTGGGAGGGATAGCCTTGGCAGGAACTGCAATTGCTAAAGCAGTTACTGATGAAAGTCCAAAAACTACTGGCAAAAAAGTCAAAGTTCTTACTGCTGATGGAAAATTAATAGAAATAGACAGTTCTCACGTTGATCACCATGCCTCAAATGACGGCTTCTCCAGTGAAGAAGTGCGACAAGGTGTTGAAGGTAAGAAATTTATAAGGGTTATTGATTTGGCCAAATGTGCCAACGAAAGAAAATGCATAACAGGATGTCAAAAAGCACATAATATTTTGGCTCCCATCGAGTATATCAAGGTAAAGAAAATGCAGGATTCAGAGCTTGCGGCTCCTTATTGGTTTCCTACAATGTGCTACCATTGCGACAATCCTCCATGCGTAAAAGTATGTCCGGTTGACGCCACCTTTAAACGTTCTGACGGAATAGTTGCCATGGATTACGATCGATGCATTGGTTGCAAATTCTGTATGGCAGCTTGTCCATATTCTGCCCGTACGTTCAACTTTGGAAGACCCGAACAATTAAAATTTACCGAAGAGCATAAAAACGATACTTCAGATCCAAACCACTGTACAACTCCTTATGCACAAGAAGGAACTGTTGCAAAATGTGATTTCTGTACGGATCGTTCTGCAAAAGGATTATTGCCTGCATGTGTTGTCGAATGTCCAAATGGCGCCATATATCACGGTGACGAACTTGAAGACGTGGTTAGTAATGGTGAAGAAACCCTTAGATTGAAAAAACTATTGCAAGACAGGGCTGGATATCGTCAATTTGAAGAATTGGGAACTAAACCCCGCGTCTATTATTTGCCGCCTGTAGAACGTGATTTCCCGTTTGAAGATGCAGCCGAAGCACAAAACACAAAAGAATAATCTTTAAAACAGTAAAATTATGTCTGAAGATATAAATATCACGGAATCTACCAATAAACACGAGACCTTTACCCAAGAAGAGTATATGGTCATGAAAAATGACCTGCTCCGTCCCATCGAAAAAATTGGAAAAGCCGGTAAAATATGGATTGCATTCCTCATAACCGTTTTCTTGGCCGGAATTTTTGCTTATTACATACAAGAAACAAGAGGAAAATATACAACTATTAGCCTAAGAGATTATACAATGTGGGGAATTTACATTTCCAACTTTTTGTTTATGGTTGCCATAGGTTTAGTGGGTGTGTTGATGTCGGCCATACTGAAACTCACCCATTTTGAATGGTACCGGCCTCTTTCCAGAATAGCAGAAGTTATCGCCATTGGCGCCATAATGTTTGCCGGAATAAGCATCGTTGTAGCTATGGGGCGACCTGACAGGCTGTATAATTTGCTTTTGCACGGACGTATTCAATCCCCGATTGTATGGGATGTTATCGGAATTTCGACTGATTTGGCAGCCAGTCTTATTTTACTTTTTATTCCGCTAATTCCTTCATTGATAACGTGTAGGAACAATTTGAAAAACTTGCCAAAATGGCAATTGAAAATGTACAATTTTCTTTCCTTTGGATGGCAAGGAACGCCGGAACAATGGAAAATATTGAAAAAAACAATGAGGATTTTGACCATCTTGCTAATTCCTCTGGGTATTTTAATTTGTACCATTACGGCATGGTTATTTGCCACGACCCTCAGACCGGAATGGGACAGTACTAATTTTGGTGCCTATTTTGTTTCAAATGCCTTTTTGTTGAGTGTGGCCGTAATGACTTTATCCACTTTTATTTTTAGAAATGCATACAACTTGGAAAAATACTTGACCGAACTGCATTTTGATAAATTGGGCAAAGCAATGGTATTAATGGCTTTAATTCACGGTTATTTCAACATAAACGAATACTTGATTCCAGCTTATAAAATGTCCGGCTTGCATCAAAATCATCTCTTGAACTTATTCGTGGGCAAAGATGCTTTGTTTTATTGGTCTGTGGTGATTTTTGGAATTATAGTTCCTTTTTTGTTGCCATTGTTTCCCAAATTGCGAAAACCAATTCCTCTGACCATAATTTCGGTTATCGTATTGATAGCGGGTTGGTTTAGACTTTATTTAGTGGTTATTCCAGGATTATTGCAACCTTATCTTCCTATACAGGATGTTCCTGAATCGTGGACACATTACTTCCCAAGTTTGGTCGAAATGACTATCGTGGCAGCAACTTTTGCCGGTGTATTATTGATAGTGACCTTGTTCTCGAGGTTTTTCCCAATCGTTTCTGTTTGGGAAGTAGCCGAAGGCCAATTGGAAGGAAAAGAAGAAATAATTAACTATAAATAATTCCCAGATGGAAAAGTACAACTATTTTATAGCCACCTGCATGATGATTTTGTTCTCCTTGACAACTTCTAATGCCCAAGATAAAGAAGCCAAAATCACCTTGACTTTTGAAAAAGCGGATTCACTCTATGTGTGTAAAGCTTTGGTAACTTCTGATGGAATTCCGGTAAGCGAAGTACCCGTAAATTTATCAGTGAAACGCTTGTTTAGTAACCTCCCAATAGGTGATCCTGTGGCAACAGATTCCATTGGCGTGGCCACTTTTGAAGTGCCACAAGATATTCCTTCACGTAATGGAAAATTAATTATATTTGCTAATATAGTTGATGATGAGAACTATATGAACACTGAAACTAGCGGAACAGTCAATTGGGGTATGGTTGTTGTTAGTGATAACTCAAATATAGAAGACCGTTCCATTTCCGCAGGAAGAGATAAAGCTCCCATTTATTTTATAACGGCATCTCTTTTGATTATTTTCTTGATATGGGGAACTTTATTTTATGCAGTATTGCAAGTATTTAAGATAAAACGATTAGGCAAAGCAAACATCGAATAACAATTTAAAAACAACAATTAAAATTAAAACTATGAAAAACATGAAAAAAATCCTTTTTGGGCTAGCTGTTTTGGCTGCCTTTACATTCACTCAAACTACTAATGCACAAGCAAAACCAAAAGGAAAAGAATGGAAAACTCCTGCGGCTGACGCCAAAAAGAAAAGTCCCATAAATTTGAGTGATGCTTCTGCCATTAGTGCAGGAAAATCACTTTGGGGAACCAATTGCAAGTCTTGTCACGGTGTGAAAGGTCTTGGAGATGGAACAAAAGCGGAAAAAATTGATATTTCTTGCGGTGATTTCTCTTCAAAAGAATTTCAATCATCTTCTGATGGAGATATGTTTTACAAAACAAAAATTGGTAGAAAACCAATGCCTTCTTACAAAGAAAAACTGAGCGATTCAGAAATTTGGCAATTAGTGGCCTACATGAGAACGATGTAAAAATATTTTTTAAATTTATGATAAAAAAAGGGTTTGAGCAATCAAACCCTTTTTTTGTGTGAATTTAGAAAACAACACTTTGCCACTGAAGTTGAAATTGCTGGATATGAATAATCAAAATTCTTTAGGATGCTATTCTTTGATGAAGGCGATAAACTTCAAGAGGCAATTTTGTTTCCCGATTTCTTCGTGTCAAAATACCGGGTTGAGTAGTAAGGTTCAGTCCTAAATTATTTTGTCAAATCGAGCGCAGTCGAGATGTTCTATATGATAAATTATAATTGATTAAATATATCCGCCCAAAAATCAGAATAAAAAAAATCCTGTTAGCCTTGACCAACAGGATTCATTTTATAATTTTGGAGTTCTTATTTACTCCACTCGGCAATACTGTCTTTGTTCATTTTTACATAGTCTTGATTTTTGGCTGCTTCAGCACCGGCAAGGGATATTTTTGCAGTTTCTATGGCTCCTTTTTTGTCGCCATTTTTGGCTTGGATCAATGACTTTAAACGATAATAATAAAAAGGTTTGTCTTTGCTCATTTCTAAAGCTTTGTTGCTGTAAATCAAGGCTTTTGAGATGTCTCCATTGGACTGGAATAAATATTGTGCCGATGCATAATAATCGCCGGCAGTGGGTCCAGCCAAAGCTTTGTCTATGCTCGCCATTGCTGTTTTTTGTGTTGGAACTTCAAACTTGATGGCCACCAATGTTTTTTCCCAAGATATTTCTAAATGGGCATAATTATGGTCCAGATTGTTGATGCCAATGGTAAGACTTTCTACATTTCTGCCCAACATTTCAGGTTTGGCATTGGTTCTCAAGGCTACTTTTGTTTCGTCCCAAGTTTCAGGATTTCCCCAATTATTGGTGTCCGAATAGAAAACTATTTCCCAATTGTCGGCTCTTGGAGTTGTGTACAAAGCATATTTTCCTTTAGGCAATGTTTTTCCGTCTATAACGACATCGTCACTAAACGTGATTGTGGTGTTCTCGTTGGCTCCAGTTCTCCATAATTTTCCAAAAGGAACCAGATTGTTGAATACATCTCTCCCTTTTGCACTTGGTCTTGAATAAACGATTTCCACATTGGTCAAACCAACAACCTGGGTTGTTGTGGATTTAGGACTTGCCTGTGGCGTCTTTACTTGGGCTTCAATGGCGAAATTTGCAATCATCATTGCAAATACAAAAATTATTTTATTCATGGTTTAGGATTTAGATTTTTTCAAAATTACAAATTCAAGTATTCAAAAATGTTAATTTTTCCCTAATTTGAAATTAATACCCTGAGATTAATTCAAAATTCAACTCGTCAAAATGATTTACCACTAGGTCTGCCAAAGACAAATCTTGTAGTTTTGAATTTTTGCTGTTGTATCCCACACAAAAAATACCGGCAGCTTTTGCCGCTTTGACACCGTTGGTGCTGTCTTCTATGATGATGCAATTTTCTTTTGGTGCAACAGATAAACTGGCGGCATATTCGAAAATGGCCGGATGAGGTTTCGAATTGGGGAAATCCTCTCCACTGACAATATGGGTAAAATATTGATGCAAATTGAAACGATTGAATACGCGTTCAATGGTCACTTTTGCCGCCGAGGAAGCCAATATCAATTGCATGCCGTTTCGGTGTAAATCCTGGATTAATTTCTCGACACCTTCTATTAGATACAAATCTTCCTTGTTGTCAAAAGCATCATTGAAAATTGTGCGCTTCCTCTGGATCAAATCCTCGACTTCAAGGTCAATAGGAAAAATTTCTTTCAGTTTTTGAAACGTGTTTCGGGTTGAATTGCCCATGAATGAAGTAAACATTTCCTCGGAAACAGCAATGTTTAATTCGGCGAAATGTTGAAAATAAGCATAACTGTGAACGGGTTCCGTATCCACGATTACGCCATCCATGTCAAATATTACGGTTTGTGTCATTTATAGGTATTAAGAAATTAGAATTGAGATGAAAGTAATTAGACAAAGTTTTTAGAACTGAAGTTCACTGAACACTAAAAACGGATTACTGGACATTGAAAAATTAATCCAGTTTTCCGTCAAAATACATCGTCCATTTTCCTTGTACTTTCATTACTTGTTCGATGACTTCGCGCACGGCTCCTTTTCCGCCATTTTTATGCGAAATATAACGGGATATCACTTTGATTTCTTGGCTTGCATCTTGCGGACAAGTAGGCAATCCCACGAGTTTCATCACGTGATAATCAGGAATGTCGTCCCCCATGTACAAAACTTGCCCAGGTTCAATATTGTAAAGTTCAATGTATTCTTTAAAGGTTTCTACTTTGTCCGGTGTGCCAAGATGAATGTCGGTTATGCCCAGATTTCGCAATCGCACCCGAACGCCTTCGTTGCTGCCTCCTGAAATGATGCACACATTGTAACCGCTTTCCACGGCTGCTTTCATCGCAAAACCATCACGAATATTCATCGTTCTCAGAATTTCGCCTTCATTGGTCACAAAAACGGAACTATCGGTCAGTACGCCATCGACATCAAAGACAAATGTGGTGATGTCATTCATTATTTCTTTATAACTTCTTGCCATTGTTTTGTATGGATTGTGTTAGTGTTTTATATATGTTTTTTTGATTTTCGTCCGATAAAAAAGCCAAATGACTCGCAATGGTTTGCTTGTCGTTTCGAATTGCAGGACCTGTTTGGGCTTCTTTCGGCGAAAGCGTCATCACCTTGTTTGCCGTTTCCCGGATTAATGGTTTCAAAACTTCAAAAGGCACTTTGTTTTCAAGGCAAATTTCATTGCCAATCTGGTACAGGTGATTCACGAAATTATTGACAAAAACCGCGGAGACATGCAATGCTTTTCGCTGCTCGGAATTGATTTTGTAAACTTTTTGGGAAACATTTTCGGCTAGATTTTCCAGTAATTTAAAATCGCTTTCATTTTCGCTTTCCAAAAAAATGGGGATTTGGCTAAAATCGACTTCGGCCTTTTTAGAAAAAGTTTGTAAGGGATAAAAACTTCCTTTTCGGTTCTTTTGGTCCAAAGCGTCTAGGGGAACACTTCCGGAAGTATGCACCACAAGCCTGTTTTCAAAAGGCAATTGCGAAGACACGGTTGCAATGGCATCATCGGAAACGGCGATGATGTAAACATCGGCTGCTGCCAAATCGTTCAAATTATTTGTGATTTTATCCGAATCGAGTAGGGAAGTCAAGGCTTCTTTTTGTCGGGAAAACACTTGCGTCACATCGATTTTTTTGCTTTTGGCGAAAGCTTTTATCAAATGTTGGGCAACATTTCCGGAACCGATTAGTGCTACTTTAATCATTTGGCAAAATTAGCAAAAAAAGTCAAAACTAGTGCATTGTATTTGCAATGATGCTGAAAAGTAAATTCCCGATAAAATAAATTCCTGAAGCCTTAATTTTGGATTAAATTAACAAGTTTGCCAATCTGAAACTCAACAATTTTATTTACTTTTGTAACACTTTATAAAAACGTAAATTCTTACAGATGAACAATAAATTAATCTCTTTTTTATTTTCAACCCGATTGATGGCCATCCTTTTCCTGACTTTTGCAATAGCAATGGGTACCGGAACTTTTATCGAAAGCAAATACAATACAGACACGGCCCGAATTTGGGTTTACAATGCCTGGTGGTTTGAGGGAATTATGTTGGTCTTCATGATAAACTTTATGGGAAACATCAAGCGCTATAATTTATTGAGAAAAGAAAAATGGGCAACGCTTATGCTGCATTTGGCTTTTATATTCATAATTGCAGGAGCATTCATCACGCGTTACATCAGTTACGAGGGAATGATGCCCATTCGCGAAGGAGAAACCGAAAACATATTTTATTCTGATAAAATGTACCTCACGGTTTTTGTTGATGGCGAATATAAAGGAGAGATGAGACGCAGGATTTTCGAAAAACCGTTACTGCTTTCGCCTGTTACCAATAATAATTTTTCTATTTCGGAGAAGTTTGATGAGACCAATTTTGAAGTGAATTATGAAAATTTCATCATGGGAGCCAAAGAAGTCATCAAACCGGAGGCCAAGGGAAGTTTGTATCTAAAATTAGTCGAAGCCGGCGAAGGTGGACGTGAAGAACATTTCTTGAAAGAAGGAGAAGTGCAAAACATTCACAACACGCTTTTTGCGTTGAATAAACTTACGCCAGGAGCCATAAATATTACCATGACGGATAGTATTTCAACCATTCAAACCCCATTTGAAGGACAGTTTATGCGAATGGCAGACAAATTGCAAGGCAAAGTAACCAAAGATATTGTGCAACCTTTAATGATGCGTTCTTTGTATTCCATTGGTGACATGCGATTCGTGTTTCCGGAACCCGCCACCAAAGGAGTTATTGGTTACGAGTCTAATAATGATTTCAAGGCCAAAGGCGGCAGTGATGCTTTAATTGTAAAATTAACCGCCGAGGGACAAGAAAAAACAATTACGTTGGTAGGAACAAAAGGTAGGGTAGGTGAGCCAAAATCCATAAAAATTGGAAACTTGGATTACACCTTTCACTACGGGAATAAAGTGTACACCTTGCCTTTCAGCATCAAGTTGAATGATTTTATAGCCCAGAAATATCCAGGAACCGAAAAAAGTTTTTCTTCGTTTGAAAGCCAGGTTACGGTTCGAGACAAAACAGAAGTTTTTGATTATAAAATATTCATGAATCATATTTTAGACCATGATGGATACCGATTTTTTCAATCCTCGTTCGATCCAGATGAAAAAGGAACTGTTTTATCCGTAAGTCATGATTATTGGGGAACAATGACAACTTATTTTGGTTATTTTATGTTATACTTTGCCTTGATGGCGATTATGTTTACCAAACATTCTCGTTTTGCCGATTTGAAACGTAAATTGGATGTCGTGAAAAATAAAAAGAATGCGTTAATGACATTGTTGGTGCTGTCTATGAGTTTTGGTGCTTTTGCCCAAAATCACGGCGCCCAGTTTTTGTCCAATAAACAATTGGATTCCATTATCGAAAAACGAAAAGTTCCCGAAGCACATGCAGCCCGATTCGGAAGGCTGATTGTTCAGGATGCGGGAGGCAGGATGAAACCCATCAACACCTTCTCTTCAGAATTGTTGCGAAAAGTAAGCCATGAAAACACATACAAAGGAATGAATTCCGATCAAGTGTTTTTGTCCATGACACAAGGAGGAAACATCTGGATTCAAATCCCGATGATTTACATCAAAAAAGGAAACGACAGTATTCGCAAGATTATCGGGATTGATGCCGATAAAAAATTTGCTTCCTTTATTGACTTTTTTGACAATACGGGTACGTATAAATTGTCGTCATATTTAGATGCGGCATACAAAAGTGCAAATCCAAACCAATTTGAAAAGGATTTTATCGAAACTGATAAAAAAGTGAATTTGATGGAAGCGGCCTTGAGCGGAAGCATCTTGAAGATTTTCCCGATTCCCAATGATGTCAACAACAAATGGGTTTCTTATCCAGAATTGTCAAATGCCGGCTTAAAAGGGATGGAAGCTAGTTACACACAAAATATTCTTCCGTTGTATTTTAGCGCTTTGGAAAAAGCATCGACTACCAATGACTACAAACCAGCAGATGAATTATTGGAAAGCATCAACGGGTTCCAGAAAAAATTTGGAAGTAAAGTGCGACCAAGTGAAGAAAAAATCACTTCAGAAATCCTGTATAACGAATATGACGTGTTTCAAAAATTACCTTTTTGGTACATGTATGCATCGATATTGATGCTCTTTTTTACCATCATGCAAATATTCAAGGAAAGAAAATCGTTGAATGTCTTGGTCAATACGATGCACGTTGTCATCGGTTTGCTTTTTGCCTTGCACACTATCGGTTTGATTGCCCGTTGGTACATTTCGGGTCACGCACCTTGGAGCAATGCTTATGAATCGATAATTTACGTGGCTTGGGCAACGATGTTTTTCGGATTGGCTTTCGACCGAAAATCCAAATTGACCGTGGCTTCTTCTGCTTTTGTGTCTGCGATGATATTGTCGGCGGCCTACATGAACTGGATTGACCCGGAAATAGGGAATTTGCAACCCGTTCTTAATTCATATTGGTTAATGATTCACGTGGCGATTATCGTGGCAAGTTACGGGCCATTTGCGCTGGGAATGATTTTAGGGACTGTTTCTCTGCTATTGATTTTGTTTACCAATGAAAAAAACAAAGCAAAGATGGAATTGAACATAAAAGAAACATCCTACATCAACGAAATGGCGTTAACCATTGGTTTGATAATGCTTACCATTGGAAATTTCCTGGGCGGACAATGGGCGAACGAAAGTTGGGGCCGTTACTGGGGTTGGGATCCAAAAGAGACTTGGGCACTGATTAGCATCATGGTTTATGCTTTTGTGATTCACGCTCGTTTTGTTCCTGCTTTGAGAGGGAAATGGTTTTTTAACCTGATGAGTATTTTTGCATTCATATCCATCTTGTTTACTTATTTTGGCGTGAATTTCCATTTGGTTGGATTGCATTCTTATGCCAGTGGCGAAGCCCATTCATTGAGCTGGATATGGCAGTCACTCGGAGCAATCACTTTGTTGGGGGCTATCACGTATCCAAAATATAGAAAATATTACAAGAAATAAGGGTATGCATATTTCTGGAAAAAAAAAGGTTCAACGGCAATGTTGAACCTTTTTTTGTTGGATTAAATCGCTCTTTTATCGCTCTTGCAAAATTCATTTGGCGAAGAGCCTGAAATTTCCTTGAAACTGGTAAAAAACGTATTGTATGAAGGAAATCCAACTTTTTTGGATAAATAATCCAACGTATTCTCTTTCAGGTAGTCTTCTTCTATGAGGGTAATTGCATCTTGAATTCGAATCACTTTCTTGTATTCAGAAAATGAAATAGTCGAATGGTATTTAAATAAATAGGAAATATGACTTTTGGGCGCATTCAACTTATTGGCTAAATCTGTCATTGTTATCGTTGGGTCCCTAAATATTTTGTCAGTCATTGAGATTTTTTCAATTGATTCCATGTAGGTCAAAACAAGAGGTGCAATTTTTTCTTTTAATTGAAGGTGTTGCGCATTATTTATTTGAATTTTTGGATTTATGTTCCAAACGGAATTTAAAAATAAGTTTCTATTCCTGTTTTCATCAATTTTTTTGTGGAGCATGTCATATCCATAAAGTATCTCTGGAGAAGATAATATTTTGAATAAAACGATAAGCCAAATTAAGGCCGAAATCCATTGATAACTAAAGCCTTTTATGTTGCGACCAAAATTAATTTCTAAAAACAAGGATCCAATAAGGCGGACTGCCAAAAATAGAATTGCAAAAAACAGAAAATATGTCCATTTTTTGTTCAATACATTTTGTTTCTTGACTACTTTGATTGTATTGTTTTCCTGCCAAATATTTCGCTTCAATAGCTTGTAATAACCAATGGTGTAATAGACCGCATAAAGAAAAAATATTGCGCCTAGTACATAAATTGTTCTTTCGTTGTTGATTTTTAATGAGTTAAGATACAGTATGAAAATAAAAAAGGATACCGGAAATATAAAATGAAGCAATTCTTTCTTTTGGAATCTTTTATCAGTGTCGGATAATTTTTTGAAATACAAATAAAAAAGAGGAATTATTATCAAGGCAAAATTGGAATATCTCGAGCAAAAGGACTTGAATGATTCGTCTTCCGTAAAATGTACCAAACCCATTAAAAAATAACGAATCGAAACGGTTATGATTATTAAAATAATATAAACATTCATCGCACTGTTAAGTTTATTGTTTTTTAAAATTAATCCTACAGTGGCAAAGCCTATTAATCCCGTGATTAGAACAATTAGATTTAATATCATTATAAAATTATTAGATGTTTTTTAGCAAGGACCATATTGCAAATAGTTGAAAACATAAGTCCCAAATACTTATTATTTGCAATAGTACTTTAAAGCAAATAGTTCTATCAGCAGCTTACCGATAAGTTAAAATATTTTCTTCATGGCTTAATATTGCTGCTGTTGCCGTCGTTTTTTTTATTTCTAAAAAAATGGTTTCAGCAAAATCAGACTTACTAAAAACCGAAAACTTGTTATTGAAAATTATAATTTATGGCCATTGGAACTGTCAATCGATGAACGGCACAATTAAAAAGTTACTCTTGCAAAAAAAAAGATATGAAGTACCTATTATTGCTTTTTACAATAACTTTTCACGGGCAAACATTACACCATCAAATGCTCTCATCCCAGGGTTTGTCCACTAAAACGACCAATGGTTTACTTGTGAAACAAACTGTGGGCCAGCAAGGTATAACAGGAAGTTCAACGAACAAAGACTATGTTGTCATTCAAGGTTATCAGCAAAGTTTGTGGGCTAAATACATCGCATCCAACAAAATTGATGCCGTCGAAGGAATCAACGCGATAGCCTATCCCAACCCATTCACGCAAACTATTAATTTTCAATTTTCAAAACCGGTTACGGATGACATCACCGTATCAATTTTTGACATATTGGGACGTCTGGTTCATGAACAAAAGAAAAAAATCGACAATACTATTTTGACTATTGATTTAGGAAGATTGCCCACTTCTGAATATCTAGTGCGACTATACACGAACAACCTCAATTATTACACTAAAATTATCAAACAATGATTAAAAACTACCTACTATTCGTCATGCTGATGATGTCTTTTCAGTTATTTTCCCAAGAAGCCTATTTTTTGGCCGGGAGCAACATTACCAAGTTTACTTTTAAAAGTTCAGAAGGCATCATGACCACGCCATTGCAAAGCGGCACGGGTTCCAGTTATGAAATGGGATATTCAAGCCCTTTAAAAGACCAAAAAATCGTCTATGATGTCAGTGTCACATTGAATGATTACAATGCCGTGGCTGGTTCTCCGGCAAATAGTTATAAATGGGAAACAAAATATCTTGGTATTCAAAATGCCCTAAGTTTTAATTTTCCAATTTCAAATAATTTTCAATTGCGGTTAAATGGAGGTATAAACCTTTCCACGATAATTTATGGCAAGCAAACTGTCGATGGAGTTGTTTACGATGTAATGGGGCAAGATGAATTTTCAGCATTGCTGATTTCACCATTTATGGGCGCCCATACGAGATATAAATTAAATGACTTGGGCTATTTAAGCCTTGGATATAGTTTTTCAAAAAGCTTGAATCCATTCAATGTTTCCCCGGATAAACTGTCATTCAGCACCAATCAAATTCTATTCGGTATTCATTTTAATATCAACAATAAATAATTATGAAAAAGATAACTTTACTATTGCTTCTATTTGTTTCATCTGCCATTTATTCTCAAACAAACGGGATAACCTATCAAGCACTCATATTAAATCCCAATGGCGAAAAAGTGCCTGGGGTGAACAATGTTAGTGCTCCGTTGGCAAACAAAGACATTTGCTTGCAATTCACCATTATCGATGCTGCCTTTAAAACGGAATACCAAGAAACCATAAACATAAAAACCGATGAATTTGGTATGGTCAACACGATTATTGGCTCCGGAAGACAAACGGCAGGTTACGCCTTAAAATTTTCGGACATCTATTGGGATGTCAACAAAAAAAGTTTGAAAGTAGCATTGGATGTTAATGGCCAATGCTTGAATTTCATTGATATTAGTGAACAACTGCTCACTTATGTTCCTTTTGCTTTTTCTGCAAAAAACGCCGAAAACGTTACTGGCGTCGTTCCAATTGAAAATGGAGGAACAAATGCCATTACGGTTTTAGGTGCAAAGACGAATCTTGGCCTTGAAAACGTGGACAATACCAGCGATTTGGATAAGCCAATAAGCAACGCGACCCAACAAGCACTAAATGTAAAAGAAAATTTAGTCAATAAAAGTATTGACGTCACGGTTGACGGTATTTCGGATGAGAAATATCCAACGGTTAAAGCCGTAAAAACATATGTCGATGCAAATGCATCAATTGGTTCGGCTGCATTGGCTGCCGAAGTGGCGAGAGCAAAAAATGCGGAAAGCACATTAGAAACCAATTTGAATACGGAAATAAGCAGGGCGGTTGGAGCCGAAGCGACTAAAGAAGATTTGGTAAATAAAAGTTCAAGCGTAATTGTTGATGGAAATTCAGATGTAAAATACCCAACCGTAAAATCGGTTAAGAATTATGTCGATGACAATATGACAACTGGTGCCAATGCTTTGTCGCAAGAAGTTGCCCGGGCAATTGCTGCCGAAAAAAACATCGCGACAGAATTATCTGCCGAAATAACCACTCGCGCCACTGCAGATGCTAATCTGTTAATAGATATCGCCCAAGAAACTTCAAGAGCTACGGTAGCCGAAGCAACTCTAGCAACTAATTTGGCCGCCGAAACAACACGAGCTATAACAGCCGAAGCAACAAAAGAAGTTTTGGTAAACAAAAGCACGAGTATTGTGGCAGATGGAATTTCAGATACAAAATATCCTTCAGTAAGATCGGTTAAAACGTATGTTGATGCAACTGCTGCAACAGGATCGAATGCCTTGGCGGTGGAAACTGCCAGAGCCACTGCTGCCGAAAATACAATCGCTACCGATTTGGCTACAGAAACCTTGTCTCGTGTTTCCAGAGACAATGTGTTAACAAACAATCTTGCGGCAGAAGTAACCCGTGCCAAAGGA
>NZ_PNNA01000092.1 GCF_013823965.1 Flavobacterium sp.
GTGTTATTACCACAACTGTCAGTCTGAGCTGAGCCTGCCCTGAGTTTTTACCGAAGGGTTGAAGACCTTTTACACAATAACGTTTGTTTCATAAAAGCGCTTCGACAGGCTCAGCTTGACATTGTTTTTCTAATTGTGTTATTACCACAACTGTCAGTCTGAGCTGAGCCTGCCCTGAGTTTTTACCGAAGGGTTGAAGACTTTTTACACAATAACGTTTGTTTCATAAAAGAGCTTCGACAGGCTCAGCGTGACATCGTGCTTCTAATTATGTTTTTTTTTACTACGGCTGTCAGTCTGAGCTGAGCCTGCCCTGAGTTTTTACCGAAGGGTCGAAGACCTAGTTATCAAACAATATCCTCTTCATTCAAAAAATCCCATTTCTTTAAATCTCTATTCAGGGTTTTTCCAATTATTTCCTGGAAACGGGAAGCATCAATCCCAAAACCTTTGGGTTTTTTGGATTCCAAATCATCAAAAGCCAGAACGTGATTCTGGGGTAAATCCTTGTTGACTGCCAATGACTTTTCAAAGATTTGCTTGAGCGAAGAAAAAGTTTCCCCATTATTTTTATCAACAGGATGGGACAAAGCAGTGGCTATGTTCCGAACGGCAATTACTAAATCCTTGGTTTCCGGAATGGTCAAAGAAGACTTTGAATCGGGGCCAAATAGTTGCCTGTCAAAAACAATATGAAATTCGAGGATATTAGCTCCCAAAGCAGTCGCTGCGATACAGGTTTCTATTTTGGCGGAATGGTCTGAAAACCCTATGGGCACATTATATCTTTTTTTCAATTCCTGGATCACGTTCAAACCAAATTGTTCGGGTTGGGTGGGATAAGCGGTGGTGCATTGCAAGATAGAAAAACCGACCTTTCTTTCTTTTAAAAATGCCACGGTTTGGTCTAACTCGGCATAAGAACTCATCCCCGAAGACAAAATCACGGGCTTGCCGGTTTGGGCAATTTTTTCCAAAATCAAGAAATTATTCACTTCACCCGAACCTATTTTGTATTGCTCCACTCCTATTTCTTCCAGCCAATCGACTGCCAAATTACTGAAAGGGGAACAAATAAAATCAAGTCCCACGGCATCACAATGTGCTTTAATTCCTTTCCATTGTTCCAATGAAAAACCCATCCGTTTCCAATAATCGAATCGGGTTTGGTCTTCCAATGAAAACTGGACACGGAAAGGTTCGTGTTCACTGCTTTCTGCCTCGGCAATGTGCAATTGAAACTTAACGGCATCGACACCTGTTCTGGCAAGGGCATCAATATAGGAATATAAAATACCTAGACTGCCTTCGTGTGCTTGGCCGATTTCGGCGATGATATAGGGTAATATTTTTTTTGACGACATAGTTAGATTTCGTTCTTGTTCGTATCAAAAATAGCTATTATTTCTGGTTTCCTTTACAATAGCCATTAGTTCTAAAATAAATATTTCAAAAAGGCCAACAAACAACTACAAACCAAACAATTAAACTCTTGTTATCGTGAAACTGTGCAAATTTAAACTGTTATTTTTAATTTGCACGTTTAATACTATTGAAGAACTATTTTTCGGGTTTCCAATAAATTTTGGTTTCAGAAAGATTGTTATAATCTTCATATTCTTTCCTGGTCAAGCGGTTACTGTTTTTTAAGATTTTAGGAAAATTCCAAATCAAGTCGAATAAAGCCAATACAATAGCTTTTAAGGCTTTGAAATCGCCTTGAAATACTTTGTTTTTGAACTGTATCCAAAGCGAATAGGCCATTTTTCGAGGTATTTCGCGATAAGGATAAAACAAGAAAAACAAATACCAACCCGAACGCAACGAACGACGTTGTCTTTCGATATAATCCTTGTGCTGTTTCCGTGCCCTAATATCCACCCGATGATGCACCAAAACCTCAGGCAAATAGTAAATGTCCCAATGCTTTTTAAACAATTGATACGAAGCAAAATTTTCCTCCCCATAAAAAACAAACCAATTGGGATAATTGGGGATATCCTGCCAGGCTTTCATCCGCCAGACATGGGCACAACCCACAAATCCCTGAACTCGATGTGGTTTATCTGAATAAACTGAGATACTTGGTGCTGCCAATCCCCAAAAAATTCCTAAAGCGAGCAGCCCGCAATTCTTATACGCATCAAAATAGTTTCGGATGGATGCTAATGGATTATCAGTAAGAAAATGAGCGTCATCGTCTAATGATATGGCAAATTCGGTTGTGACTAAACCCATCAATCGATTCCGGCTATAAATCAAACCTTCACTTTTTGAATTTTGAATGAGCATAATTTTGGGGTAATTTAGGCTTAAAAATTCAAAGGTTCCATCAGTAGAACCATCATCACAAATCAGACATACTACATCCTCCTTATCCAGTAAATATTTAATTTTATCCAAGGTAAAAATCAAATCGTGTAGTCGATTTTTGGTGGTGATGAGTATGGAAAAATCTGGCTTTGTCATTTACATTGTTTTAGTGCTTTGTAGTCATTGCAGGATTCGTTTTTGGTTTGAATCGCTGAGTCTTCCATAGCATTAATGATTTCAATCCTAATTTCAATTCTTGCCTGAAAGGCAATTGAGCTTTCCATTTGTATTTAGCCAATAGATATTCAAAATATATGAGAAGTGAATAGCGCTTTTGTTTTAAAAAACATTTTCTTAGAACATCCACTTCTAAATCAATGAGATATTGATTAAACAAATTAGATTCAAAAAAGCCAAGTGTGCTGTTGGCAATAGCCAATTTCTTTTGTATGCCTTTGAAAATCTTTAGGTCTTGAAAGGAAACCAGTTCGGTTTTGCCAAATTGCCGCTCTAAAAACTCCCTTTCAACAGGATTCCACGCTATATGTAGATACTGAAACATTCTAAATTTGGCAGCAATATCACTTTTCTTCTGTTCTTCAGCTCGTTTTCTAGACACTTGATTGTTATAGACTCTGTATTCTAATAGCACTTCGGGCAGGTTGTACAGTTTTCCGAAAGCCAGCAATTGAATCCACATATGGTAATCCTCCGCCGGTTCTGTGGCGGTATCGTATTGTATGCCATAGTCTTCCAATATTTTTTTTCTAATCATTGCTGACGAATGCGGAATACGGTTGCCCCAAAGTAATCCAATTTTTATAGCCTCATTACTTAGGGGAAGCGTAATTAGCTTAACATTACCCACAATTTTGTGATTGGTTCCACAAACTACCACCTCGGTATGAGCGTCCAAATAGGCTACTTGTTTGGCAAAACGCTCCGGATAGCTGATGTCGTCACCGTCCATTCGGGCGATGTATTGCCCCTTGGCAATTTGCAACCCATAATTCAAACTTTGTGTGTAACCAGAATTTACTGATTTTTGGATCAGTTGAATGCGGGGATCTACAATTTTTTTCAGAATAGCAACAGTGGTATCCGTTGAGGCATCATCTATAATCAAAAATTCAAAATCAGTAAAAGTTTGATTCAAAATACTTTCAACAGCCGTTTTTATATACAATTCGCAATTGTACACGGGTAATAAAACGGTTATTTTGGGAGTCATATTCATATCAGAGGACAGTATAATTATTTTAATTTTTGATTGATCCCAATGGTTAATTCCCCTTCGTTGAACAAAACAAAGCCATATTCAATAAGAACCCTATTTATTGCTTCTCTACAATCAAATTCATCATGAATTTCAATAGCAATACATTTTGTAATTTTCAAAAAATCTAAATTCGATGATGGATGAGTAAAAATTTGTTTTTCGGATCCTTCAATGTCTATTTTTAAAATATCCACTATTTCAAAATTGTTGTCTGCGATTAATTGATTAATAGAGTAAGCAGTTATGGCATCTGCCTGATCAGTTTCTTCTACCCTAAAAGACCAATTTAATTGATCTCTAAAATCATTTAAAATTTTAATTTTACAATTAGAACTCCAGATTGCTCCATTAATTATTATAGCTTTACTATTTTTGACATTATCCAAATTAAATTCTAGTATTTTAAAATTTTCGGGTTCAGGTTCTATACATATAATGGCAGCATTTTGAAAATGATCCAAAAAGAACAAAGAAGTTAATCCAATATTACTTCCCGCATCAATAATATTTAATGACCTATTCTCTTTATTTTTAAAATTATTATAGTAAGCATTTACAACGGGAAGGTATTCTTGAATTGAAAAAACCTGTATAAAAACTTGGAAATCACTTGAAGGTTTTTTTCTGATTTTTATTCTTTTGTTAATGGTGTTTTTAAAATCTGTCACATAATAGTTTTGTGTTTCTTCAATAAGAGTTCCATTTAAGTCTATCAAATAATTATAATAATTATAAACGCTACGTTCTTTCAGGTTGGGTCTAATATTAAAAGTTTTTTTTATAAAATAACAGAACACTATAATTGTATTTTTTAAATCTAATCGTTTGAAATTTATAAATTTGTTTATGCTTACCATTTTTAAAATTAAATATTCATTCAAAATTTATCTAAATTTATGTTTTTTGCGTTCCAATTAAATATGCAACAACGAATCTAGCACGTATTTTCTTTAATATTTCTCAATCATTTCTTGTGGCAATCCTTTCCATTTTACAAATAATTTGACCAACCACTTTATCGAAATAAATTTTACAAAAAGTCTGTTTTTAATGAAATAGCTAACACTATTAACTGTTTTACTTTTACTGAAATTTGAATATGGAAATTCTTTATCCTTCTCTAGCGATGGTTCAACTTTCATCCAATCCTCAAAAGTATTCCCCATATGGTAAGCATAATTATCATAAGTAGTTAACCGCCAATATCCCTTTTTAAGGGGTGCTTTATCTAAATATCCTTCACTGCATCCTCCTAATTTATACCCCAAATAGATTATGATTTCCTGAAACATATCTTTTTTGTAAGTAGCCACAAAATGTCCAGAACCAATTAAAACTGTTAAATCAATATTTATCTCCAATGCTAAATTATACTTCAAATAATCTTTATTATATTCCCATGTCCAGCCAATACTGTCATAAAAATTAATTAAGGCCTTTCTGTTTTTAACTGGAATAAATTTTAATTTACTGTTAAATAAATTATCAAAAATCACAGTGCCACAATTAGATTCATAAGTCTTGAATTGTGGAACTATACCCACTACTCCTGCTTGAGGGACTTGTGCAAATATTTTTGTTGTTTCTTTTTGCCAATTGGGAAGAAACAACACATCTGCATCTGAAATAGTAACTAATTCTATCTCATTCCCGACCAAACCTTTTAGTATAGCATTAAGTTTACCAATGTTTTGTGTATGAATCAATTCTTGAATTTTATTTTCTTTCAATAATTTATTCAGATAATCCTTTACAAAATCCCCACTGCCATTATTGACAATGGTAACAAACGTTTTATCGTGAATAGTAGAAAATAGCGACTCCAAACAAAGCTGAAAAATACGGAAACTATCTTTGAAATAGCCTTCCAAATTAGGAATATAAACGGGTATTACAATCTGATGAAGATATTCGCATTGTTCTTGTGGCTGATCCTTATGTGGATTGTATCCTATTCGCATTCTTTTTGAAATATAATTATAACTATGGATTTTAAAAACCTATAATAATCAGCAACTAAAAAATTATTTAGATAAATTTTTGAAATTTCAAAAAACAAACCCAACTGTTTTTTATTATTTAAAAAACTCCTGCTTATTCTTGACAATAATTCCTTCTTTTGAAGTTCAGTAAAAAAATTATGTTTTTGGGTTAATAAATATAAATGAAAACAAAAGTATGCTTTTCCTTTTTGTTTTAGATTATCCTGCCTACCTGAAATATTTAAATTTGATGTTCGGACATAAACCAACGCTTCATTTATGGAATAAACATTTTTGAAATTGGAAAATTCCAAAACAGCCAATACATCTGACATCCATCCTAAAGGAAAATTCTTGAAGCCTATGTCCAATATTTTTTCTTTATTAAAAACATACTCGCTTAATGAACTTCGAACTCCTCTAAAAAAAAACTCCACAGAAGACTCCAACCTAGGATGATGATAAACTGAAGACATCATTATTCCTTTACCATCAATCTTGCAACTGGCGAAACGCACTACATTTGAAACTAATTTTATTTCTTCCAAATTCCTGTAAAAAGCCTCTACCACATTTTCTCCCAACACATCATCATCCCCCAAAATCATGATCCATTCTTCATTACCAGACAATGCTATACACCGCTCCCACTGTTGAGTTAACGAAGTTCCTCCCAAATTTTTTTCAAATCGATGATACACAAAATCAAACTTTCCCTTATATTTTTTTAATAAATCTGAAGGATTTTCTGGACTGGCATCATCACCAATATAAACTTTAAATCGCTTATCCGTTTGATTTGTCAGGGACTTTAAGGTTTCTTCAAAAAAAGTGTACTTGTAATATGGTATTACAATAGCCAGCATTAATTCTTTTTTATTTTATACAATCCGAATATAGAAAAACCAAAAAAGGTACTGAAGAAGAGATCAATTACAAACTTCTCACTTTTTAAATTATTGTCATATTTTATTTCATTCTTTTCAAATGATAAATATACATCCCTATAAAATTTTTGATATTGTTTACTATATTTATTAGATATATAATCATAGTTCAAAAGCAACATTTCAAAAGTATACGATCTAATCATAGAATCTTTAGAAACAAAATATTTGAAAGTGATTTTATTTAAATGATGAAATTTAACATTTAAAACTCCCAAAGCAATCCAAAACTCCCAATCTTCATGACCTTGATGTGGGATATTTTCATCATAACCATCAACTGCAGCCCATACCTTTTTTCTAAAAATAGCACAAGCATCAATATAATTATTTGCTAATATCTTTTTAAGATCATATTCGGCAACTTCCCAAAGACCTATTTTCTCTCCAAAATATTCCGCATCTCCATAAACAACTCCAATATCTTGATTCTTTTCAAAAACAGCAATTGCCTCTTGAGTAAAATCTTTCATCAATTGATTGTCTGAATCCAAGGGTAAAATATATTCTCCATTAGACCTTTCAATACCAAAATTTCTGGTTTTACCCAAACCCTCATTTGGTTTGGCAAAATATCTAAATCTCTTATCCTTTTCTACCCATCTCAAAGCTATCTCTTCGGTAGTATCAGTAGAACCATCGTTGATTATAATGGCTTCCCAATCTTGAAAATCTTGACTAATCACTGACTCCAAAGTAGATTCTAAAGTAGATTCCGAATTGTAACAAGGTATTATTATGGATAAAATTGGATTCATAATATTCTATTGAACACATTATATTAATTACTTGACTACAAAAATTACTTGACTACAAAACCATATAAACCTGAATACATTTGCCCATTTTTAAAAACTAAAGCTTTATTATCTTTCTTAATCAAATATTTCAAAAAAACATTTAAAAAAGGTTTAATGATTTTTTTATATTTTCCAGATAAACTATAATCATTCCACAAAGCTAATGATAAGGCGAGATTATAATGAAATCCTCCTAAAGGCTTAACCTCCCATGAAGAAAATTCAGATTTTTTAAAATGCTCATCCAAAGCATACGGTGTAAATCTATGATAATCATATGGAACTTCGTGAAGTGGCCATATACTCGGCACTGTAAAAAAGAAAACCCCGCCAGGTTTCAAAACTCTTTTTATTTCTTTTAAAATGTGATTAGTATCAAAATAATGCTCCAAAAATTCGGTAGCAATTACAAAATTAACAGAAGCATCACCAAGGGGAATATTTTTTCCATCCCAATAATAATCTGGTTTTACATCGTAATGATATTCTGTTGGCTCTAGATCTATGCCTATATATTCTTCAACCAAACTACTCTTGAGAAACTCTTTATATGGCATAACACCACAAGCAAGATCAAGAACACTACCATGTAATTTAGGTTTCAACTCAGTAACAGCCTCCAATAATGATTTTCTAATTATATAAAACGAGAATAACATTTTTTCTGGTTTTATATTAATAAACCAATCATTTATGTATTTCTCAACATTATTTATCATTAAAATACAATTTAATAACCATTAATATTCCCAACTACCTTCATCCAAATATTGACAAACATTTTTCTGCCATCCCCATTCCGGTTCTTTCATTTCAATCATTTCTACTTCAAATGAGCAACAATTAAATTCTTGAAATTTTGTTTTTGTTTTTGTTTCGGCTAAATGAACCATAACGTTATAATTTCCTTTATAAAGTGCTAATTTAGGATATGTAAATGAAAGACGATTCACCCCTTTTGACCTGCAAATTTCAGTATTAATATCAAAAATATAATCATATAAAACAGGAACTTGCAAATGATTCAAAATCTGAAAAGATAATGCCATATTTTCCATATCCTTGTTAGGCATTGTTACTTCAAAGTCAATACTAAATGGTTTATTACTTCCTTGTAAAGTTCCGCCCTCGGAAGGTGAAATTTTAACTTTAGTTACCGTTGGTTTATTCAACAAACAATCTTGTGTAAAAACATTTGATAAACTATCCATAGAAGAATATATAGCAATTGATTTATTTGTTTCTTCAAAAGCTACAATTTTACCATTTGACAAAACAATTGTCTTTTTTGTCAATGTGCTTATTGCACTTAAATCATGGCTCACAAACAAAATAGTCCTACCTCCTTGCTTAGAAATATCCTGCATCTTGCCAATGGCTTTTTTCTGGAACTCGGCATCGCCCACGGCCAAAACCTCGTCTATCACCAATATTTCGGGTTCGAGGAAAGCCGCTACGGCAAAAGCCAGTCGCACGGTCATACCACTAGAGTAGCGTTTTACGGGGGTGTCTATATAGCGCTCGCAACCCGAGAAGGCGATAATCTCGTCTATCTTGGAGGCTATTTCTTTTTTGGTCATTCCCAGGATGGCGCCGTTCAAAAAGATGTTTTCGCGCCCCGTCATTTCGCCGTTAAAACCTGTGCCCACTTCCAGCAAGGAAGCAATACGCCCCCTACATTTAATACTGCCGGTGGTGGGTGCAGTAACCTTGGACAATATTTTCAGCAAAGTAGATTTTCCCGCTCCGTTTTTGCCAATGATGCCCAGGACTTCGCCCCGTTCCACTTCAAAATTAATATCTTGGAGTGCCCAAACGTAATCGCTCTCGCCTTTGGTGCTCCGGTCGTTGGTGTCGCCAATTTTAAGATAAGGATCTTCTTTGCCCCGCAACTGATGCCACCAACGGTTCAGGTCGTGACTAAGCGTACCGGTTCCTACCTGACCTAGGCGGTATTGTTTGGAGATGTTTTCGGCTTTGAGGATGATGTCTTTCAATTGGGGTTATTTGGTTAATCGGTTATGTGGTCAATCGGTTACAGCATTTAATCGATTAAACAGCGTAACCATTTTGCGCTATGCCACAAAGTTATTTTATTTTTTCTTAAATGAAACTTATATGCCTTATATGGTGAAACTTTTTTTAAACAATAACAGATAACAGATAACAGATAACCGAAAACATACAAACTAATCTTTTTTCTTATATGAAACTTATATGCCTTATATGGCAAAACTTTTTTTAAACAATATAAGGCATTTAAGGACATATAAGTTTGGGTTTTAGGGCTGATGTCTTTCAAGAGAAGGTTAATCGGTTACGCCATTTAAGCGATTAAACAGTTAAACGGTTAACAATAACAGAAAACAGATAACCGATAACAGATAACCGAAAACACTAAGACACTTAGGGTCAAAGTAGGGGATACTTACGGGATACTTACGCTTTCCTCCCCAAAACCCAAAACCTAGAACCCAACTCCTACACCGTATCTATAAAACTCTTCTCCGTCTTGTTGAAAACCAGCAATCCCAAGAAAAAAACCAGAACGGTGATGCCAACGGTATAAACCAAGCCCCAAATTGAAACGGTTCCGACACCCAAGAGCATGAAACGGGCGGTTTCTATAATGTAAGCCAGGGGATTGTACTGTACCAACCAAGCGTAATCAGGCATTTTGTCCTTGATCAAGGCCATCGGATACATGACGGCCGAGAGGTACATCAGCAATTGCACACCAAAACCTATCAAATAGCTCAAGTCCCTGTATTTGGTGACCATCGAGGAAATCAACATTCCCAAACCGAGTCCGAGGATGCCCATCAAGGCAATCAAAAGGGGAAAAAACAAGACGAATATGGTCAAATCCAGGGAAGCGCCTTTGAGATAAAAGAACAGGTAAAAAGCAACAAAAATAAAAAACTGGATGCCAAACTTGATTAAATTGGAAATCACCACCGACAAAGGCGTTATGATTCTGGGAAAATATACCTTGCCAAAAATATTGGCATTGGCCTTGAAGGTGTCGGAAGTGCCACCCAAGCAGGCCGTAAAATAATTCCAAACCGTGATACCTGCCAAGTTGAACAAAAACGGCGGCACGCTTCCGGTGTGGATTCCAGCCACTGTGTTGAAAATGATGGTAAATGTCACCGAGGTAAACAAGGGCTGGATCAAATACCACAAAGGCCCCAATACCGTTTGTTTGTAAACCGTCACCACGTCGCGTTTCACGAACAGCAGCAGCAAATCGCGGTATTGCCAGACCTCCTTGAGGTTCAGCGAGAAGAATTTGTTTTTGGGCGTTATTTCAAACAACCAGTCTTGTTCTCTATTTTCGGTATTGTTCATGGGTATGGGCTAGATTCACTCTGGCGAACAAGGCGGAAACCATTTATTGACAATTAAATCAGGAATGCTTCGCTTGCTCTTGGCAAATATAACAATTAAAATAACCTGTATAATTATTTTAGGACAAGTCACAGGACATTCGCTTTTAAAAAGCATGATTCTCTTTAACCACAAATTACACAAATTTTCGCAAAAATAAACATATCAACAACAGTACAATTAACTCTAACATACCAAAAACAGTCTTGATTTTGATAGCGAATCCGCTTCGTCGGTGTACGAAATCAACACCAAATTATTTACCTTTGCACAATGTTACACTTTTTCAAATCAAAACCGGTTCTCCAGGATTTAATTCCCGACAACCACGTGGATATTCATTCCCATCTTTTGTGGGGTATCGACGATGGTGCCCGAAAATTTGACGACACGCTGAGGCTGGTCAAAGCGCTTCAGGGTTTTGGAATCTCGCAATTGATTACGACCCCACACATCATCGAACATGTTTGGGACAACACTCCTGACCTCATCAAGGCTAAGGAAGCTGCAGTCCTAATTGCACTGGAAAAGAACCAAATCACGATTCCTTTTCGTGCCGCCGCCGAGTACATGATGGACGACCATTTTGTGCAACTTTTCAAGACCGGTGATTTATTGCCCCTCAAAGACCAGTATGTACTGGTTGAAATGTCCTACATCAACGCACCCATCCAATTGTACTCCATTTTATTCGATTTACAGGTGGCCGGTTACATTCCCGTTTTGGCCCATCCGGAGCGCTATTTGTTTTACCACCATAATTTTGAGGAATACCAAAAATTAAAAAAAGCGGGCTGCTTATTCCAGTTGAATTTATTGGCCGTTGTTGGGTATTATGGTGATGGAATTGCCAAGATTGCGGAGAGATTGCTCCAAAAAGGCATGTATGACTTTGTGGGCTCCGATGTGCATCACGACAATCACATAGCCGCTTTTGTCCAAAAAGTAAAACTGAAGGATTTGGCTCCCTTGAAAGAAACCATGGCGAACAACCAATTTTTTAGACTGTAGGACCAACCTCTTGACCTCTCCGCAAAACTATTGAATTAAAACAGAATAAACTTTAAGGCTTCATAAAAAAAGTGTACAAAGAAAATCCTTTCCCGTACACTTTTTTTATGCTCTACCAGCGAATATAATTATTTGTCCAATTCCGTAAAAGTGGAATTCATGCTTATGAATTCGGGTACAATTTTTTTCATTTTCGCGACGATGTCGTCATTGTCAAAGAAACTGGCGATACCTATGAGCTCTTCGATATGGGCATGCAAGTCCTCAAACTCTATTTGCAATTCTTGGGCAATCATGATTTTTTCGTGATAAGTAGGCAACGTTTTTGAGGTGTCGTTGAGCAATTCTTCATACAATTTTTCTCCTGGTCTCAAACCCACCACCTTTATTTTAATGTCCCTGTCGGGGATAAATCCTGCCAACTTTATCATCTTTTTAGCCAAATCCATAATCTTGACCGGTTTTCCCATGTCGAAAATATAAATTTCGCCACCATTGCCCATCGAACCCGCCTCAAGCACCAGTTGGCAGGCTTCCGGAATGGTCATGAAATAGCGGATGATGTCGGGATGCGTGATGGTAATAGGGCCACCATCGGCAATTTGCTTTGAAAACAAAGGCACTACGGAACCATTGGACCCCAACACATTTCCAAAACGGGTCGTGATAAACTTGGTGGCATACAATTCATTGTTTTCTTTGCATTTCAGGTGTAGGGATTGCACATACTTTTCGGCAATTCGTTTACTTGCCCCCATGACATTGCTAGGATTCACGGCTTTGTCCGTTGATATCATCACAAATTTCTTGACACCGTATTGACAGGCTAAATCAGCCAGGTTTTTTGTTCCGTCCACATTGGTCAGAATGGCCTGGGAGGGATTTTCTTCCATCAAGGGCACGTGTTTGTAGGCAGCAGCATGGTATACCATTTGGGGACGGTATTGCTTGAATACTTTTTCCAAGGCTCCTTTATTCCTTATATCAGTAATGACAGAATGTATGATTGTTCGTGACTTGATGCACTCCACTTCTAAACTGATGTGATGCAAAGGCGTTTCGGCCTGATCCAATATGATCACTTTTTTGGGACTGAAACTTAAAATTTGCCTCACAATTTCGCTTCCTATGGAACCCGCGGCACCAGTAACCATAATGGTTTTGTCCTTCAGCTGTTTTGAGATCGATTTACTGTCCAAAACAATGGGTTCTCGCTCGAGTAAATCTTCAATTTGTATGTTTTTTACTTTTTGGGAAATTTCCTTTTGATTTTCCCAATCCGAAACGGAAGGTATCGTATATACTTTGTAATTAAATTCCAAACATTGGTCAATAATAGCCAATTTTTCTTCTTTTGACAACCCTTTGTCCGCGATAACGATTCCCTCGGCACCAACGGAACGCATTAAAGCCGGCAATTTTTTTCTTTGGACCAATATGGGCAAATCCAACATTCGTTTGGAAGCATTCTGGTTGTTCTTGTCCACAAAGGCCACAATTTTAAAACGGGAAGGCGTCTCAAACTTTAAGGCATTGGCTACCGATATGGCATTGGCATCCGTTCCATAAATGATGGCTTTTATCAAGTTGTGGTCAGCCTTTTCCATGAAATAGAGTTCAAAAGTTTGTTTCACTACCACACGATACAAAAACAAGCCACAAAAAGAAAGCACTATGTTGATGAAAAGAGCCGTGTTCAAAAACGCTTTTTCCTTGAAAAGCAACTCAAAAATAAAATTAAAAAAAAGGAAGAAAACCAAAACAGACGTTTGCGAGAACAAAATCTTTACGGCGTCTATGTATGAGGAGTGCCTAATGATCCCGGAATAGGTCCTAAAGAGCCAAAAGAAGAATATATTTATCCCAAAAAACAACCCAATAAATGTCAGGACATGCGTCGTGATGATATAATCGAGTCCTGTTCCATTGAACATGAGATAGGTCAAAGAAAAAGCCGTTATCAAAACTGAAACATCTATCAAGACAATGATCCATCTTGGCAAATAACTCAAATTATGAATGCTAAATTTTAAATTAGCTCTAGAAAAATATTTTAAAACACTCATGGTCCAACTTCTTTTTCGACATTAATCAAAAATATTCTTTTTTAATTTCATGGAAAGCAAAAATACAAATTAATAGCCCGGAAACATGCTTTCCTAAAAAAACATTTCAAATACGCCGACAAAAAGCAAAAAAAACCAGTCGTATGACGCTTTTTTGAGTCCTAAGACGATTTACTTCCCTTTTCAACACTTTCTGTTTTTCTTTCCCCACGAAACCCAGAAGAGGCATCAACCCTTTTTTTGGAAATACAAAAAAATGCAATAAGCACTAGCATCCCCTGATTTAGTAGCACCCAATCCATCCATTAAAATTAGCAGCATTTGTGGTTGAAATTAAACTGAAACTCTTTATTGAACGGTATTTTATATTTTATATTTCAACAATTGAAGTAAATAATTGCCATAACCCGATTTTATCAATGGCTCGGCTATGGCCTTTAATTGATCGCTGCTTATAAATCCTTGGCGCCAAGCAATTTCTTCTATGCACCCCACTTTCAACCCTTGTCTTTCTTCGAGAACCTGCACAAATTGTCCGGCTTGCATCAAGCTGTTAAAAGTTCCCGTATCCAACCAAGCAGTACCCCGGTTCAAAATTCCCACTTTTAAAGCGCCTTTTTCCAGATACACTTTATTTATATCGGTAATTTCATATTCACCTCGAGCACTTGGCTTGATGTTTTTGGCGATTTCCACCACCGAATTGTCATAAAAATACAAACCCGGAACGGCATAATTTGATTTGGGTTCCAATGGTTTTTCTTCAATCGAAAGGGCTTTCAAATTCTCGTCGAACTCCACCACACCATAACGCTCCGGATCCGAAACGTGGTAAGCAAAAACGACTCCTCCCACCGGATTGGTATTCGACTGCAACAACTCGTCCATCGTGGAGCCAAAGAAAATATTGTCCCCCAAAACCAAGGCCACACTGTCCTTTCCTATGAATTCTTCGCCAATCACGAAAGCTTGGGCCAACCCATTGGGAACAGCTTGCTCGGCATAACTAAATTGGCAACCAATAGTGGCTCCATCGCCCAACAATTTTTTGAAATTAGGCAAATCATGCGGTGTCGAAATAATCAATATTTCGTGAATCCCGGCCATCATCAAGGTAGACAAAGGATAATAAATCATGGGTTTGTCATAAACAGGCATCATTTGCTTGCTCATCGCCAAAGTCAACGGGTGCAATCGGGTACCGGATCCTCCGGCTAATATTATTCCTTTCATAGTTTTTTCGATTTTCAGTTTTCAGTTTTCAGTTTTCGGTTATCGGTTCTAGGTTTTAGGTTACCGGTTGTAACAGACAACGGATAACACACAACTGACAACCGATAACCGATAACCGAAAACTATTTTTCTAATCTAGCCATCATGATTTTGAGACTTGTTTTATAATCCACGGGAACTATTCCGTAAACCTCTTTGATCTTTGATTTGTCCAACAAGGAATAAGCGGGTCTTTCGGCAGGTGTTGGATAACTCGAAGCTGGAATTCCTTTTATTTCACAGGATTTATGTGCAATTTCTTTGATGTCCATTGCAAAATCAAACCAGCTGATCTCCCCTTCGTTGGAATAATGATAAATACCGGGCTCCCATTTATTGCTGTCTAAAATGGTTAAAATCACCTGTGCCAAATCGGCCGCATAAGTGGGCGACCCTATCTGGTCATTGACTACGCCCAAGTGGTCTCTTTCGGTCATTAACCGCAACATCGTTTTTACGAAATTGTTTCCAAATTCAGAATACACCCAAGCCGTTCTAATGATGATGCTCTCCGGACAATTTTTCAAACAAGCGGTTTCGCCCGCCAATTTTGTGGCTCCGTAGACGCTTTTGGGATTGGGCAGGTCATCTTCTTTATAGGCAATGGGTGAAGTTCCGTCAAAAACATAATCGGTGGAAATATGTATCAACTTTGCCCGGGATTCGTTGCATAAACTGGCCAATGTGGCAATGGCCAAATGATTGATGGCATCGGCGGTAATTTGGTCCTCCTCTGCTTTATCCACCGCAGTATAAGCGGCACAATTGATGACAACATCGGGTTTAATGCGATTGAAATTGGCCTTTATTTCCTCGGTTTTATCCAAAGGAAAATCGGCTATGTCGGTAAAAATAAAATCAAAGTCGGGATAATTACCCGCCAATTCTTTTATTTCCGAACCCAACTGTCCGTTGGCTCCTGTTACTAGTATTTTTTTCATCTGTTTGTACTAATTTTTTTTATTGGTCAGATGGGGAACACCCATAATCATCCCATTGTGCATCAAGAGCCATTGTTATGGATGTTTCATTAAAATTGGGAATTACAATGGGCGAAATCAGGTAAAACGGCGTCTTTTTCGGAAACAATGGCTGCTGCCAAATCCATTCCCCAATCGATATTTAGTGAAGCATCGTCATAACGAATTCCGCCTTCGCTTTGTTTGTTGTAATAATTGTCGCACTTGTAAAGTACCACGGCTGTTTCGCTCAACACCGAGAATCCGTGGGCAAATCCCTGAGGAACCAGCAATTGTTTTTTGTTTTCCGATGACAACAAGATGCCGAAATGTTTTCCGAAAGTGGGAGAATCTTTTCGCAAATCTACCGCCACGTCCATTATTTCTCCTTGGAGTACACGAACCAATTTGGTTTGGGCAAAAGCAAGATTTTGGTAATGCAACCCTCTCAAGGTTCCTTTTTTGGAAAAAGATTGGTTGTCTTGCACAAAATCGATGTGGATTCCCAAATCGGCAAATTTACTTTTGTTGTAGGCCTCAAAAAAGTAGCCTCTTTCGTCTTCGAATACGGCTGGCGCTAGAATCACCAAGTCTTTTATAAATGTTTTTTCTAAATTCATCGTCATTGAAAATAATGGTTAATCCTAACCTTAAAAAGCAAAAATAACAATAATTATTTTTTTTAAATTTTGTTCTTCAATTTCTTATTTATATCTATTTACACATATATAATTAGAAGTCAACATAAAAAAGATGAAACTCTAAATTCTGTCCATAAAAGCCATTTTTTGCACTACAATAGTTCGAACTCCCAAATAAATGGATGTTAACACCAGTAAAATAAATAATGAAACAGCCATTGTCAAATAACCTTTCCTATCCAAATAAACAACAATCAAATTTACCAATAATTGCAGTACTGCATAAATAACAGAAATATGGATATGGGAACGACCTAGTTCATTGGCTAGGTACTGATATAAATGGGAGCGATGGGCTTCCAAAATATTTTCTCTTTTTATAATCCTGTAAAAGATGGTGATGCCGGCATCAATACCATAAATAGAGAAAAAAAGAATATACCCCAATTGCCCCGTCTCAACAATTGTTTTAAACAAAAAATAACCCAAAAGCACCGCCATACTTATACTTCCCACATCCCCTGCAAAAGTTTTTGCCTTTTGGCGAACATTAAAAAAACCAAATATCCCGCAAGACAATCCCATGGTAATCAACAAAGGCATACTCGTTTCGTGAATGGGCAAAACAGAAAAACTGGCAATGGCTACCAAAGCATACAATACCATTATGCCGTTGATGCCGTCCATAAAATTGAAGGCATTAATCCATCCAATAAACAAAACGAATACCAATGGCAATACCCAAAAGGCATCCTGAAAGAGATGCAGCCCATAAGCAACCAACAAGACCGCAAGGACATGGGAACCAAAGCGCGGCAACTGCGACAAAGGCTTTATGTCGTCAATAAAACTCACTATAGCCACCAAAAGGACAGCCAAAGTTAATGCCCAGCCAACATATTCCAAGAAAAAAGCAATACCGATGGCAAATGGAAAAATAATTCCTCCTCCTCTAATGGTAATCTTGGAGTGGGACGAACGATGATTGGGTTTATCTATGATATTGTATTTGTTGGCTATCTTGAAATAAACAAGCTCTAGAAAAAAAAGGATAAAAGCGATAATTATATAGTTCATTTTAGTTTAAATGATTCGAATGTTTTTTTGATAATGTTATGTTTATTCGGAATAAAGAGTGTCTCTTTTCCTAAAAATTATTTATTAATCATCAATTTCAGTCTTTTTAAACAATAATGATTTGTATGGAATCAATTTTAAATTTTCAGGAGCTCTTTCATAATCTATATTAATTGCTCTAAAATAAGGTAACAGATAAAAGCAACATACAAAACTCATAAACCAAAATCGTTTGTTTTCCAGTGCAACATATATAAGTTCGGCCACAAGAAGAATTTCAAAAATTCTAAAATAAATATAAAGCCTAGTTAATTCGGTTGATTCTGAAAATAGATTAAGAATAAGTATGGAACTTACGTAAAGTAACAACAAATATTTTTGATTGTGATTTTGAAATCCATATTTATCATAATAATTAATCACCAAAAAACCCATTGTATTAATTACCAACAACTTTAACAAAGGAACTGAAACAGCAAGTTTGGTGGAAACGTAAAGCAGATAATGAGAATCCTTGAAAAGCAAACCCAACCAATGAATAATACCTACTTGCCCCATAATAAAGGTAGCTCCCATTAGTAAGTATAAATAATAGCTTTTTACAAAAATTCCCCATTTATGCACTATTAAAAAAAAGAAAAAAGGAATCAAACAGCTGTAATGAATTGAAGTCCCAACAAACATCAATAAAAAATAACCAAGGTACTTTTTATCCAATAAAAAACTAAAAGCATAAAAAGCAATGGCAACCGATAAGAATTGCCTCATATATGTAAAAGAATACAAAAACAAAACAGGAATCAAGACATATAAGACTATAGGAAGACTACTGTTTTTGGTATACTTCCTGATTCCTAAATAAGCGAAAAGGTAAGTAAAAAAAGAAAAAAAGAAAAAAAGAAAATGATAATCTAAATTAAAATACCTGAAGACTTGCATAATCCCCAAGAACCCAAATTCTAAACCATCATCCCTAGTTCCATTAAGATACCAATTAGTATAGGAATAATAATCCCATCCTATTCTATCTCTAAACCCTCCAATCAGAATTATAATCCCCAAAAGAGTCAAACTAACATCTTTTTCGGTAGTTGGATGTTTATAAGCTACAAGGAAAAAACAGACAAATACAACAACTAATAAAACATAAAAAACCATATTTTTTATTTAATTCCTATCAAAATTGAACTGAATCTATAAGTCTTTTAGGAAATCATCCAATCCTCGGTCTATTTCTGTCATAAGTACAACTTTAACCATTATATCAATCTATTTTATGTGCAAAGTAAATACAATGAACTATTCATTTATTTACCAAACCAATCCAGGACATTTCGAGGGTTCCACCCCGCAACTTTTCTTGCTTTTGAATCATCGAAAGTTAGATCGGAAGTGATTTTTTTTAATCTTATCGAATTCATTGGAGCTTTGTTCCCCAACAAATCACCTAAATACCCTAACATTTTTACTAGAAAAATTGGCAAATTTAAAGGATTGGATTTTCCTTTTTGTTTTGAAATTTCATTGCTCAATTCCAAAAAACTCGGATTATAACCATCTGTGAGATTAAATACCCCTCCTATTTTAGCAACATTTGGAACAAATTCGGCTACATCTTCTGCCAAAACCATACTTTTTTTAGCTTTACCTCCTCCTATATTGAAATAACATCCTTTATCAATTGCCTTCATCATTTCCCCCAAATTTCCAGGAGGACATTTACCTACCAATAATGGTAAACGCAAAATAGTACAAACCACATTATGCCTTATGCACCATTTCGTCACTAATTCTTCTGCTTGTATCTTACTCAAACCATAAGCGTCTTTAGCTTCTAGTTTGTGCTCTTCCACAATTTGTGTTCCAGACTCCAGACCATAAACCGAAACCGAACTAATAAAAACAAACTGTTTGGGCACCCCTACCTTTTCAAGTCCTTTTAATAGATTTTCAGTACCAACAACATTCACTTCATGAAACTGTCGTTTTTCATCATCCGTTTTAGGGACAAAGTGAGCCTTTCCTGCAGCGTGAATAACTAGTGTAAAATCCTGATTAAAGACTGGGACTTTATTTTCTAAAGAAATTATGTAATCCCCTGACGTTCTGGACAAACTAAAAAGAATATTTACATTTGACAATTTGTTAAAAATCAATTTACCCAAAAAACCATTTGCTCCTGTAATTAATATTTTCTCCATAATACACTAACTTTATTTTCAAGAAATTAAAAATTATTGATAGTCTTTTTTAAAAGGATAGACCATTTATCACAAATTACTTTTTTGGAAAAACAATCTTGATAAGTTTTAAATGAATTTTCTTTCATTTTTAAAATCATTCCCGGATTGTTGGCTATATCACATAAAACATTTGCTATCTCATTAACATTACTATTTTGTAACTGAAAACCTAAATTGTATTTTTTAGTCCAAATACTTAGAGCCGAATTCTCAGCTCCAGAAAAAAGTACTGCTTTCCCTATTGCTAATGCTGAAAAGTATTTTGATGGAACAGAAACGCCTGTCCACTCCTCTTTTAAACTGATTAACATTAAATCTGCAGATGATAACCTTTCTTCCAGTTCTTGATCTGTTTCAACAAAACCTGCAAAGCTTATATTTGTATCATTTTTATCGATTTGAGATTTTAAATCTTCAAATCGATTTCCAAATCCAGCAAAACAAAATCCAACAGAAGCATTTCTTCGCTTTAATTCTCTTGCAAGTTGTAAAAAATTATCAAATTCGTGAGCATTGCCAATTGTTCCAGTATACAACAAAGTCAAGTTTGCATTTTTAAACAATTTTTGACGTGTTTCAACGTGCGGTTGCAACATTTCAATTGGTTCCACAAAAGACCACGGGGGTAAAGTTTCTTCTTTTGCAGAATGATTATAGAGTCTGTAGATATCCCTCATACACGGACCAATATCCACAATAACATCAATTTTTTTGTAACAGAATTTCGCAATTTTTTTTAACACTTTTCCCGAAAAACTGAATGACTTTCCTTTTGAAACAATAATTGCCTCTGGATATAAATCAAAGCCCCACATTAAAATTTTAGTTTTCCTTTTAAATACTTTAACAAAGGGTACTAACAAATAAACAAAAGGAGGATTCGTCCCAATGATAATTGCATCATAACGACCCATAAAAGGCAATCGAACAACCCAAGAAAAAACCAACCAAAATGAAGTAATTAATCTTTGAATATCCTGTTTTTGATTGAAAGGCGGTATATAAATTCTCCTGTATTTAACACCTTTCCAGATGCCTTTTTTTGGTGTTATTGTATGTTTATGATTTACATAATATCTGTTCCCTACTATTGCGGTCACATCCCAACCTCTGGTAACTAACTCTTCTGAAAGCTCAGAAATATGTCTAGCGGTGTTAATTTTATCAGGCCAAAATATATGATTTAAAATTAATATTTTATTATTCATTATTGATTTTTGTACTTCTCAAAAGTATTGATTATAAGTGGAGAAATCTAATGAAATTTATAGCTAACCCCTTTAGATTTCCTTTTTTAGTATTATAAGTTTTTAGATTTTTTAACTTGATCATTGATCCAGTAAAAAGTTTTTATCATCCCCTTCTCGAGTGGTTCTGACACTCTCCACCCCACTTTTTCTTCATAAAGTTTGTTATCTGAATTTCTTCCTCTTACACCCTCAGGACATTTAAATCCATATTTGTGAATAAATTCATTTCCCGTAATATTTTTAATTTCAATCTTCTTTGTACTAATTCTTATAGCCATCTCAGCTAATTGATTAATCGTTACCATTTCATCAGATCCAATATTTACAGGTCCTAAAAAATCACTTTCCATCAATCTTAAAACTGCCTCAATACATTCGTCAACATAAAGAAAACTTCTTGTTTGCAAACCATCTCCCCATACTTCGAAAGCCCCTCCTTCATCTGTTTCTGCCGCTTTTCTTAACATGGCAGCCGGCGCTTTTTCTTTTCCTCCATTCCATGTCCCCAGTGGCCCAAAAATATTATGAAATCTTGCCACTCTTACATCTAATTTATAATTTCTATTAAATGCAAAATACAAACGCTCACTAAATAATTTCTCCCAACCATACTCTGAATCCGGATTAGCAGGATACGCAGATGATTCTTCACAATTTGGGTTATCCGGATCTAATTGATTATGCTCAGGATACATACAGGCGGAAGAAGAATAAAAAACTTTTTTAATATTCTTTTTAACACACTCGTGAACCACATTTAAATTGATAAGTGCCGAATTATGCATTACATTAGCATCATTGTCACCTGTAAAAATATAACCTGCCCCCCCCATATCTGCGGCCAATTGATATACCTCGTCATATCCTTCTCCGATAACCAATTCAACTGCTTTTGGATCACGCAAATCAGCCAAAATAAATTCATTACAAATATCTTGATGCTCAAAATACTCATGATTTTTAATATCTGCGATTCTCACATAACACCCCTCATTTTTCAATCTCTTTCCAAGGTGACCTCCTATAAAGCCTCCTCCCCCTAGTACGATTACTTTTTTCATTATCTTATTTTCTATGTTTAAATTAATTGTTTGTATACTTCTTTGTAAATTTCCAGTATTTCTTGATAACATTTTTCCCAAGAAAATTTTTTGGCTTGAACAAAACCTTTTTTTATTATTCCTTCTCTATCATTTTTAATACAAAAAACTGCTTCATTAAAAGAGGACATATCTAATGTCTCCATTAAAAAACCAGCATTTCCAGCCACTTCTGGTATAGAAGAGCAATTTAAAGCAATAAACGGACAACCCGCTTTCATAGCCTCAACTATTGGTATGCCAAATCCCTCATAAGATGAAGGATAAAGTAGAGCAAAAGCAGTGTTATAGAGAATATTTAACTCTTCATTACTAACATTCATACACAATTCCCAACGCCCAGGAATTAAGTCATTTAAAAACAATATCTCCCTGTCTCTTAAATTACCACCAACAATCTTCAATGAATATTTTTTTGATTGAGCTATCGCTTTTACTGTAAAATCAAAATTCTTATAATCTGCCCTAGAACCAACAAATAAAAAAAAAGAAGAATTATTTTCATATTCTAATTCCTGTATTCTAAAATAATCCAAAGAAACACCATTATGAACAACCCTTATATCTTTATTTGAAAATTGCGGATAGAAATGTAACAAATCTCTTTTTGTGTTTTCTGAAATGCATATTACAACATCAGCCGCCCCAATCGCTTTTTTCTTTTGATAGCAATGCACCCATTTTTTTAAACCTCTACTATAATGCTCATAAGTAAAGTCATGTACAGTAACAATTTCTTTAACCCTATTATTTTTCTTTACAACTTTACTCAAAGTTCTATAATATGAAGAATGAAAAATAAAACTCTTATTATTTGTTTCTAAATTGATTTCTCTATACCTTGACAAGTAGTTAAATAATCCTGTTTTCTCTTTAACAATATGATTTTCTTGAATTTTTAATTCCTTTCTAAAAAAATTTTCTGTCTTATCATTTTTCTCAATAAATAAATGCTTACAATCAGATTGAATTAATATTCTATTAATTATTTCTTGCCAATAAACTGAAACACCACCTGATTTTTGAAGAGAAAAAACTATTAAATCAACTATTACATTCATTATTACGATATTTTTTGGATTTAATAAATTATTAAGATTTTTTTTAACAATCAAAATAAGCACTTAAGACTTAAACTGTATTTTTTTTTACACAATTAGTTTAGCCTTATATTATACGCAAACTTTAGTCAAAATAATACCAATATTGATATTTGTTGCTTATTAATCTCTTTAAATAAAGAATTTTTACTATCAATATATATAAACCCAATTGTTAAAACAATTACAACCATCTACAAATCAGATGTTTTATTTTTTATAAACACCAGATTTGTATTTTAATTCACAACCCAATGAATTTATATCTTAAAAATCAAAAATAATTTTTTACTATATTTAACATATATATATAATTGATTTGTATAACGACTTCTAGATAATGACTAGGAATAAATCATTATTTTGTACTTCAAATAATTACACCCTAAGATTTATATTATTTAATTTTCTACTTCTTTTTTCAATATTTCATTTTGATTGCACTTAAAAAGTTTTATTAAAATTGCGACGAGAAGCAATGTAGGCAAAAGATCCTTAAAAACAGGAGTCAAATAGAAAAACACGGAATATTTTAATGTGATAACAGAGTAAGAAAAAAGAAAAGCATAGGTAGCTACTCCCCACCATTTATCTCTTCTTTTCAAAAACCATTTAACAATAAAGGCGAAATATGCTCCATTTATTAATCCTCGAAAAAACAGATCAATTTCACCTCCCCAGATAGCACTTTCAGCAATTGGCCCTATGGTAAAAGGAGGAACTATAGATTCAGGAAAATAATAATTAGCATACCAATACATTGGGTTCAAACTAGTGTCAGAATTAAAAGTAAATGGCGAAATTATGTCATAAAAAAACATTTGCCATTCTCTTTTTGGAAGAACTCCTTTTTCTCTTTCGGAATACAAATGAAAACTGGTTATAAATAAAGCTCCTAATTCTCCTGGAGGTTTAATACCATCTTCTGAAATTACTTCTTTTGTACTAACAACATTTCCATCTAGCAAACGTATAATTTCAATAATTGAAAAAAAAGTAAGCAAAATTAAAGCATAACCAAATATTTTTTTTACACTTAATACTTTAACAAAATAACTGTAGAGAAAAAAAACTTGTAATAAAATGATAAAAATATTAATTCTAGAGCCGTGAGAATATAGAAGTTCATAAACACATATCAATAAAACTGAAATTAATATATAAAATTTATATTTCTTATAATTTAAAAACAACAATGTAATTAAAATAACACAAAATCCTCCTTTAAATCTAATTAAAACAGATACAATTTTCCGTACAGGAACTGATAAGTGATCATAACGAATATAATTATCGTAATAAGTCTCAACAGGAGCAGACAATAAACTCAAAATTAACAAAGAAACAACAATAGTAATCATTAAAAAAACTATTGAAAAATGCATAGATCTTTTTATTTCTACATACTTAAATTTTTCTTTGCCTCTAAAAAACAAATAACCAACAGAGAAACAAAATAAAAATAAAAAATGTCTCCATAGATGTATACTTAAATCAGTTTTCGTAACAGACATATTATCAAGCAAAACCGCAATAGGATCTCCGGGCTTAGTTAATCCATATACCAAAACTAGCCCTGGAATGACTGTATACAAAACCAACAAAGAACAATAAATAAAACCCAAATCACAAAACAAAGTTTCACCATTCACTTTTTTTAACAAATTTGCATAAAAAAAGTAAAAAATTAGAGTCACAAAAATTGGTACAAACAGTAAAAACATTATTTTTTTATTTTAAACAAGACACCAAAGACTAACTAATGACAAAAAAATTCATAGTTATTTGTTTAAAAAGTCATTTGGCAATCTATATCTCTTTTTAAAAGATAAAAATCTATATCTAAAAGAATTAACTATCATTTTTCTAAATGTATTTAAACTCAATTTAGGCACAATCTGGTGCAAATAATGAGCTACAAATGATGCTTCAAAAACATTATAAATTTTATAATCAATGGCATCAAGATAAAGCAACCTTGGACTTATTGCATTACCCTCAAGAGGTCTTCTACTATTTTTTTTTGACTTGCTTAATTTTTTTATAAAAAAACCTCCTAAATTATGATATTCAGCTATTTTATGCAAAATATTTAGCTCTCTCATAACCCTGTCTTCAGGGAACAAACCGTCTTCGATTTCTGTTAACGCTATAGAAAGTAATTTTTTATAATTAATTGGAGAGAATTCACCTGTCCAGCCAGGAAGATCTCTGGCAGTTAAAAGAAAATCAGCAGTCATTAAAGAAATTAATGGCGAATATGGTTGTGAACCCAATTCAGGATGCATCGGCTTATGCGTGGTTTTTTTAAAAAAATCTTCTGAATGTCTTTTGGCTTCTTCCGATTTTGTTAAATATCCAAGTCCTTGCGAGGTTGGTGAAACTCCATGAATTGACAATGGTTCACCAGAAAAAGCATATTCTTCAACTTCTCCCGCTAAGACAATGCCAGAATACCCATCAGGAGTAGAACATGAGTAAAATCTTCCATCACTTGAACGACTTTTTACTTTTTCAATTAAATTGGTAGACACTATACTTTTAACATAAATCATAGGTGATTCAACATCTGAAATATAAAATAAGTTTTTGGATTGTCTTTCAAGAAAAGGCTTTGACTTAATTATTTTGACTCCAGAAGATAATTTAGCATTTTTCAAATGCAAAATTAATTGTCCATTTTCCATTTTTGTTTTTGGATAAAAATAAGTAGCTGTAGGCCATGTCAATATCTCCATTCCAGTTTCAACTAAGATATCACGCATACGAACAATACTATTTGGCATCAGCCCATCATCACCACCTAAAGCAATGACAAAACCTGATTTTACGTGATTCAATGCAAATTCAAAATTATCTAACATTCCAACACCTGAACCTGGAGAAATTAGGCGAACTCTAGGGTCCTTTCTTGCAGCTTCTTCTACAATTTCTCTACTATTATCTGAGCTGCCATCATCGGAAACGATAATCTCAAGATTTTCATAATCTTGATTTGTACATGTCTTAAGCGTCTGATATAAATATTGAGCTCTGTCTTTAGTTGGAATAATAACTGTAAAATGAATGTTGTCTGTTTTATTTAGCATAAAAATATTTTTAATCTTTTTCAACTATGTTTAAATTATTTCTGCAAATCTTGAAATATAAATTAGCAGTTTAATTCTTGTTTAACTTATTACTTTCTAATTTTGTGAACCTAGTTCATTAAAATTATGCTCAAAATAAAAATTTAAATTTTACAATAAATAAATATAAAAAAACAAAAGTGCTTTTATTCTATGTGAACATTGATACTCAAATCAGAATTTTAAATTCGTTTACTTTTACAATAATTAAAAAAAATAAACTTAATTTGAAAGCTAAACAGAAGGCTGAAAATCATTGTTTTTTTAAAGTGTAATAAAAAGAAGTTAAAATCAAAATAATTCCTGTAACAATTATCCATATTAAATTTTCAAACCGACCTAGATTGTCGGGTTTTGATAAAAAAGATATGTAGGCAATAGGAAGTGATATCAAAATTGGGGGTAAAACAACCGTTCGATACCATCTCGTCAATTCTCCCTTCAAAATGCGTCTATGCATTAACCACAATCCTAAAGTAATATCAGAAACACCATGAATGAGCCAAACTACTGTACCTCCAATAATTCCAAAAAAATGAATAGCGAAAATCATTAATGGCAAACCAATTAAAACAGAACCAAAAATCATCTTGACATGAAGACTAGTCCAACCCTGAGCCTGCTGCATTGCTGCCGGTAACCAACCTAAACCTGAACAAAGAATACCTAGAATTAGAAACCTAAATGTTTTAATAATAGTCGAATCACTAATATTCATCCATGAAAGAAAAATATCTTCCGCAAAGAACAAGCAAACAACACCTAAAGATATGATTATTACTGCTATAATTTTATTGCTGAAAAAATATTCATTTTTCAATTTTCCATCATCCCCCAAAGAATGTAATTCTGAATATCGTGGGAAAAATGCCCTATAAAAAGGTTGTATCCCCAACTGCAAAAGTCCTGTTGCGGTGAATGCAATTGCATATTTCCCAAGCTCTGACACGGGAAGAACTTTACTTATTACAATTCTATCAATATTTGAAATCAATACAGCAGCAATAGATGTTAATGCCATACCACCTGAAAATCTAGCAGAAATTCGAAGTAAGTCTAAATTAAAAACAGGTTTATATATACCTGTATAGTTAATACCTTTCCATAAAAAATAACGTGTGATAAAAGTTTGCAAAATCGCAATAATGATTTGAACAGAAAAGAACCAGACTAAATCATTATGAAAAAACAAAATCAAAGATCCCATTCCATATCTAAGTGTATTTGCAGAAATTTGAAGCATATTCATAAGTCTATGATTTTGCAACCCTATTAACCCATTAAAATACAAAACATTGGGAAATTGAAAAAACAATGTACAACTCATCAATAGCATAATATACACTATGTTAATCTCTTTACTAATATCAAAAGTAAACCAATAGTTTGAAAAAAAAATTGAAAATATGATTAAGAAAAAAAATAAAATAACTGCAATACTCCAATAAAATATTTCCGTGGTTTTGAGAAGATTTTGTTTATGAAAGTCCCCATCTTTATCAGATTTTGCTCCTGCAAATTCTCTGATTATTGTGGCACCTAATCCAAAATCGAAGAAACTCATCAAAGCTTGAAAAACTAACCAAATACTTAAAACACCATACAACTCCAAACCAAGTGTTGCTATATACCACGGTGTAGATAAAATAATCAGCAAAGCTAACCATACTCCTGCAACAAAGTTCCAAAAAACATTCTGTATTGAATTAAATTTTATAAAATTCTTATTTTTTATTTTATTGCCATTAAATATTTTAAAGTTCATTTTTTATTTAATTTACATTTCCTTAATGAAACGTCTAACTACTAAATATAAAATAGTTAATATCGCTGATAAAAAACTTCCTACTAAGATTCCTGAAACTTTACCAAACCTTTCTTTCTTTAAAGGCAAAATTGGCCTGTCAATAACCTGAATTAAAGGAGTCTCTCTTCTAAGTGTCACTTTGGCCAATTCTGTTTGCTTAACCAATTCAGTCAGTATAGCTGTATTTGCCTGAACATCAACCTGCCTTCTGGCAGATGGGGAACGTTTTACGTTGAGTGCTGGATTCAAATTAAAGGTATTGTCATTCGCTACAGCTACGCCGGTAATAGCACTGTTTAATTCACCTCGAATAGAATCAGTCTGTCTTTGCAAAATAGCCATATTCATCCTGGCTTTTTTACTTTTAGTCGTGACATAAAATTGACCTACTTGTTGGGCTAATGCTTCACAAAAATACTTGGCAAACAATTCACTTGTCGATTTCATTTCTATACTGACAATCCCAATTTTCTTGTCCTTTTGCGCAACAGACAAACTGTTCTTTGACAAATCATAATAGATTGCTCCTAAAATACTGTCGTGAGTACGCGTGAAATAGTTTCTATTTGTATTAGGCAAAAATTGAATGGATGCTAATTTTTGTTTATTAACCCAACTTTTTCGCCATTTTACATTTTGTATATACATTTCAGCCAACGAAATTGTTTTATCATTCACTATAACTGGAGTCAACAAAGTTTGTTCTACCATTTTACGGGACTTAAACAACTCGGTCAAATTCGATCCTGAAAAAATACTGCCGCCGCTTCCTCCCAAATCAAATCCAAAAGAACTCGCTAAACCTAAAACACCTCCAAGCCCTCCTCCGGCTTTCTCATCTTCAACCACATAAGACAAAGTAGCTATGTAAATTGGTTTAGTAATAAAAGAATATGTCAAACCTAAAGCCCCTCCAATAAATCCTGCCAAAACGATGACTTTCCATCGCGACAATAAATAGGCAAACCATATCCTAACTCTTTCTATCAATTCTTTTAACGAAATTTCGTCTTGGGGCGTTTGTTCGCTTGTTGACATTTTATTATTTTTTTTCTTTATCTATATCTATTTTTATATCTTTCTGTCTAGTTGGCAATCACTATTTAAACGCCGTTACAATCAATAAAGCAATACTCGTAATCACGCTTCCTATACTAACCCATTCCCCCGTAGTCATTTTTTTGGTATCGGGTTTCTCGGGAACCACGATCTGTGAACCTGGCAATACCTTTGGGTAAGAGCGTATAAAAAGGAAAGAACTCGAAACGGCCGCCTTTCCGTTGGGATAAATGATGTAAGCATTTTTCTTCCATCCCTTGGCATCCGTTCCGCCAACGGCATCGAGATAATAGGCAAAACCTTTTCCTTTGTTATAGGGAATTTCCGAAGTCAACAATACATTTCCGGTCACTTTCACGCCTTCATTGTAAACAGAAACTTCAATTTCGTCCCCCGGAAATAAGGTAACATTGGTTTTGTCTTCAGGGTCTTTAACAATTTTTCTCCAATCTATGGGAATGGTGGCATACTTCAATTCCTCTTTTAACTTTTTGACCACTTTATTCTGGATACTGTCTTTTTTTCCTAGATTCAAGTCGACATTTTCCAATTCTTCAATCTGTTTCGCCTGTATGGGACGTTTGATTTTAACGCCATCCAAATTGGCAACGGCAGTCAACCCTCCCGCTCTTTGAATAATATCGTATATTTTTTCCTTCTTGCTGGCCAATACATATTTACCGGAATAATTGACGGCACCTGTTATGGACACCATTTCCGGTTTTTGATAAACCGCCATTTTTCGGATATTGACCACGTCAAAAGGTTCCAATGCAAAATTCTTGATTTGCTCGTTGTTTTCAGGGGTAATCTCCAGATTGAACAATTGTACCCTGTTCGGATTCGAATCGTCTATTTCGTCTGATTGTATCATTCGGGCCACTTCGACTCTTTTGGAGGCCGAACCGGTCAATCCGCCGGCTTGAACCAATAAATCATTCAAGGTCAGATTGTCTTGATAGTCATAAACTCCGGGTTTCTTGATTTCGCCGTCGACAGTTATTTTATATTCTTCCCTAAAATCCAGGATGGAATACACCGTCACAATGTCTTCTTTTTGCAAACTAATATTGGCTGCTGCATCACCTGCCAAAACTTTGGACAAGTTCACGTTGACGGCCTCGGTGGTCAAATCAGGTTTTAACCGTACAATGGTAGCCCTATCAGCATAAGCGTCTTCCTTTAACCCGTCGGCTTGGGCTATAAGGTCGGAAATGCGCATGCCTTCATAAAAGGAATAAGTGTCCGGTCTAAAAACAGCACCTTCAATTTTAATGCGGTTTTCAAAACGATTCAAAATCTTCGAAACCCGAAACACGTCTCCTGCAAGCGGTTTGTATGTGCCGAATTCAGATTGTTTGATGTCTTTTACCTTGAATTCTTTATTGGTTTTTTGCAACACATTCACCGATGCCGTATAAGCAAACTCGTTAAATCCCGAAGCGAAAGACACTAAATCCTTGAAGGTTTCCCCTGCTTTCATCTCGAAAATGCCGGGACGTTTGACTTGTCCTTCAACAGTCACTCTTTGGGTGTAAGCCGGAATCCGAATCACGTCGTTGTCTTTTAAACCCACATTATCCGACTGGTTGCCGTTGACCAAAAATTGGTAAATGTCAATTTTCTTGTATACCTTGTTGTTTCTCAACAATTCGATGTTTCTGTAACTTCCGTTTTTTCCAGGTCCTCCACCTAAAAATAAAGCGTTGTAAACCGTGGCCAAGGAAGAAATGGAATAGTTGCCTGGCTGTTGGCTCCCAATTAAAGTCACTTTTATCGTCCTGATGCGAGTCAAACTTACGCCCACTTGGGATTGGCCCGAGCTTACGGTGCTGTAGACTCTTGCCATTGCCCCTCGAATCTTCTGGGTGGCCGCTTCAATCGTCATTCCCGAAACCGAAATTTGTCCCACGTATTGAATATTGACTTTCCCTTCGACCGTAACGGGAATACTGGCATTAAATTCTTGCACGCCGTAAACACTAACTTGCAATTCATCTCCAGGTCCCAAAACATAATTCACGGGAGTGGCCAATTTCAAATTCGGTTCAAAATTCAGGGTGGGATTGTCAAACAGTTCCGATCCAAAAACCAGCGAATGCAACGTGTCTTTTACCTTTTTGTTGACAATTTTGTCCTGTTTTCGAGTCAATTCTTCTTTAGTGTCATCCAAATTTTCTTTGAGTGCAACGCTTGCCGAGGTAGGCTGTGACCCCAATCGCATTTTCAATTTGGCAAACTCGGTCGCCGACATTCCCTTGGCCAAAGCCATAGGTTCTGCTTGTTCGACAGTGACGTTGTTGGTTTGCAACTGCGTTTTAATTTTTGCTATATCCGTATCCGACAAATAATCTACTTTGAGCGTGCTTAAATCTGTTCCTTTAAACAAATCTTGGGCTAACAATGTACCCGTTTGAAAAAGGGCAAACAAAAGTAAAAAGGCAGTAATTATTTTTTTCATGATGCGATATAATTTGTATTAATTTTTAAAAGGAAACCAATCTCCTTTACGATATTTTGTTGCAAAATAAACTCTTTTAAACTATTCAAAAATGGATGCAATAAATAAAATTATTGCTGATTTATACATCCAAAAATAATGAAATTTTTTAGCCATTTAACGGCTTCGCCGTGGTGACTCCCAAAAAGGGGCACCAAAACTTCCAATGCTACAAATTTATGGTAAATAAAAAGAACTCTTCATCTTTTACTTACAAAATTTAAAGACCCGAAACAAGCCCTTTAAATACTGTTCCTTGCCGCTATTGTACTAAAAACAAAGAAATTACTTGTAAATACAACTAATTAATTGTTTAAATAATTTGAAACAAAAAAATTTAAACCTCTTTTTTAGCCACTTTATCTACCCTGAGCATACAGCCCAAAGATTCCAAAATCAAAATGTAATGGTTTTGTTTTACTTCCTGAATGATGGCGGTTTGACTGATAAACGGCCCTGATTCCAAAGTGATTTTATCCCCTTTTTTCCATTGGTCCAAAACGACCTCGTAAACATCCGGAGCAGAAAGCCATTGCCGGATGGCCTCTATCTCTAAATCCTTCACTACGGCTGGTTTTCCCAACCAAAACAAATACCGGACGGCGCCCGAAATTTCGAAAACTCGATTCCGATCCTTGTCTTCCACTTGCACAAAAACATATGAATTGAACAAGGGAACACTAATGCGCTTCTTTCGATCCGACCACTGGCTTATTTTTGTAACCAATGGACAATAAGCCACCACCCCAATCTCATTCAATCGCTCCGCCACTTTTTTTTCCCATTTGGGCTTGGTGTACACTACATACCAGTTCATAGTCTATCTGTTATCCGTTGTCGGTTTTTCGTTGTCTGTTTTCTGTTGTCCGTTGTCGGTTTTATGTTATCCGTTTTCTGTTTTCCGTTGTCTGTTTTCTATTTTTCTGTAATCTGTCTTTTGTAATCTGTCTTTTGTAATCTGTTAGGTCTGTTTAAACTATGGGATATCGATTTTGAAATAACCTTCAATTACCCTTAAGTCAATAATATTAACAATCTGAACCGAAAACAGACATTCAACAACCCTCCTAAGAATACATCTTGGTATAATACTTCACGTAATCCCCGGAAGTCACACTGTCGAGCCATTGCTGGTTGTTCAAATACCAATCGATGGTCATCTCCAAACCTTGCTCAAAAGTGACGGAAGGTTCCCAACCCAATTCCTTGTTTATTTTGTTGGCATCAATGGCGTATCGCAAATCGTGTCCCGGTCGGTCTTTCACGTATGTGATCAGTTTTGCCGATTCTCCTGTTTCCCTACCTAATTTTGTGTCCATGATTTGGCACAATACCTTTACCAAATCAATATTTTTCCATTCGTTGAATCCACCGATGTTGTAGGTTTCGTGATTCTTGCCTTGGTGAAAAACCAAGTCGATGGCCACGGCATGATCTTTCACGAACAACCAATCGCGGGTATAATTCCCGTCTCCATAAACAGGCAAAGGCTTGTTGTGGATGATGTTGTTGATGAATAACGGAATTAACTTTTCAGGAAAATGGTTCGGTCCATAATTATTGGAACAATTGGTAAGCACATACGGCAATCCATAAGTCTCGCCATAAGCCCTCACAAAATGGTCGGAACTTGCTTTGGAAGCGGAATAAGGAGAATTGGGATCGTAAGCGGTGGTTTCGGCAAACAAGCCATCCGCTCCCAACGAGCCATAAACTTCATCCGTGCTCACGTGGTAAAACCGTTTTCCTTCACTGGCATTGACCCATGTTTTCCGGGCGGCGTTGAGCAAATTCACGGTTCCAATCACGTTGGTCTTCACAAAGGCCATTGGATCTTCAATGGAACGATCCACGTGCGATTCGGCAGCCAAATGGATTACGCCGTCAAATTGGTGTTCTTGAAACAAATTATTGATAAAACGCTCGTCTGTGATGTCCCCTTTCACAAAAGTATAATTGGGTTCGTTTTCTATATCGGTGATATTTTCCAGATTGCCCGCATAAGTAAGTGCATCCAAATTGAATATTTGATATTCTGGATATTTTTGCACAAAACGTCTAACGACATGCGACCCAATAAATCCTGCTCCACCCGTGATCAATATTTTTTTCATTCTAGTCCTATATTATAAAATTATATTTTTTTTAAATAATGGAAATCAATCCTGATTAGCCGTTCTCTTTATTCTTTGCACAACCCACCGTCATTGCGAGCGAAACGCAGTGCAGCGCATCAATCTATTGTCATAAACCCATAACTCCCAACCGATACCCCACAACAGACAACACAAAACCCATACAGGTCATTGACCACTGAAAACGGAACACTCTTAAAGCCTCCCGTCGGCCATGTCTCCCAAAACCCCTTTAACATCATAAAGAACACTGTTTTTATTCCTCAAGGCATTGATGTCCAAATCCAGAAATTCTTGATGGGCCACACCCAAAACCACGGCGTCGAAAGTAGTGGCTGGTTTGTCCGTACTGGTTGTCAATCCATATTCATGCAAAACCTCTTCGGGGTTTGCCCAAGGATCATGCATTCCCACTTTAATCCCGTAATCTTCCAGGGCGCTTATTACATCGACAATTTTGGTGTTGCGCACATCGGGACAGTTTTCTTTAAAGGTGATCCCCAACATCAAAAGGGTTGCGCCATTGATGGCAATTCCCTTTTTTATCATCAATTTGACTACTTGCGAAGCCACGTATTCGCCCATACTGTCGTTCAAACGGCGACCTGCCAAAATTATTTCAGGATGATATCCTTTTTCTTGTGCTTTCTGGGCCAAATAATAAGGATCGACTCCAATGCAATGTCCCCCAACCAAGCCCGGTTTGAACGGAAGAAAATTCCATTTCGTGCCGGCGGCTTCCAACACGGCATGGGTGTCAATTTCGAGAATATTGAATATTTTGGCCAATTCGTTGACAAAAGCAATGTTGATGTCGCGCTGCGAATTCTCGATTACCTTGGCGGCTTCGGCAACCTTTATCGAAGGAGCCAGGTGTGTTCCTGCCGTTATCACCGATTGGTACAATTCATTTACTTTTTGTCCAATTTCGGGAGTGGAACCCGAAGTGACTTTCAAAATCTTGTCCACTGTATGTTCCTTGTCACCGGGATTGATTCTTTCCGGCGAATAGCCCGCAAAAAAATCGACGTTAAACTTTAATCCCGAAACCCGTTCCAATACCGGTACACATTCCTCCTCGGTTACGCCGGGATAAACGGTAGATTCATAAATGACGATATCGCCTTTTTTCAATACTTTACCAACCGTTTCACTGGATTTGTACAACGGAGTCAAATCGGGGCGGTTATTTTTGTCCACCGGAGTGGGCACTGTTACCACGTAATAATTGCAATCCGCTATTTCATCCAAGGATGCCGTGCAATACAAACCGACGGCATTCCCTTTGGTTGCAACCAATACGTCCCGTAAAGTGTCGGAATCGATCTCGAGCGTACTGTCATTGCCCTGTTTTAAGGCGGCTATTCGGGATGGATTGATGTCAAATCCCGTCACGGAATATTTTGTGGCAAACAATCGTGCCAAAGGCAAACCCACGTATCCCAATCCTATAACCCCAATTTTTATGGCTGTGTCCAATTTTTAAAGTGTTTTAGATTTTACAATAATAAAACCCAGATTTATATTAATTTTTTATTCCGAAAAACAGATAACAGATAACAGATAACTGATAACCAATAACTGATAACCGAAATCACGCTCCAATACCATGATAAACAAACCCTATCGCTTCGAGTTCCGCGGCATCCAAAATATTTCTGCCATCAAAAACGAAAGCTGGTTTTTGCATTCCGTCGTATATTTTTTTCCAATCGTACTGTCTAAATTCATCCCACTCGGTTAGCACGGCAATGGCATGTGCATTCTTGCAGGCTTCATAAGGATTATCAAATGAAGTTACCCCGTCCTTGTTTTTTTCGGAAGTCCTGGTTTCCAGATAATCCAAATCGGCCAAGACTTTTTTTCCGGAAACCTTGGGGTCAAACACGGCAATTTTGGCTTGTTCGCTGATCAAATCATTGGCCACGTAAATGGCTGCTGATTCTCTCGTATCGTTGGTATCTTTCTTGAAAGCCCATCCCAGGAACGTGATTTTTTTGTCGGCAACGGTATTGTACAAGGTCTGGACAATAGTGTTGGAAAACCGTCTTTTCTGGTGGTCGTTCATGATAATTACCTGTTCCCAATAATCAGCCACTTCGTTTAATCCGTAGGATTTGGCAATGTAAACCAAGTTCAGGATGTCTTTTTGGAAACATGATCCTCCAAAACCAACGGACGCTTTGAGGAATTTTGAACCTATCCTGCTATCCATCCCTATGGCTTTGGCCACTTCATTGATATTGGCTCCCGTTTTCTCGCAAAGTTCGGACAAGGCATTGATCGAAGAAATTCTTTGTGCCAAAAATGCGTTGGCGGTCAATTTCGACAACTCGGACGACCATACATTCGTGGTCAATATTTTTTCGAGACGAACCCAATTCGAATAGACATCAACCAAGGCCTGAATGGCTTTTTGGCCATCGGGAGTTTCGTCTCCGCCAATCAAAATCCGATCTGGATGCAATAAATCATGTACAGCGGTGCCTTCGGCAAGAAATTCTGGATTGGAAAGAATTTGGAATTGTACGCCATTTCCGGTATTGTCCAAAATACTTTTGATGGCCTCTGCTGTTCGCACCGGCAAAGTCGATTTCTCGACCACAATTTTGTTGTCTTTGGCTATTTTGGCAATTTGTCGGGCACACAATTCGATGTATTTTAAATCGGCAGCCATTCCCTTCCCTTTTCCATAGGTTTTCGTTGGCGTGTTCACCGAAATAAAAATGATTTGGGCTTCGTCAATCGCTTTTTCCACATCGGTCGAAAAAAACAAGTTTCTTCCCCTGGCTTCGGCTACAACTTCGCTTAAACCCGGTTCATATATTGGAATATTGTGCACGTCTTCATCGTTCCAAGCCGCAATTCTTTCGGCGTTCAAATCGACCACCGTGACTTGTACGTGGGGGCATTTTTGTGCAATAACGGCCATGGTCGGTCCTCCAACATATCCGGCTCCGATGCAACAAATTTTTGTAATTTTCATTTTTTTAATTCTGTTATGTGTTATCTGTTTTCAGTTGTCAGTTTTCTGTTATGTGTTTTCTGTTATCTGTTTTCTGTTATCTGTTATCTGTTATCTGTTATCTGTTTTTCTTATGTAGTCGAAAGCACGGCATCAATGTAATCCTGAACCAGCACGGCGCGATAACCTCAAGTTTCAAACCGAAAACCGAAAACCGATAACTACCTCAAATTCTCCCAATACCAATCTATCGCTTCCTTCAATCCCTGTTGCAAAGAAAACTTCGGGTCATAACCCAACAATGTCTTCGCTTTGTCAATACTGGCCAAAGAATGGGGAATATCGCCCGCCCTGTTGGGACCATGGTCAATGGCAACATCGGCTATTTTTGGATTATAAGCAGACAAAAATTCTTTCAGATAATCCACCAAATTATTCAAGGTGTTCCGGTCTCCGTATGCGGTGTTGAAAACCGTGTTTACTGCTGCCGGATTTTGGGTGGTCATCGCCAATTCATTCATTTGGATCACGTTGTCAATATAAGTGAAATCGCGGGAATAGTTTCCGTCGCCATTGATTACCGGACTTTCAAGCTGCATCAATTGCATCACGAATTTTGGTATTACGGCGGCATAAGCGCCTTTTGGATCTTGTTTTCGACCAAAAACATTGAAATAACGCAAGCCTATGGTTTCCAATCCATAAGTTCTGCTAAAAATATCGGCATACAATTCGTTCACGTATTTTGTGATGGCATAAGGGGAAAGCGGTTTCCCGATTACGTCTTCCACTTTGGGCAATCCTTGCGAATCGCCATAGGTCGACGAACTTGCCGCATACACAAACCGCTTTACCTTGGCATCACGGGCAGCCACGAGCATGTTTAAAAAACCCGAAACATTGACGTCATTCGTGGTAACGGGATCCTTGATGGATCGCGGAACGGAACCCAAAGCGGCTTGGTGCAAAACATAATCCACGCCTTGTACCGCCTTGTGGCAATCGGATAAATCACGAATGTCGCCTTCCATCAAACGGAAGTTGGGGTTCTCCATAAAATCCTTCAAATTATGCCGATGTCCCGTGGCAAAATTATCCAAACAGGTCACTTGGTGTCCCTTGGACAAAAAATATTCGCAAAGATTGGACCCTATAAATCCTGCGCCACCGGTAATTAATATGCTTTTTACTTCCAGTTTCATGTGTTTTTTTATTGTAAACAATCGTGTTGCTAGCTTCTTTTCTTGGGGAATTTTCGAATCACTTTTTCAAAAATATTTTTCGACGTATCGTCCGTGTAACCATTGGCATAAGTCGTATTGCCGTATCCGTATCCATATCCGTAACCGTAACCGGCTCCGTACTTGGCTTTATTTTGAAATCCGTTCAAAATAATGCTGGTATTGTTGAGCTCGCCACGTTTTACCCTGTTGTTGAGCAAAGTAATCATGTCTTTTTTGGTAAAGTTCTGGCGCACGATATACAAGGTGACATCACAATATTGCGCCAATTCCAGGGCATCAGAAACCAAGCCAACAGGAGGTGTATCCAAAATGATGTAATCGTATTTTTTCTTCAATTCTTCGATTAATTCCTTCATGCCGTCGCTCATGATCATCTCGGCGGGATTCGGAGGAATGGGACCGGAAGTGATAACGTCGAGAAAAGGAATTTGGGTGGAATTGATGATTTCGTCCACCGTTTTTTGTTTGATGAGATAATTCACGACCCCCACATCATTCTTCAAATTAAATTGGTCAAACAATTTGGGTTTTCTTAAATCCAATCCTATGATTACGGTCTTTTTTTCGCTCAAAGCAAATACCGTGGCAATGTTCAGGGTACAGAATGTTTTTCCTTCACCGCTGACGGAGGACGTGATCATGAGCGTTTTTGCACCATCCAGCTTTTGTTGTTTGTACAAAAACTGAAGTGAAGATCGAATCGCCCGGAAGGACTCCGACAAAGCCGATTTAGGTTTGTCATAAACCGCCAACTCCGTATTTTCCTTGCTCAGCCCGATAACGCCTATCAGTGGTATCTGGCTCAATTTGCTGATGTCTTCCGTGTTTTGTATGGAATTGTTGATGAAGAAAATGGCAAAGACAAAAAGCAACGGAATCAATAATCCCAGAAATAAGGCCAGCACATAATTCACCGAAGTTCTTGGTCCTATGAGTCCTCCGCCAATGTCTTTGGCAGGATCGATAAAATGAACATCCGACAAGTTTGCGGCTTTTACAATGTCGGCTTCGCTTCTTTTTTGAAGAAACGTGCTGTAGATGTTATCGCTTAAATCGTATTTTCGTTTGATTTTTATCAGTTCCTGCTGGTCTTCCGGGAGCTGTTTTATGGTGCTTTCCGTTTCGTTGATTTTACTGTTGATCATGGCCAAATCATGTTGCAGCGAGGCTTTGGCAGTGACAATGTTTTCCAACAGGACTTTCTTGATCGCTTCCATTTGATTGTCGAAATCCTTGAATATTTTTTCGCTTTTTACGGCATAGGCCATTTCTGATCTTTGGGTGGACAGGGCAATCAATTTGGAAACATTCACGACGATATTCGGATCTTCAATTCCCGCCACGGAAGGTGCAGGAAGCTTGGAATAATCAACGCTGTTTTTCAAATAGGCTTTCAAGGAATTATAATAAGTCACTTTGCGGGTAATCTCGTCTTTTTGGACATCAAATTCCAGAATTTGTCCCGAAAATTTGGAACCGCCTTCTTCTATGTCATAAATATTTTTGCCGCTTCTGAAAGATTTCAACTCGTTTGTCGTTTCTTTCAATTGGGCTTCCATCGCCACAAGCGTACTGTCTATGAATCGTATGGTGTTTGTGGCAAATTGGTTCTTGCTGTCCAACTGGCTTTTGATGAGCATTTTGACGGTGGCATTCAAATATTCGACCATTCTGGCCTTGTTGGTTCCCTGCATTCCCAGTGTAATGATGGATCCTCCTTTGTCATCAGACCGCACATTGATTCCCCTGTAACTGGAAACAGTGCCGTCAAAATCATTGAATTGCACAAAATATTCGTTCCCTTTGTAAAGTCCGGGTTTGTCTTTTATTTGCAATTTCCAATTCAGGAACGGCAAGGAGACCTGTTGTCCCACTTTGTATCTTTTGACAAAATCACCCGGAACAACGGCCGTTTGGCTATAGGAATTGTCCCTGTAGGTAATCATCGAAACTGTATTGCCAGCAAACGGGATTCGGATTTCATATTCATTTTCGCTCAAGAATTTGATGCCGATGAGGCTTCCCGCTATTTGCCCCTTGTTTTTGTCGATGTCCACATAAAAAGGCACGGCGCCGTAAGCATCCACAAGATTGTATTTGCCTTGGGCCAAGTAACCGATGTAAAATTGTAGTTTGTCTACGACCAATTCGTTGTGGGAGCGAGATTGCAAGGTGGTGGAAATCGCCTGGACTTGGTCTGAAGTGCCGCCCCAATTGAAGACCAAACTGGTATTGGAGGTAAATAACGGATTATTTTCTTCCTTGACGGAGATGAGCGTCTCCATGGCATAAATTTTTTCCTTGCGAATATTCACTTGGTAGGCAATGGTGAAAGTAATGATTAGACTCAAGACAAACCATTTCCAATAACTTCCAATTTTTAATAAAAACCCTTTAAAATCAAATCCTGACTGGGCTTCAAAAATAGAAAAATCTTTTATGTCTAACATTTTTGGATTTGTATTATAGTTTTAATATTAAAATGGTAGTGGTGATCAGGGAAATTAAAGTCATTATGCCTCCTATCGATTCTATCCCTGTTTTACCGGTTCCCCAAGTTTTTTGCTTGAGTGGTTTTACGTAAATATAATCGTTGGGCTGCAAGTTATAATAAGGAGATTGCATCACGTTGATGTCCGTAAGGTCTATGTCGTGCATTTCGGTTCCCGTGGGCAGTTGCCGAATGATGGTTACCGCTTTTCTGTCTCCCGTTATCGTGATGTCACCCGAATTGGCGATGGCTTCCATGATATTGACATGGTCCTGGTATAAAAATTTCGTGCCCACGCTTCCCACTTCTCCGTTGATGGTGTATTTGAATCCCGCCAAACGCACGGTCACAAAAATATTGGCCTCTTTCTTGAAATACTCGTCCAAGAGTTGTTTCTCGATGTGCATTCGCAATTCCTCTGTCGTAAAACCAATGGCGTTGATTTCACCCAAAACCGGAATCCTGATGTTCCCGTGATCGTCAACCGTGAAGCCGTCAAAATACAAGGCCGATCCGCCTTTGTCGGTTTCCCCTTTGTTGGTGGGGTTAAAAATAGTGACTAACTTGGGGTCATCTGCCTTGATGGTGATGCTCAAAACATCATTGGCCTGTAGCCGATACGGCTTCAACATTACCTCGGTTATTGGGGCTTCCGTTTCGATTCCGCTTTTGTTTTGCAGGTAAACCAGGTCTTTTACGGGAATACAGGAGGTAAAAAGCAGGCTAATCCCCAGCAATATATAGAGTATGGATTTGTTCATCTTTTAATTTTGATAACAAATATAGGGTTTCATTTCACAATTCAAAAATATCGCCATTCAATAAATGGATTAATTCTTCTTTCCCTGAAACAATCATTCAAAGCGGTTTCCTTTAAAAACATTTCCAAAATAGGACCCCATCCCTATCCCAAAAAAAATTCCGTATTCAACCGTGTTTTCGCTTTGGCAAATCCGTTTGATTCGCGTCCCGAGAACCGTGTCCCCAATTTAATTGTTCTTGAAAAAATGCTCAAATGGTATTCTTTGCAAAATACTTCTTCCCAGCGTAACCTCGTCGGCATACTCCAGTTCATCGCCCACGGAAATTCCTCGAGCAATGGTCGAGGTGATGATGCCACAATCTTGTATTTGTTTGTAAATATAAAAATTCGTGGTATCCCCTTCCATGGTGGAACTCAAGGCAAAAATGAGTTCACTGACAACACCCGATTTCACTTTCTCGACCAGCGTGTTGATGTTCAATTGACTGGGACCCACTCCGTCTATGGGCGATATCTTGCCTCCCAGAACGTGATAAATTCCCCTAAATTGTCCCGTGTTTTCAATGGCCATCACGTCGCGAATATCTTCGACAACACAAATAATCTGGTGGTTCCTTTTGGGATTGGCACAAATCTCGCAAACGGCCACATCCGAAATGTTGTGGCAACTCACGCAAAATTTCACTTCCTCGCGCATTGCCGTCAAGGCTTGCGATAAAAATCCGGTTTGCTCTTTGGGTTGCTTCAACAAATGCAACACCAATCGCAAGGCGGTTCGCTTGCCAATTCCCGGCAATTGTGCCATTTCGTTGACTGCTTTTTCTAAAAGTTTCGATGAAAATTCCATAAATGCAAAGGTAACAATTTGGTTGGGAATGGGAATCGTTTTTAAAAAGGGTATGAGTTCTTTATACACCGCCCATCGTCTCCCGCAAAACACGCAACCGACAACAGACAACAGACAACAGATAACCGATAACTGATAACTGACAACCGATAACCCTTCAAACAAAAAAAAGAGGCTTTCGCCTCCCTTTTATTTATTAAAAACTTTCTTGTACCAAGGTTTTTCCTCCACTTTCACGCCATAACCATAACCATAGCCGTAGCCATAACTTTTATTGAGCTTGGTATCATTGAGCACCACGGACATATTATTGAGTTTATTTTCTTTGTACAGTATTTTCGGAATGTGGAGCATTCTTTTGTCCAAAAAGTTGGCTCGCACCACATATACGGTGGCATCAGCGTGTTTAGACAACATCAGGGTATCCGAAACCAAGCTTACCGGCGCCATGTCCACGATAATATAATCGTATTCCTTCTTGAATTCGGTGAATAGTTCTCCCAGTTTTTTGCTCATCAACAATTCCGTGGGATTCGGAGGAATGACACCTGCAGGAAGCACGTACAGATTGTCGAAATTATTGGATTTAAAAATATAATCGCCAATCATGGCCTTGCTTGACGACAAATAATCCGTCAATCCAGAATTATTGGGCAAATCGATGTATTCATTTAATTTGGGATTCCTGAAATCCAGCCCCATTAAAAGTACTTTTTTCTTGGAAAGTGCCATCGTTCCTGCCAAATTAACCGACAAGAATGTTTTGCCTTCTCCGGCCAATGTCGATGTCATGAATATGGTTTTGGCCTCGTCCTCCGGCACTTGCCCCAACATAAAATCAAGATTCGTTTTGACTATTCGAAGTGCTTCGGCGGTTCCTGTTCGACTGGCGGCATCTATGAGTTCATTCGGACTAATCGAATTGGGGATATCGCCCAAGAATGGAATGTCAAATTTGCTCGTTACATCAAAGCGATTTTTCACTTTGGTATCCAATAAATCAATGATGTAGATAATCCCGAATGGCACAAGAAGTCCCAACAACAAGGCGGCCAGATAAATAATATTTTTTTTGGGAGAAACCGGTGTCTTGACCGCTTTTGCCGCATCGATCACTCGGGCATTGGGCTCCGTTGCGGCCAACGAAATGGCTGTTTCCTCTCTTTTTTGCAGCAAATACAAATACAATTCCTCTTTTACTTTTTGCTGGCGGGCAATCACCCGAAACTGGCGCTCCTGACCCGGGATTTCACCAATTTTGGAATCCAGAAATCCTTCTTGACCTCTTAAATCTCTTTTCTGTATGTTCAAATTGGCTTGCAATCGGCGCAGACTCTCGCCAATATTCGATTTCAAGGAAGCAATTTGTTGCTCTAATTTAACAACGGCTGGATTTTCCATCGTGGCCGATTTCAAAATCCGGTTGCGTTCCAAGACCAATTGGTTGTAGGAATCCATCAATCCCGAGGCATCGCTGCCAGAAATAATATTGGCGGGCAATAAATCGGCATTCGTGCTTTTTTTGATAAAATCCAACATCGAATTGACCATGTTCAACTGTATTTCCATCTCGACCCTTTTTTTGTTGTACTCGCTGGAGCCTTCAATAAAAAGTTTGGCTTCGGTTTCTATGTCGGTCAATTTATTGGACGTCTTGAAGCGTTCCACGTCCTTTTCGACTCCGTCCAACTCCTGGGTGATCAACAACAATCTTTCGGCCACGAATTTCGAAGTGTTTTCAGAAATGTAACTCTTGTCGGCCGCGGCATCGTCATTGTAGATTTGAATCAAATTGTCCAGAAAATCCTCCGCTCTCTTGGTTACGGCATCCGTGATGGAAATTTCGACCACGCTACTCGTTTTGCTTACGGGATTCACCTTGAGACGAGCCAAATAACCCGCCACCACTTTTTCGAGAGGATTTACGCTGATGCTTAGCGACTTGTCTTTGGCATTAAATCGATTATTTTTAGTGATGGACTTGGTAATAATCAAATCCCCGTTTGGAGTGGGAATGATTTCTCCGTATCGAAATTCTTTTTTGGCATGCAAAAATGACGGCTTTTCTCCTGCTGTCAATTCACTTCCCAGTGCAAAGGTGGCCGGGCTCAGTTCTTTAAACTCCAACTGCAGCTTCTCGGTATCAAATGCGGGTTTGGTGTTGCTGAAATTGATTTCAATGGGAGCATCCTTGTATTTTTCGCTGCTGATGACATTCCCTTTTTCAGCAATCACGACTTGCAATCCGAGTTTTTTTATCGTTCTTTCGACCAAGGTTCTGGACTTCAAAATTTCGATTTCGTTGTCCACATTACTTTTCAACCCACTCCCCAATCCCAAATCAGAAAAAGCGGACAGTTCGGAAAGCATGCCGCCCTTTTTTTCATCCTTGACCAATATCGTGGTACTGGCCTGATATTGGGGCGTGGCGTATCTTAAATAAACGAAAGCCAAAGTAAGACAGAAACAAACTGCCAATACAAACCATTGCCAATTGTCGAGATAACGCTCTAAAGTATCCCTTAAATTAAAATCTTCGTTTTGATTTTCGTCCGAGTGGCTAGTAGTATTATAATCCATAAAAAGTTTAGTTTGAAGCAGTGATAATCAAGGTGATTACTGTTATTAATAAAGAAGTAATGGAGATAAGAACCCCCGTATTGGCACCCACTGCAGCTCCATTAATCCTGGTTTTGTTGGGCTCCACATACACCACGTCATTCTGGGCCAAATAATAAAAAGGAGAATTAATGAAATCAGCCTTCGTGATGTCGACCCGATTATAGGATTTCACGCCATTCACTTCCCGGATAACGAGGATATTGTCCCTTTTCCCGTAAATGGTCAAGTCTTTCGCCATACTGATGGCTTCAATCAAGGTAATCCGTTCGGAAGCAACGTTGTAAGTCCCCGGCAAGGTCACTTCGCCCTGCACCGAAACCTTGAAATTCATGATGCGAAGGTTGATGATGGGGTTCTTGATGTATTTCGAGATTTTGTCTTTAAAGAGTTGCAGCACTTCGGAACGCGTTAACCCGCCTACTTTTAATTTTCCCAAAACTGGAAAATCAATCATCCCATTGGAATCCACTAAATAGGATTGCATTGTTTCCTGGCCTCGCGCGGCACTCATGCTGCTTGCCGATGACACGCTGACGGTACTCAAATTAAAAGGAATGGCCGTTTCTGGATCGTCTGCCGACACGATAATGGTCAGCAAATCATCGGGTTGTATCTTTATTTCGTAAGAATTGGATTGACTCGCTTTGGCCAAACCGTCAATATTTTGATAATAAACCACTTCCGCTCTTGGCTTACACGAAAAGAACAGCAGGACTAAAAGAAATGGAATTGTTTTTTTTAATAAAAAAAAATACTTCATATAATTATACTTTTTAACGTTGACAAATATAGACATTAACCTTGGTTTAATTCCTTTTTTATGACAAACAGACACGCTTTAATTGCGGCGATTTACGGACAATCGATTTCCTTTTCACATAACCAACCGAAAACCGATAACCGATAACAGACATTTATTTAAACAATTGCTTTACAACTGCCGCTATTCTTTCCCTGTCTTCATCCGTAAGATTGGAACCTGATGGCAGACAAAGACCGTTTTCAAACAAGGTTTCTGCCACGGCACGACCATAATACGGATAATTTTTAAAAATAGGTTGTAAATGCAGGGGCTTCCACAAAGGGCGGGATTCGATGTTTTCAGACTCAAAAGCCATTCTTACCGTCTCTCTCGTGATACCATTCTTTATTTTGGGGTCAATCAAGATGGTGCTCAACCAGCAATTTGAAAAATAATCATCGTTGGGTACGGTAAACACGGTAACCGCATCTATGTCTTCAAACAATTTCACATAAAAGGCATGCATTTCCCTGCGCAAAGTCACGTGATCATCCAACACTTCCATTTGACCCCGACCAATTCCAGCACAAATGTTGCTCATTCTGTAATTATAGCCAATCTCGCTGTGCTCATAATGAGGGGCATCATCTCGGGATTGTGTGGCCAAAAATATGGCCTTGTTTTTAAGTTTTTGGCTATTGACAATAAGAGCCCCTCCTCCAGAAGTCGTTATGATTTTATTGCCATTAAAAGACAACACCCCAAAATCTCCAAAAGTACCACACTTTCTCCCTTTATAACTGCTGCCCAAAGCCTCGGCACTGTCCTCCAGAACCGGAATCTTGTATTTTTGGGCAATGGCTTTTACGGCCTCCACTTGATAAGGAACACCATATAAATGAACGCCAATGATGGCTTTGGGTTTCCGTCCTTTGGCTATTCGGTCAATAATGGCTTCTTCCAAAGCCAGGGGACATAAATTCCAGGTATCAAGTTCACTGTCAATAAAAACAGGCGTGGCTCCAAGATAAAGAATAGGGTTTGCAGAAGCGGAAAAAGTCATGCTCTGGCAGATGACTTCATCCCCAGCTTTTACTCCCAATAAAATCAAACCCAAATGTATGGCGGCCGTTCCGGAACTCAGGGCGGCAACAAAAACATCGTCTACCAAATATTCTGTCAAATCTTCTTGAAAACCAGTGAGATTGGGCCCCAGAGGAGCCACCCAATTCGTTTCAAAAGCCTCTTGAACATATTTTTGCTCATTTCCACCCATATGAGGAGAGGAAAGCCAAATTTTTGATTTATTCATTGTAACTAAATATTGTTTTCAAAATAATTTTTATGTCCCCAACTAGGGAATGCTGGTAATAATACTCCAAATTCATCCGTATTTTATCCGGAAAAATAACGGTGTCGTTGTATGCTAATGGACAATCTTGTTGTGCCATAAGAGACTCTTCGTTTTGATACTTAATGGAAGCCTCGCTCGTGATTCCAGGTTTTAATTCCAGTATTTTTTTATTTTCCCCTTCCAATTTATCATAATAGCTGGCTACATCAGGTCGTGGCCCCACCAAGCTCATGTTGCCAATCAAAACATTCCACAACTGGGGCAATTCATCTATTTTTGATTTTCTAAAAAACCTTCCTATTGGGGAAATTTGCGCTGTTTTAGGATGTATCGTTTTTAATTTGTATATTTTGAAAACCCTGCCACCTTGCCCTATCCTTTCTTGAATAAAAAGACCGTTGGAGTGGGTATCGATGGAAGCCATGACCCAAAGAACAAAAAGAAGTCCCCCAACCAACAGTAAGCCAATAAAAGAAAACAGAAAATCAAAAATTCTTTTTATCATGCTGTTTATCATCTTATCCACTACTTCTTTTTTTCGACTCCCGCGGAAAGTTCTTTTTTACCAAAAACTCATAACCGACAGCCATAACCCGCATTTACAAATATAGTTCTTTATCCAGATACTTAATTATTCGCCCCGGATTTCCCACGACTACCGCATAATCAGGAACATCCTTGATGATGACGGCCCCAGCACCAATAACACACCACTTCCCTATCTTTACTCCTTGAGCAACAACGGCGCCAATTCCTACTTGAGTACCCTCGCCAACTCTCACATTACCCGCCAAAGCAGTTTTGGGGGAAATATGGACAAAATTGCCAATATTGCAATCATGTTCTATTAAAGCACCAGTGTTAATAATACAATGTGAACCTATTTTAGAGTCCGAATTGATAATGGCTCCTGCCATTACCACGGACCCTTTTCCAATTGTGGCAATAGGCGAAATAGTCGTTTTTGGGTGGATTAATTTAAAATAGGTTGCACTATTTTTTTGGCTGATTTTTTTTCTAATTAAATTATCTCCAATAGCAATAATCAAGTTGTCTTGTTTTGTGAATTCCTTTGAAAGTACCACAGGAATACCAACCAAGTCAACTATTGCGGGGTCATCATCCACTATTAGTTCGATTAGAATTCCCTGCAAATTTAAAATATCAATCAAGACCTTGCAATGACCACTTGCTCCATATAAAGTTACATTAGTTCCCATTAAATCTTTCAATTGTTGCTGCACCGACAGCGTTAATCCCTTCTGTTTTCATTACTTTCTTCAAGGTTAAAAACACTATTTTACAATCCAACACAAAACTCAAATGCTCCACATACCAAATATCATATTCAAATTTCTGTTTCCACGAAATGGCGTTACGACCGTTAATCTGTGCCCAACCCGTAATACCCGGACGTAACTCGTGGCGGCGTTTTTGGGTTTCATTGTACAAAGGCAAATATTCCGGCAACAGAGGTCTTGGCCCTATCAAACTCATGTCCCCTTTGAGCACATTCCATAATTGCGGTATTTCATCCAAGGAAGTTTTGCGCACGAAGCTTCCCATTTTAGTCAACCGTTCTCCATCAGGAAGCAAATTTCCTGCCTCGTTTTTCTTGTCGTTCATGGTCTTGAACTTGATGATTTTGAAAATTTCACCATTCAATCCGGGACGTAATTGAAAGAAAAAAGGCTTGCCTTCATTGGCAAAATAAAGAGCTATGGTAACTATAACCAATAGAGGGCTCAACACTACCAACCCAAATAGGGCTAGCATAAAATCAAATGTTCTTTTAAAAAAATGTTTATACATCGCGCTCCAATTTTTTATATTCCGCTAAAATGGCTTCCCAAACCACTTGTTGTTCGTAACGGAAAACAATCATTGGACGCGCATTTTGTTGCAGTTGGGTTCTAAAAGCGTTATCCTCCATCATTTTATGCATGGCTCCATAAAGCGCATCGGTATTTTTAACGGGAATGATGGTGCCGTTTTCACCCTCCACAATAATCTCGTTGCAGCCATTGATATTGGTCACGATGCTGGGCAATCCCATGGCTCCCGCCTGCATCACCACGTTGGGAAAACCTTCGCGGTAACTAGGGAAAACCAGGCAATCACTGATGACCAAATAGGGACGAACGTCTTTCTGGAAGCCTACTGAAATGATGTTTTTATTCGTATTCATTATTCGCAGTGTTTCTGGGTGCAAGGGGTCAAGACTGGATTCAAAAGGGCCTACAAGCAATAATTTTGGCGTTATAGGTTGTAGGTTATAGGTTTTAAATGATTCAAAAGCGGTGACCAATTCATTGATTCCTTTATCTCCCACCAAACGTCCCACGAAAACAAAAACAAAATCCTCGGGCTGTATTCCTAAACTGTTTTTTAAGTCTATGTTTTGTTGCACTGAAAAGTTTTCGGGATTAAAACAAGCGGTGTTGATACCGTTGGAACTCCCATTGCCTAACACTTTTAGTTTATTTGTTTTGCAGAATTGTTCCTGGATGATGATTTCTTTTAAACCATGTGAATTAGGATAAATATGAGTGGCACAAGTATAGGTTACTTTTTCAACGACAATTAGTAATTTTCTTTTAAGCCCTCTTGCTTCCAACAAGGGTAATCCCGCAATAGTGTGCAGTCTGTGAGGTACACCGGCCAATTTAGCTGCCATCATGCCAACAGTACCCGCTTTTGGAGTATGGCTATGAACAATAAACGGCTTTTCTTTTTTGAAATAGTTGTACAATTGCCACACTGCTTTTAAGTCTTGCCAGGGTGTAATTTTCCGTGTCATTTCAACGTGAAATACCGGAACTTCCTGCAATTCTCCCACTCGCTCTAAATAGGGTTTATCAGAGGAAATAGCCGTCACTTCATAATGCAATTTCATAAAAAGCAATTGGTTTTCCAAAAGTTTTTCTAAAGAAATTGGGACGGTAGTGATGCGAATGAGTTTTCTCATCAATTTATCAAATGTTTGACATTATTTTTTACCATACGATACTTGCCGCTAGTTTCATTTTGAATATCTTCAACATATTCAATATTTATAATAGTTTCATTCCCTACTCTATCCTTCCAATTTTTAATAAAAACATTTTCAATACTTGAATTGAATATATCTGTATCAACAATTATTTTTATATGTATCGTATCTAAAGTATCTTGTATGGTCTGAAACTTTATTATCCCTTTTGTATCTTTTAAAGTATTAGAAACATTTCCCAAATTAATTTTACCATTTTGAGGGGAATATATATAATCATCTATTCGGCCTAAAATTTCTTTTACTAAAGGATTATTATTGCCACAATCGCAAACTTCATTCGATAATTCAATCGAGTCACCAATATCATATCGAATTAAAGGCGTACCCTCAGTAGTAAAAGAGGTAATTACTAATTACCTGATTTAGCAGGTTGATTGTACTCATCCAACACTTCAAATACACCACTTTGGAGCTCTAAATGAAGATTGTTTTTAGTACATTCAAAAATAAATGGAGCCCCTTCAGACGAAGCGTATTGATTATACATTTTAGCTTTAAAAAAACTTTCTATAGGCTGTCTCATGTCGGCAGTAATAGTTTCGGCAGTGGGAAAAATAGCCTTCATAGTTCCAGCGGGGAAATCATATCCATTTTTTATGCCATACTTTGCAATTTCTAATATGGAAGATGGGAAACCAACAATATATTCCGGCTTAAATTGAATTAAATTTTCTACGTAATATTTCAAATAATCTTCTTTTATATGGAATGTAGAATAATAACGTACTTTATACCAATTATCCGTTTTCCAAAAACGATTCTTATGAATATCTTTCTCTGTCAATAGATTCTTCCCAGAAAACCAAGCTGTTTTTTTTCCTAATTGATACCCAAATCTACCTCGAAAATCATCTAACATAGCAAATCTTTCTTGCAAATTATCATGAGTAAACAATACTTCCAAAGATTTACCTGTGGTACCACCTGTTTTGGAAACTATTCCATTATTTTTATTAATCGTATGTACTTTATTAATGTCCTTCCGAAACATTTCTTTATTGACAATTGGTAATTGATTAATGTTTTTTAAATCTTCAACCTTTTCAATGTTGCTATATAGATTTTTATAAAATAAAGATTGTTCAATCGCTTTTGAAATCAGATTTGAGTATTTTTCATTTTGAGTATTTACCAAATTAACTTTTGAGAGAGTTCTATTTTGTTTAAATAATTTTATATACTTTTTATAATTACCTCCGTAACGCTGTTTATAAGCTAAAATATTAAATAAACTAATTAGTATATTTTGAAAAAAATGAGGTAATTGTTGATAAATTTTATCCATATTTTCTAAAAAAGAGTTAAACAAATATTCAAAAAAGTTAATCTTTTATGAACTCGATATAATTTAAATTTGTCAATGCTAAATCTTTAATGAATTTCTTTCTGATTTAATGCTATTATATCTTTATAAAGGTTTTTTCTAATTGAACCCAAATTAAACAAATCTTTAGAAACGGCAAACATATTAATCCTATAATCGTTAATTATTTCACTATCTAAAGTGATTTTTTGTAGCTGAGAGACTATATCAACATAACTGTTTGCGACAATTGCACATTCTGATTTTTTAAGAAAATTAATTGACGCTAATTCACTAGGACCAACCCCCATAACACAATTACCACTTTGAATGCAATCGGTAATTTTTGTTGAAAATGAATACTTTGTCTTTTGAATATTCTTTTTATCAAAAGCCTCAACGTGCATAACAATATCCGCATCCTCCATTATTTTTTTTATTTCATTAAAGGAAACAGCATTCATAACAGTTGAATTTTTTGTATTGAGATTAATATCCATTTCTTTTGACAATGGTGTTCCCGTATAAATCGATAGTTCAAACTCAATTTGATTTGTAGAAATTTCAATAATGGCTTTTGAAATTAAGGACAAGGTTTGCCATCTGCCATAAAGTAAATTTCCTGCATAAACAATTTTCAATGGTTTGCTATACGATTTCCTAACCGGAGGCAATACAGATATCCCTTTGTATAGCACTTTGAATTCCTTGCCAAAAATATCTGAATAATAATCACATAATTCTGGAGTAGCTGCATAATTAATACTTGAAATCGAAACAGTTTTTCTTATCCAATACCTTAAAATACTTTGATATAAAAGATTTAAAGGCCAATAATTTTTATAACTATAATTTTCATCTCCAAAAAACACGACAACTTTAGCATTAGTAAATCTATAGCAATAATTTAAAATTCTATGTCCGTAAATCATACTAGAGTTATGAACATGAATGGCCTCGGGTGCATTTTTATTAAGAAATTCATCAAGTTTACTTCTCCTTCTAAATCCTACTTTCCAAAATAGCTCTCTCAAAAGCAAAATAATTACAGGTCTTGTTCTTATAAAAAAAAATTTAATTTTTGATTGTTTCGCAACTATAGTTTCCTTTTTTCCAATCTCTTTATTAAGTTGAATTTCAACCCCTATTTTCTTTTTAAAAAAAAAAGACTTTACAATCTGTTTTTCATCGATTTTGAAATAGGTATTGCAACAATCGTTATCTATTTCTTCATTTCTTAAATATAGATTTGATAATTTTGACTTATCCCAGCCGCCGAGATGATTAGAAATTGTATTTCCTGATGCTATTTTATCCGACCAAGCATTTACCGTGATCACTAATAATTTGGGGAAATTTTGAGCATTCATTTTCATATATTATAATTCAAACAAATTATTTATATTTTTTTTCATAAATTCTTTTATAGCCTTCAATCATATTTAATATTGAATATTTATTATCAACCTTTTGAACTACATCATTACAATCAATGTCTTTAGCCAACCAATTTCTAACAGCTTGTTCCAAAGCGTCTATATTACCGTTAGTTACAAATTCACTATACGCTGCTATTGCGATTTGCTCCGGAGCACCGGCTTTAAAACCAACTACTGGTGTGCCACAAGAAAGTGATTCGGCACAAACCATTGAAAAAGTTTCTAATTTACTTGTCAATAAAGTAATATTTGCCAAAGAATAAAATTCAGCTAATTCTTCTTGCGAAGTAGTATGACTAATAGGTATAACATTTGAAGGTAATTTTTCTTTAAAACCATCATACCCCACTATAACAACTATTACATTTTCTTTTTGCAATCTTTTGGCTAGTTCAACTACATATTCTCCGCCTTTAACAATGCTTTTAAAAGATGGGGTTACGTGTAATATTACTTTTTGATTTTTTAGCCCAAGGCTTTCCCTTAAAGTAGCTGCATTAACGGGTTTATATATTGCCGTATCTACACCATTACCAACAACATAAAAATTACGATTCTTAAACATTGGTGATTGCTTTGCTCTGTTTTGCAACCAAGCCGAAACACTTACTATTGTTAACGAACTAAATTTAGCAAAAGCTTTTTCTTTTTTTTGCCATTCCATTGCTGTCCTGTCAAAAAATAAAGATTTGTATTTTTTAAAAACTTGTGGACATTTACCGCAGCCTGTTTTCCATCTTTCACAATCGAAAGCATGTTCACAAATACCTGTATAGGCAATTTCAGCATGAAGTGTAATCATAGTCTTATAATTATTTTTGGCTAAAAACGAAAGTAATCTGTAATTATTAACATAGTTTCCATTCATAAGATGTAAATGAACAACTTCAGGAGCAATGCTTTTTATCCTTTTGATTAATTTATACGTAGAGTAAAACGCACCACCATAAAAATCTCCTGAAATTCTTCCGTATAAAGCTTGTAGTTTGCCTTCCCAATCTGGAGAAGTTTTATAAACATTTGATTCTGAAATCGTTTTCCCTCTGCCGTAAATTACGAACGATTCTTGTCCTGACTTTAGTAATTGATTGTGAATCTCGTTAACAATTTTACCCGTACTACCAACTTTATAAACAACATTAATTTGAAGTATTCGCATTAGATTTATATTAATTAAGTGCCTGAAAATAAATGATTTAATAAAACTATAAATCTCTATAAATACTACTCTCTTCCCAAAAAAACTTATAAAAGCTTGGTACATTTAAAATAAAAGAAAGTAAAATTACAATACATATAAAATAGGCAATCCTTTTAAAAAGGATGTTCTTACGATATACAACCTCAATTATTTTTGGTGCAAATACAATTAAAAATATTGAATAATATTGAACTACTCTCATAGCGTTAGAGTTAACCCAAGTTAATGGCACCAATACCAATGCCATCAAAATACCATTATAATAAAGAATATAATTTGGATAAACCTTTGCCATTTTATCAACAACAAAATAAGAGAGTAAAACTACCAAAAGTAATAATGAAGTAAAACCTAGTGTACCACGACCTGCTAAATCTGATAGATATGTTTCATAAACAGTATCAGTAATTAGAATCGCCACGACATATTGTTTAAAACCAAAAATAATTATGAATAAAAACAGTGCTATTAGAAAATTTAATTTTATTTTTTTTAACCCTGAAAAGAAATAAAAAGGCAAGAATACCAATACAGAGATATGTATAAAAGATGCTAGCATTATAGGAATTACAAACCGCAATAATTTCCTTTCTTTAATATACCTAATGCTAAATAAAGCCACTGATGTTGTAATAGTCTGCTTGATCCCCGTTATTGAAAAAAAATAATAAAACAGGGCACTATAAATTAAAAATGATAGAATTAATTCAAACAAATTAAAAGTGTTCCTTAATAAAAAATAATACAAAGACGAAAAAAAAACTATGGCGATAAAAAAAAGATAAACCCTAAAATCATCGGAAAAAAGCTGAAATATCTTCTGAAATAAATCATAACCCTGATTACGATTTTCATAACTATTATCGCTAAAGAATGTAAAATAGCGAAAAATATCAGCCCACGAAGTATATTTTATTGATTGAAATGAATCAAAGTACGTCAATGTGTCATCTCCAACAGACATACCCCTCAAAGCTGATTCTAGAAGAAGTATAATCGACACAATAAACAAATAGGTCTTCCTTATTTTTAGTGAGTTTTCATTTTTTAGAACTGAAAAAAACAATCCTATTATAATTATTGAAAAAGTAGTGAATACATGAAAATCCATTATTTTTTAAATTGAAGTGTTTTTATAATACATTATATATTTGACAATATTAATCAACTACTTTTGCTGGTAAATATTTGACAACATTTTTTTGTGCTTTTTCCAAAATAATTTGTCTTAAAAACATCATCCGAAATTAATCTTGTAAATCCATTATTTATCGATTCTAATTTAGAGGGATTCACTAAAAAAGCTCCTTCGCCTGACACATCATCCATTGGAGAAATATTTGATGTCAAAAACACCTCTGCCTATCATTTGTCCTTATATAATATAATAGGTAATCCCATTCATTGTTATTATTTTTTAAATGGAGATAACACTTTTTTTAAAGGAACAATAATCAGTTGTTTTTCGTACAAATTAAAACCGAAAAACCATAAAGAAAAAACATAAATCACAGTAATACCTACACTTTGTATTCCTAAAAAGAACCAATTGGTGGCTGTGTAAAAAGAAATTAAAAACCCACCGATTATGGCTAAGGAAAATCCAAACCACATTTTATGAAATGTCTGCTTTACAAAACGAATCATATCAAGATTTAAAACTTTATGAAAATAGATACTATTAAAGATTAAATAACCCGCAACATAAGCCAAACAGGTACTAATTGCAGCTCCTATAATACCATATTTTTGAACTAAAACAATAGTTAAAAAAATATTTATAATACAAATACCCAACGAAACAAATGATTTTACTTTATGCTTGCTTTTAGCCCACATAACATATAAGCCTACATCTGCTAATGCAGCAATCATTTGAGGCACTAAAATTAAAATCGCAACAAGATAAGCTTCTGCAAAATCTTCACCTACCCACAAATTAATAAACTGCTTTCCTAAAAAAATAAAGCCTAAAGTGGGCAAAGCCAAAACAATAAATTTTATTCTGCCTATTTTAATCATATGCGCCGTAAGTTCACTGTCATCAGTGCCTAGAGCGACCTGTTTTACAATATCCGGCATTAAGACATCAGAAATCACGATTGAAAAAGCAAAAAACAAAGAGGATAATAAAGTTCCAATTGAATATATTGCTATCGCTGCACTTGAAATATAGATTCCAATAATAAAAGTATCAGCGGCCCAAAAAAAGTGAAAGGCAATGGCGTCTACAAAAACTATTAAAGAATAAGAAAGAATTTTTTTGCTGTATTCTAAATCTAAATTCCTAAAAACCGGTTTGACGTTCAATTCTTTTGCACAATAATACCAAGAATATGCAAAAACCAGAATCATTAAAACCGTATCTACTAACACAATTTCAAATGGTTTAAAATCTAATAAAAGCAATACTGTTATTAAACCAACCCTAACCAATGTTTTAGCTATATTCATTGTTTTGAGAACAGAAAATCTTTCGTATGATTTTAGTATCCCACCAGCTAAATTCACAAATAATGTCAATATTCCGGAGATCACAACCAAAAAGAAAAGATTTTTAAGAAGCATTATTTCTTTTTGGCTAAAAGAGGAATGGAATATCTGAGGAATGTAATAATAGAAAAATAGTCCCGCTATAAAAAGAAGGCCACCCATTAACAAATCGATAAGCGTAACCAAACCGACAAATTTCCCTTCTGAAACTTTATCATTATTTGCTCTATACTCTGAAACATAGCGAACAATTGCATTACTCAATCCTAAATCGGCCAATGCAAAGTAAGAGGTAAATGTTAGTACTAATTTATATACGCCAAATTCACTTGTTCCAAAAACAGTCAGCATTAGTGGCGTAAGAAAAAAAGAAGATATGTTAGTTACGGCCATGGCGATATAGCCCAGAATAACACCTGATTTTTTACTACTCATTTAATATAGCTTTTCAAGATTAATTAACACTTCCTTGAATTTACTTTCTTGCAAGTGATTCGTTAACACTTTTTCAGCAATTCCTATATTTTGTATATTAGAAAACTTTTCAAAATCACCTTTCTTTCTGAATATCTTTCTTACTATTCGTTGAAGTAAATCTAAACCTGGTCCTTTTACTATATGAAAAAATAAATTTAAATATGCCAAAAATTGGCTATCCCATCGCTTTGATATGCTGTTATAATAGTGTGTTTTTAGAATTTTTGAATATTCCGTATGATTTATTAGACAATATGCAGTTAGAGGAGCTATGTTAAAAATCAACTCATTTACTTTGAAATCTTTTATCGCCGCTATTGCAGAATCAGCCCATATAGTTTCAACGCTATATATTTTAGGAACCTGATCATTCCACTGATAATTTGAATGTCCTTTAAAGTGAGGTGCATCCTCCCATTTACCCGTATGCCTGCCCGTTGCAGAATCTGCTGATCCACTTGTTTTACATATACCCGAAATTGTAAATGGGTAATCTATAAAAACATTGTTTTTTGAAACTAATGATAGTGCTACAGCTGAATAAATATCAGGTGATAAACCATTAAAGTATTTCCCTGTTTTAGTTCTAATTTCTTCTAAACATTCTTTTTTCACTATGCCATGATATAGTTTTACCAAATTCAACTTTAAATAATTTTGACAACCATTTAAAAATAACTTTTTGAGTTCTAAAATAGAATCCGCCTTGTAAACCTTAGCATTTACCTTTGCCACAATCATATTTCCATTATCAAGCTTATTTGCATTCTTATAAATTCCTGAATCTGGCCAAACGTATATTGCTTTTAATTTATATTGTACTGAAGAAATTGAATTTTTTTTAGCCCATTCGACTATTTCGACAATCATAGGATTAATACCATCGTCATCTCCAATTGCACATACATATTCACCATCTGCATTTAAAACTGCTTCACTAAAATTATCTACAAAAGAAAGTTGCTCTTTTATATAATTATATTTTAATCTTTTATCTTCTTTAAATACTTCAAGTTTATTCAACAAAATATTTTCGTCACTATTATCTTGGATTATTACTTGAATCCTATCATCCTTTATTGATAGTATTTGTTTAGTTGTTTCAAAGGCATAATCGATTCTATTTCTGGTTGGAACAAGTATTGATAATAAATAAGAATCTTTAGACATAAATAATAAATTTTATAAATAATGGGGATAAATACCGGAATGTTTGAAGATCCAATCTTTTTGACTTTCGAGCATTTTTTGATAATTAGGCACTTGATATTCAAAATCAGTTCGAATGCTCACTAAACTTTTATCTACATAATAATCATCATTAGGTTCAATGTTCATCACATTGTTTCTATAAATTGAATTAAACAACGAGAGTAAACTAAATTTGTCAATCTTAGACGAAGGTGCCACTTGTATCAATCCAACAACATGCTGTTTAATGATTGCGTCTACAACTTTTGCTAATTCCAAAGTGGTCAAACCAGACCAAAAAGCTTTCGTAAAACCTTTTAATTGTGCATCATCTGATTGAGACATAAACCAATGAAATAAGCCAATGCCATTTTGATTTAATTCAGGCCCAATAATAGAGGTACGAATCGTTACATCTTTATCATTTGTCAATTCTCCCAAAGCTTTGGACTGGGCATAGAAACCCGTCCCATTTTTAAAATCATTTTCAGTATAGCCGCCTTCTTTACCCGAGAATACGCAATCAGTGCTGATATGAATTATTTTTGTCTTTGTCCTTTCTGTAATTTCTTCTAAATAGTGAGGGAAATAGCTATTAAACCAAATCGCTTTGGATGGATGGTCTTCTGCATCTTTATTTAAAATTCCTATACAATTTACTACATAATCAAATTGATGCTCCTTAAAAAGCAAACTTAATTGTGTAGTATCTGAAACATCTACATTAAACAATTTATGACTTGATACAATATTTCTGGCTAAACCAAAAACATCATACAATTTATTTTCAGTAAAATAATTGTAAAGCATATGACCTGCCATACCTTTAATGCCAATAACTAATATTTTCTTCATTTGATAAATTATTTATCCCAAATTACTTTATCAATAATCGATGTATAACTCTGAATTGCTTTAATGACACGAGCAGAAGTGTTGTTTACTTCATATTCTTTCGGTAATTCGATATTTGAATCAAATAAGCCTCTAGCAATTTCAATTGCATTTAATATTTGGTCTGTTGTTATCCCGCCTAATACAATGGTACCTGCGTCTATTGCTTCAGGTCTTTCCGTACTTGTCCGTATACTGACAGCAGGGAATCCCATCATCGCCGACTCTTCACTAATTGTTCCACTGTCTGAAAGCACAACGAAGGCATTTTTTTGCAACTGAACGTAATCAAAAAAGCCTAAAGGGGGTACATTTGAAATTAGCGAATGAAATTTGATTTTATTTTTTTCTATTCGATTCTTTGTCCGAGGATGTGTAGAAAAGATAATAGGCATATTATATTTTTCGGCTACTTGATTTAAAGAGTGAGCTAAAATTTCAAAATGATTATCCAAATCAATATTCTCTTCACGATGTGCACTCACCACTATATATTTTTGATTTTTTAAGTCTAATCTAGAAACAACTTTACTGTTTAAAATTTGATCATTATACTTTAACAAGACCTCTTTCAATGGAGACCCTGTAACAAACACATGATCTTTTCGGAAGCCTTCACTCAATAAATAACGTCTGCTGTTCTCTGTATAAGTCAAATTAATATCACTGATATGGTCAGAAATTTTGCGGTTAATTTCTTCAGGCACATTTTGATCAAAACAACGGTTGCCCGCTTCCATATGAAAAATAGGGATTTTCAAACGTTTAGCCGCAATGGTACTCAAAACGCTGTTGGTGTCTCCTAAAACCAATATAGCATCTGGTAGTTCTTTCGACAAAATTTCAAACGATTTTGAAATTACGTTTCCAATGGTTTCTCCCAAATGATTTCCCGCAACATTCAAAAAAAAATTCGGTTTTCTTAAGCCTAAGTCCTCAAAAAAAATTTCATTTAATTCGTAATCGTAATTTTGACCTGTATGGATTAAAATATGATCAAAATAGATATCGCATTTTTTAATACATTCCGCTAAACGTATAATTTCAGGACGAGTTCCTAAAATCGTTGCTACTTTTAATTTATTCATGTTTATTTCCATTGTGTTGGATTAAATTTATAATTATCTTCTATTTCTCCCATCTTGTAATTAGAAAAAACCAGCAATTTGGAGTCGACTTCTAATGCTTGAATAGAAGATGCGCAACCTGCCTCAACAATTAGGGCTTCCAATTTTTTGGAATCAAGTTCGAACGATTCTACTTCTAAACTATTCAAAGGATTTTCAAAATCATCTATTTTTACTAATTTGATTAAAAACTTCCCTTTAACAGCAATAAACCATCTTTTTTCAGTTTGATGTCCTTGCCAAGCTCTTTGTATGGATAAATCAGCATTTTCAATAACATATACTCGTTTTACTTCAGTAAGATCAAGTTCATTATTAAAGGAAAGCATCCCTCTTTCATCTGAAAAAAAATTTCCTGTTATTTTACTATACATCTTTTTAGTTTTTAAACAGATTCAGTTTTTTTAATAGAACTTTTATACCTTCAACATCTTCTCTCTTAGTATTGTGCGAATTATAGTCTTCAACTTCAGGTTGGATATCTTTCCCTTCCGAGAAATATTGTGCATAATTCAAATCACGATTATCAGAAGGGATGCGATAAAAATCGCCCATATCTTCTGCTTTAATCATTTCCTCACGGGTACACAAAGTTTCATATAATTTTTCGCCATGACGTGTCCCGATAATTTTTATCTTGTTATCGGCATTACAAAGTTCCTTTAAAGCTTGGGCCAAATCGCCGATAGTTCCGGCGGGTGCTTTATTGACAAATAAATCTCCTGGATTTCCGTGTTCGAAAGCAAACAAAACTAACTCCACCGCTTCATCCAGCGACATCAAGAAGCGAGTCATGTTTGGATCCGTTATCGTTAGTGTTTCTCCATTTTTTATTTGTTTCAAAAACAATGGAATAACCGAACCTCGAGAGGCCATTACATTTCCGTAACGTGTCAAACAAACTGTGGTGTCGGTCAAATTACGTGATGCTGCCACTGCTACTTTTTCCATCAAAGCTTTTGAAATCCCCATGGCATTAATAGGATAAGCCGCTTTGTCTGTACTCAAACAAATTACTTTGTTGACTTTGTTGACTCCAGCTGCATCAATCACATTTTGTGTGCCAAATACGTTAGTCTTGGTAGCTTCCAACGGAAAAAACTCACAAGAAGGCACTTGCTTCAAGGCTGCCGCATGAAACACATAATCTACCCCGCGCATCGCACGTTCCACACTATTGTAATCGCGAACATCCCCAATATAAAATTTGAGTTTATCGTTCTTTAACTGATTGCGCATATCATCCTGCTTTTTTTCGTCACGAGAAAAAATACGAATTTCTTTGAAATGGTCGGTATATAGAAAACGGTTTAATACTGCATTTCCGAATGAACCAGTGCCTCCTGTAATAAGAAGAATTTTATTTGCGAACATATTACTTTATTTATAAAATATGAATAATTTTTAATTTCTGAATCGGTAAATTAATTAATCAATTGGTTGTTTAATGAGTTAATTGAGGGCAACATTTGTATTTTGGATTAACGGGTTATTTGTTTAACTGGTTATTTGTAAACAATTATTCTTTTCTTAAGCCGTTACTACTCTTTAAATCCACTTCTTCAAACGCATTCAAGTTTTCCAAAAACCAAACACAAGTCATTTGAATCCCTTCCTCCAAATTGCGGAACCCACCATGCCCTTGTGACCTGCTATATAAATTTTTGAATTGAGGTTCATTTCCATGTTTTTTAAGATACTGGTTTCAACGATTAAATTGTTTTGTTTTTCAATTATTGAACCCTTATTTTAACTAGTCAATCATTTTTTTTAACTAGTGAATCATTTTTAACTTATGATGCCTTTTTGGCACAGATGCTGGTGGCTGCCCAAGGCTTCGCCATTCCAACCCACAAAAGGAGTTCGAAATTAGCACAATCAAGGGTGCAAATATACCAACAAAATAGCAATTTTTATCACTTTTTCCAACTGCCATAAAACAACTAATACTTATTCTCCAAACACAAAACCATAAATACAAAGCCGTCAAATCATTACATTTCAAGTTATGGCTACAGGACTATTTTATTTTAATGTTTGTCTTTTGAATCTTGAAAATCCAAAAAACACAATAAAACGCAATACTTGGAATGCCTGGCTATAATTTGGTCTAAAAAACCGAAATCAAACGTAAAACAACATATTTCAAGTAGTTACACAGATATACTAGTTAGGCGTCACTTTTTTGGCAAACCCATCATTTTAGACCACTGTAAACCTACTTCTTTTAAACAAGAATCTTTTACAGTTATCCTTATTTGCGATACTTTTAGAGTTAAAACAACATCGAATCTTCTTTGAATACGGATAACCAATTATTTAAAACTCATTACTATTAACCCGTTGGGTATAATGAATCAAAATGTATTAAAAGTGATGATTTTGATTAAAATTTAAAGTCAATTAGGACACTTATGTCAGTCTGAGCCTGTCGAAGACCTTTAAAAAGATACATTTCGACAAGCTCAATGTGACAATTAGTACAAAATTGACCATAAAAAACAATTACGCCCAACGGGTTACTATTAGTATGTTTTGAGTGGAAAGCATCCAATGGCACACTCTAGGGTCAAAAGAAAAAGTATAAATAAAAATGAAAATATAAATGAAGTAGCACAGAATAAAAGTAATGGCCAAAATTAAATGTCGTGTTTTAATGAAGCCATAAATTTATTTGCCACAGATTTACTTCGTCTGTTCGACCTTTGGTCTCGGGTCACAGATTAGCACAGATTAATTCGTCACCTAGCTTAAAAATCTTTTTAATCCTTCAAATCTGTGGCAAAAACTCTTTTTGATAATTGTTATCGTATTTTGATATTGCGACAATATTATCTTTCTAATTACTTGCCTTAATGGTTCAAGTCAAAAACATCTTTATTTCTTATGTCTTGACCAAATTTTTGATTGGTACTAACAAAATACAGTCCAATATCCCGAATAGCCGCATACCAACAAGCCCCTAACCTATAATAACCCAAAACCGACAACAGATAACTGATAACCGATAACTGATAACCGATAACAGATAACCGACAACCCACAACCGATAACCATTACCCCACCTCCAAAATACTCAACACATTATACGAATTATTTTTCAACGAATATTGCACTCCATTGATCTCCTGAAAAAATTCAATAAGGAAAAAATAAATCGAAATGCCATCGCCTGTGGAAAACTCGCTTGGGATAAACGTGTAGCTCGCCGTGGCGGTGGCAATTCCAAAGTTTTCCGTGTTGCTGAAACAACTATGATAAATCCCTTCTTCAAAATCAATGAGGCTCACCGCAGTACTCAAACTCGCGTGAGTCGCTCCTTCGGGAACGGCCAAATGAAAAGCGGGATTAAAATCCGCCAAGACCACCACGCCGGTAACCGGATCCAAATCGAGCAAGCCTCTAAAAACAGCCTGCATCGGAGAAGCAATATTAAAGTCGAACCCCTTCAAAATCCTTTTCCCGTCAATCCCCTGAATCCCAATGCCAACGCGACGTTGACCCCGAACCGAAACCAAATCCAGGTTCTTGATTCGGCCCATTGTCTGTGCCAACCGGCTGCTAACCCTGGAATCTTTGGCCAAGAGCAGCAAGTTACTGACCGCGTTTCGCACCAACTTGCCCATTTTGGCATTGTGTCCAAACTCGGCGCAGTTTTCCCGAGTCCGCTCAAAGGCAGGATCATTTTTAATCCTGTGTTTTGAAATTCCACCTTTGGCTCTTGCGTACATTCCGTATTTGGTGCGATAAAAAGTAATCCCTTTAACCGTCCCTTGAATCTCGACTATTCCGTCTACTTTTGCCATGTTATTTTGTTTTAAGCGTTATTAATAGCCTAAAACTAGATTGTTTTTATTGACCCCACAACAGCAAGGTTTCGTTAGCATTCGAATGCGCGGAAAAGCGTCAAAAAAATTAAAAATAAATGAAAGTGTAAATGAAATAGTACAACATAGTTGTTTGTTGAAAGCTTCATCCTGCACAGATTCCTTCGCCCATTGACGGTGGCAGCCGGGCAGCCGCTTTTTAAAAAATTCTCGAAAAAATCCAACATTGTTTGAGCATAGCGAGTTTGTTGGATTTCAGAATTAAGAAAATAGCGGATCGGCGATCAGTCTTGGGCTAGCGTTTTTGGTTCTTTTTTGCATTGCCCTAAAAAGAACAAAAGTCATTTGGGATCTAATGTCCATAAAAAATAATTGGGTACCAGAGTAAGGGATAATTAGGGGTTAGCCCAGCTTTACTCCAGATATAAACCAACAAAGCTTCCAACCTTTCAAAGGCTGGAAGTTTTAATCAACTGGAAATTTTAACGGTAATTAATACTGGTTTGTGGTCAACAATACCAAAGTACAGGCCACTTCCACCTTGATGTTGTTCAATTCCAACAATTGGTAAAACTCCGGGTTTTCTGTTCCGGGATTGAAAACCACGCGTTTCGGTTGGGCTTCGACAATGTAATTGTAGTAATCCCGTTGGCGGGCCGGGTTCAAATAAAGGGTAACCGTATCGATGTTCTTGAGCGGAATGGCTTTGGTTTGGATTTTCACGCCGGCCACTTCGCCCGCATTTTGTCCAATGGCCAATACCGAATGCCCTTTTTCGACAAGCATCGTGATGGCTTTGTAGGCGTATCGGTCGGGTTTTGTACTGGCGCCTAGAACCAAGGTCTTTTTATTTTTCATGTGCTATAATTGTATGCTGCAAAAGTAGTCAAAAAGAATCCCGCTTTGGCAATTTTAGGGTTTAGTTCCATTGGCGCAACGCCTCCCCAAACAAAAAGCTGCCGTAAAAATAAAAAAAAGACTATTTTTACGCCTTCAAACAAGACATTATGGATCTTTTCGTCTATTTATTTGCAGCCCTGTTTTCAGTGTTGAATCCTATTGGAACGGTACCTATTTTTGTGGGCCTCACCCATAATGATTCCAAAAAAGAGCGTTCTCGAATTTCGTTATGGACGGCCATCGACGTGTTTATCATTCTTATCGTATCGTTCTTTATTGGACAATATGTGCTGACTTTTTTTGGCATCAGCATTGACGCCCTCCGAATTGCCGGAGGCATCATCATCGTAAGTTCCGGATTTTCCTTGCTTTCAGGCAAATTCAATAAAAAGCGTGGAATCAATAAAAAAATAGAAACCGATGCCCAGAAAAGAAACGATGTCGCCCTGACTCCGTTGGCCATTCCCATGCTGGCTGGCCCCGGTTCCATATCCTTGTTGATTGCGTTTTACCAAGAACACCATTCCACGAGTGAAATAATCATTTCCAGTTTGGCCATTTTTGCCATAGCCATTGCTATTTTTGTCATCCTTCGAAGTGCCCACTATTTGGCCAAAATCCTTGGCGCATCAGGAATTGTGGCCATCTCCAGAATTGTCGGCTTCATCGTGATTGCCATTGGAATTCAATACATCGTAAGTGCCATGATCAATATCATCAAGGGAAATCTACTCTAATTTTGGAATGACATCCCTTGAAAAAACCTAACACTTTTTCAAGGGACGCTTCTTTTATTCGAATGGCAAGAAAATCTCCGCCATCATGCATCGGGCACTTCCACCGCCACAGGCTTCTATGGTGTCCAGACTGGCACTCAGGATGGTCACGTGTTCTTCGAGTTGGGCAATTTGTTTTTTGGTCAAACTTTGATGTGCCGCACTGCTCATCACTAAATACCTTCTGTCGTCCGCTCCACGAACTTCGAGCATGTTTCCGGCAAAATTGTTGACTTGGGCTTCGGTAATCAGGATGATTTCTTTGTCGTCGCCTCTTAAACTGTCCAACACCATTTTTCGTTCTTTTTTGTCATCGATGCAATCCGCACAAATCACGGCAAAGGTATCGCCAACACACATCATCACGTTCGTGTGGTAAATCAATTTTCGTTCCCCGTTTACTGTTTGGAACGCTTCGAAAATCACTGGCGAATATTCAAAATCCTCGCAGAATTCAATGAACAGCTCTTCGTCGGCACGGGGTGACAAAGCGCAATAAGCTTTGCCATTTTCTCTGTCCAAGACTATGCTTCCGGTGCCTTCGAGATAAAATCCGTCTTCTTCGGCCGTAGTGTAATCCATGATTTCGTTGATGACAAAACCGTTGTCTTCGAGAATGTCCAAAACATCTTCGCGACGTTCCCCGCGTCTGTTTTCGGCAAACATGGGATACAGGACCACGTCGCCGGTTTCGTGAAAGGAAATCCAGTTGTTTGGAAAAATGCTGTCCGGCGTGTCCGGTTGTATCGTATCATCGACCACGATGACATTTACGCCAACTGCCCGAAGTTTCGTGACGAAAGCATCAAACTCGTCCTGCGCTTTGGCATTTACGGTTGCCGGCAATAAATTGTCCAACACTTTTTGGTAATAATTGTTCACGGCCGTTTGCTCGTTCATTCGGAACGCCACGGGACGAATCATCAGGATGGAATTAGTGGTTTGGTTCATGTTTTTTTTGTTGTAAGTTGTAGGTTGTATGGAATGCAAAATTACATTTTCCAATTTTCTTCTACCTATTTTATAAAATTAACCCGCTGGGTGTAATTATCAAAAAACGTCAATTCGAGTGTTTTTGCGCAATGAAATGGAGCAAAAAATGCATCGAGAATCGTTTTTGACAATGATTTTTCTTGTTCTGTCATCCTGAACGAAGCTGAAAGACAGTTTAGCATATAACAAAAAACATCATGACTTTATGTATATATGCTCACACAACAATATTACAAAAAAAAAGACTTGAAGCAGAGCTTCGAGGAATTAAATCCAAGAGGTTAAATCCACTCTTCTAATTCCTTGTAATCTTCCGGAAAATAAGTAAGATACTGAACCATTCTTGGAGATGTTCCATAATTGGGCATCGCACAATGGGGTAACGCTTGGTGCCAAATAATAAAATCACCTGCATTTCCAGTTACAGGAATGGGTTTAAGTTTTCCCATGGCGATTTCTCTGGGGTTTACATTAGCTGGTAAATCATTAAGCCAACTATTAATTTTTTGATGGAATCCTGGCACACAATGAAATGCCCCGTCATTTTCCTTACAATCAGTAAGATAAAGAAGTCCTTGCAATCCAAAAGGAATAGGTGTTTTAAGGCTCACGTCCCAGTGAATTGGGCTTCCTAAAAATCGGAAATTTTCCGTTTCAGGAGGATTGAAACTTACTTTATCGATAGTTTTATAAATTTTTGTTGTTTTGTAAAGTTGCTCATATGCTTTTTGAATTTTTAAAGATGCCCTGTTTCTATTTAACGTAACATGATTCGTAAAAGTAAGCATAAGTCCTCTTTGTTCTTTATGTCTATTATACCATGTCTCTTTATCGCTGGAATCCATTTCTAAAAAATCCCAAATAGCTTGTTGAGTTTCTTCACATTCTAATTTTGGAATGGCGTTTCTTATGACTACATAACCATTTTCCTCCCAAAAAGAAAGATCTTCTTCCGAAAGCACATCTTCTACAAGTACGCGACATTCTGTGGATATTTCTTTTTTGTTGTTGTTTACCCAAGCTTTAAAAGAATTAAAATCAGGATTTTCGAAGTGTAAGTAGCGAAGTGTTTCTTCCATACCAATCCCCAATCCATATAGTGTTTCTATTTCTTTATTCCAAGTAGACTCTTCTTGGGGAATTACTTTTTTTTCGGGATGCAATGTACGTTGCCAAAGCTTTTCAAGAATAGTCCACGGCATACTTAGTTTGTATTAAGATTGACTATCAAAAATAGACAAAATTATTTTTAGGACACAACAAAAAACAACAATTTAAACCATTGTGCATAATTATTCAAAGTAAAAATGTTGATTATATTTTAAATAAGCCCAATGGGTTATAGGTCAATATTTTTATATTCACGTTTCTGGGTCTATAAAAAATACAAAAATCTGATTTATCTTTTTTTTGTAAAAAAAACCAAATATCTTTACGAAATATGAAGAAACCTATCTATGTAATTGGTACTGGGCTTTCACATAACGGGTCAGCGGTATTGCTGAAAGACGGTCGTGTATGTGTTGCAATTGAAAAAGAGCGTTTAAGCCGAATTAAGCATGATGGAGGTAACGACTCATTAGCTATACAATACTGTTTAGATGCCGAAGGAATTGATTTGAGCGATATATGCTTAGTTGTTCAAAGTGCTAATTTTGACATCCCAAATCCAAAACATTTTAAAGGGAAAAGAATTTTTTCTGAAACCAACTGTCCTGAAATTATTACCATTTCGCACCATTTGGCACATGCTTATAGTGCTATTGGGACTTCACCTTTTTCCGAATGCGCTGTTATGGTAATAGACGGATGTGGGAGTCCATTGAATCAGTACTTGGATTTACACCCCGAACATAGAGGAAATATTGATTTAAAGTTTATCGATGAAAATCAGATGATATGCGAAAAAGATAGTTTTTACCATTTTTCTGACAATAAATTAGTTACACTACACAAGGATTTTAGCAGAATGGAGGAATTAACCAATAGTTGTTTATCGATGCCTACCACTAAACATTCAATAGGTGGGTTTTATGCAACAATCAGTAAATATGTTTTTGGAGATGTAGAGGATGTAGGCAAGTTAATGGGATTGGCTCCTTTTGGAAAATCAGGCAAGTTTAATTTTGATGCTTTTGAATTTATTTCTGAATGTTTATATGTAAAGGATGATTGGAAAAACAACTTTATCAATCCATCTAAAGGCCATGATTATTTTACGGAGCATTTTTCTTATTATGCGGATGTTGCCAGATGGGCACAAGAACAGGTTGAAAAAGCAGTTTTGTGTTGTTTGAACTTTCGCATGAAAAGATTTCCTCATAAAAATTTGTGCTACACCGGAGGAGTTGCTCTTAATGCTGTTGCAAATGCTAAATTGCAAGATTCTCTGGCTGAAAACAATATTTTTTTTGAGCCCGCGGCAGGAGATAACGGATTAGCCCTAGGATGTGCATTTTATGGTTGGATAAACTATTTGGGGAAACAAAAAATTCCACATAATGGGAATACTTGTTTTGGAAAGCAATACCTACAGGAAGAAATAGAGGAGATAGTAAAGGGCGAAACAAATCAAAACTTTGACAAAAAATTTTTTTTGAATGAAGACGAACTAATTTCGTATTGTGCAGAAAAATTAAATAGCGGAAAAACAGTGGCATGGTTTCAGTCGGGATCTGAATTTGGGCCCAGATCTCTTGGAAGAAGAAGCATACTGGCTCATCCAGGAATTGAAAACATGAAAAACCACATCAATAGGGACATAAAATTTAGAGAGGATTTTCGCCCCTTTGCCCCAGCAGTTTTAAAAAACAAAGTAACTGAGTATTTTGAAGTTGGAAGAGACAGTCCTTACATGATTTTAGTTGATAAAACACGACCAAAATATCTGCAACAACTTGTGAATGTCACACATTGTGACGGTACAGCTAGAGTTCAAACCGTAGATGAGATTTGGAATCCCAAATTCTCAAAATTAATAACTGAATTTCATAGACATAGTGGAATTGCAGTATTACTAAATACCAGTTTTAACAAAAAAGGCATGCCTATTGTCGAAACTCCATCAGAAGCTATCAATTTGTTCAAAGAAACAGCCTTGGATATATTAGTTATGGAAAATACGTTGATTGAAAAACAAACAACTAGCTTTTCAAATTATTGATCAATTCTTTAGCTATTGCTGAATTCATTCTTTCTAATTCATCAATTATGAGTTTTTTTTGATTTTCATCAATAACAGGAATTGGCTTGGTGAATTGTTCAATGGAAGCTTCTTTAAGGAAAATATCGTCGGTCCATTTATTTCTAATTCCATCAATAACAAGATGAATACGGTCGTTATTGCCGCCATTTTTTACAGAATGCATAAAATTAGCATTTAAGTACCAACACTCCCCTTCACGCATGATTAACCTCTTGTTGTCTAAAATAAACTCAACATCTGGATTTGTAATTATCGGAATATGCAAGCGAAACACACCATCTTCATAACCTAGGCAGTGATCCGTATGAGGCTTAATTTCTGCTCCTGAACCAAGATTCAATAAACGAACAGAAGTCTTTTCGAATAAAAAACCATCAAGAATTTTTTTGAAATATTCACAAAAATCTAAAGCATCAGTGGGGATAAAACCCTCTGTGCTATTTGAAAAAGCATTTATATTGGTTGATTTTCCACCATTTGACATCAAGGCTATAGAGGTCCATTTTCCAGAATAATCCATAGAGTTATAGTGGTTTACCCACTTTTTCTTTATTACTTTATTGGTATCAATCACCAATTGTTCTTTATCAAAAACAAAAGGTAATTTTATTGATCGCACTAATTTATCCATAATTTAATCTCTTATCCATTTTTGCATAATTGGGAAAGCATCTTTATTTTCTAAAAGAGCCCTTTTATCACCTAAAGCTAATCCTGCCCATTCTAAAAAAGGCAAACCGATATAATTTGCATTGGTGAAATTTGAAATAAACCACTCTGAATTTCCCTTATAACCATTAGGATGAAATACAAATGAGGGCTCAATATTTAAATAAGTGAGAGCGGCATAAGACCAAAGGATGGCGGCTATTTCCTCTCCTTGGGTAGGCCATTCTTCTTTTGGATCATTGTTGATGTTTTTTCTGGTTTCACCATCTGTAACAGCCAAATGCCCTGCTTCGTGTAGTAAATCGCCTGGGTATTTTAATTCATTAAAATCTACATAAATGCAATTGGACCCTAATGCAAGACCTGGTAAAAAAGTGGTCGAACCTAATTTTTTTTCGATGATTTGAATTCCTATTTTTTCTAAAAACTGTACTATTTTTGTTGTTTCTAAGCTGTTTTTTCGAGTTGACATACCTGAATGTTTTAACAATTATTTATTGGTATAGACCAATAAAAATATTAATTTCTGACAAAATATTATATAAAGAATACAATTATATTAATTTTATTTAATATTTTTACGTCATTTTTAACATAAATTTATATAAAATTTTTAAATCAAGAAAATATGTCAACAGAACCATTTATAGGGGAAATTAAAATTTTTGGATTTAACTTTGCTCCTAGAGGCTACGCAACTTGTCAGGGGCAAATTTTATCAATAGCAGTGAACACTGCCTTATTCTCTTTGTTGGGAACTACTTATGGAGGTAATGGGATGACTACTTTTGCTCTTCCTGATTTACAAGGACGTGTGGCAAAAAGTCAAGGTCAAGGACCCGGCCTTCCTAGTTATGTGATGGGACAATTAGCAGGGAGTCCGTCAGTAACCTTGTTAACATCAAACTTGCCTGCTCATACTCATCCAGCAACTGGAATCACGGCAAATCTTCCTGTGGCCAGTGGAGTTGGCGACTCCAATTCTCCTGTAGGGAATTACCTGGCTCAAGCTCCTGTGGACATGTACTCCACTGCTGCCTCTGCAGGTAAAAATTATGGCAGTGCTTTGGCTGCTTCTGGAACAACAGGAGTTACGGGACAATCCATCCCTCTTAATATAGAAAACCCTTATTTAGTAGTGAATTATTCGATTGCTTTAGAAGGAATATTTCCAAGTAGAAATTAATAACTTAAAACAAGAAAGATGTCTACAGAACCATATATAGGGGAAATTAAAATTTTTGGGTTTTATTTTAATCCATCAGGTCATGAAATGTGCAATGGACAAATTATGTCAATTGCTCAAAACACTGCCTTGTTTGCATTATTAGGAACAACATACGGTGGAAACGGACAAACCACTTTTGCTTTGCCAGATTTACGAGGCAGAGTCCCAGTTGGACAAGGTCAAGGGCCTGGGCTTCCATTTAATTCTTTAGGACAACTTTCTGGGGCAACATCCGCAAACATTTTGGCATCAAATATGCCGGTCCATAATCACCCAGCGTCAGGAATTTCTATTAATATACCTGTTTCTGAAGGAGGTGCAGATACAGATAGTCCGGTAAATGCAGTTTTGGCCAATACAGCATCAGGACTCTATGCTAGCGCGACAAATGATGCTTCAGCTCCCATAGTAGCTTCAGGAGTAACAGCAGCAACTGGATCGTCAATACCTATTGCAATAGAGAATCCCTACTTAACGTTAAACTATTCTATCGCCATATATGGAATATTTCCAAGCAGAAACTAGTTTGAAGAATATTTTATAATACACTAAAATTAATACTATGCCCTCAATTGGAATCTTATTGCCTCGTTCAACCTATTATGAAACAATTAGTTTTGATTTATACGAAGGGCTTCGTTCAGGCTTAAAACATTATGGATTCCAAGATGTTAAAATAGTTACAGAGAACATAGGTTTTGGTGGTGATAAGCAACAATGTTATCGAAGCGCTGAAAAATTATTGCTGGAGGAAAATGTAACGATGGTAATAGCCTATATCGGACAGAGAATGGCTCAATTACTTCGTCCTCTTTTTTTAGCGGCGAATAAAATTCTTATAGTGTTAGATTCAGGAGCTAATTTGCCCAATGAGCACCTTTCTTGTCCAAATATTGTCTACCATTCTTTGCAAAACTCATTAGGAGCTTGGCTTTCGTCGAAAGAAGCGACCAAAGACGGGTATTTCTCGGGAGGAATGGTTACAGGATATTATGACGGTGGCTATCTACAAACCTACAGTTTATGCAAAAGCTTTGAACAAGCAGGAGGCCAGATTTGTTTTAATCACGCCACTGGATATAAAGAAAATGATTTTACAATGGAACCATTAAAAAAATATTTGGATGAATTTCCAAATAGTGCTCTTTTGAGTCTTTTTAGTGGTGATTATGTGCAATGGTATTTTTCAGGGATTAAAGACTGGATTTCTGAGAAAAAAACGGTAATTTATCTTTCTCCTTTCGGTTTAGAGGAAACAATGTTGCAAAAAGCAGTTTTTCCAAATTGTAAAATAAAGGGTGTTGCTGCTTGGTCTAAAAATATAGATTCCGAGGAAAATAAGTTGTTTATTGATACTATTAAAAAAACAGGAAGAACACCTAATTTGTTTTCATTATTGGCATGGGAAAGTGCACAAATAATAATAGAAGTCTTTGAACTTTTAAGCAAAAACGAGAATAATAGTGCCCAGGCAATTTCAGATTTATTGAGTTTTGAGTTTGTTGGTCCAAGAGGAAAAATCAGTTTTAATTCAAAAACAAATACATCAGTTGCACCATTATATGAAGCTGAAATTGTTCTTAATGAAGAAGACGGAATGTGCAAAGTTAATTTGCTTTCAGAAATAAAGGATACAAACGAAACTTTTGAATTACTAAGCGAATTAGAAATAGGTTCAGCAACTTCAGCATGGCATAATAGTTATGCTTGTATATAGTCCATGAGTAGTCAAAAAAAAATAGTAATCTTATGTGGGGGAAAATTTGCTTTCAAAGCACTACAACTGCTGGCGTTTGAGAATTATTTATGCGGAATTGGAATTGGAAAAAGTTCCAGTCTAGTCATTGAAGCATTGGAAACTGAGTCAGAAAACAACAACTTGGATTTTAAATCTTTTCCAGATAAAAACAGTGTATCAGAAATGAAATCATGGATTGAAAAATTGAAGCCTGATTATATTTTTTCAATAAGCTTCCCTTTTTTGATTCCTGAAGATGTTCTTTTATACGGAAAAGAAAAATTCATAAATTTTCACCCTGGTCCTTTACCTGAATATCGTGGACCAATGCCGATCTTTGAAGTTCTTAAAAATCAAGAAAAATTGACGGCAGTCAGTGTTCATTTCATGAATTCGAAATATGACGAAGGTCCGCTTATTTTTAAAGATGTTTTAAAAATTGAAAAAGATGACACTTATGGAAAATTGGCCGTGAAACTAAGCAATCACACGGCACAAGTTGCATTAAACATGGCCAACATGGTTCAATATGCTGAAAAAATACCAAGTTCCATGCAAGAAACCAAAAATGCTTACTATTATGAAAAACCAGCACTATCAGATACCTATATTAAGTGGAAAAACATGAGCTCGGAAGAAATAATAACATTAATAAACTCGTGTAATCCATGGAATACTGGCGCAGATACTTCATTTGAAGGTGAGCAGGTTAAAATTATTGTTGCATCTCTTTACAATCAATCACATCAAAACGCAAATCCAGGAACTATTCTTTCAATAACTGAAGATGGCCATATTGCTGTTGCTTGTTCAGATGACAAACAAGTTTCCATTGAGGTGCTAAAAACAGATTTTGGAATAATCACTGCAAAACAATTCAATTTTCAAGAAAATATAATAGGTAAAAAATTTAGATAAATTATGAAAAGAAGACAATTCGTTAAAAGCACAGCTATTTTTACTACTGGGGCTTTGGTTTTTTCAGAGATAGACGCTCATGCTTCGACCAGTGCAAAAGAATCAGGCATATTGGATTTAAAGCCGTTTATCAATTCGAAAGAGAAAATTTCAATTAATGGCTTCGTTAAGGATTTTGAAACACTTCAGCCAATTACTAATGCTAGAATGAATGTGTCGGTAAAAAGAAACAGGTTTCTCACTACATACAGAGAACTAAATTCAATAAATGGTTCTTACACCATAAACTCTGGATTTGCTAATTCTGGCAAAATTTCCGAAAAACTAGAGATAAAAATTACGGCTGATGGCTATAAGACATATAAAGGCTACCTTTATTTAACTAAAAATGGTTGTAATTTACACAGTAGTGAGTGGGATTATAATCCTAATTTTAATCCTGACCATTGTCCTAAAAACAATAAGTCATTTGATGAAATCACATCAAAATTCAACTTTCATTTAATAAAAGAATAAATTATTCAAGAAAACAAAAAGCGTATGAAAAGCAACTTTACTTTTATTTTAATGTGGTTACTTTGTGTTTTTTCATTAAACACTAGAGCACAAACACAATTTTGGAGTGATACTTTTGAAAGTACTCCCTCAAGCGGAACTAGAACCCCCGAAGTAAGTGGTGGAACAACTACTAGTTATTTCAGATTAACAGATGGTTCTACTATTTCACAAGTAGTATCATTTAGTGGTAAAGAAGGCAGCAATTACTGGGCAGGTGAAGATCATAACGGACTAGGAACAGGATTCCCTTCAGAGGGATCAATACCACCTAGTAATCCACTAAATGAGCTCCAAATAGATTGGACAAATATTAATATAACAGGGAAATTAGGTTTAAGTTTTAAAGGATTATTGGCAGCTGCCAGTACAAATGAGCCTTGGGATAATCAAAATTCGTGTATTAGTGGTGTTGGCACAACAAATACAGACTATATTATTGTTGAATATAGTATTGATGGCGGATCATATATAAATTTATTGCGTTTTTACAACAAAGGAAGTGCTTCAGGAACAGGAGATAAATATTTATTTGAAGATACTGACAATAATGGTTGTGGAGATGGTACGCAGTTAACCAATGTTTTTGGAGAATTTTCTAAGAACATTGTAGGAACAGGGACTACAATGAATTTACGGATTCGTGTTTTCTCTGAAGGAAACAATGAAGAGTGGGGAATAGATAATTTTAGACTATATGAAACACCCGCGTGTAGTATAGTATTAACTCCTGCTTCACAAACCAATGTATCATGCTTTGGAGGTTCTAATGGTGCTGCTTCGGTAAATACTCCAACTGGTGGTACCGGAGGTTACACCTACAACTGGACGCCAGGTAACCCAACTGGTGATGGAACTAATTCCATTTCTGGATTAACTGCAGGAATTTGGACATGTACTGTTACCGATGCCAACTTATGTCAGGCTACCCAGAGCTTTACCATCACGCAGCCAACTGCAATCAGTACGGCATCGGGATCCCAAACGAACGTTTCTTGCAACGGTGGCACTAATGGTACTGCTTCGGTTTCTCCTTCAGGCGGAACTCCGGGTTATACCTACTCTTGGTCGCCTTCAGGCGGAACAGCAGCCACGGCA
>NZ_PNNA01000066.1 GCF_013823965.1 Flavobacterium sp.
GTCAATTTTATAAGTTTCCCAAAACTCTAATTGAGCCGTACTTTGTAATAATTTTTTAATTCTGTCAACATCTTTGGCTCCAGGAAGTTCCACAAGGATCCTTCCAGTTTCTCCAATTTTTTGAATGTTGGGTTGGGTTACACCAAATTTATCGATACGTTTTCTCAATACACCAAAAGCACTGTCTACTGATTCATCAACTTTTCTTCTGATTATTTTTTGGGCTTGAGCATCGGTCATTTGAAAATCAATTTCACCTTGCAAAGTTCTGTTGGCAAAAATATCAGGAGAAGCAAGCTTTACCGTTCCTTTTGAATTTGCATCAAAGGCTTCAAAAAACTTATCGATATACGTTTTATTTCCCTGCATATTTGCAGTTGCGTCTGCCAATGATTTATTAAAAACCGGGTTTTTAGAATTATTGGCCAATCCTTTCAAAACATCTTTAACCGAGATTTGCAATATCACGTTGATACCACCTTCCAAGTCAAGACCTTTGTTGATTTGTTTGTCTTTTACTTCATTGAAAGTGAATTTGGTAAACCCAAGATTAAACACATTTTCCTTTCCAATGGAATCTAAATATTTTAATTCTTTATCAGGATTTCCAGCGGCAAAAGATTTTGCATCACTTTTCACCTTATTTGAAACAAAAGTGAAAGAAAGTTGGTAAATACTTACCAATGCAAATAGAATTGCGAAAAATTTAATAAGTCCTTTATTCTGCATTATTACTAAAAATTAATTATTTTATTTATTTATTGTTTGTTTTAACCCTTATAAAATAAGCCTTAACATCTATTTTTATTGAAAAATAAAACGTTAGGAATTAAATCATCTTTTTAAAACCGAGCAAATATATAATTAACGTAAAGATTAACCAATTTATTTATTGATTAATGTCAAAAAAAAGACTGCAAAAGTGCAGTCTTTTTTATTTTTTACCTATATTATTATGCTAAAACTGATTTTAGGTCAGCATTCATATTTCGAACAGCATCCGCGCTTTTTGCAAAAGCTGCTTTTTCAGTATCGTTCAAGTTGATGTCCAGAATTTCTTCGATTCCGTTTTTACCAATGATACATGGAACTCCAATACAAATATCGCTTTGTCCATATTCACCTTCCAATAGAACTGAACAAGCAATCATTTTCTTTTGGTCATTCAAAATACTATCTACCAAATATGCCACAGAAGCTCCCGGTGCATACCAAGCCGATGTTCCCAAAAGACCTGTTAAAGTAGCTCCACCAACCATTGTGTCGGCAGCAACTTTAGCTAATTCTTCATCTGACAAAAATTCAGAAACTGGAATACCATTATAGGAAGCCAATCTTGTCAATGGAATCATTGTAGTATCACCGTGACCACCAATAACCATTGCTGAAACATCGTTGGATGGTTTGTCCAATGCTTTTGATAAATAATATCTAAAACGAGAGCTATCAAGCGCTCCACCCATTCCAATGATTCTGTTTTTTGGTAAACCTGTAGCTTTCAATGTCAAATAAGTCATTGTATCCATAGGGTTTGAAACCACAACGATAATTGCGTTTGGCGAATGTGCCAATACATTATCGGCAACTGATTTTACGATTCCTGCATTGATGCCTATTAATTCCTCGCGCGTCATTCCTGGTTTTCTAGGAATTCCTGATGTGATTACCACCACGTCGCTATTTGCGGTTTTTGAATAATCATTTGTAATACCTGATACTTTAGTATTGAAACCTGTATTGGTTGCACATTGAGATATATCCATCGCTTTACCTTCGGCAAAACCTTCCCTGATGTCTAATAATACTACTTCACTGGCAATTCCTCTATAAGAAATTGAATCTGCACAGGATGCTCCCACATTTCCTGCTCCTACAATTGTAACTTTCATTTAAATTAATTTTATTTATTATTTGTTGTTTGTTGTTCACGACATGGATTGTTGCTGTCTAAAAACAACAAACCATAAATTTTATCTACGCATCGATATTTGCATAAACAGCATTTTTCTCGATAAATTCTCTTCTTGGCGGCACCTCGTCTCCCATTAACATGGAGAAAACCCTGTCTGCCTCTACTAAACTGTCAATATTCACTTGACGCAACGTTCTGAAACTTGGATCCATCGTAGTTTCCCATAATTGCTCTGCATTCATTTCTCCAAGACCTTTATAACGTTGAATTGATGCGCTTCCACCCATTCTTGCGTTGGCTTGATCTCGTTGGTCTTCTGTCCAAGCGTATTCTTTTTTGTTTCCTTTTTTTACTAAATACAAAGGCGGTGCAGCAATATAAACATATCCTTGTTCTATCAATTCTCTCATGAAACGGTAGAAGAAAGTCAATATTAAGGTTGCAATGTGGCTACCATCGACATCGGCATCACACATAATAATTACTTTATGGTAGCGTAATTTTTCTATGTTCAATGCTTTACTGTCTTCTGCAGTCCCTACTGTCACTCCAAGTGCGGTAAAAATATTTCGAATCTCTTCGTTTTCAAAAACTTTGTGATGCATTGCTTTCTCGACATTCAATATTTTACCACGCAAAGGCATAATGGCTTGAAACATTCGGTCACGTCCTTGTTTGGCGGTTCCACCTGCCGAATCTCCCTCTACAAGATATACTTCGCATTTTGCAGGATCTTGTTCTGAGCAATCCGATAGTTTTCCTGGCAATCCTCCTCCTCCCATTACGGTTTTGCGCTGCACCATTTCACGGGCTTTTTTTGCAGCGTGACGAGCTTGGGCAGCAAGGATAACTTTTTGCACGATAACACGAGCATCGTTTGGATTTTCTTCCAAATAAATTTCAATCATTTCACTTACGGCTTGACTCACCGGCGAAACAACTTCTCTATTTCCTAATTTTGTTTTGGTTTGACCTTCGAATTGCGGTTCAGCCACTTTTACCGAAATAATGGCGGTAAGTCCTTCACGGAAGTCATCTCCAGCAATCTCGAACTTTAATTTGTCCAACATTCCGGAGGCATCTGCATATTTCTTCAAAGACCTTGTTAGACCTGTCCTAAAACCTTGCAAGTGCGTTCCTCCTTCGTGAGTGTTGATGTTGTTTACATAAGAAAAAATATTCTCGGAATAACTTGTATTATAAATCAAGGCAACCTCAACCGGAATTTCACCTTTTTCGGAATCCATGGAGATTACGTGAGAAATGATTGGCTCACGATTACCATCTAGGTAACGAATGTATTCTTTTAGCCCTTCATCAGAATGGAAAATTTCTGAAACGAAATTCCCGTCTTTATCCACTTCTCTTTTGTCCGTAAAAGTAATTGTAATTCCTTTGTTGAGGAAAGACAATTCGCGCATACGAGCAGACAAAGTATCGTAAGAATACTCGATAGTTTGTGTAAAAATAACTGGATCCGGATAGAACGTGACAATGGTTCCTCTTTTTGTGGTTTCCCCAATTTGTTTTACAGGATATAAAGCTTTTCCTCTTTCGTATTCTTGTTCGTAAACTTTTCCATCACTACTATGTACGGTCGCTTTCAAATGTTTTGACAAGGCATTTACCACCGAAACACCAACACCGTGAAGTCCTCCAGAAACTTTATAGGAATCTTTATCAAATTTACCTCCAGCACCAATTTTAGTCATTACAACCTCTAATGCCGAAACGCCTTCTTTTTTATGAATCCCAACTGGAATTCCACGTCCATTGTCTTCTACCGAAATAGAACCATCTTCATTTATATCTACTCGAATCGTATCACAATAACCACCCATCGCTTCATCGATAGAGTTATCCACCACTTCATAAACTAAATGATGCAGCCCTCGAACTCCTACATCTCCAATATACATCGAAGGACGCATTCTTACGTGCTCCATCCCTTCTAATGCCTGAATACTATCTGCTGAATAATTGTCCTTCTTGATTTCTTCGCTCATATTTTTTTAATATAAAAATGTATTTTTCGTATAACACGCAAATATATGAAACCCTACAGGAATTAATGGTTAAAATCCTATTTTAAGTAGGTAAGTTATTAACATTTTGTTGATTTATCGCATAAAAAAACGCTCTCAAATGGAGAACGTTTTTTTATGATTTTAGATTATAAAATCTAATCTAATTTCTTATGATTCGAACATTCATTTCTTCTAACTTTTTATCGGATAAAGCTGATGGTGCTCCAAATAATAAATCTTCACTGGTTCCTGTTTTCGGGAAAGCCATAACTTCCCTGATGGATGCTTTTTTCTCCAAAATCATCATCAAACGATCGATTCCCCAAGCGATTCCTCCGTGTGGTGGCGCTCCATATTGGAACGCTTTATGCATAGTTCCCACACTCTTAATCATTTCTTCTTTGTTGTAACCCATATTTCTATAAGTCGCTTCCAGAATCTCCGATTTATGTGCACGAACAGAGCCTCCACCAATTTCATAACCGTTCAAGATAATGTCGTATTGTTGCGCGATAATCGTTCCAATTTCATCGTCATCTCCTTTCATGTGTTTTTCCAAATCATAAACAGCAGGCATCGAAAATGGGTTGTGTGTAAAAGTCCATCTTCCTTCATCGGTTCTTTCAAACATTGGAAAATCAACAACCCAAGCCGGACATAATTCCTTCGGATTGATTAAGTGCAATATTCTACCCATTTCCTGACGAACAGCATCCAAAGCTTTGTTTGCCGTGGCATAATCTGCTGCCGAGAAGAACACAATATCACCCACTTGTGCATTGGTTGCTTTTATGATTCCAGCCGCAATATCTTCACCCAAGAATTTAATGATTGGCGATTGCAGTTCATCTTCATTTACAATAATGTAAGCCAATCCGCCTAGACCGTGCTGTTGCGCAATCGCGGTAAGGTTTTCAATCTGCCCTTTTGACATACGCTTGTTGCCTTGCTCTTTAGCCGAAACCTTGATACATTTCACGATTCCGCCTTCTTCAATTGGTTTACTGAAAACTTGGAAAGTGGTGTCTTTTACAATCTCGGTAATATCTTGCATTTTCAAGCCGTAACGCAAATCGGGTCGGTCACAGCCATAAAAATCCATCGCATCTTTGTACGTAATCACTTCAAACGGACGCAAAATCCACTTGTTGCCGTATATTTTTTTAACTACTTCATTAAACATTTTGGTGTTCAAATCAATAATCTGTTGCATATTTCCATACGCCATTTCCATATCCAATTGTGTAAATTCTGGCTGACGGTCTCCACGGGAATCTTCGTCCCTGAAACAACGAGCAATTTGGAAATACTTCTCATAACCACTAACCATCAACATCTGTTTAAACTGCTGTGGCGCTTGTGGCAAGGTATAAAACAAACCTCCTTGTTTACGTGTCGGAACGATAAATTCGCGCGCACCTTCATCGGTTCCTGCGCTTAAAATTGGGGTTTCAATTTCCAAGAATTCTTCTTCATCTAAAATGTCACGCAGTAATTTTATTACTTTATGACGGTTTACGATGGCTCTTCTTACTTCTTCATTTCTATGGTCCAAAAATTTGTACTGGAAACGCATCGCTTCATTCGTTTTTGAAGCTCTTTTTATTTCGAAAGGCAATGTTTTGGATAAATTCAGAATTTCCAATACCGAAGTTTCCAATTCAATTTTACCCGTACGCAATCCTGCATTGTAATCATCTTCATTACGCCCAACTACTTTACCCGTCACTGAAATCACCGATTCTGGTTTTAATTTCACCAACTCGTCAATATTTGGGAATGATTCTCTACTAATACGAACTTGGAAAATCTCGTAACTGGAATCACGCAAATCGATAAACATCAATTCGCCGTGGTCACGCACACTCGCCACCCAACCCGACAACATCACTTCTTGACCGATGTTTTCTTCGGATAATTGGGAAATTTTATGCGTTCTATACGTATCTTTTATAATAATTGGAATTTCCGGAAGTGCTTCTTCTTGACTTTCTTTATTCTCAGTAACTGTTTCATTGGAAACTTTTTCAGACGCCTCTTTCTTTTCTAAAACTGCATCAGCACCTAATTTGTCTAAAATAATTTGACGAATTACTTTTCCATTTGCTCCTTTTCCGATAACACCAAGAACTTTACCAACTAGAATACCGGCTTTTCCTTGGTCACCCGCTTTAATATCATTGGCAACAGCCTCATTTTCTGAAATTACAGTGGCAATAACTTCTTGAATTTTATCTTCGGAAATGGTGTTTTCTTCAAAATACTTGTTGTAGTCAAAAGTCCTGTCTTTCAAATAACCCGTAATCGCATTTTGAACTAAAACCGCCGTGATTTTTTCAGCCTTAAATAATTTAAAAATATCCGTTAATTGTGGAATGCTATGAATTTCAGCGTAGTCTTCAGCCTTGATGTTGTTCGCCAAAGTCTTGGCCACAAACGAAGGGTCTTTGATTTCATTGTTTATTTCCACAAATGTTTGCGAACGCAACTTATCAGCCGTGAAAAACTTGGCATCCTGTGGCAAAACGCCTCCATTAATCAAAATGGATTCCACCGCATAAGGCAAAGCACTTGTATCTACTTTAATCGCTTCGATTTCAGCCTTGATATTTACGAAAGGTAAATCCGGTTCCGAAATAAATCGGTAATCCGCTTCAAATTCTTTTTTACGCATTGTTTTGGTTTGCTTCAAATCGGCATCCCATAACACGGTTGTTTGATCAGGTCGAAACTCTTTGTTTTCAATAAAATAATTGAATTGTTTCTCCACTTCTTCTTTCAAAGCTTCCACCATAAACTTAAACGAGTTCAAGTTTTTGATTTCGGTTCTTGGATTCAAATCATAACTATGTTTCTTGCGCAAAGACACAGAAACATCCGATTTGAATTCTCCTTTTTCAAGGTTTGCTTCAGAGATTCCTAAATTCTGAACAATACGCTGAATGTACTGCGCATAAGTTGAAGCATCTTCAATATTACGAATACAAGGTTCCGTAACAATCTCAATCAGAGGAACTCCCGCTTTGTTAAAATCGACTAACGAAATTTTCTTTTCGTGCATCAATTTAGCAGCATCTTCCTCAATATGAACCTGAGTTAAATTCACTGTAAATTGTGTACCGTCATTTCGGTAACAAGACACGTGTCCGTCAGGAATAATCGGGTTGTGAAATTGCGTAATCTGAATATTCTTCGGGTTATCCGGATATTCGTAATGCTTTCTATCCCAAGAGATAATTTCATTACTGAATGACGAATCAACCGCTTTACCAAAATAAATCGCTTTTGTAATCGCTTCTTTATTTAAGGCAGGCAAGACGCCCATTTGCCCCGTACAAACAGAACATATATTTTGATTAGGTGTTTCTATTTCTTGATTTGGACAAGAACAAAACAACTTGGTTTTGGTATTCAATCGAACGTGAGTTTCAAGTCCGATTACCAATTCTAAATCGTGGGCTTTTAAAGCCGCTGTTAATTGTTCCAATTCCATTATATTGTATCTTTTAAGAAGTTAGCAAACTGCATCACTAATTCGTCATTATTTTTTACTCCAGTCACCTGAAGTCCCGTACTTGTTCCTTGTGGCACGGTCAATGTTGGCAATTGCCCCAAACTAAAACCAACCGTATAAGCATCCGATAAATACATCGCGTGTGGATCTTTTAAGCTGTCCCCAATTTTAGGCGGTGTACTTGGTGTAACTGGTGATAAAATGATATCCACTTCTTCGAAATCTTTACTGAAATTTTCAGAAATTTGATCTCTCAAAGCTAATCCTTTTAAATAGATTTCATCTGAGAAACCTTGAGACAACACTTGGTTACCACCTACAATTCTGCGCTTTGTTTCTTCCGAAAAGTTTTCAGAACGCGTCACTGCATAAGTTTCAATTAAATTTTCAGCTTCAATTCGGTTTCCGTAATTGGTACCGTCGAGACGAGATAAATTCGAAGCCGTTTCGGCCATTGCCAAAGTATAATAAGTCGAAACCAAAATATCTGATTTGAAGAAATCTAATTCTTTCACCGCAATTCCTTTGGCTTTTATTTTTTCAATACTCTCTAAAAAATCAGCTTTTATTTGAGTATCGATAGCTTCACTTTCGATAAAGTTTTTAAAGTAACCAACCGTTTTTACCGTTGAAGTTGCTATTGCTTCTTCGGTAATTTCGTTTGAAACGATTGAAGTCTGATCTTTTGGATCTTTTCCACTCATTACATTCAGTACGATTCGGATGTCTTCAATTGATTTCGCCAATGGACCAACGCAATCCGTAGAAGATGCATAAGCCATCAAACCATAGCGAGAAATTCTTCCGTAAGTTGGTTTCAAACCATAAATATGATTGTAACCTGCAGGCTGACGAACAGAACCTCCCGTGTCACCACCGATAGAAAAAGCAGTATATTCTTTGGCAACATTAACCGCAGAACCTCCGCTTGAACCACCGGCAACCAAAGAAGGATCGATGGCATTTTTCACGGCACCGAAAATGGTATTTTCACTCGAAGAACCGTGACCAAAACTGTCGCAGTTTTCTTTTACCAACGGAATAGCACCTGCATCCAATAATTTCTGAATTGCAGTCGCCGTGTAGGGAGATTTATAATTTTTCAGCAATTCAGAACTCGCAGTGGTGTAAGTTCCCTGTACCATAAACACATCTTTGATCCCAAAAGGAATTCCTTCCAACAAGCCAATTGTTTCTCCGTTTGCAATTTTGGCATCAACCTTGGCCGCCAAGTCCAAAGCCAAAGTATCCAACAAAGAATTTACAGAGTTATAGGTATTTTGTTTGAGTAAGTCTAATTTTTCTTGTACCAAAGCCGTACAAGTGATTTGTTTTGACACCAATTGTTGGTGTATCTTTTTTATTTGAGAATCCATTTTATCCTTCTATAACTTTTGCAACCACTAAAAAACCATTTTTCTTGTTCGGGAAATTTTCTAAAATAATCTGTTTCTCCATAGCCGAACTCTCTACCACGACATCTTCCCTTAAACTATTCACCGACACACAATTACGATTGACATTATTCAAGGAATTATCATTTGATGAATTTGCATTCTTGATTACATCAAATAATTTGTTCACACTCTCCGAAGGCTGTGCTCCTTTAATACTCGACAAGATGTCGACTGTCATTATTTTACTCATAATTTTAGGTAGTTTTAAAGTCTAACTTTTAAGCTGGCAAAATTACGAAAGTTTTATTAGGGAATGGTGTTTTATTTTAATGATTTCAGTAGTATTTTGTTAAAGAAGATGTCAATTTAACATTATGTTAGATTTGATTTTATTATTCGAAAACTATGTTGAAATAGTGGTTAAGTTCTGGAGAATAGAACACGGATGAAAAGGATTTTCACTCCACACTCTCTATCAAATACTTCGTTCCGTTAATTTCGAAAGTAAAGCCCACCGAATTCCCCATTAAATGAGAACCCAAGGGCGATTGGGGAGAAAGCGCAATGACATTCACGCCATCGACACTGATTTTAGGAAGTGCTGCACTTAAAAACAAATAAATTCCGTTGGCTTTGACCAAACTCCCCACGATAATGTTTTTGGCAATTGTGGTAGAATCAATTTTGTCCAGAATGGCTTTTTGAGCCAATACTTCCTTCAATTTGTGATTGATTTTTTCCTGTTCGATATGCATCATCGACAAAGCCGTTTCGTGTTTATCGCCAGCCGAACCTTTGGCGTCGTTCTTGGAATCTTCGGTCAAAGCTGCAATCATATCGCGAAAAGCATCGATTCTGTCTTGAACTAATTGCAGATAATATTGGTGTATTTTTTGTTTGAAAGTCATTATTTAAAGTTTAACCACAAAGGACGAAAAGAAGGCGCAAAGTTCACAAATTTTTTAAATTTTCCCTGTGTTCTTCGAGCTTTTCTTGTGAGTTTTGTGTTTAAGAAAAAATTAAAAATCAAATTTATAATTGGCTCCCAAAACTACCTGAAATCCCTGAACCGGATAATCCAACCATTTTTGATAGGCTTTATTGGTGATGTTATTGGCTCTTAAAAAAGCCGTCAATCTGTCGCTATATTTGAAACCCAAATGCGCATTTACATCAAAATAACTATCTAAAGTAATTGGACTTGGAGGCGTTATATAAACAATGTCCGTATTCAATTTTTGGTCTTTTCGTTCCCCAACATAGAACACATTCACTCCCGCATACCATTTTTCAGTGATGTTGAAATCTATGGTAGAACTCAATTTTATTGCCGGTAAATTCCAGGCTTCTCCCTGAAATTCGTTGGTGTAACTGCTAAAAGTTCCGTTGATGCCAAAAGTCACATCATCTGAAAAATCAGCTTTTAATTCTCCATAAAAACTCACGGTTTTTGTGTCATCGTAAACCACTTGAAAGGAATTCCCAAAAGCATAATCTTCATTCGTGCTGTTTTCGTTGTAATCGTTGCTTTTGAACAAGGCTTTATTTCTTTCATTCACATAAGAACCTCGAAGATTGTAACTCACATTGTTGGCTAATTTTCCTTTCAAACCGGCAAAAATATCATATTGCTTGTCCGTTGGTTTAATGTCCAGTGTTGGAGAAAAATAGGGATTTTCATTAACAAAATCCGAATAAGTGTTTTGTTCCAAATCACCTACAGCGCCAGCATAAAAAATCATCAAATCGCCCACGACTTTATAAGAAACATCAATTTTTGGATAAATTAAAAAGCTATTGTTGTCGTTTTCCAAATCCATACTGTAGAACAACCCCGCACCAATATTCAATGTCCAATCCGTTCCCTGCATGACATAACTAGGCGCAATTCCAAAATTAGTAAAACCGTATTTTACCGGGTTTGCATTCGTATTCCAATAGTTTTTTTCGAAACTTCCGGCGAGATAATCCACAATCAAATTTGTTTTTATTGCTGTGTCGTTGATTTCAAATTCGAAAGATGGCTTCGCATAAAATCTATTTTCCGAAGACCCAAAAACATCCGAAAAATGATTGAATCTCACGCTTGCTTCTTTCACGATACTTCCTTCAAGTGCAATTTTACTTCCTAAATAGATGCTGTTGTAACTTTGCTGCGGATTTATTCCGTTTATCAAATTAGCTCTGTCATTTGCATTTAGCGAACTGCCAAAATCCATTGGCAATCCATACCAATTATAGATTTGGTTTTGATAGCCCAAATCTAAATTCCAAGACAACTCTTTTTCGCGAATTCCATAAGTCAAATCAATGGAAGTGTCATAAAAAGAATCGTCCAGTTCCACACTTTTTATGCCGCCTTGCGAGGAAAGGTGACGAAACATTCCGCCCAAATAATTATTGGCGCCAAGCTCTTGATTCACGAATAATTCTCCGTTAAAAACTCCGTAGTTTCCACCTCCAAAAGTCGCATAATTATTATACAAATGGGCTTGCTTTTCTTTTTCGACCCCTTCGGCTTTTCCTTTTGATGGCGTAAAAGTGGAGGCTACCGGAAAGGAAAAAATGTTGTATTTTATGGTTTCTTTTTTAGCATTTCCTTCGTCGTCAAGCACGGGAATTTCTTTTACTTTAAAGGCATCAGAAATGGTTGGCGTATATGGTTTGACAACGTTTACGACTTCCGTCCCAATGTTTTCTTCTTTTTTTTGGGAGAAAGAAAATTGAAAACTTAATAAAAGACAGATAGATAAAAGACGAAGAGATGATAGACTATTTAACATAAATTATTGGTTTAATGTATTTTGGAAAGACATTGTTGCTTTTTGAAATTCTTCTATTTTATTTTCAATATGCTGCGATAAATCATCTGCAACATAATTTTGGCTATTAGCCAACAACAATTGAGTTTGAAGTTCGAATGACGAACCTAACGAAATATCTAAAAAATGACTGAAGGACTTATTAGTTCTACTTGAGCCTTCTGCTATATTAGATGGCATAGAAACAGAACATCTATTCATTTGACTTGTCAACCCAAACTTTTCTGAACTTGGAAAACTTGACGATAATTTAAAAATCTCCTTTGCCAATTCCATTGCCATTTGCCATATTTTTAGTTTTTTAAAATTATGCCTCTTAAATTCACTCATATTACTTCATCTTTTATCTATTCGTCTATTATCTATCAGTCTAATTTGTTATCGATGAATTTGTTTTGGATTCTTCATTTTTAATCCTGTCCAATTCCGTTTGGGCTTCTGAAACTACATCTGGGAAATCGGTAAAGTTTTTTATCACGCTGTCCAAAATATAAGTTGCTTGAAAACTATCCTTCAATCCATAGAAATTCTTCGCCATCAAGATTAATCCTTTCGCTCCAAAATATTTGTAACTGGAATAATTCTTGGCCAATTTTTGAACTACCGTATTCGAAGCTTCGAATTTTTCGTCCTTGTTTTTGAAATAAGCATCATAATACAAAGCTTCGGCAGCCAATTCTCCTTGGGCAATGGTTTGCAATTTGGCGTAAGCTGTACGAGCTTTGGTCTCATCACCTGTTTGAATGGCGGAACGAGCAATAATAATTTGAGCATCACTTTTTACATTATCATCTGTTTTGGGATTTGCCAAAACTTTTTCGGCATACACAACTGAATTGTCGTAATCTTTTTTGTCGTAGTAACAGCGCATCAAATTAGACTGGGCGAAAGTTTTGTTTTGAGGAAAATCGGCTTCGTTTTCCAATCGAGACAAAACTGTAATCGCTTTAGAATTATCATTGCTTTTCAAGAAAATTTGCGCCAATCGTGCCAAAGATTGTTCTGTGAATTCGCTTCGAGGTTCTCCGATAACATATTCATAATTAGGAACTGATTTACTTTCCTGCGCATCTGAAAAATAAGATTGTGCCAAATAAAAATTAGCTTTCAAGGAGTGAATTCCGTTTGGAAATTTGGAAACATACCCGTTAAATCCAGTAATGGCTTGTTTGACATTGTTTTGCAAATATTGTTTTTCGGCGGCTTCATAAGTGTCATTATCCAATTCAGCATCGGTAACAGCAACAAAATCCAAGGTGCGAACCCAAGTGGCATACTCATCGACATTTCCGTTATCGACATAAATCAAACGTGCTGTGGAAACCGCTTCGAGTGCTTCGGGAGTTTTAGGAAAATCGGCAGCTACTTTCTTGAATTTCGTCAAGGCTTGCTCGTCTTTATCGGAATTATAATAAATCAATCCTTGGCGCAAAATCGCTTTCGAAGTGTAAGAACCTTTCTTGAATTCAGCATTCAATCGATCGTAGGTTTTTATGGCAAGGTCTGGTTTGTTCTCGGCAACATAAGTATTTCCGAGTTCAAACAAAACATCGTCCCTGTATTCTGATTTTGGATACAATTGTAAAAACGCATTGAGTTCCGTTATTTTTTTGTCGTTTTTAGAGACAAACCCGTAGCAAACGGCTTTTTGAAAATAAGCATAATCTGCATCAAAACTTTTCAATTCGATTACCTTATTGTATGCTTCCAAAGCTGAAGTATATTTTGAAGTTACAAATCTGCAATCGCCCAAACGCAAGTAAGAATCATGCAAACGCACTTTGTCATCTTTCACGTTATCAATCTGGTTTTGGAAATAATTTCCGGCCTGGTCGTATTCCTTCAACTTGAAATACGCATAGGCAATATTGTAATTACTGTTTTTGTATTCCGGCGTTTCCTTGGTAGCTGACAAACCTTGAAATTGTTTGTAACTCAACAAAGCATTGTCAAAATCATCCAAAACATATTCGGTTTCACCTTTCCAGAAAGTGGCACGAGCCGTGAATTTGGGGTCTTTTTGAACGTCTAAAGAATTCGAGAACAGTGCTGCTGCCGCTTGATACTTTCCATCGTTGTATTCTTCCAATCCACGATAAAAAGTCACTTTTTGATAGGCCAATTTATTTTCGGGAGATTTATTCTTTTCCAATAAAACCAAAGCTTCCTTGTAGTTTTTTGATGAAATATAGGAATCAATCAACAACTTTTCAATCTCGGATTTGCTGGCATTGTTTGGATATTTCTTTATAAAACTCGTCAAAACCGATGGAACATTTTGGTAGGAATTCCCTATTTCGTAACTCAATTTAGCATAATTTAAATTCGCATCTTCTTGAATGGCTGCTTCAAATTCCATTTCGGAAGCGTTTTTGAAAGCGTTCAAGGCTTGTTGTTTTTTGTCTAAATTGAGGTAACTTTCACCCAAATGATAATAGGCATTTTGAGCCACAAAATCTTTTCCGTCTATGATTTTATTGAATTGTGAAATGGCATTTTCATAATCCTTTTGCTTGTAATAAGCATATCCCAATTGGTAGAAATCGGTATTGTTCCATTTGCCTTTTTTGCCTTTATACAAAGTTAAAAACGGAATGGATTTGTCGTATTTTTTGAGATTAAAATAGCTTTCGCCAATGATTTTATTCAATTCTGATTTTTCGACAGGATTTGATTTTTCCATTGCTTTCAAACCTAGATCAATCGCTTTTTCGAAATTTCCCAATTTGAAATTCATGTCGGCTTGGTAATACGACAATTTTTCTTTGTACTTTTCTTCTCCCGAGACTTCGTCAAAATACTTGGTTGCCTGTTTGTAATCGTCTCCTTCGTAAGCCATAAAACCCAAATAATACTTGGCTTGCGAGCCGTATTCGGCAGAATTCACCACTTTATTGAAATAGGAAGTGGCTTCCTTTTTATTTTTGGAAACAAAAAAACTATATGCTTTTTGAAAATTGTACTGATCGCTGTCGTTTCCACTCAAATTGCCTTCGTCCACTTTATCGAACCATTCCAAAGCTTGGGGATAATTTCCTTGTTTGAAATAATAATGTGCCACTTCAATGTAAGCTTGATTTTGTTTCACGCTTGTTGGATAATCCGTAACAAAGTGCTCCATCAATACGTCTGCGTTGGGTTGATTGGTACGAATGGCGCAATTGGCAACATAATAAGAACAGTCTGAAATCAGTTCTTCATTGGCCGCAGCCGATTTTACTTTTTCGAAAATAATTTGGGCAGAAGCATATTGCCCTTCTTTGTACAAAGAAAGTGCTTTGTCAAAATCTTTCGAATCGTGGGTATAAATTGCTGATTTTTGAGCCAAAACGGATACCGATTGGACAAAAATTACTAAAAAGAAAAGCCAAGAAAGGTTACGCATTGTAGTTTTGATTTAAAAATTCAAATGTATCGTATTCTGTACGGTATAACGGTGGGCTATTTGTTTTTATTATGAACATCTTTTTAAACAATCGGGAATTTGAATCTGGAAATTAGTTTTGAAAGTGTTCTGTCAGGGATACTAATTTTAGTATTTCTCTTATATTGGGCAAAATTTATTTTGAATGCATCCGTTATCTTGTTACTTTTACCCAATAAACAATTCATGTTATGTCTCAATCTGTACTTTCTCTAAAAAATGCGACTATTGCTCAAGATGGAAAAATTATTTTATCAAAAATAAACCTCGAAGTTAATCACGGTGAATTCATTTACATCATCGGAAAAACAGGTTCTGGAAAAAGTACTTTCATGAAAGCACTTTATGCCGATTTACCTTTGGCTGAAGGTGAAGGAAGAATTGTTGATTTTGATTTAGCCACTCTAAAAGAAGATGACATTCCGTTTTTGAGAAGAAAAATAGGTTTTGTTTTTCAAGATTTTAAATTACTACCGGATCGTACCGTAAAAGACAATTTATTGTTTGTTTTGAAAGCCACGGGATGGAAAAACGAGATTGACATCGAAAACAAAATCGACGAAGTTTTGACCAAAGTGGGAATGAACAAATATGCCGATAAAATGCCACACCAACTTTCTGGAGGAGAGCAACAAAGAGTTGCCATTGCTCGTGCTTTACTCAACAATCCCGAATTCATCCTTGCCGATGAACCAACAGGAAATCTGGATCCCCAGACCAGCATTGAAGTGCTTGATGTTTTGAGAAAAATAAACGCCAACGGAAAAACGGTTATTATGGCTACCCACGATTATGCCTTGTTGATGAAGTTTCCTTCCAAAACGTTGAAATGTGAAGACATGAAACTTTTTGAAGTAGTTCAAAAAACAGTGTAATGCTTTCGATACTCATTCCGGTTTATAATTACAATGTTTATCCGCTGGTTTCGGAGTTGTACAAACAATGCTTGGAATGCGAGATTGATTTTGAGATTATCGTTTATAATGACGGTGGAACTCAATTTGAACATGAAAATTTAAAAATCAAGGAATTAGTTTATTGCAACTACATTTCTTCTTCTAAAAACAAAGGCAGGACACAAGCAAGAAATACTCTTTCAAATAACGCTAAATTCCAATGCCTCTTATTTTTAGATGCGGATGTAATTCCGTCAACCAACCTTTTTATAAAAAATTACTTAGACTGCATACTAGAAAGCAATTACGATGTACTAATTGGTGGCTGCTCCTATAAAATTGAATCTCTGAATGAGCACAATCATTTAAGGTTTTATTACGGGACAAAGAGAGAGCAACAAAGTGCTTTGACCCGAAATCAAAAAAAATATGCATATATTCTTTCTGGAAACATGTTAATCAAAAAAAAAGTTTTTGAAAGTGTTAATTACAAAGAAGCCGAAAAATATTATGGTATGGATATTTTTTTGTCTTATAATTTAATGATGAACCGAAATACTGTTTATCACATTGACAATAGTGTCTATCATTTGGGGTTGGAAAATGACACTGTTTTTTTTGAAAAATGTTTAGCATCTGTAAAAAGCAGAAAAGAAACATTACTTCATATGCCTCGAATCGAAGAAATAAATTCGTTAATAAAATATTACAAAATACTTAATAAGTATAAAATCACTGGCTTAACAAAACTATTGTTTTTACTTTTAAAACCGTTATTGAAAAAATTAATTCTAAAAAAACACCCTTATTTAGTCTGTTTGGATTTGTATCGATTGGGTTATATGAGTACTTTAAAATAGTACTTACACAATACTTTCAAAAAGCAATTTCCATTGTTGCATTATGCTGTCAATATCATATTTACCAATGCTTTCTTGAGCATTTTTACCCATTTGCAACCTCAAATTTTCATCCTCGATCAAAAGATTTACTTTCTCCATAAACGCTTCTTCATCTCCAAATCGTATCAAAAATCCATTCCTATTATTTTCAATAATATCTTTTGGTCCACGGCGACAATCAAAAGAAACACAGGCCAAACCAGATGCCATAGCTTCAATTAAAACCATACCAAAACCTTCGAATCTTGACGTTAATAAAAAGAAAGATGCTTCAAGATATTTTTCGTTAATATTTCTGACGGCATCATAAAAAACAACGTTTTTGTTAATTCCCAATATATTTGAAACCGATTTTAAATCAATATTAGAATCTGATTCACCATAAATTTCTAAAACCCAATCAGGATGTTTGACAACTACTTTTTTCCAAATTGACAACATTACTTCAAAATTTTTCTGATAGCTATGTCTTCCAACTGCAATAACTTTTTTCGAGTTATAATTTGGTTCATTATCGGTAAAAAACCATAGTGGATTTGGAATAACAACTAAATTATTAGAATTGAATTCATTTTTAAAATCATCAACTGGAGCTATAATTTTTGAGAATTGCGCAGCACAAATATCAAAGAATTTATATTTGAAACTATTTAAAATATAATTACAAATTCTATTTCCTTTCTCTTCTGTATGCCTAGTTCCATGACATTCGAAAATTATTTTTTGCTCTACAGAAATCAAAAACGGAATCGCATACCCTTTATACCCATTATCACAAACAACAATAATATCAGGCTTAATTTTTTCGATGTGTTTTTTTAAAATTTTTGAATAATTATACAAATAAGTAAAAACACTGCCTGAAACTTGCTCAGAATAAAATTTTATATTGTCATTAAAATCATAATGCTTATTGTCAATACCTGAATTGGTAGATAGGATACTAATCTCATAATTATACCTATCAATTAAATAATTAGTTTTTGTAGAAAGTACTCTTTGGACACCTCCTGCCCCCTCAACGAATGGAGTTATATAAAGAATCTTCATTTTTTAGAATCTAAAAATGCGTCATACTCCCGAATATAATCGGACTCATCAAAAACATCTGAAGCAATGACAAGACAAACAGCTCCTGACGAAAAATTTTGCAATTCACGCCAAATTCCAGTGGCTATAGGCAAACCTATATTGGGTTTATTCAAAAGAACGGTTCTTTTTTCGAACCCATCATCAAGAACGACTTCAAAACTACCGCTTAAAGCAATCAAAATTTCGTGCTGGTTTATATGGGAATGTCCTCCTCTAAAAGCGTTACTGGGAACATCAAAAAGATAATAAATTCGTTTGAATTCAAAGGGCAAAACATCATTTTGAATAAAGGCCAAATTTCCGCGAGTATCTTCTACAACTGGAAAATTCAGGAATTGAATATCGTTAAGCATTGCTTCGGTTTTTTAATTTGTAATAATCAGCTTTTCCTTGGTTTGCATTTTTTATGGCAGCAACAACCTGACTTAATTTTAGTTTTTTTTGTTTCAAATCGAAAAAAATCTTGGTTGCCAAGCTCTTAAAATAACTCACTTCTACAACTCTTGCTAAAAAAGCTCCTTGCACATAATAGCGTTTTGAAAAATCCAGTTTTTCATTTGAAGAAAGTTCAGGATGCATTGCAATTACGTTTGGCATAAAGGCAATTTGCTGATTTGTATTTTTTATATCTGACAAAAAAACAGCTTCTTCTGCCATTTCAAATTGACTTCCAAGACCAAAATCTTCATCAAATACAACACCTGATTTGTCTAAAATCGACTTATTTAAACTTATTTCTACAGACAAAACATTGAATAATTCCATTAAACTCAAATTCATTTTTGCTAATGGAAAATACTTTTTGAATAACACCCCATTAGGTTTTTCTATGCAAAAACTAATCGCGGCTTTGTTATTGTATTGATTGTAAGCTCGAATAATTGTTGCGTCAAAATCTTTTTTATAAACTACATCATCGTCGGCAATTAAAACAATTTTACCTTTAGCATTTTTTAAAGCCAAATTTCTGCTTTTTGACAATCCTTTTTCAAAAGAATTGATGACTCGAACGGAAGGAAAGTCTGAAACTAACAGATTATTTTCCTGGGTTTGATTGATGATTAAAATAGAATATTCGGAAAAATGGCAAAAAGGAAACATAGGAATCAAAAAGTCCAAAACGTTTCGATTCATAGTCGAAATCAGAATTTCTAAATCTTGGTTTTTAAATTCGTTTGTCAATTTGTTAGTATATTTACACAAATATAGAAATTTATGTCAGCCAAATGAAAATACTTTTGTTAGGAGAATACAGCCGATTGCATAATTCGTTAAAAGAAGGTCTCGTTGCACTGGGTCACGAGGCAATTACAGTTGCCAGCGGTGATGATTTCAAAAAATACCCTACTGATTATTCGTTTCATTCGGCTTTTTTTTCTCCTTTTTGGCTCATTCGAAAAGCTAAAAATCTAGTTTTTAAAATCACCACAATCGATTTGGAAAAAATTGAAAGAGCCGTTCGATTTTATTTCTTGCTTCCAAAATTAAAAGACTTCCACCACGTACAATTAATCAATTCCGATGCCATTGAAACTTATCCATTCTTGACTCGATTTCTTTATAAAAAAGTATTTCAGAATATTGAAAGCCGCAGTTTATTAGTTTGTGGCGACGAAACTCCCGTTATCGATTATTTGTTCAAAAAGGAAATGAAATATTCTGTCCTGACTCCTTATTTTAACGATAATTCATTAGCCAAACAGTTTCATTTTCCATTAAAATACAGGACAAAAAGTTATCGAAAAACCTTTGATTGGCTACACAACAATTGCAATTCTTTAATTGCTTCTGATTTGGATTACAAGATTCCTTTAGAAGCAATGAACTACAAACCTCATTTCATACCAAACCCCATCAACACGAACATTATTGAATTTAAAGAATTAGAAATCAATACCACAGTTGTGATTTTCTTGGGAATCAATCGCGGCAGTTACATCAAAAAAGGAATATCTTTTTTCGAAAAAGCTTTAACCCTCATCAAAGAAAAATACAACTCTAAAGTAGAAATCATAATTACCGAAAACGTTCCTTACAACCAATATATTTCACTTTACAACAAAGCCCATATCTTATTGGACCAAGTTTATGCTTACGACCAAGGATACAATGCGCTCGAAGCGATGGCAAAAGGAAAAGTAGTTTTTACTGGAGCCGAAAACGAGTTTACAAAACATTACAATTTGACCGATAGAGTTGTCGTAAATGCTTCGCCAGATGTGGATTCATTGGTAAATGAATTGTCGTATTTGATTGAAAATCCAGTCGAAATAATTGCCATTGGAAAGCGAGCCAGAGCCTTTATAGAAAAAGAACATCATTACACCAAAATTGCAGAAAAATATTTGGAAACTTGGAAGAAAGAATCATTCGATTAATCTTCAATTGCTTTGTAAACTTTTGAAAAATCAGAAGCATCATAATTATTATAACTTGCGTCAGGCTGAAGATTATTTAAAAGCAATTTGTCTTCGCTTAAATAGGAAAATAGAATTCTAAATAAATTTACCGATGTTTTTAATTGTGCATCATAATCTGAATGAGAGCCATTCCACTTAATGGCTAGTTTGGCGCCAAAAATAGAGTTTAATAGTTTGCTATCCGTGATTTTGTTTTGGGCTTGCGATGTATATTCAAATCCAACATAACCGCCGTGATCTGCACCAATGATAATGATTGCATTTGGATCATTTTTTTTAATAATGGTTATCGTTTTCTTCAACCACGCATTTGCGATTTGCAAACTTTTAAGATATTCCAGTCTTTCCTTTTCAATGCTGCTTCCTTTTATTTTACTTGGATTGATATGACCTGGATTGAATTTTTCGATAAAGAAAAAATTACTCGTCCCTTTATTTAGCACTATTCGATTTTCGATTTCGTTTGTGATTTCTGTAAAGCAAGACAAACCATCTTTAAAATAAGGCAGTTCCGCTAATTTATAATTGCAATAATCAAAATAAACGCTTGGTCTATTCATCAATAAATAAGGTATTTCTGTAATAAAAAAAGTTTTGTAATTATTATTCTTGAAAATTTCCAAAACAGGATTTCTCCCTACAATATAATCTCTGGCATAATTAAAGTTCGAGAATTCATTCGAAAAATGATGTTTCATAAAAAAACAAGACGAATTAGAATACAAAGTAGATGGGTAATTGCTCCTGTAATCATCATACAAAGAAAATTTATTGTCCTTCAGCCAACCATCAAATTCTGAATTATCAAATCGATAAAGTGAACCTTTTAAATTCGTTCCATTGGTATAACCATCAGGTTGAATGTAATATATATTTGGTTTTTTCTTGAATTCGGTTTTTAAAATAGCATCAGGTTGCAGTTGCCATTCCGTTGAATTTGTATAATTTAAGTAGATTATTTTTCCGAGTTTCACTATTGGCAAAACAGTCATCAGAAAAACAAGTACAATGAAATATTTGTAATTCTTGATTTTGAATATAATTAAACCCAAGATTAGAATGACGAGCAATCCCATTTTTTTGTAGGATGCCAATAAATTTGAAATCCCAAATAAATAGATGGGCAATAATACCAACATCATTATAAAAATGCTTTGTGTCGCGAAAGAAGAAAACCTGCTTTTTTGGATGATTTTAAATATTCCGAACACAATCACTGTTGGGAAAACAATAAAGTTGAGCAAGAAAACCAGTGTTTGTTGCCAAGAATTAACCAAATCAAAATTATTGGAAAAATAAAAAACAAAAGCATAAAGCCCGACACTAAACCCTGCTAATATTGGATAATCCTTCGAGTTCTTTAAAAAGTCATTGAATTTTTCCTTGATGTCGAATTTCATTTTGGCAATTTAAATTAGGATTAACGACGTTTTAAACTGTATAAAATTCTCTCGGAGGAAGCAATTTTCTGCTTGCTGATAATCTCAAAATAAACGGAATATTCTTTTTCGAAATTATCTTCATTATAAAAATCGAAATGGTTTTTGAATTCTCTTTTGCTATCCAATATAAACTGAACCCAAGAATCACTTCTTGTGGGGAATTCTATCAATAAATTAGGAGCCATTTTCGAGAAAAATTGAGCCGATAACGAAAAGGGAATGTTTCCCGACAACGTAATGTGATGAATTACGGCCAAAGCTAAACAACCGTCAAGATTAATTTCTTTTACCCTGTCAATGAATGAAAAACGTTCCTCATTGTTAAAACCATAATTTGCAGAAGGATTTAAAACATCGGCAACTATTGGCAAAATCATTTTTTCTTTGTTTTTTAATACCCGTTTGTAGTTTTGTTCGACAGCATTTGGGTCTACATCGGCAACGATAATACGTTTAGCAACGTCTTTCAATTCTCTTGAAAAAGTGCCGTCATTGCCTCCAATATCAATCAAAGTTTTGCCTTTTATGGATAAAAACCAATCTTTTACAACTTCTTTCTTGAATTGATATGCATTTTCATCATAGTTGATTTGATTGTAATAATGATCCCATTCCGTTTTTTCGTTAACCGATAAATTGGAAATAAAATCATACAATCCATCCAATAATTTTAGCTGGGAAGCTTTCGATAAATTGTTGTTTACCGTTTTTTTATCGGATTCGTATTTTTTGTCGTATTGGGCCAACAAATGGATATTAGTCAATAATGTGGGACTAAAATAACTTTTGAATGGTAATAATTTCGACAGTTGTTGCAATGAAATACCTTCCAAGTTTTGAGACAAGGTTTTCAAATGATCTTGTCCGAAATATTTTGTCAAAACCAAAGGTCCCAAAAAGTGCATTATAAATTGCTTGTAAGCCAGCCACGGATTATTTTCCTGATAAAAATCAAACGACAGCGTATCTATAAAAATGGGGTTGCCTTCGTGAAAAGTAATATTAAAAGCCGAAGCGTCTTTTAGGGTGAAATTATTTTCCAAACATAGCTTTTGGATTTTCAAAGTCAGCAAAGCTGCGTGTTTGTATTGCAAAAAACCCCATTCGTAAGGGTAATTTATAAAAGAAATTTTTGAAGCTTCAATACTGATTTCTGAATCTGTTTTCGAAACTTCTTGATGCGGAATTAAATACTTTTTATCGAAAAGAGTTTGATAAAAACCGCTATCAGTTAAAGCCTTGTACTGCTCAAAATAGATTGGATTTATGACTCTTTTTACTTTGTCATCTTCAATAAAAACATACCCTGACGGATCTCTAAAAGACGAAGTATTTCTTTTGGATTCCATTTATTCTTGTTTTTCCTTACTATCGGTTTCATCCATAAAATCGTCTTCTTCTTTGTCTTTTATGCCAAAAACAGCTTTTATTTTATGCACAATAGTTCTGTAAAACAACAAAACTCCAGCAACAGCTGCTGCCAAAAACTGTACAATCAAAGCCCCTGTTCCTGGATCAAAGTATAATGGAATCATTTTTATTTATTTATTTTTCAAAAATACCTAAATTTTGAGTGGATTCAAATATGAATCCATATAATTTATTTGGTTACCATGTTTCTTGCTTTATTTAAAATAATTATCCTATTTTTATATTTGCATATAGATTTTATATAATAAATTAAAAACCTAAAATGGAAAAACCTAAAATTAATGATGTCTTTAAATATAATTTTAGTTTCACGGATGAAGAAGTAAAAATGTATGCAAAAATATCTGGAGATTGCAATCCAATTCATGTTTCAGAAAATTATGGTAAGGAATCCATTTTCGGCAAGTGCATTGTACATGGTTATTACAGTATCAGTATATTTTCAAAAATATATGGCACCATTTTATATCCAGAGGAACATATTCTAATTAGTCAAAATGCCAAATATTTGAAACCCATTTTTACAGGTGTCGAGTACACCGCCGTTTTTACGGTCAAAGAATTATTTCATAAAAAAAATAGAGTTTTATATAAAAACGAAATCTTCGAAAAAATAACGGGAGAAATAAAAATAACAGGAGAATCAATATTAATGAACAAAAAATATTATAATTGGTCGTAATTATAAGGTTGTTATTACTTAAACTAATACAATTGTGTTGCTATAATCTTGTGATTGATGCTTTTCTAAATAAGCAAATAAGCCATTAAAAAAGTATTTGTATTCTCTAACTTTCGTTTAAATCAGATTTTAATAAAATTTTTCTAAAGAAAAATAAAATCAAGAAAAACAACACAACATTTGTATAAAAATAAGCCTCTAAAACTCCCTCGATAGAATTGCTCTTCAATAAATAAACGGAAAGCAAAAAGTAAGATACATTAAAAAATATCTCGCCAATAAAGTATTCTTTCATCATCGTTTTTACTGCAATTTGATAACCAAATGCCAAAGTCATTATTTTGAAAAAATCGCCCAACAATTGCCATATTAATAACTGATTAATATTTGAAAAAGCAGTTGTAAAAGCCAAATCAATTATGATTTTTTTTGATAAAAAAATCACAACTAACATCAGCAAAAATATCGGTACAATGATCTTAAAATAGGATTTTAATTCGGTTTTAAATTCAAAATCAGTTTTCAAAGATGCTAATTTAGGCAAATAATAAAGAGACAATCCTGAATTAAAAAACACCATATAAAACCCTGAAAATCTATTAATAGCATCCCAAACACCAGCTTCTTCGATAGAATTGTATTGAACTATATTATTTCTAATAAAAACTAATGTTAGCGGAGCAAGAATTGCACTTAGCAAAGCCATTAGAGTAAATGATTTTATACTTTTAAGATATTTTAAATTTATTGATTTCTGTAAATCAAATTTAAAATATTCTTTTTCTTTTATAACAAAAACAAATGCAACAGCTATCATTAAAATTTCCCCTATTACAACAGAAAAAAGACCGCCAGAAATATTTTTTTTCCAAATTAATAATCCAGCAACTATAAAAATTAAAATATTTGAAATAATTTGAATTAGTATAATCTTTTTGAATTTTTCTAAAGCATTATATATTGCCAACCAAAAAGTATTGATGACAATTAATGGTAATATCAAGCCGAAAAATTGTATGGGAATAGAAAAATCTGAAGAATAAAAAAGGAATGTCGAAATAGCATTTGCAAAACAGATAGTACCAATACCCAGCAATACAGAAACACCTAAAAATAGCCAAAAAAAGGTCGAATAAATACTTGCCAATTCTGCTTTATCCTCTTTATTTTCGACTACTAATTTAATAATTGAATTGTTAATACCTAATGTAGCTATAGATTTTAGCATCGATGTGAAGTTCCTAAAACTGCCCATTAAAGCCATTCCAGGAGTACCTAAAAAAATTGATACTATTTTTATGGAAAAAATACCCAAAACAAAACTTATTCCAACCGAAATGGAATTAACAGATAAAACTTTTACGAGTATATTTTGTTTGAAAAATTTCAAAATTAAAGATTTCGAATTACACGTGCTGGATTTCCTGCAGCAAAAACATTAGGTGGAATATCTTTTGTTACCACCGAGCAGCTTCCAATTACAGAATTTTCACCAATAGTCACTCCTTTTAAAACTACTGAATTATAAAATATAACAACATTCTTTTTTATAGTAATTTGACTAGATTTAGGAATTCCTGTCATTCTTTTTTGAGGATCAAGATCATGCCCATCGGTATCAACTAGAAAACAATTTATACCAATCATGACATTATCTCCAATCTCAATTTTTGATGCAGATTGTATAGAAGCTCCGTTTGCCATAACAACATTATTACCAACAGATACTTCGCTATTTTCTCCAAATGCGAGTATATAATTATAACTTGAATAGGTATAATGTGCAGCAGTAACACCAATTTGGACATTATCACCAAATGAAATTTTCCCTTTACCACTCAGCAATAGAGGCATATACAATTTTGGCACACCTACAATCCTTTCGCAATCTGAAAGGGTTTTATACTTCCAAATTCGTAAATGAAAGAATAAAATCCTTACTATTTTTTTAATAATTCGCATATTAATATTAATATTGATTTAAAATTGAAATAATAAAATCTACCTCAACCATTGTCATCACTGGACTCATTGGCAAACTTAAAACTTCTCGGTGGATTTTTTCGGTAATTGAAAAAGACAAATGATTCCAATTAAAAAAAGCTTTTTGTTTGTGTGGCGGAATTGGATAATGAATCATCGTTTGAATTCCATTTTCCAATAAATACTGCTGTAATTCATCCCTGTTTTTGGTTCGAATGACAAACAAATGAAAAACGTGATTATCTGAAAAATCCCAAAATGGCAAGGTTATTTTATCATTTTTTATTTCTGATAAATAGCGCTTGGCAATTGCTTTTCTGACATTGTTTTCTGTATCCAAATTAGGTAATTTGACATTCAAGAAAGCCGCTTGCAATTCGTCCAATCTTGAATTTACGCCAATATATTCATTTTTGTATTTTTCTTCAGAACCATAATTTCTCAAAGATTGAATAACTTTTGCCAGGGCATCATCATTTGTGGCAACCGCTCCTCCGTCGCCTAAAGCACCCAAATTTTTACCAGGATAAAAACTAAAAGCGGCAGCATTCGAAACATTTCCAGATTTTCCGTAATCCGAAATGGCTCCGTGCGCTTGGGCTGCATCTTCTATTACCAATAAATTATTTTCGGCGGCAATGGCGTTTATTTTATCCATTTCTGCCAATTGTCCGTAAAGATGAACTGCTAGAATTGCCTTGGTTTTGGGCGTGATTTTTTCTTGTATTAAATCGGGATTGAGGTTATAGGTTTCCAACTTTGGTTCAACCAAAACCGGAATCAAATCGGCTTCTAAAATCGCCAAAATACTCGCAATGTAAGTATTTGCAGGAACGATTACTTCGTCCCCTTTTTGTAATTTACCAAGTTGAATATAGCCTTTAAAAATCAAGACTAAGGCATCAAAACCATTCCCTAATCCTATGCAATGTTTTGTTCCGCAATACTTGGCAAAATTGCTCTCAAAGGCTGAAACTTCATTGCCCAAAATATACCAGCCGTTTTCTAAAACCGATTTTAATTTTTCTTGAAAAGCAGTTTCGTAAGGTACATTTATTTTTTTCAAGTCGAGGAATTGTATCATATCAAAACTGTGTCTAATAAACCGTAATTTGAAGTTTTTACCTCATAAAAATCATGAACAATTACACTGGCACCAAAACTTTCTTTCCAAAAAACCAATCCTTCGTTTAATTTTTTGCCCTGTTCCTCATTGGAAATTCCAAAATCAAAAAAACGTTTGTCCTTGAAAACATTAGCTATCAAATAATGATAAAGAAAATCCAAAGAACCCAACTCATTTTTATTATCCATACCTGAAATATATTGTGGATGAGCCACATTTTCTGATATAAAAACAGTCGTGCCGGCAACAATTTTATCGTCTTGATAGACATTGAAATGGCGAATATTGTTGGGAAATTTTCGTTGCAACATTTCTATTTCGGCAATAGTATGCACGGGTTTTGCCTGATATTTTTTATCTAAATTGGGCTCCAAAACCTCTTCCCAAAACAACTTGAAATTTAATTCTTCCTTAATAATCAAATTATTCCTTTTCCCTCTTCGAATGCATTCTTTTCTAGTTTTCGAGATAGTGTACGGTTTTGACAAATCAAGAACGGCCATAGAATCTCTTCTAATCAATTGGGCTTCCGCCAAAAATAAGGCATAATTTAATTCTTCGGCAGGCTTTTGATGATAAATGGAAGGAATTAATTTTAGCTGCAATTTCTCCATTTTATTTTCATTCAAAAAAGACAAAATACTTTTGAAAATTTCGATAATCGAAGCCAATTTTACTTTTTCATTGTAAACCAATCCGCCATAAGTAAGTCCTTGATGCGAAAAAACTTCGTTCCCTACAAGATTGGCTGGAAGAACGGCAACCCATTTTTCTCCATCCAAAACAATCAAGGAATAATCCAGAAATCGGTCTTTATGATATTCCATAAAATCACGATGGAACAAGAAGGTAGCATTTTTGGCTTGGCCAATAAATGCATTCCAATTCTCGTAATCGTTGTCTTGGTATCGTTTGACGAAGTAATTTTTCACTATTTTGATTTTGACTTTGTGAAATTAAGCATTTTTTATTTATAACTTAAAGGAGGTAAATGCCATTTGAATTTCACGGCCATTAATCGAACCGAAATGATAAACAAAGAGGTCGTCAGATACAAAACATCCGCTTCCAAATTTAATTTTTTAAGCATAAAAAAAACAATCCCACCAAAAATACAAATTGTTGCATAAATCTCTCTCCTGAAAATAACGGGGATTTCCGTACATAAAATATCGCGAATCACCCCTCCAAAACAAGCGGTCATTGTCCCCAATGCAATACAAATAACCGGCTGCAAACCAATGTTGATTCCTTTTTCAAGCCCAATCAAAGTAAAAACGCCCAGCCCAATGGTATCAAAAAGAAACAAAGAAGTCCGTAATCTATCGAATTTCTTTCTGAAAATAATCGCCAAAATGTATCCCGCAACAATCACATACACATAATCCACGTCAAGCATCCAGCCTACCGGCGTCCTGCCAATCAAGATATCACGCAAAGTTCCTCCTCCTACCGCGGTGACAAACGCAATTATAAAAATACCGAATGGGTCCAGCTTTTTATGCATCGCAGTTAATGCACCTGACATGGCAAATGCCATCGTACCGATGATGTCTAATAAATGAAACATGAAATTTTCGATTTTAAATGAAGAAACCTATTCGAAATAATGTAAAACGACAGCAAAATTAAAGAAAAATACCCGTTAATAACAGTTCTGACAAAGTTTAATAATCAATCACTTTCATGGAAAACCAAATATTCTTGTTTAAATTTATAAAACTGGATTTACTCTGTGTATCTTTGTTTTTATTAAATAATTAATTTTTGAACATCTTTTGAAACAAATCACTTCCATTCAAAATCCATTTATAAAATCATTGGTGCTGTTGCAGGAAAAGGCAAAAGCCCGCAAACAATCGGGAACCTTTTTAATCGAGGGAAATCGCGAAATTTCATTGGCAATAAAAGGCGGATACGAAATGGAAACTCTTTTATTTTTACCCGAATTAATTTCAGAATCCGAAGCTAAAAAACTGACGACAAACGTTGACTTAATCGAAATTTCGAAAGAGGTCTATCAAAAACTGGCGTATCGCGATACTACCGAAGGAATTTTGGCTGTAGCCAAAACCAAATCCTTGCAATTATCGGATTTAAAATTATCCAAAAACCCATTGATTCTTGTTGCCGAAGCTCCAGAAAAACCGGGAAACATTGGCGCTTTACTTCGAACTGCCGATGCCGCAAATCTTGATGCCGTGATTATTGCCAATCCAAAAAGTGATTTGTACAATCCAAACATTGTTCGTTCCAGCGTGGGATGTTTGTTTACCAACCAAATTGCCACAGGAAGCACGGAGGAAATTATTGCTTTTCTGAAAGAGCGACAAATCAATATTTATTGCGCCACTTTACAAAACTCGACTTCTTACCATACGCAAAATTACACAACACCAACAGCATTAGTTGTAGGAACAGAAGCCACCGGTTTGACCGAAGAATGGCGAAAAGCAGCCACTCAAAACATCATTATTCCCATGCAAGGCGAAATCGACAGCATGAATGTTTCCGTGGCAGCGGCAATCTTGATTTTTGAAGCCAAAAGACAAAGAGGATTTTAAAAAAATTACGAATTAAAAATTACGAATCATGAATTATAAATTAGTCATTGCGTCATTGTTGTTTATCAATTTCAATGTGAATGCCCAGATAACGGAGCCACAATTAGACCAACTAGTAGAACGCACCCTGAAAAGTTTCGATGTTCCGGGAATTTCCGTGGCAATTGTCAAAGATGGAAAAATCATTCACGCCAAAGGATATGGTGTAAAATCAATTTTGACTAACGAAAAAGTCGATGCAAACACGCTTTTTGGAATTGCTTCCAATAGTAAAGCCTTTACTTCAGGAGCCTTGGCAATGTTAGTTGATGAAGGAAAAGTGAAATGGGACGACAAAGTAATTCAATACATTCCCGAATTCAAAATGTACAATGACTATGTAACCAATGAATTTACCATTCGAGATTTATTGACACATCGAAGCGGATTGGGTCTTGGCGCCGGTGATTTGATGATTTGGCCGGATGGAAGTGATTTTAAAACCCAAGACATTATCAATAATTTACAATATTTGAAACCCGTTTCGGCTTTTCGAACTAAATACGATTACGACAATTTGCTTTACATCGTGGCCGGTGAAGTTATTTATAGGGCAAGTGGTAAAACTTGGTGTGATTTTATCGAAGAACGCATCATGAAACCATTAGAAATGAACAACAGTGCCGCCTCTTATGTTCGATTAAAAGACACCACAAATATTATCGCTCCACACGTTCCCACGGATGGAAAATTAAAAGTGATTTCACGTTATAAAAATCAAACATTCGACGCTGCTGCCGGAATTTATTCGAGCGTAAACGATTTGAGCAAATGGATGATCATGCAATTGCAAGACGGAAAATACGGCACAGAAAAACAAAACAGGCTGTTTTCAGAGAAAGAACACAATCAAATGTGGCAGTTACAAACCATTATCCCAACGAACGCAAAAGCGCCATACAATACTCATTTTAGCGGTTATGGCTTGGGATGGTTTTTAAGCGACGTCAAAGGATACAAACAAGTTAGCCACACCGGCGGCTTAGAAGGAATTGTTACCCAAGTCACCTTATTTCCCGAACTGAATTTGGGAATTGTGGTATTGACAAACCAGCAATCTGGAGCAGCTTTTAGCGCTATTACAAACACGATAAAAGACAGTTACCTTGGCATTCCTTATACTGATTACGTGGAATTATACTCCAAAAGAGAAAAAGACAATGTTTCCAAATCAGACAAAGAAACCGATGAAGTATGGGCAACAGTGGCGAAAAACAAAAAAGACAACCTGAAAATCGATTTAAAAAAATATGCGGGAACTTTCAAGGATGATTGGTTTGGCACCATTTTAATTTCAGAAAAAAAAGGAAAACTATACTTTAGTTCAAACCGTTCTAAAGCCTTAATTGGCGAAATTTTCTTTTTCAAAGACAATACTTTAGTCGTAAAATGGAATAATCGCAGCTTTAATGCCGATGCCTTTTTGTCTTTTGAATTAGATGGAAACGGAAATCTGAATGTCTTAAAAATGAAACCCATTTCAGAATTAACCGATTTTAGTTATGATTTTCAAGATTTAAATTTTATTAAAGTCACACCATAGATTATTTCAAAAACCATAATTCAAATTTGCAACTTGCATATTTCAATACTTTTTCCTATTTTTAGGAATTGAACCATTATTTTATGTTAGAAATAGATTTCGAAAAAGAAAACAAAGCAATCCTCCAGGAATACAAAGAGTTACTTCGAATCAGTTATCAAACCTTGACTCCCGAAGACAAAAAATTGATTCGCAAAGCTTTTGATGTTGCCATGGATGCGCACAAAGACCAACGAAGAAAATCTGGGGAGGCCTACTTTTTTCATCCCATTGCCGTTGCAAAAATTGTCGCTTCGGAAATAGGTTTGGGAGCCACCGCCATTGCTGCCGCATTAATGCACGATGTTGTGGAGGACACTCCAATAACCGTGGAAGATATCGAAAAAATGTTCAATCCAAAAGTTGCCCAACTTGTAGAAGGACTGACCAAAATATCGAAAGTCCAAAAGGAAATGAATGTCTCGATGCAAGCCGAAAATTTTCGAAAAATGCTGCTGACACTCAATGATGACGTGCGCGTAATTTTGATAAAAATCGCCGACAGATTGCACAACATGCAAACTTTGGACACGATGGACAATTACAAACAAGTCAAAATTGCATCCGAAACTTTATACATTTACGCACCACTGGCGCATCGTTTGGGGTTGTATAAAATAAAAAACAAACTCGAAGATTTAGGCTTAAAATATACCGAACCCGAAATTTACAATGACATTGTAAGCAAATTAAAAGAGACAAAAGAAGAGCAAGATGCTTACATAAAAGACATTTCGGATGTGCTGAAGAAAACATTGGACGAAGAAAAAATGGATTATATCATAAAAGGAAGACCAAAATCCATCTATTCCATTTACAGAAAAATGAAAGCTCAAGGCGTAGGCTTCGACGAAGTATATGATAAATTTGCATTGCGAATCGTTTACAAATCAAATCCTCACGAGGAAAAATTCTTGGCCTGGAAAATATATTCAATAGTAACAGACCACTATAGACCAAGTCCCAGCCGTTTGCGGGATTGGATTTCATCGCCAAAAACCACAGGTTACGAAGCTCTGCACATTACAGTCATGGGACCAAAAGGCCGTTGGGTCGAAGTCCAGATTCGAAGTGAACGCATGGATGAAATTGCCGAAAAAGGATATGCCGCCCATTACAAATACAAACAAGGCGGCTCAGAAGATAGCGGTTTGGATGTATGGTTAAATCTTTTAAAAGAAGCTTTGGAAAATCCAGAAACCAATGCCGTGGATTTTGTGGAAGATTTCAAAATGAATTTATATTCCAAGGAAATTTTTGTGTTCACGCCAAAAGGGGAAATAAAATCATTGCCAAAAGGAGCCACGTCACTTGATTTTGCTTTCAGTATTCACTCCGAAATTGGCATCAGGACCAGGGGAACGCGTGTCAACGGAAAACTAGTTCCTTTAAACCACGAGTTAAAAAGTGGTGACCAAATCGAAATTATCACTTCCCAATATCAAAAACCAACTATCAACTGGCTGGATTACGTGACAACTTCAAGAGCAAAAAATAAAATTAAAAATGTTCTAAACGAAAACACGAAAAAAATTGCCGAAGAAGGAAAAGAACTCCTGACTCGAAAATTAAAACACTTAAAAATCACGCTAAGCGAATCGGTTGTCAACGAATTAGTCAATTTTTTTAAACTCAAAACAAGTCTGGATTTGTTTTACCGTGTTGGAGTTGGAGCCATTGAAAACCAACAATTAAAAGATTACGCCGCACAAAAAAGCAATACGTTCATTAATTTTTTCAAAAGCAAAATCAAGCGTTCTGCAAGCACGGCCAATGATGACATTCACAAGCAAGTACTGAACACTAACTATGACATGCTGGTTTTTGGCGCTGACCAGGACAAATTAGATTATAAATTATCAAGCTGCTGCAGTCCAATTCCCGGTGACGAAGTTTTTGGCTTCATAACCATCAATGAAGGGATAAAAGTGCATAAAAAAGATTGCCCGAATGCCATCAGTCTGCAATCAAATTATGCCTATCGAATTATTCCAGCAAAATGGATCGATTCCTCCCAACAAGAATTCAAGGCGATTTTGCACATTACCGGAATGGACACGATTGGACTTACCAATAAATTGACCAAAGTAATTTCGGACAATATGAACGTAAACATTCAAAGCATTTCCTTGAGTGGAGATGCCGGAATATTTAAAGGACAAATAACCGTCATCGTTCAAAACAACACTATTTTGAAAAAACTAATCGACAATATCAAGAAAATTGACGGTATTGACAAAGTAAGTCGAGAATATAAAAATTAATAAAAAATTTTAAACAGAAGAGGTTATGGATTGAGTTGCTAAACTTTTAAACTTCTAAACTTCTAAACTAAAAAAATAAAATTTATCTTTGCCTGATATGACACAAATTTCATCGGATAATAGTAAAAATCAAGAAATCGTAAAAAATGTTTTTACACTATATCTTGAGAATCATGGACATCGCAAAACTCCTGAACGCTACGCTATACTTCAAGAAATATATGAAAGCGAAGAGCATTTTGACATAGAAAACCTGTATATCAAAATGAAAAATAAAAACTATCGTGTAAGCAGAGCCACTTTGTACAACACCATTGAGCTTTTGTTGGAGTCAGGTTTGGTTCGCAAACATCAATTTGGACAAAATCAAGCACATTACGAAAAATCATATTTCGACAAGCAACACGATCATATTATCATGACTGATACAGGTGAAGTATTCGAATTTTGTGATCCGAGAATTCAGACCATCAAAAAAACAATTGAAGAAATATTCGATATTGACATAACAAATCACTCCTTATATTTATACGGAACCAAAAGAAAAAAATAACACGCAAACTAACTACAAATAACAAATAGAATGACCGTAGATTTATTACTAGGATTACAATGGGGAGATGAAGGAAAAGGAAAAATAGTTGACGTCCTTACTTCAAAATACGATATTATTGCACGCTTTCAAGGAGGGCCAAATGCTGGACACACTTTAGAATTTGACGGAATAAAACACGTTTTGAGAACCATTCCTTCCGGGATTTTTCACAAAACTGCCGTGAACATCATTGGAAACGGAGTTGTAATCGACCCCGTTGTTTTTCAAAAAGAAATTGAAGGCTTGGCCAAATTTAATTTGGACATCAAAAATAAGTTAATCATTTCAAGAAAAGCACATTTAATTTTACCGACACACCGTTTGCTTGATGCCGCTTCCGAAGCTTCAAAAGGAAAAGCAAAAATCGGCTCCACTCTTAAAGGTATTGGTCCAACTTATATGGACAAAACTGGAAGAAATGGAATTCGTGTTGGCGACATAGAATTGGAAGATTTCAAAGAAAGATACCGTGCATTGGCAAACAAACACGAAGAAATGATCGCATTTTACGATGTGAACATCCAGTACAATTTAGAAGAAATGGAAAAAGAATTCTTTGAGTCCATCGAAGAATTGAAAAAAATAGATTTCATAGACAGCGAAGAATATTTAAACCAAGCCCAAAGAGCCGGAAAAGCAATTTTGTGTGAAGGCGCCCAAGGTTCATTATTGGACGTTGATTTTGGAACGTATCCATTCGTGACTTCGTCCAATACAACTGCGGCCGGTGCTTGTACTGGTTTAGGAATTGCTCCAAACAGGATAAAAGAAGTTTACGGAATTTTCAAAGCGTATGTGACTCGCGTAGGAAGTGGCCCTTTTCCAACGGAACTTTTTGACGAAGACGGAGCAACAATGGCACGCGTTGGAAATGAATTTGGTTCTGTTACCGGAAGACAAAGACGTTGTGGCTGGTTAGACTTGGTAGCATTGAAATATGCCGTTCAAATCAATGGCGTAACCCAACTGATGATGATGAAAGGAGATGTTCTTTCTGGATTTCCAACCTTGAAAGTATGTACGGAATACAATTACAAAGGAAAAAACATTGCACATTTTCCTTACAACATCGAACCTGAGAACGTGACTCCTGTTTTTAAAGAATTCAAAGGCTGGCAAGCTGATTTGACTGGAATGACCACTTATGAGGAATTGCCAATCGAGTTGAAAGAATACATCGAATTTATAGAAAAAGAAGTTGAAGTTCCCATAAAAATTGTTTCTGTCGGACCGGACAGAAAGCAAACGATTTTAAAATAAAAATTCTAAACGTCTCGATTTATCGGGACGTTTTTTTATGGAAATAAATGCATCAAACGAATGAAAAACCCAATCATCAAAATCCAAAAAACCGAGTTGCTTTCAGACAATTGGTATGTTTTGAACAAGGTAACTTACGAGTATCAAAAAGAAGATAACACTGTAGAAACCCACATTCGGGAAGTGTATGATCGTGGAAATGGTGCAGCAATTCTGCTTTACAACTCCACTCAAAAAACCGTAATCCTGACCAGACAATTTCGGTTACCCACTTATCTCAACGGCAACAAAACCGGAATGATGATTGAAGTTTGCGCAGGACTTTTGGACAAAGACCACCCCGAGCAATGCATCATTCGAGAAACCGAAGAAGAAACCGGCTATCGCCTTTCAAAAGTTCAAAAAGTTATGGAAACCTACATGTCGCCGGGTGCAGTTACCGAAATATTGTATCTATTTGTGGGCGAATATGACGCAACAATGAAAGTGAGTGAAGGTGGCGGGGTCGATACCGAACAGGAAAATATCGAAGTCCTGGAATATACTTTTGACGAAGCTTTTGCAATGATTCAAACAGGAAAAATAAAAGATGCCAAAACCATAATGCTTTTGCAATATGCCAAAATCAACAACCTTGTTTGATGGCATAAGACGAAAGTTCTCATTATAAAAAAGTACAACAAGAAAATTCCTTGTTGTACTTTTTTTATTATCCTAAACCTACAAATCCTATTTATTCGGTTGTGGGGTCATCCTCAAATAATATTTGATTTTCTTAAACCCTTGTGGAAATTTTTCGGGAATATCACTGTCGGGAACAGCTGGCGAAATAACCACGTCTTGGCCGTCTTTCCAGTTTGCGGGAGTTGCCACGCTATAATTGGCGGTCAATTGCAAACTATCAATGACACGCAGAATCTCGTCAAAATTTCTTCCGGTAGATGCAGGATACGTTAAAATTAATTTTATTTTTTTGTCGGATCCAATTATAAAAACCGAACGCACCGTGAATTTATCATTTGCGTTGGGGTGAATCATGTCATATAAAATGGATACTTTCTTGTCTTCGTCTGCAATAATAGGAAAATTTACCGTAGTGTTTTGGGTTTCGTTAATGTCATTTATCCATTCTAAATGAGACTCTAAATCATCGACGCTCAAAGCGATAACTTTTGTATTTCGTTTTACAAATTCAGGGTAATAATTTGCGACCGTTCCCAATTCCGTGGTGCAAACCGGCGTAAAATCCGCTGGATGCGAAAATAATACGCCCCAAGATTCACCTAACCATTCGTGGAAATGGATTTTCCCCAATGTGGTTTCTGCTTCAAAATCTGGAGCAATGTCTCCTAATCGTAGTGTTGCCATAAGTGTGTGTGTTTTGATTATCTAAAATTAATTAAAAAAGCAACACTAACAACAACCCAAAATTATAAATAAAACATAAATTAACTGTCAGATTTTTTCTTTTTCAAATTGGGCAAAAAGTAAGTTATGACTCCAATTAACGGAAGAAAAGAACTTAATTTATATACATATTCAATGCTTGTTTGATCCGCTAAATAACCCAAAACTGCCGAACCCAACCCTCCCATTCCGAAAGCAAATCCAAAAAATAATCCAGAAATCATCCCCACTTTTCCAGGCATCAATTCCTGGGCAAAAACCAAAATTGCCGAAAATGCCGAAGCCAAAACTACTCCAATAATTACGGACAAAGCGCCAGTCCAAAACAAATTGGCATACGGCAACAATAAAGTAAATGGTGCAGCGCCGAGAATAGAAATCCAAATGATATATTTTCGACCAAAACGATCTCCCAAAGGACCGCCAATCAATGTTCCCGCTGCCACCGAGGCCAAGAAAACAAATAAATGAAATTGCGATTGTTGAATGGTCAATCCAAATTTATGCATCAAATAAAAAGTAAAATAACTGGACATACTGGCCATATAGAAAAACTTCGAAAATATCAACAGCAACAAAATGGCGATGGAGATAATGACTTTTCTTTTAGAAAAATGGGTGGCTCCTTCTTCCAAAAATATTTTTTTTGAAGCCCTCAAATCCAAATGATTTTGATACCAAATCGCTATTCTTGACGTAATGAGTATCCCAATAAATCCAACAATTACAAACCATATTATGTACGATTGCCCGTGAGGAGCCACAATCAAAGCCACCAACAATGGTCCAACTGCACTGCCCGTGTTTCCTCCCAATTGAAAAATGGATTGAGCCAAACCTCGCTTTCCACCAGAACCTAAAAAAGCAACACGCGAAGCTTCCGGATGAAATATGGAAGAGCCAATTCCCACAAAGGAAACTGAAACCAATAACATCCAAAAAGAAGTTGAAAAAGACAAAAACACTAAACCTGAAATCGTAAATAACATTCCAATTGCCAATGAATAAGGCTTTGGATTCTTGTCCGTATAAAACCCAATAAAAGGTTGCAATAAAGAAGCCGTAAGCTGAAAAACAAATGTTATCAAACCAATTTGAGTAAAAGTCAGATTAAAATTTTGCTTCAATAATGGATAAGTAGAAGGAATAACCACTTGCATCAAATCATTCAACAAATGGGCAAATGCTATCGAAAACAATACCGAATAAACTGTTTTTTGCACAATAGGATTTTGATTTTCTTTAGATGCTGTTTCAATAAAAGTGCTCATATTTGAATGATAAAAATAGAATTTGGCTGTAAAAATATTTCAAAAGCAAAAATAGATTTTAAATATGACCAAGCACAAAATACCAAAAGATTAATGTGATAAAAGAAATTGGAATTCCAAAACCAATCATCATACTGCTCAATTTTGGTTTTAAACCATAAGAAGAGGCCAGAATACTAGCCGTAATCATTGGCGCCATCGCCGATTCCATTATGGATACTTGAATAATTTGGGAATGTTGATTCAAAACCACAACGTACAAAAAATAAAACAGTGCCGGAGTTAACATTAATTTAAATAAAAGTCCCAATCCAAGGAATTTCCAATGCTGGCTTTTCCTGTCAAAATGCAGCTGCAAACCAACCGAAAGCATGGCCAATGGCGTCATCGCACTTCCTGTTTTTTGCAACAAAAATTGAATCATGTCTTGAAAATCATAATGAAACACATTCATCAAACAAGCAATAACAAAGGTGATGAATGGCGGGAAAAATAGAATTTTTTTCACAATATGACTTCCACTGGAACTTCCCGATGAATATAAAATTGCCGTCAAAATTCCCAAGGTAGAAAGCACGACAAAAGAACCCGGCTGATCCACTAAAATGGCTGTTTTTAAACCTTCTGGACCATATAAAGCTTCAATGATGGGAAACCCCAAGAACGAAGTGTTTCCAAAACCTGCGGTAATAATTAAGCAACCCGTAAGTTTTTTGGACCAACCCAATCTTTTTCCAAGAAAGCTGAAAAACAAATAAGAAACGGCAAACCCAATCCAAGCAACGCCAACCGGAAAAAAAAGCTGGCTGTCCAATTTAATTTTTGGAATATAATACAGCGCCAATGCAGGGAGACAAAAATAAACCACAATTTGGTTTAGTAATTTATGGCTATTGGTTGGGAACCGTTTTACATTTTGCAATACAATTCCAAGTGATAAAAAAACGAAGATTAGAATGAAGTTGCTCATATGCCCCAAAGATATTGACTAATTTGGTATTTCCCCAATACATAAATGTAAATGTGCTATTTTTGGATTAAATTAAAATTTAAGCACTAATTTTACTAAAACCTTTTTAAGTTTTGGAAAAAGACAAAATAAAAAACTCTGCGCTTCACGAAAAACCTGGAATTTCTCCACCGGAAATTGTCAGTTCCAATGCCGTGAACCAAGTTCAGAAATTTAGAAAAATTCAACCTTCCTCTCAGGAATTAATTGACGGAATTTTATCTGGAAACATTTCTGCATTGAGTCGTGCGATTACCTTGGTCGAAAGCACCAATGCCGGTCATTTGGCTAAAGCCAATGAAGTAATTAATGCTTGCTTGCCACACGCAAATAAATCAGTTCGAATAGGAATTACGGGAGTTCCCGGCGTTGGGAAAAGTACTTTTATCGAAGCCTTTGGAAAATATTTGACTTCGTTAGGAAAAAAAGTGGCCGTTCTCGCCGTTGATCCCAGCAGCACGATTTCACACGGAAGTATCCTGGGCGATAAAACTCGAATGGAAGAACTGGTAAAAGATGCCAATGCCTACATTAGACCTTCGGCATCCGGGGAAACTCTTGGTGGCGTGGCACGAAAAACCAGAGAAACCATAACCCTTTGTGAAGCTGCCGGATTTGACACCATACTTATAGAAACGGTTGGCGTTGGCCAAAGCGAAACCGCGGTTCACAGTATGGTCGATTTCTTTTTATTACTGAAAATTTCTGGCGCCGGCGATGAATTGCAAGGCATCAAACGCGGCATTATGGAAATGGCAGATGCCATCATAATCAATAAAGCCGATGGTGACAATATCAAAAAAGCAAATTTGGCAAAAACGGAATTCAATAAAGCTTTGCATCTTTTTCCAGCCAAAAAATCAGGTTGGACTCCTACTACTGCTACTTGCAGTGCTTTAACCCACGATGGAATTCCGGAAGTTTGGGAAACCATTTTAAAATTTTCAGAACTCACAAAAGAGAATCATTATTTCTTCGAAAAACGAAAAGAACAAAATCAATATTGGATGTTGGAAACCATCAATGAGCAATTGAAAACCAACTTTTACAACCATCCTGAAATTCAAAATCTATTGGATTCCACAAAAAAAGCGGTGCAAAACGATGAAATCTCACCATTTGCAGCCGCTCAATTATTGCTGGAAAAATATTTTAATGTTTAGCAAAATGACTTTTTAACGAATGTTACTCACCGAATTCTTGGCAGTATCATGTTTTGTTTTTAAAACGCCATTTTCTACGGTAAAACCAATACGAACTTGAGTTTTTAAAGTATCCTTTAAACCTGAAGTGGCCTTTTCTACTATAACAAACGCCAATTCATATTCCCCGTCAGCCAGTTCAAATGCAGCGTCTTTTTCACTATCTTGTATTTTGAAAACCTGTTTCCCTGAATTAGGGTTGTTTATTCTTCCCGTGGCTGCATACGAAGCTGAAGCCGCTCCACCTCCGGCTCCTCCGGCTAAATTGCCCACACTGGAAACAGCTGCCGAAATAACGGCGCCACCTGGCAACGCTCCACCCAACAGGGAAGCACCTTGCGATAAAGCGCTACCAGCGGCGTGCAAACCTGCATTCACTTTTTCTCCAAAAGTTTTGCATTCACTTCTAGACAATTCATTGATGCTTTTGTCAGTGGTATTGACTCTGTATCCTTCGCTGGAAGGAAACAAAACAACGCAACCTCCTTCAACCAATGTTACATTTATTTTTCCTGAATTTACTTTTTCGCCAAAAGTTGCTCCTTGAGTTTGTTTGGCAACAGTGACATTCATCGAAATTCGATTTGGCATGCCACTATTGAGGCTATTGATACTGCTTTTTTGATTGACATTAGCCGAAATGCTTTCCGTATTGACATCACTTATTTTTCCTGCTGACTTTAGTTTGTCTTGGGCGTTTAAACTGGCAAAAGCCAACAAAAACAAAACAGTCCACATACTTATCTTTTTAAAATTTTTCATAATAATCTAAATTTAAAGGTTTGTGATATATCCGTTGCAATTAATTTTTGTTACCCTGTTTTTATAAAAAACAACTTCCCAAGTTACAATTATTTTCATTTGAAAATTATTTTTTATTGATTAATAATAAAAAAGCGGAGCAAAACGATGAATTTTCACCTTTTGCATCCGCTCAATTAATGTTGGAAAAGTATTTAAAAAAACAACTTACTCTTTTTCATAACGCTCCATTTCTCGGTCATAAAAATCATTGGCAAGAACAATAAGGCCTTCCATTTCTGCATTCAATTCACCTTCGTCAAGGTCTTCCGCTTCTTCTAAAAACTCCACCTCATCGTCTTTTAGATTGATAATAAATCTAGGATAATCCAAGTGAATGATGAAAATATCATCTGGAAAATCAGTGTTGTCGCCTAGTAAAAATTTTGGTAATTCCATTTTATTTGTTTATTCGGTTAATCGGTTATTTGTTTTTTCGATTAACCGATTAAATAAATAACCGATTAACCGAAAAAAATTATTTATCAGACAAAATTACTGGCGCACTTCCTTTTCCCATAAAAATAATTTTGGTATTCGGAGATGTGGCAATTTCTTTTTGTGCTTTAATTTGTTCGTATTGCAATTGTTTATCGGTCAAGCCAGAAGAAATAATTCTTTGATAATCAGCAATCCCTTGTGCTTCTACCCTTTTTCGTTCGGCTTCTTGTTTTTCTTTCTGCAAAACAAACTGCATTTTTTGGGCGTCTTGCTCCGCATTAATTTTGCTTTCAATAGTTGTTTTTACCGAAGCTGGAAGGTTGATGTTTCTAATCAAAAGCTGCTCTAAAATTAAACCTCTTGCTTTAAAATCTTCTTCAATACTTTTGAAAATTCGTTCTTGAAATTCGTTTCTTTTTGTAGAGTATAAAGCCACGGCGTCATAATAAACAGCGTTGTCACGAATACGGGTTCTGGTAACGGGACGCACAATTTTATCGGTATAATTTACGCCTATTTGTTTAAAAATTTTTGGTGCATCAGCTCCTGAAATTTTATACAAAACTGTTAAATCGATAACCACTTCCAATCCATCATTAGACAAAACACGGATCGCATCGTCGCCTTCTTGTGCCCCTTCACTATGGTCAGCAGACATCGTGTAATTCTGGGTTTGAATGTCAAAATCAGTTACGTCCAAAAGTGGGTTAATCAAATGCAAGCCACTTTCCAAAACATCGGATTGAACGCTTCCGTAAAGTGATTTAACACCTACTTTTCCAGCATCAATTTGCTTGAACATCGACGAGAAAACACCCAAAGCAATTACTAAAACTCCAATAATTTTAAGCGTATTCGAAAACTTGAAAAAAGGACTGCTTGCATTGCTTCTTAAAGCAAAACTCACAATCAGTAAAATAACCCCAATAATAATAAATAGTATCATTTTTTTGAAAATTAATTTGTTCGATGATTATACGATGAATTATATTGGAAGTTACACAGTTTTAAGAAAAAACTTAAAATTTTTAGAGGTTTTGCATTGCCAACTTTTTAGTCAATCTCGCAAAGCGAATATACAAAAATAAAGCTGCCGCCGTCAATCCCGCCAAAAGGCCAATCCAGATTCCTGTTGCGCCCAAATCAGTATGTTTTCCTAAATAATACGAAATAGGAAAACCAACAATCCAATAGGCCACAAAGGTGATATACATTGGGATTTTCACGTCCTGCATTCCTCTCAAAGCACCCAGAACCACTACTTGAATCCCATCTGATATTTGGAATACGGCTGCCACCAAAAGTAATTTGGACGCAATTTCTATTATTTCATTATTATCCAACAGCTGTTTTAAGTCCGTCATGTTCAAAAACAAATGCGGAAGGTAATGGTGAAAAACAACAAAGACGAGTCCGAAGAAAATTTCCACCATTATTGCCAACAAAAATATGGAGCGGGCAACGATTATCAATTGTTTGTAGTCTTTCATTCCCTTGGCATTGCTGACGCGTATCATCGCTGCCACGCTAAATCCCATGGCGACCATAAAAGTGGAAGATGCCAAAGTCAACGCAATCTGATTGGCCGCTTGGCTATTTTTCCCTAGCGAACCCGAAAGCCAAATGGCCGCCGTGAACAAAGTCACTTCAAACAACATTTGCATCGCCGAAGGCAAACCCAAATTAATGATTTTTTTCAAGATGGATTTTCGAATTTCCTTGAAAGTAAAATTCTTGAAATATTTTTTGAAAGCCGCATTTTTTCGAAGAATAAAGTGCATAAAAAACACCATCATGATTCTGGAAATCACGGTTCCCAATGCTGCTCCGAGAATTCCCAATTTTGGAAAACCCCAAACGCCGTAAATCAATACATAATTGAAGAAAATATGAACCACATTGGCCAAATAAATGGCATACATCGAATATTTGGTTTGTGACAAACCATCGGCAAATTGTTTGTATCCTTGAAAAATAATCACGGGAATGAGCGAAAAAGCAACCCAATCAATATAAGGAGCGGCCAAATCGACCACCGCTTCGGGCTGGTTCATCAAGCGCATTATGGGCTTGGCCAAAACAATCAAAATGAATATGACAATCCCCAAAAGCGTGCACAACAACAAGCCGTGATGAAAAGTGGTTCGGATTTTTTTGTCGTCTTTTTCGGCATCGGCTTCAGCAATTAAAGGCGTTATGGCTGTGGAAAATCCAATTCCCAGCGACATTCCTATAAAGATAAAACTATTGCCCAGCGAAACTGCCGCCAATTCAGTGGAACCAAGGTTTCCCACCATAAAATTGTCAACAATCCCTATCAATGTGTGTCCAAGCATTCCCAGAATGACAGGATAAGCCAGACTCAGATTATAGGAGAACTCTTTGGTATATCGAGAAAAATTCACTTTGTTTTTTTTTAGTTGGCAAAGATATGGTAAAACACATCACAAATTCGATTGATTTTACTAATTTCGAATGGCGCACCAAACCCTCACGAAACAACTGTCAACAGCTTTTTTATGCCAAACTTTGCACTCCAACTTTTATTTGAAATCATCGGTCTTGGTTCTGCATCAGGACTCGTCCACAAAGACAATTCCTTGTTCATTATTTCCGACAACAGTTCCTTTCTATACGAATACAAAATTCAGGAAAAAGAACTTTCGAGAATAAAACTCTTCGAAAACGGCCAAGAAAACATTCCCAAAAAAGACAAATTCGATTTTGAATCTATTGCCCTGAAAGGAAATAAACTCCATCTTTTGGGTTCCGGTTCCACTTCCAAAAGAGAAAAAAGGATAATTTACAATCTTGATTCCAAAAAAACAGAAGAAAAAGAGTTGTCGAAATTGTACAAAAACCTAAAAGAAACCACTTCGATTGCTGATGATGAGTTAAATATTGAAGGTGCTTTATTTTGCAACGAAAATTGGCATTTGTTTCAACGAGGAAACGGAGCCAACTCCAAAAATGGGATTTTCAAAACTAAATCACTTGAAACAGAAAATCAAATCGAGTTTATCAAAGTACCATTGCCAAAAATCAAACATGTGGAAACTTCGTTTACCGATGCTATTTTGGTTGATGACAAAATTTACTTTTTGGCCACGGCCGAAGACACGACTTCCACTTACGATGATGGCGAAATATTGGGAAGTCTCATTGGACGAATGAACAGCCAAACATTCGAAATTGAATTCACCCAAAAAATCTCCGACAACCATAAATTCGAAGGATTGTCGCTTTACAATAAAACCGAAACCGAAATCCAATTTCTGATTTGCGAAGACAATGATTCAGACCTTTTGGAAACCAATATTTACAAATTGTCGATTCCATTACAATAATCTTATGACTAGAATTAATAAATATCCAGTTTTTTTGCCACTGATTTCACTGATTTACACAGATTTTTAATGTGGTAAGAAAATAATCTGCGAATCTGCGGTTAATTTTTTTTTAACCTCCTCCCAACCTTTTTCTCTTTTCAACCCTCTTTAGTAGAAAGACAACAATTGTGATAAACGAAAACTTAATTTCTGATTGCAAAAAAATGCACCGCGATGCCCAGCGTCAAGTGTATGAGCTTATGGCTCCAAAATTGTACCGCACTTGCAAGCGCTACCTAAAGAAGGAAGAAGAAATAGAAGAAGCCTTGGCCGATGCTTTCTACACTATTTTTACAAAACTCGACCAACTCAAAGAGTTTGAAGCTTTTGAAGCTTGGTCCCGAAAAATTACGGTCAATCATTGTTTGGCGACCATCAAGAAAAATACCAATTTCAATTTGTATCTCGATGATGTCAAAACCCTTTCGCAACCCTTTACAGATGAAGTAACGGAACTCGAAGAGGAAGATTTACTGAATTTGCTCAATCACATTCCCGAAGGTTGCAAAACTATTTTTAATCTTTTCGTTATCGAAGGCTATGGCCACAAAGAAATTGCAATTATGCTCAACATTTCCGAAGGCACATCCAAATCACAATTGAATGCTTCGAAAACCAAGCTAAAAGAATTAGTAAATAATTTGTATTACCAAAAAGCGAAATAGTCATGGACAATCAAGATAAAATATTCAATAAAATAAAGAATGCTGCCCAAAAAGCAGAAGAAAAAGACTTTCCGGCATTCGAAAAAGTATGGATGCGTGTAGAAGAAAAACTCGACAAAAAAGAAGACAAAAAAGCCATTGCACTTTGGAAAAAATTGGCCGTTGCCGCTTCACTCCTATTGTTCTTTTCTTTGGGTTATCAATTTCTTAAACCCGAATCAAAAATAATCGCACCAAACGGAACGAAGGAAAACAATGTGGTTATTCAAGAAAAGCAAGATACCAACTCCACTAAAAAACCATCAGAAATCATCAAATCGGATGCAGAAGTTATTCTGAAAAAACAGATAGAAAAACCAGTTGCCTTAGTCATAGCTGATACATCCTCAAGAAATTTAAAAACTGAATCTTCATCCGATAACAAAATCGTTACAATAGAAGAAGACAATAATAGCTACAATGAAGTAGTTGTTGTGGGTTACGCAACTCAAAAAAAATCAGCTTTAACAGGCTCAGTCACTTCTGTTTCTAATGACTATTTATCAAAACAAAAATCAGTAAATGTTAGCCAAGCCCTTCAAGGAAGAGTTGCAGGAGTTCAAATCACAAACAATCCTGGATTTTTAAGCCAAGGCTCGCCTGAACTATCGCCAACAATTTCCATTCGAGGTAATGCTTCCATTTCACAATCGAACGACCCTATATATATTATTGATGGAGTTCCTGTAAATGCTGCTGATTTCAAGCAATTAAAACCCGAAAACGTTAAAAGTATAAATGTGCTTAAAGATGCCACAGCAACTTCTTTATACGGAAGCCGAGCATCCAATGGAGTGATTATCATAAATACTAAAAACGGAACCTATCAAAATCTTTCGAAAAAAGAACTAGAACGAAAACTCAAAAAACTGGACAAAAACAAAAAACCGGAACAAATAGCATTACCACCAAAATCCATCGAAGTTTCCCAGGAAGACTATGACAATTTTGTGGAAAATCAATTCGAAAGCCCAAAATCAGCACCGCTTTCCACTTTTTCCATTGATGTGGACAATGCTTCTTATACCAATGTGAGACGCTTTATCAACAATGGACAGTCAGTTCCAAAAGATGCCGTGAGAGTCGAAGAAATGATGAATTTCTTCAAATACAAATATCCGCAACCGCAAGATCAAAATCCGTTTTCGATTAACACAGAATACAGTGATTGCCCTTGGAATTCCAATCATAAATTGTTAAAAATTGGCTTGCAAGGCAAAAATATTCCAACGGAAAACTTGCCAGCTTCCAACTTGGTTTTCTTGATTGATGTTTCGGGTTCGATGGGCGATGCCAACAAATTGCCGTTACTGAAACAATCTTTGAAAATTTTAGTCAATGAACTCCGCAAAAAAGACAAAGTAGCCATTGTGGTTTATGCTGGAGCCGCAGGAATGGTTTTGCCTCCGACGACAGGAGACGAAAAACAAACCATCATCAATGCGTTGGAAAATCTAAACGCTGGCGGAAGTACGGCCGGTGGAGCAGGAATTAATTTAGCCTACAAATTAGCCCAAGAAAACTTTGTCAAAGGAGGAAACAATCGAGTAATTCTGGCTACTGACGGCGATTTTAACGTTGGCGCATCCTCCAATACGGATATGCAAACCTTGATTGAAGAAAAAAGAAAATCAGGCGTTTTCTTGACTTGTTTGGGTTATGGAATGGACAATTACAAAGACAGCAAAATGGAAACTTTAGCCGACAAAGGCAACGGAAATTACGCTTATATCGACAATATTCAGGAAGCCAATCGTTTCTTGGGCAAAGAATTCAAAGGTTCGATGTTTGCCATTGCCAAAGACGTGAAAATCCAAATCGAATTCAATCCAAAACAGGTTCAAGCCTACCGATTGATTGGGTATGAAAACAGAAAATTGCGTCCCGAAGATTTCACCAATGACGCCATCGATGCTGGAGAATTAGGAAGTAATCATACCGTTACAGCCTTGTATGAAGTGATTCCGACTGGTGTAAAAAGCGAATTTTTGAACAACACACCTGATTTGAAATACACAAAAACCAATTCAAATGAAGATAATTATTCCAATGAACTGGCAACGATAAAATTCCGTTATAAAAAACCAGATGGAGACAAAAGCATCGAAATGGTAAAAGTGATTGAAAACAAATCCATTCCTCTGAAGAATTCCTCTGATGATTTCAAATTTAGTACTGCCGTGGCTTGGTTCGGATTAAAATTAAGAGATTCTAATCTGGTTCCAAATAAAACAACGGAAGACATTAAAAAACTGGCCAAAGAAGGATTATCCAATGACGACGAAGGGTACAAAGCAGAATTTGTCCGTTTGGTGGAAACTGTGAAATAAGATATAATAATTTTAGACCTAACAGGTTTTGAAAACCTGTTAGGTCTTTTTTTTATTTCCATCCGAAAAATTTATCTTTTTTTTCACACAATCTACAACTTCAAGCCTAAACAAATGCGTTAACTTTGTTTTTGAACAAAAAGTAAAAAAATGAGCCATTTAAAAAATAAAAATGCCCTGATTACCGGAGCTGGAAAAGGAATTGGAAAAGCCGTAGCCTTGGCTTTGGCCAAAGAAGGAGTCAACGTAATTTTATTGGCAAGAACACAAGCCGATATTGATGAAGTTGCAAAAGAAGCAACCACTTTTGGAGTAAAATCATTGGCAATTACCGCCGATGTTGCCGATATCAATTCTGTAAATACTGCCATTGAAAAAGCGTTGTCCGAATTCAAGACCATCGATATTTTGATCAACAATGCTGGAATTGCCGCTTTTGGAAAATTCTTGGAATTGGAACCAGCCGCTTGGGAACGCATTATCCAAGTCAATGTAATGGGAACGTATTATGTAACCCGTGCCGTTTTGCCCAATATGATCGAAAGACAAACCGGTGACATCATCAACATTTCATCAACGGCGGGACTCAATGGAAATGCCATGACAAGCGCATATAGTGCTTCAAAATTTGCTGTTCTAGGATTGACTGATTCATTGATGCAGGAAGTTCGCAAACACAATATTCGGGTGACGGCTCTCACGCCAAGCACCGTCGCCACTGATATGGCCAAGGAACTAAACCTAACGGACGGAAACCCAGAAAAAGTGATGCAATCCGAAGATATGGCCGAATTAATCATCGCCCAATTAAAATTGAACCGACGCGTTTTTATAAAAAACAGCAGCATTTGGTCAACAAATCCTTGATTTGTTTTTCTTTTTTGTCGGTTCAAGCGCAGTCGAGAACCATTAATACATCTCGACTGCGCTCGATGTGACAAAAAGTATTGTATTGTATTGTTTTTATACTTCAATATTCAGAAATTCCAATCTCACGCTTCCGTCTTCGTCAATTTTTGTCAAATTGATTTCTTGCAAAGTGTTGGCCAATTCTGGATTCCAAGGAGTTTTCACTCTCACGTAATTTTCAGTAAAACCGTGAATGTAGCCTTCTTTATTTTCGGCTTCAAAAAGTACGGTTCTGTTGGTTCCAATTTGGCTTTCATAAAAAGCACGACGTTTTTTTACTGACAATCCGCGCAACATTTTACTGCGTTTGGCTCGAACATTGGCAGGAACAATCCCTTCCATTTCGGCAGCTTCGGTATTGTCACGCTCTGAATAGGTAAAAACGTGCAAATAGGAAATATCCAAATCATTCAAGAAATGATAGGTTTCCAAGAAATGTTCGTCGGTTTCACCCGGAAAACCAACAATCACGTCCACGCCAATGCAGGCATCCGGCATCACTTCACGAATTTTATTTACCCGTTCAGTATATATCTCACGAAGATAACGGCGTTTCATTAATTTGAGAATATCATTGCTTCCAGATTGCAACGGAATATGAAAATGCGGCACGAAAGTTCGGCTTTTCGACACGAATTCAATCGTTTCGTTTTTCAATAAATTCGGCTCGATAGAAGAAATTCGCAAACGCTCGATTCCTTCCACTTTATCTAATTCTTGAACCAATTCCAGAAAAGTATGTTCGTGTTTTTTGTTGCCGAATTCTCCTTTTCCGTAATCACCAATATTCACGCCAGTCAAGACAATTTCTTTGATTCCTTGTTCGGAAATTTCTTTGGCATTTTTGAGTACATTTTGCAATTCGTCACTGCGGGAAATTCCTCTCGCCAATGGAATCGTGCAATAGGTGCATTTGTAATCGCAACCGTCCTGCACTTTCAGGAAAGCACGGGTTCTGTCGCCAATGGAATAACTGCCCACGTAAAAATCGGCTTCCTCGATTTCGCAAGAATGCACTTCGCCAAAATCATTTTTTGATAAATCGTTGATGTAATCGGTAATTTTAAACTTTTCGGTGGCGCCCAAAACCAAGTCAACTCCGTCAACATTGGCCAATTCTTCGGGTTTCAATTGGGCATAACAACCAATGGCGGCAACGAAAGCCTTGTTGTTGAGTTTCATCGCTTTTCGAACGACTTGCTTGAATTGTTTGTCGGCATTCTCGGTCACCGAACAGGTGTTGATGACATACATATCGGCCACTTCTTCAAAATCGACGCGGTCAAAACCTTCGTCCTGAAAACTTCTGGCAATGGTTGAAGTTTCCGAAAAATTCAATTTGCACCCAAGAGTATAAAAGGCGACTTTTTTTCTATTTCCCATAAAATTGCTCAATCAATGAAATCGTTGTCAAAAAATTGAGGTTGCAAATTTACAAACAAAAAACTTTAAAATGAAATCATTGGTTTTTTATAAATGGAGCATCTAAACCACGTTGACCCGAAAGGGCGAAGATCAATTGCTAGAGTTGCTTCTGTCTTTCCTTCATTCGAAAATGAAATTCATGGTCTAAAACTATTTTTTTATTAAAAAAAAGCATCAACTTCAATCACTTCTCCTGCTTTCAAATCATTCAAATGTACGTTTCCAATTCGAACGCGCACCAATCTCAAGGTAGGAAAACCAACGGCTGCGGTCATTTTTCGAACTTGACGAAACTTTCCTTCATTGACCGTGATAGACGCCCAAGAAGTGGGGCCGTGGCGTTCGTCCCTTATTTTTTTTCCTCTGGCGCCAAAAGCTGGAATTTCGTTGATTATGAAAGATTCACAAGGTTTGGTGATGTATTTCGTGCCGTTGAACCCAATTTCGACACCTTTTTTCATTTTATCAACCGCTTCTTGCGTGATAATTCCATCGACTTGAACATAATATTCCTTGTCCACTTTTTTACTTCGGACGATTTCGCTCATCTTGCCGTCCGTGGTCAACAAAAGCAAGCCTTCCGAATCTTCGTCGAGGCGACCTATGGCCATTGTTCCTGCCGGGAAATCGTGCAATTCTCCCAAGAGTTTTTTCTTGCGTTTCAATTCATAAATAAATTGGCTCAAATAACCGTAAGGTTTGTGTAGGATGAAGTGATGGTGATTGGACATTCAGACTTGGAATTTCGTGTAAAAATAAACAAATTGAACGACTAGCTGCAAAAGTCTCCTGAAATTAAAATTATTCCAAACCACCGCAACATCTAAAATACACTAAACTAAAGCACTTTACGGAAATCCATAAAAAACACAATCTCTTTTTCATTAAATTTACATAACCCCAATTCAATCATAACTCATTAATAGTCCAATTATGATAAAGAAATCCATTTTGATAGAGAACAAAACATCTATTACCGCAAAAAACTTGCAACTAATAATCAAATCCGAAATCCGCGAAAGTACTATTTCTATTGAAGACATTGGTTTTTTGGTTTTAGATCATCAAGAAATTTACATTAGTTTACCTGCGATGAACTTATTGGTGGAGAACAATACTTCCGTCATCATTTGTTCCAAAAATCATTTGCCAAATGGAATGTTTCTCAACCTCAACAGCCACCACATCCAGCAGGAAGTTTTCAAAAACCAGATTGAGGCTACCGTTCCACTCAAAAAGCAATTGTGGCAACAAACTGTTGTCGAAAAAATAACGAATCAAGGCATTCTTTTGGCAAAAATCACCGAAAACAAGAATACCTTTGAATTCTTGGCCAGCAAGGTTTTGAGTGGTGACACGACCAATATGGAAGGTGTTGCTGCCCAACAATATTGGAAATCCTTTTTTGAACTTGATTTCAAACGGGAACGTTTTGGCGATTACCCCAATAATTTTCTCAATTACGGTTATGCCATTCTTCGGGCAGCCACCGCCAGGGCTTTGTCTGGAAGTGGATTGTTGAACACCCTGGGTATTCATCACAAGAGTAAATACAACGCTTTTGCCCTAGCCGATGATATTATGGAACCTTTCCGACCCTTGGTTGACGAAAAAGTTTTTGAAATTATGCAAAACTATGACGAACAGGAATTGAATACTAAAATCAAGGCCGAACTTTTGCAAGTATTGACCCGAACCGTTTATTTCAAGGACGAAAAAAGTCCATTGATGGTGGCGCTACAAAAAACGGCCAGTTCTTTGCAACAATGCTTTGCGGGAAACAGAAAGAAAATTAAATACCCCAAATTATGGAACTTAACGCCTACCGAATAATGTGGTTGTTCGTGTTCTTTGATTTACCGACGGAAACCAAAAAAGACCGACGGAACGCCTCTCAATTTCGAGGCAACCTCATTAAAGATGGCTTCTCGATGATGCAATTCTCGGTGTACATTCGCCATTGTGCCAGCGGTGAAAGTGCCGATGTACACGAAAAAAGAATTCACAGACTCGTCCCTCCTTTGGGAAAAGTCAGTGTTTTAAGAATAACCGACAAACAATTTGGAATGATAATCAATTATTTGGGCAAAACCAAACAAGATGCCGTAGCTACACCAACACAATTGGAATTGTTTTAAATCATTGGGTCTTGGCGGTTGTCCCAGAAATAAGACAACTGAATGGCTTCTTGATTTATTTCATAAAACAAAGAACATTGCTTACTTATACTCGCTTTTCTGACCTTGTTGTTGAAACTGGAACTTTTATAAATGTAGGGTTGTATGGAAATGGAATGGATTACGGAATCTACTTTAGTGATAAACTTTTTGGCTGAAATAATACCAAATTCGGATTCAATATAAAGTACAATTATATCAAAAGTTGTTTCGGCATTTTCTGACCAAACCACTTTCATAGATCATATTTGATTTTATATTTGGCCATAACTTCTTCGTGCGTAGAAAATTTTCCTTGTTTGAATTGTTCTTGGCTCTCAATGATCCCTGCTTTTACGTGCTCGGGAAGTTCCTCCCAAAAATCAACTTCTTTTTCTTCAAAAGTAATTTTTGCTTTTATGGCAGATGCAATTTCTTGCAACATACTTTTATACTTGTCGCTGGTTTCAATAACTACTCTCATAATCCATGTTTTTACAAATATACAAATTATTGCAATTGTGTTTCAGATTTGAACAACTGCAATTGCATAGAAACGAAAAAATGCTCCAATCTAGCCGATATAACACTAAAAAGGAGCATTTTATTTTACGATATTCTTCTTTATTCCATTGATAATTAGAAGGTAACAAGCCAACTAATATCGTGTTTTCTAATCTTTAATCAAACCACAACTATAGATAATAAAGAAGCAAAAAAGGAATAAATATCGTGTTTTCTAATCTTTAATCAAACCACAACAGCGAAGGCGTTACAAAAAATGAATCTTTAAATATCGTGTTTTCTAATCTTTAATCAAACCACAACCAGCCATACATATTATCAAAAATAGGTCCTAATATCGTGTTTTCTAATCTTTAATCAAACCACAACAAGGATGGTCCAGAAGCGATGCTTTTACTAAATATCGTGTTTTCTAATCTTTAATCAAACCACAACAGACACTAAATGACGAAAGAACCGCTTCAAAATATCGTGTTTTCTAATCTTTAATCAAACCACAACCAGCCAGCAACAATCCGTTTCCAGATAGTCAATATCGTGTTTTCTAATCTTTAATCAAACCACAACCCATAAATCGACAATTACAGGAATCGAACCAATATCGTGTTTTCTAATCTTTAATCAAACCACAACCGGTTCAGAAGCATTAGAAATGCTTAAAACAATATCGTGTTTTCTAATCTTTAATCAAACCACAACGGGAATGGGTTGAGCAAAAAAATGCAGACGAATATCGTGTTTTCTAATCTTTAATCAAACCACAACTAAACGGACGTTCCGCATGTCACGACATAGAATATCGTGTTTTCTAATCTTTAATCAAACCACAACTGAAAGCTACTACATCCCTACTGGGCGGATGTCCTACCTTTCAGTTGTGGTTTGAGATGTTTAAGAGTTAGAACGAAATGTCAAAGAACATTCAAACTTACAACTTTTCGATTTTACCCGAAACTGAAATTTTTACTTTTATTGGATTAAAAGATAACCATCCAGTTTTGCCTTCACCAAAACTTTGTATTCTGACATAATAAGGTTGAAAATTATTTTGAATTGAAGCTTCTTTACTCAATCTGAATTCATAAAATTTAGAAGACAACTTCTGAACTCTATACAAATGATTCTTCAAAACTTCACAATCAGGATTCTCCCAATTAATTTCTTCTTCTTTCAGCCCCAATAAAAACATATCATTTATTTGTAAAGTGGTTACTATTGAAGTTCCATCGGCTGGTAATTGAAAAACAGTTTGCTTTTGACGTTTGCGTTCGACCACTGTCCAAAAAGTCACTACATCTTCTTTAAGATTTCCCTTTTCATCATTGTAAATAATAACGTGATGATTATTTCTAGGGTTAACATATTGATTAATGTCTTCTTTCAATCGTTCTGCTCTACCTATACTTTCTTTCATTCTTACTTTTTTGATAGGAACAGGAGCACCGTTTTTATTAGGCAAGAAAATTTGTGGTTGGTTTATTCCATTCTCATCAACTACAAAAAAGGTGTTGGCAGGAACTTTATCTTTTTCAAACCCGCCTAATTCTTGCACTCTTTTCAATATCAACAATCGAGTAGACTCGTCAACGACTTTGTCTATTTGTTTTTCGGTAGTCAAACTTTCTATTGGTTTACGAACGTGGTATGCTTCTTCTCCATTAAAATTTCGCTTTCCAAAAACCGTTTCTTTATGCAATTGTCCTCTTGCAGCTACTCCAACATTTCTATGAACGTGTCCATTCTTTTCTGTTTTATGAGTTCTGACGGTTATTATATTGTTTAGTTTTTTATGCGAAACCAGAATTTTATCAACCGCTACTTCAGCATCTTTAACAAAACCATCCCAAGGCATAGGAAAGTTTTTGTTTTCGGGTTTTCTATCGTATCTGTTCCATTCGGATAATTTCTTTAAATGCTCAACGGTTCCGCAAGCCATAACCAAAGCATCAATAGCGTGATGACGATGATCTTCTCTGGTTTTGGTTTTATCTTCTGGATTAAGTACAGCATTCAATCCCCACTTTTGACGCAAATTAGCCGTCATTTGACCTGGAGAAACAGAAACTTTCTCGCAAATCTTAGACATATAATTCTTGGCTTCCTTACTAATATATCTCGTATCATTTAGATTTTTACTTGCAAAATCATCATCAAATTTTTGTTGCACAAAACGTTTGAATTTTTGATAACTGTTTGGATATTGAGCTGTGTCGGAAAACAGTTTCAACGCTCTTTCTTTTACTTCGTGCCATTTATTTTCACCTTGCAAACTATAAAATTCAAAAGGTGTTCTATCACCTTTTGCCCTGTTTTCATCAGCAAAACAAAGTGTTTTGTTCATAAAGCTATCGTTCAAGGATTTACTCCAAGGATGAATGTGTTCTATTTGAACTTCACCACTAAACAATTGGGTTACACTGATGCTTCTTCCTGTATAAGGGCAAGTATGTTTACATTCTTCCCATAGTTTATAAAGTAAAAGATTATCTTGAGAAATGTGTTTTCCCAGATTATTGAGTTCTACTTTTACCCTGTCATTTTCTCTTTCTAATTTTTGTTGCCTTTTTCGCTCTTCATTTCTTCCTGATTTCGAAGCTTTCAAGTTTCGAGCTAGTTCCACTTTTATTTCGTCAGGTTTTCCATATTCATCAACAATTTCGTTTACTAATTTCCTGATTTCAAATAAAGCAGTTATTACAACTGGATTTCTAATGGCCTGAATTTCCTTGTCCGCATTTGCATTTACTGGAAGTTTATCCAACAAAACAGTTTCTTCAATATTGGCTGAATGATGGTATAGTTTAGTTAACTGCTTTTCGGTAAGATGCAAATCTGTTTTCAGAAAATGTTTTAAAGGTTCAATAAATCCCCCTTTCATATTCGAGCGAACAATTTCATATATATTATCCAAAATCAACCCTTTGTCACCACTATCTAAGGTTTCCCAATTTTGTCCATAAGCATTTTTTATTCCTCCAAGAACTACAGCAATGTCATATTGAAATCCCATTTCCAGGAAAGGCAAAATATTGTTAATTGCTTTTCTGCTTAAACTGGCATATTTATCTTTTAGATTGAATTTAGAAATAGCTTCTGCTTGTGTTTCATCAAAACCCCAATTTTTAATGGCATATTCTTTTACTTTATCCTTGCTGTCAAAAAAATACAAAACGTGCCAAATATCCTCTTGTTCTTTTTCAGTGAAACCAAACCATTTTTTACCAAAAAACTTTTTACTGCAAAGATTTGATATGGTGTGAGTCCCCACAATTTTGTCTTCATCTTTATAGTTGAATTTATAAATTGTATCGAGTTTGTTGATGGCTTTGCGAATGTCTTTAAAACTTGGTTTTTCTTTTTCAATTAGAAAATTAAAAACTAATTTTCTCTCGTCAGCGTGCAACTTATGACCATTATATTCAACTGTGTTAATCCATTGATGCAATCTATATAATTCAAAAGGAATTGCACTCAATTGGCATTTAGTCTTGTTTGATTCAAATGTGCAATTACCAACTAAATGCTTTTGTGAACGCAAAGGTCTTTGATGAAACAAAATACCGTCTTCTTTATAACCTTCATCACTCTTTCTTCCGCCAATTTTTTCTTTTATGTCGTGAGTCAAATTAGAATGATACACTTTTTGATGTTCCCAAATTTGTTCAAATTCGTCAACATACATTTGTCGTGTAGTATATCTATTTCTAATTCGCTCTAATCCATCTACAAATGGCTGATTTTCTTTTGGTGCAATTTCATAAAAGTAAGAACCCAAAGTTTTATTTTCAATTTGTTCTCTAGTTTCATCGATTCCTATTTTTCCTTCTTTAGCATTCCCTTTGAAAATGGCACCATCATCTTTTCCAGCACTTCTGCTATTACTCAAAAATCCTCTTCGTTGAATTAAATGATAAAAAACACGACCAATTTCTTCAAAAGACAACTTTTCATTTAATGCTCTATGTCTTAATTCATAAGGATTGAGGGCAAACCAAGAAGCTAACTCCTGAGTTGGAAACTTTTTAGTGGTTTTCCAATTCTCGAAATCTTCATTAGACAAAGGACACATATTTAACGATGCCAATTCTTTTAATAAAACTCGCTTCCTTAATCTTCTTCTAAAAAATTGTCTTCGCGTTCCTCTTGCTCCTGTTCTGCTTGCATTTTTGGAAAGTTCTCCTTCACCATCTCCTAAATTATCAACACCAACAGGAAATATTCTGCTTCCCATTCCAATAATTTTATTCAATTTATCATCAATCAAAGCCCATCCAATCGAGTTTGTACCTAAATCCAATCCTAATATTTTAGCCATAATAATCTGTCTTTTTAAGATTTTTAAAGTTACTGAAAAAATAATTACCCCTTTTACGGTTTTCCTCATTCAAACTAAAGTTTTTTTTATTTACATTTGTAACTGATTAAAATTTCTAATCTTTAATCTTATCACAATAAGGCTATATGCCGTAGATTAAAATCTTTTGTCCTGCTTCGGTGGGACTTTTTTTTTAAAACATCCTGCTAAACCATTCCACTGATCAAGACGAGACCTTAAAATGGCCGTGGCCAATTAATAAAATGGTCGCGGCAAAATAATCATTTGGTCGCGGCCATTTATTTGATTCATCAGGATGAATTAGTATATTTGTGGGTATCAATCTCAATTTCAATCCTTATGGCTGTTCCTTTTAGCGTAACTAAAAAAATTATCCCAAATCAAGCCAATCCCACGGTAGCTTATTATCCCCGAATCACCAAAAGTGGCGTTATGGATTTAGACGACTTGTCTGACCGTGTTTCCAGTAGTTGTTCCGTAACCCAATCCGATTGTTATGCGGTGGTTATCAGCCTAGTCAATGAAATAGGAATCGCCTTGAAAGAAGGCAACATTGTTCGATTGGGACATCTGGGTTCTTTTCAAATAAGCATACAAAGTACGGCCAGCCCAACTCCCGAAGAAGTAGATAAAACCAAAATAAAAAGCAGTTCAATCGTGTTCCGCCCGGGCAAAAAATTGAAGCTAATGCTGAAACAATTGGTGTTCAAAAAAACAGTCAAAACTTAAAAAGTAATTGGCCTACTTAAACCAATAATACCTATTTTTACGTTCTACAAAAAACATCTTTTTTATGTCAAACATGCTTCCCTTTTTATTGCTTTTCATTGTTGCCCTCGCCATTGGAATTTTCATTGGAAAAATGATTTTCTCGACAAAATCCGAATCTGAAAAAGCTTTTCTGGAAGAAAAACTGAACAGCCTCAAAGAGCAATCCCAATTAGAAAAAACAGCTTTGGAAAAACAACTGCAGCAAACTGTGCAAGAAAAAGAAAGCATTCGCAACGAAAAAGAGACCCTCAACATTCAACTCACCAAAAAAGAAGTCGATTTTGAAAATCTTTGGCAACGCAACAAGGAACAAAAAGAAGAAGTAGAGAAACTACAGGAAAAGTTCACCAAGGAATTCGAGAATTTGGCCAATAAAATATTGGACGAAAAGTCGAATAAATTCACCGAACAAAACAAGGAGAACATGAAAAACATCTTGTCGCCCCTGCAAGACAAGATCCAATTGTTCGAGAAAAAAGTGGAAGACACCCACAAAGAAAGCATTGATTATCACGCAGCTTTGCGCCAACAAATTCTGGGTTTGCGCGAAATGAACCTTCAAATGAGCAAGGAAACCTTGAACCTGACCAAAGCATTGAAAGGCGACAGCAAAATGCAGGGAAACTGGGGCGAGTTGATTCTGGAACGCGTTTTGGAAAAATCGGGCTTGGAAAAAGATCGAGAATATTTTGTGCAACAATCCCACGTTAATCAAGAGGGACAACGCGTTTTTCCTGATGTCGTGATTAATTTGCCCGACGGCAAAAAGATGGTTGTCGATTCGAAAGTGTCTTTGACTGCTTATGAAAAGCACATCAACGAGGAAGACGAGAGCTTGAAAAACGGCTATTTAAAAGAACACGTCAATTCCATCAAACGCCATGTGGAGCAACTGGGCGATAAAAATTACCAAGATTTATACCAAATCGAAAGCCCTGATTTTGTGCTGCTTTTCATCCCGATGGAACCCGCTTTCGCCTTGGCACTCAACGAAGACACGACTTTATACAACAAAGCTTTCGAAAAAAATATCGTGATCGTGACACCTTCTACCCTATTGGCCACTTTGCGCACCATAGACAGTATGTGGACCAACCAGAAACAACAGGAAAATGCTTTTGAAATTGCCCGTCAAGCCGGTGCTTTGTATGACAAATTTGAAGGTTTTGTGGCCGATTTGATCAAAGTGGGAAAAAAGATTGACGAAAGCAAAATGGAATACCAAGGAGCGATGAACAAATTGGTGGATGGAAAAGGAAACCTCATCACGAGTGTCGAAAAATTGAAAAAAATGGGTGCCAAAGCCAAGAAAGCACTTCCCGACAACATCCTGAATCGAGCCAACGCCGATCAGGAACAAATGAACAATACGCTTTAAATCAGGGTAAAAAACTAAGTATTTCTCTTTTTTATAAGACAATTTTTCTTAATAAAACCAAGGAATTTTAAACAAAATAGCGTAACTTTAAATAATTTAATTCATCTGCCGACATGAAAAAAATTATACTATTATTGCTATTGTTCAATGCCAATGTGATTTCCGCTCAAGAAGAATTGACCACCACAACGGGGATCATCCACTTTGAGGCATCAGTGCCTCTATTTGAAGAAGTCAAAGCCACAAACAATGAGGCTACTTGTGTCATAAACACTAAAACGGGAGCCATTGCAAGTATAGTTTTGATAAAAGATTTCCATTTCAAGATTTCGATGATGGAAAAACATTTTAACGAAAATTACATGGAAAGCCACAGCTATCCAAAAGCCGTTTTCAAAGGAAACATTGAGGGGTTCAACTTGAACATCATTGGCACATCACCAAAAGAATTTAAACTGAAAGGCATATTGAAGTTACACGGAAAATCCAAAAAAATCAACACCGTTGCCATCCTTAGAAAAGTGGACGGCAAATTAGAATTCATTTCGGAATTTAACGTGGCCAGCAAAGATTTTGACGTCAAAATTCCCGAAATGTTGAGTGTGAAAGTGGCCGAAACCGTCAACATAAAAACACTGTTTCAGCTGAACATGCCTATCTCCCCAAACAATCCCTGAGCGCTTGTTCCAAGCTTGAAAATTTAAACTTGAATCCTGTTTTCTCTATTTTTTCCGAAGAAACCCTTCTTCCCGTGAGAATGATTTGTCCCATTTCGCCCAATGCTAGTTTTATCAAAAAAGCAGGAACATTAGGCAACCAAACAGAATATCCATAAATTTTTGCCAAGGTTTTCGAAAAAACAGCATTGGTGGTATTGTCATGAACGGCCGCATTATAAGCACCATTCATCGTACTATTGTTCAACGCTTCAAGATATATGCCACACAAATCGTCAACATGAATCCAGGGCATGTATTGTTTCCCTGAACCCAAGGCGGAACCCAGCCTGAATTTAAAAACAGGACTTAATTTCTTCAAGAAACCATCTTCTTTACCCAATACCAAACCAGTACGAATTTTCACCACTCGAATTCCGAAATCCGAAATAGTGTCAGCGGCGGCTTCCCACTTTTGGCAAGTAATTCCAAGAAAATCATTTTCTGGAGGCCTGTTTTCGGCGCAAACTTCTTCACCATTCAAAGCCCCATAAATTCCCACTCCCGATGCCGATACAAAGGCATCCAGTTGTTTATGGTTCTTTTTCAAGACATTATAAATCAATCGAATGGGTTGTTCCCTACTCTGGACTATGGCTTCTTTTCGTTCTGCTGTCCAGGGCTTTTCGGCAATGTTTTCGCCGGCTAAATGTATGACATAATCAGCTTTCAGGACAGCATCTTCTTCTATAAAACCAGTCGAAACATCCCATTGATAATAGAAAACATCTTCCTTGTTTTGTTTTTGGCTTCGGCTTAAAATGGAAACGGTATACCCCTTGCCCAGCAACAAATGAGTCAAATGCTTCCCTATAAATCCTGAACCTCCGCTTATTAATACGTTCTTTTTCATAACAACAAATTTAAACATTTTAATGACACATCAAACATTTACGTTAAATTTTGTTTAACTTTAATTGAATATCGTTAAACATTACATACCTTTACACCCTAATTCAAAACACCATAAAAAATGGCCGCTAAAAAAACACCAATTACAAAAGACAAAATAGTTTCCATCTACATGAATTACAGATTGGAAAATAACGACAAACCTAAGTCCGTGTATCAATTTGCCAAAACAAATGGTTTTGAGGAAACGGAATTCTATTCCTTTTTCGGAACATTGGAAAGCGTTGAGAAAGAGATTTTTAAAATGTTTTTGGAAAAAGCTAAAGAATTAATTCAAAAAGATCCCGGTTACGAAAGCTACGACATGCAAAGCAAAATGCTGAGTTTTTACTTTACCTTCTTCGAATTGTTGACCGCCAACAGAAGTTATGTCGTGATGAGTTTGAAAGAACACCAAAACCAACTGAAAAACCTGATGCAGCTTTCGAGCCTACGAATTGGATTCAAAAACTACATCACCGAAATTATGACGGACGAAGTGAGAACCCAGTACGAAAAATTTCAAAACATTCAAGAAAAAGCGATACAGGAAACGGCTTGGATTCAGTTTTTATTGACACTAAAATTCTGGTTGGAAGACGAATCACCAGCATTTGAAAAAACAGACATTTATATTGAAAAATCAGTAAAAGCCACTTTTGAATTGATGAATATTGCACCCTTGGAAAGCCTAATCGATTTTGGAAAATTCATTTTCAAAGAAAAAATACAAAAAAAATAATGAAAACCATAGACTATATCCCTACTTCAAAAATTGAAAGAGCCTCAAAACTCGTTCAAACCGGTGCCAAAGTGGGCGTAAATTACCTGAAATATTACGGCGAAAAAATGGTCAACAGCGATTTGACCCGCGACAAACTCAACGAAAACAATGCCGAAGACATTTATGACGGACTCAAAAGCCTCAAAGGAAGCGCACTGAAAGTAGCCCAAATGTTGAGTATGGACAAAAGCTTTTTGCCACAGGCGTATGTGGAGAAATTTTCGTTGTCGCAGTTCTCGGTTCCGCCATTGTCCGCACCTTTGGTTTTGAAAACTTTCAAGACCAATTTTGGCAAAACTCCTCACGAAATCTTTGATGAATTCAATCCCAATTCCGTCAATGCCGCCAGCATTGGACAAGTGCACTTGGCTGTCAAAAACAACCAAAAACTGGCCGTTAAAATCCAGTATCCAGGCGTGGCCAACAGTATTTCGTCAGACTTGGCTTTGGTAAAACCCATTGCCATCAGAATGTTTAACCTTCAGGGAAAAGATTCAGACAAATATTTTAAGGAAGTCGAAGACAAATTGATTGAGGAAACCAACTATTTATTGGAATTGAAACAAAGCCAAGAAGTGGTCGAAGCCTGTGAAAAAATAGAAAATCTGGTTTTTCCGAACTATTATCCCGAATATTCTTCCGAGAAAATCATCACGATGGATTGGATGACGGGAATTCATCTTTCGGAGTTTACCAACAAAAACACCAATCAAGAAGCAGCCAACAAAATTGGCCAAGCGTTGTGGGATTTCTATATGTATCAAATTCATATTTTAAGAAAAGTACACGCCGATCCGCATCCTGGAAATTTTTTGGTCAATTCAGAAAATCAATTGGTGGCACTCGATTTTGGTTGTATGAAACAAATTCCAAACGAGTTTTACATTCCTTATTTTGAGCTAATCAACAAGGAAGTCATAGACAATAAAACCCTTTTTGAAAAGAAATTATTCGAATTGGAAATTCTTAGAGTGGACGATTCCAAGGAAGAAATCGAATATTTCACCCAAATGTTTTACGATTTATTGTCATTGTTTACCCAACCGTTTCAATCGGAATCTTTTGATTTTTCGGATGAAATATTTTTCGAAAACATAGCACAATTGGGCGAACGCTTTTCCAAAGACACCAATCTTAAAAAAATGAACGGGAATCGCGGTTCAAAACATTTCATTTACATGAACCGCACTTTTTTTGGATTGTACAATTTGATGTTTGATTTGAAAGCGAAAATTGTGGTCAATGAATTTAAAAAATACCAATAAAAACATGAGAAACATTGTAATCATTGGCGGTAGCAAAGGAATTGGAAATGCTATTTTGTTGCAACAATTGGAATCGAACCAAGTACACAACATTAGCCGAAATGCTCCTGATCTTTCACATCCGAACCTAAAACATTATTCCTTGGATGTCTTGCAGGATACGCTCCCAGACATTGAAAACGTTGACGTCTTGATTTATTGCCCAGGTTCGATTAATTTAAAACCCATTGGCAGTTTAGGCATCGATGATTTCAGGAACGATTTCGAAATTAACGTGATTGGTGCGGTGAAAACCATTCAGAAATATTTACCAGTATTAAAAAAAGGAACGAATCCATCGATTGTTTTGTTCAGCACGGTGGCAGCAAAACTGGGAATGCCTTTTCACGCCAGCATTGCCACGGCCAAAGCGGGAGTTGAAGGATTGGTCAAATCGCTTGGTGCTGAATTGGCTTCGGTGGTTCGCATCAATGCCATTGCTCCCACCATTACCGAAACCTCGCTTTCGGCAGGAATTTTACGAAACGATCGAATGAAGGAAAACATGATCGAACGCCATCCAATGAAAAATTACTTGAAAGCGGAAGAAGTGGCGAGTATGGCCAATTACCTGATTTCGGATCAAGCCAAATCCATCTCCGGACAAGTTTTCGAAATGGATTATGGAATTGTAACATTCAAATTATAGAAAAACAACAGAAACATTAGCTAAACCAAAATGATAAAAGAAATAAAAAGTTACGAGAAAGTAGAACAATACGACGAAGAAATAACCGAAGTATTGGCCGATAACTACCAAAGAATCATAGAAAATTTGGGCGAAAACATCAACCGGGAAGGTCTGCAAAAAACACCGGAAAGAGTAGCCAAAGCTATGCAATACCTGACTCACGGTTACGGATTGGATCCATTGGAAATAATGAAATCGGCTCTTTTTACGGAAGACCACAAACAGATGATTGTCGTAAAAGACATTGAAATTTACTCGATGTGTGAACATCATATGTTGCCATTTTTTGGCAAAGCACACGTGGCTTACATTCCTAACGGAAAAATCGTCGGATTGAGCAAAATACCAAGAATTGTGGACGCTTTTGCCCGAAGAATGCAGGTTCAGGAAAGATTGACCGACCAAATAAAAAATTGCATTCAGGAAGCATTAAATCCGCTGGGAGTAGCCGTCGTGATTGAAGCCCAACACATGTGCATGCAAATGCGCGGCATCCAGAAACAGAATTCAGTGACAACGACTTCTTCCTTTACAGGTGCTTTCGAAAAAGACAAAACCAGAAAAGAATTTATCAGTTTAGTTTCCAATAAACTGAGTTAAATTTGATTCCTAAATTAAAGCTATGAAAATTCTCTTAACAGGTGCAACAGGTTATATCGGCAAACGGCTTTTGCCTATTTTGGTGACGCAAGGCCACGAAGTAATTTGTTGCGTGAGAGACAAAAACAGGTTTTATTGTCCCGAAGAATTTCGGAAAAACGTCAAGGTCATCGAAGTCGATTTTCTAAAAAAAGAAACATTGACCGCCATTCCAACGGATGTTGATGCTGCCTATTATTTAATCCATTCGATGTCTGGCTCGGACAATAATTATGATGAACTGGAACGAGTTTCGGCAGAAAATTTTGTTCATAGAATAAACCAAACAATCGCCAAACAAGTCATTTATTTGAGCGGTATCGTGAACGACAAATCGCTTTCCAAACACTTGTCCTCCAGAAAAAAAGTGGAAGACGTCCTGAACAATGGAACCTTTGCCGTGACCACTTTGAGGGCTGGAATTATTGTGGGTTCCGGCAGTGCTTCGTTTGAAATCATTCGGGATTTGGTCAATAAACTTCCCATAATGATCACTCCAAAATGGCTGAATACCAAATGTCAACCCATTGCGATTCCCGATGTTCTGGAATTTTTGTCCAAATCACTCTTGAATCCCGTTACTTACGGCAAAAGTTTCGATATTGGTGGTCCGGATATTCTAACGTACAAAGAAATGCTTTTGGGTTTTGCCAAAGCAAAAAAATTAAAAAGATGGATTTTTACCGTTCCCGTAATGACGCCAAAATTATCGTCCTATTGGTTGTATTTCGTAACCTCGACTTCCTATAAATTGGCCTCGGCCTTGGTGAGCAGCATGAAGGTGGAAGTGATTTGCAGGGACAATAAAATCAACGATTTGTTGGAAGTAAAACCGATGTCCTACGAACAAGCCCTATCGAGAGCCCTGATAAAAGTCGATGAAGACAAGGTCGCTTCCAGCTGGAAAGATTCCTTGGTGAGCGGACGGTTTAGCAGCAATATTTCTGCATTTCGGAAGGTTCCCAAGAAAGATTGTTTCATCGACCGACGCAAAAAAGAAATACAAAATCGAGATTTCACCATCGAAAGAATTTGGTCCATTGGAGGAGAAACCGGCTGGTATTATGGCGATTGGTTGTGGAATTTGCGTGGCTTCATCGACCAATTATTTGGTGGTGTAGGTTCCAGAAGAGGCCGAACCAACAAACACGAAATTCATTCAGGCGATGCACTGGATTTTTGGCGGGTTTTGTATGCCAACAAAGAGGAAGGAAAATTAGTTTTGTACGCCGAAATGAAATTGCCGGGCGAGGCTTGGCTCGAATTCAAAATCATCAACAATACCTTATATCAATCGGCAACATTCAGACCTGATGGCATTTGGGGAAAACTATATTGGTATGCCGTTCTCCCCTTTCACGGATTTATTTTTGAAGGAATGATTAACAAACTCATTAAATAATCACTTCAAAATGCCGGCTTTATAGGTAGCAATAGCTCTATCTCTGGCAAAAGCGTGATCGACCATTGGTTGGCCGTAACCTAAATCAAATTCGGGAATCCATTTTCGGATGTAGATTCCTTTTTCGTCAAATTTCTTCTGCTGGATTTCGGGATTGAAAACCCGGAAATAAGGTGCCGCATCACAACCTGTTCCCGCAGCCCATTGCCAGTTTCCGACATTGGCCGCCAATTCAAAATCCAACAATTTTTCGGCAAAGTAGGCTTCGCCCCATTTCCAGTCAATCAACAAATGTTTGCAGAGAAAACTTGCCACCACCATCCGAACTCGGTTGTGCATATAACCCGTTTCATTGAGTTCCCGCATTCCGGCATCTACCATTGGATAACCCGTCCTGCCCTCACACCAGCGCTTAAATTCCTTTTCGTCATTCCGCCATTGAACGCCATCGTAAGCCGATTTGAAATTGTGTGTCACCACTTTGGGAAAATGAAACAAAATCTGCATAAAAAATTCCCTCCAAATCAGCTCACTCAAAAACACCTGGTTTTTTCGAGCCGCCCAATTCACTAATTTACGAATACTTACCGTTCCAAAACGCAAATGGGGCGAAAGATATGATGTGGTATTCAAAGCCGGAAAATCACGAGTTTCGTGGTAAGTCGAAACATTTTTCAAGTTATGAGGAATGACTTTTATGGCACTTTCCTCGAATCCTATTTCTTCCAATGAAGGAAAAACAAAATCATATTTATGGAAACTGGAAAACTTTTCTGTGGCATCATATTCTCGAACTGGAGCCGTTGCATTGTATTTTTCCAACCATTTATTTTTGAATGGCGTGTAAACCGTATAAGGCAATCCGTCGCTTTTCACGATTTCGTTTTCCTCGAAAATGACTTGGTCTTTAAAGGAAAAACAATCTATTTTATTGGCTTTCAACAATTCTTCAATAGCCAAATCCCTTTTAATCGCAAAAGGTTCGTAATCTTTGTTGAAGAACACTTCCTTGACATCAAATTCTTGAATAAGTTCTTGCCAAACGGTTTGTGTTTTCCCTTTTTTTACCAAAAGCGAACTGCCCGTTTCCTGTAATTTCTGGTTTATTTTCGAAAGCGTTTCGTGAATAAAACCCACTCTGGCATCATTTTTAGGCAAAGAATCCAAAATTGAATCATCAAAAATAAATAAGGGAATCACCAAATATTGGGATTGTAAGGAGTGGAATAAACCCACATTATCCTCCAATCGCAAATCGCGGCGAAACCAAAAAATAGTTACTTCTTGTTTATTCATTATTTAGAATTGAAGATTTCGTTGACGGCTTTCACTCGATATTCAAAGATTTCCTTGAGTTTATTTTTGACCACCAAAGCATTCATCATTTGACCAATAATTCCCAACGGCAAGGCATAATGAACCACGTCGGTCATTTTTACTCCGTTTTCAGTTGGTTCAAAAAAATGTTTGTGATGCCAAAGCGCATAAGGCCCAAAACGCTGTTCGTCGATGAAATACTGCTTGTCTTTCACGATGGTGATTTCGGTCGTCCAACGCAATTTCAAGCCCAAAAGTGGCGAGACTTTGTACTGGATAATTTGTCCGGCATACATATTTTTCCCGTCGAAATCCGTAATTTGAAACCCCATTGTGTTGGGCGTAATTTTCTGCAAATTCCTCGGACTGGAGAAAAAAGCCCAGCATTCCTCAATACTGGCGTTGATATGCTGAACCGTTTCTTTTTTATATACTTTCATTGTATTCTTCTTTTAACCCTGACAGGGTTTTGAACCCTGTCAGGGTTGATTAACCGTTATTTTTCTATTTTTTTTATCAGAGCCAAACTCATCAACAACATCGAAAAGGCATAACCCACATCTTCAATTGGAATAGTTCCCAATCGGATTCCCAAATTTTCAGCATTGTTGTACCTCACCACGGGTTCGTCAATAAAACTGCCCGTCAAAATCCCGTTGACCAAGGCAAATGGAATCAATATTATCAGGAAAGTGATGAAAAAAGTGTTCAAAATTTGGGGAGCTTTGAAAACGGTGTAAGTCAAAAGCAATACCAAAACCGTGTAATTTATCGCCGTGTACCATTTATCGCAATGTAGAAAAATTACAGGCAAAAGCACCACCATTAAAATCCAATAAATGATCCGCACTGTTTGATCCGTCAAGGAAACCTTTGGAAAAAAATAGTGAAAAGCAAAATGAATAAAAATGCTTGCATACGGAATACAGATGAAAAACAACCATTCTTCGATAGGCAAATCAAAGAATTCGATTCCCGAATGATACCGTGGATTAAAAGTCCACACGCCCATTTTCGTAAAAACAATATCCCAAATAATGAAGAAAATAGCCGTAATTATGATCGAAGAAAAAACAGCTTTCCATCGTTTGATGTATTTCATTCGACTTTCGAAACTGTACAGAAACGGAATGATGAAGGAAGCGATATTTAAAAAAAAGTATAATGACATATTATATTTTAAAATATTTTAAAGGCACAAACAACATTCCGAAACATTCTCCGTGTTCTTTCCCCAAATGCTTGTGATGTACTTTATGACCTTTGCGAAGGGCTACCAAATATTTGTTTTTGGTATTTTTGAACAACTTCAACCGTTGATGAATAATGATGTCGTGCACGATAAAATAACTCAAGCCGTAAGCAAAAATTCCCAAGCCAATGAAAAATCGGTAATCGAAACCGGCTTCTGCCCCAAAATAAAACAAGAGGATGCTGGGAATGGCAAAAATCACGAAAAACAAATCGTTGCGCTCAAAAATATGGGCGTATTTAGGCTGGTGATGGTCTTCGTGCAAATACCACAAAAAACCGTGCATCACAAATTTATGAGTGCACCAAGTCACGCATTCCATGAGTAAATAAGTGGCCAAAAAAATCAAGAAAGAAGTCATTTTCAGAACTTTATATAGATTAATAAAATGGCAATTTAAACCAATTTCAATTTGTAAGATACAAAAGAATTGGCAAACAAAAGTCCTTTGGCGTAATTGGAAACACGAATTCTTTCGGTTCCAATTTTGTGAGAAGGCGTATTTTCGAGTTTTCTCAACAATTTTTTATAATAAACATAGGCAGTGTAAACGCCGAATTCAGCTTCCAAAGGCAATTTTTTTATGCCTTGCAATGCAACTCGAAAATCCTCTTCTATTTCTTTGATAATCATCGCTTTGGAACTTTCGTTGAAAGATTTCAAATCGACTCCCGGAAAATAATTTCGATTCAAAACTAAGTTGTCGTCTTTCAAATCCCGCAGGAAATTTACTTTCTGGAAGGCAGAACCCAAACGCATCGCTTCGGCTTTCAATTCCTCGTATTTTTGGTCGTCACCTTTCACGAAAACTTTCAAACACATCAATCCTACCACATCGGCAGAACCGTAAATATAATCGTCATATTCCTGCTTGCTGTGGTAATCCGATTTGACCAAATCCATTTTCATACTTTTCAAAAACGACTGAATCAAATCGTCGGTGATGTTGTATTTTTTTACCGTATGCTGAAAAGAATTCAGGATCGGGTTCAAACTAATGCCCGCTTTTTGGGCTTTGTAATAGTCGTTTTCAAATTCATTAATCAAGGTTTCTTTGTCGAAACCGTGAAAAGAATCGACAATCTCGTCGGCAAAACGCACAAAACCATAGATGCTGTAAATGGCTTCGCGAATGCTGGGCGCCAACATTTTAACAGCCAAAGAAAAGGACGTGCTGTAATTTTTGGTCACCAACACACTGCATTTATGCGATACTTCGTCAAATAAATCTTTCATATTTATGGTTATTAAAATTGCTTTTATATATAACTACCCTAATTTTATTAGGTCTTTTTGCCACAGAATTCACAGATTCTCACAGATTTCTCTGTTATTAGTTATTGAAAATCTGTGAAAATCTTTTTAATCCGTGGACAATTTTATCAAATCGGATACTATTTTTCCTGAAATTATCGATGGCGGAACTCCCGGTCCGGGAACGGTCAATTGTCCCGTAAAAAATAAATTCTTGACTTTTTTACTGATAATCTTGGGTCTCAAAAAAGCGGTTTGGGTCAGGATATTGGCCAATCCGTAAGCATTCCCTTTGTATGAATTGTAATCGTTGACAAAATCATTGACGCAAAAACTTTCCTTGAAAAGGATGTTTTCCGATACTTTTTGGTTGGTCAATTGCTCAAATCTTTCGATTATATCATGGAAATATTTCTCTCTTATTTCTGGAGTATCTTCAATTCCGGGAGCAATAGGAATCAAAAAAATTCCAGCTTCTTTGCCTTTTGGAGCCACCGTTTCATCTGTTTTGCTGGGAAAACTGGCGTAAAAAAGTGGTTTTTCAGGCCATTTGGGATTGTCGTAAATGTCCTTGGCATGCACGTCAAACTCGGTATCGAAGAATAAAGTGTGATGCGAAACATTTTCAATTTTCTTGTCAAAGCCTACGTAAAACAACAAGGAAGATGGTGCAAAAATTTTGCTGTCCCAATAGTTCTCTGAATAACCTCGGTATTTTTCGTCCAATAAAGTTTCCGTGTGATGGTAATCGGCTCCGCTTAAAACGAAATCAGATTCTATTTTGATTCCGTTGGAAACCACGCTTTTGACCACGCCATTTTCCACATTGATTTTTTCTACATTTTGATTGGTTTCAATCTTTACGCCCAATTCCGTTGCCAAAGTTACCATCGCTTTGACCACTTCGTACATTCCTCCTTTTGGATGCCAAGTGCCCAAACCGAAATCAGCATAATTCATAAAACTATAAAATGAAGGCGTATTGGACGGTTTTGCCCCGAGAAACAAAACCGGAAACTCCATTATTTGTTGCAAGCGATGATTCTTGATTTTCTTTCGAACCGTGGCTCTAATGGTGCTAAAAAACTGGTTTACTTTTCGGATGGTAACGGGCGTAATCAATTCGGTTATGGAAATTCCCGGACGATATACCAAATCCTTGATGGCCACATCATAATTATGCTTGGCGTTATCCAAAAAAACATTCAAATGCTTGGCACTTCCTTTTTCCTGTTTTTCGAAAATCGAAAAAATTTCAGGAAGATTATCCGGAATTTTAATCGAATCTACTTTGTCAAAATAAACTTCGTAAGCAGGATTTAGTTTATCCAAATGATAATAATCCGATGGTTTTTTGTCAAAATCGGCAAAAAACTTCTCGAATACATCCGGCATCCAATACCAAGTTGGGCCAATATCAAATGTAAAACCGTCTTTGGAAAGTTGTCTTGCCCTTCCTCCAACCGTGTTGTTTTTTTCTAAAATGGTTACTTCAAAACCATTCTTCGCCAAGTAGCAAGAAGCTGCCAAAGCGGAAAAACCTGAACCTATAATCGTTATTGTTTTTGTTTTCTTCATTTGTTTAGCAAATATATAAAAAGATTAAACAAAACAATCAAATTTGATCAACTAAATCGGTAATAGAATGAAATATTTTAATTTTATCAGAAAATTCGTCTTTGGAAATGAATTCAACCATTCGGCCTACATACCAAAGCTCCGTATTTTCGTCCAACAACTCTTGAATCATTCGGTTGACATACCCATTAATCGAATCCCTGTCAGGCTGAACTGTTAAATAGGAAACAAACACTATCGATTTAAAATGTTTTTTTAAATCTGCCAGATTTTCAATAGGCATACTTTCGCCAAGATAAATTGTTTTGTACCCATGCAACAAGGTCTCGTAGTTCAAATACATAAGTCCCAGTTCATGCACTTCATTCATTGGAAGCGAAAGAACAAAAACCTTGTCTGTTTTTGTAGGCCTCAATACCTGGAGCTTTTCTGTATTTATCAACAATTTTTGTTTTATCAAATAAGTGATAAAATGCTCATGTGCAGGCGTTATGGTTTCCGATTGCCACAACAAACCCAATTCCGTCATCAAAGGAATAAACACTTGATAAAAGATTTCTTTAAACGATTTTTCCGAAAGCAATTGAGCATAAGTAGTAAAAAACAACTCTTGGTCAAAATCCATCATGGCCATTTTAAAAGCACTTATCGCATGGTTTTTGGCACTTTTTTCAGAGATAATTTCCCTGACCAATAATGGTATTTGGTCTTCAGGATAAGTGGCTATCTTTGAAATTTTATATCCATAATCGTGGAGTAAAGTGATATTTAAAAGTTTTTGCAGGCTCACGAGATCATACAATCTAATATTGGTATCCGTTCGCATTGGCGCGAGAATATTATATCTTTTTTCCCAAATACGTATCGTATGTGCTTTTATGCCTGAAAGATTTTCTAGGTCTTTTATGCTGAACACACTTTTAACATTGTTTATCATTTTCAAAAAATTAATAAACAAATGTATGTTATTTTTTATTTAAAACCCATTAATTCATTTCAAAAAAAGTAAATAACAACAAGTTCAGTTTTATAATAATTGTTTTTTGACTATTTTTTGTGGTGTCCTTGAGGAATTTCAAAAGGATTAGCTAAAAGTGGAAATAGGAATATTAGGAATTTCGATTATATTTGAAATCGTAAATTTTTTAAAAAAAACAGCATGAATGCAACTGATGGCATTGGGTTTATTGGAGTGACTATTTTATTGATTGCCTACTTATTAAACTTGACGGACAAAATTGGGAAAGACAGTTTAATCTATTTACAAATGAATTTTCTGGGTGCTGGACTAGCTTGTTTGGCTTCAGTTCTTATGAACTATTGGCCGTTTATAATTTTAGAAGGAAGTTGGACCATTGTTTCCGCTTTTGGAATATTTAAATACGCTAGGCAAAAATAAAATCAAGAAAACAATACCAATGAAAAAGCAATAAGACATTAGCTTTATATAATATTTCCTTTACCCAAAATAAAGATAATAGAGCGCAAAGTTTGATTGATTGAAAAATATACAATTGAAATACAAATCAACTTAAAACCAAAAAAGCCCCAATCATGGGGCTTTTTCATTATTCAAAATCGAGTTTATTTACTCAAATACATTTTTCTTCTAGAGTACAATTCATAAAACTGGTCGTCTTTCAAATCGTCAATAAACAAGATACTTTCTCCCGTTGATTTCATTTCTGGCCCCAATGCTTTGTTTACATTGTGGAATTTGCTGAAAGAAAAAACTGGTTGCTTTATCGCATAGCCTTTCAATTGGGGATTAAATTTGAAATCCGTTACTTTATTCACGCCAAGCATTACTTTCGTGGCGTAATTTACATACGGTTCGCCATACGCTTTTGCAATAAACGGCACAGTACGAGAAGCTCTAGGATTGGCTTCAATGATATAAACGATATCGTCTTTTATGGCAAACTGGATGTTGATTAAACCAACGGTTTGCAATGCCAAGGCGATTTTCTTGGTATGATCTTTAATTTGAGTCATCACAAATTCCCCTAAATTAAACGGTGGCAAAGTCGCGTTACTGTCGCCAGAATGCACGCCGCAAGGCTCAATGTGTTCCATTATTCCTATGATGTACACGTTTTCACCGTCGCAAATCGCATCAGCTTCAGCTTCGATGGCACCATCCAAATAATGATCCAAAAGCAATTTATTCCCCGGAATGGTTTTCAACAAACTGATTACGTGCTCTTCTAATTCTTGTTTATTGATAACGATTTTCATTCCTTGACCACCCAAAACATAAGAAGGACGAATCAATAACGGAAAATCCAAAACATCCGCTAAAGCCGAAGCTTCGTCCGCCGTTTCTGCAATTCCAAATTTTGGAAAAGGAATTTTTAAATCCGTCAACAAATCAGAAAAACGGCCTCTGTCTTCCGCCAAATCCAAAGCATCGAAACTGGTTCCAATAATTTTTATTCCGTATTTGGCTAATTTTTCGGCAATTTTCAAAGCTGTTTGCCCTCCTAATTGCACGATGACACCTTCTGGTTTTTCGTGTTGGATAATATCATAAATATGTTCCCAAAATACTGGTTCGAAATACAATTTATCGGCAGTGTCAAAATCTGTCGAAACCGTTTCTGGATTACAGTTGATCATTATGGTTTCGTAACCGCATTCTTTGGAAGCCAAAACCCCGTGAACACAAGAATAATCAAATTCAATTCCTTGTCCAATTCGGTTTGGTCCTGAACCTAAAACAATTATTTTTTTCTTTTCGGTTACGATGCTTTCGTTGTGAACGTAGCGTTCTCCGTTTGCTTTTTCAATTTCGGCTTCAAAAGTCGAATAATAATAAGGTGTTTGCGCTTTAAACTCTGCAGCACAAGTGTCCACTAATTTGAACACGCGATTGATGTTCATTTCGGAACGCAAATTGTGAATTTGGCTTTCCAGACAACCCAACATGTGCGCAATTTGTCTGTCGGCAAAACCTTTTTGTTTGGCTTCCAAAAGCAATTCTCTTGGTAATGTTTCCAATTTGAAGTTGGATATTTCTCTTTCCAAGCTGTATAATTGCTCGTATTGTTTCAAGAACCACATATCGATTTTGGTGATTTCGTGAATGCGACTCAATGGAATTCCCATCGCGATGGCATCATAAATAACGAAAACACGATCCCAACTTGGATTAGTCAGTTTCTCGATAATTTGCTCGTAATTGGTGTACCCTTTTCCGTCAGCTCCCAATCCATTTCTTTTGATTTCCAATGACTGCGTGGCTTTGTGCAAGGCTTCTTGGAACGAGCGTCCAATTCCCATTACTTCACCTACGGATTTCATTTGAAGTCCCAAAGTCCTGTCGGCTCCTTCAAATTTATCGAAGTTCCAACGTGGTATTTTTACAATCACATAATCCAAAGTCGGTTCAAAAAGCGCCGAAGTTGATTTTGTAATTTGATTTTGTAATTCATCTAAATTATAACCCAAAGCCAGTTTCGAAGCAATTTTTGCAATCGGATAACCCGTCGCTTTTGATGCCAAAGCTGATGAACGCGATACACGTGGATTGATTTCAATCGCCACAATATCTTCTTTATCATCTGGCGAAACCGCAAATTGCACGTTACAACCTCCAGCAAAATTCCCGATACTGCGCATCATCAAAATGGCATAATCTCTCATTTTTTGGAAAGTCGTGTCCGACAAAGTCATAGCCGGAGCAACCGTGATGGAATCTCCGGTATGAATTCCCATTGGATCCATATTTTCGATAGAACAGATAATCACAACGTTGTCGTTTTTATCTCTCAACAATTCCAATTCGTATTCTTTCCAACCCATCAAAGCCTTGTCAATCAGCACTTCGTGAATAGGTGAAGCTTCTAACCCGCGAGTCAAAAGTTCGTTGAAATCTTCTTTTTTATATACAATGGCCGCTCCGGTTCCTCCCAAAGTAAACGAAGGACGGATAACCAACGGGAAGCCAAATTCCTGTGCAATTTCTTTCCCTTGAAGAAAAGAAGTTGCAGTTTTTGCTGGCGCGGCAGGAACTCCAATTTTTTCTAAAAGTTGCTTGAACTGCTCTCTGTCTTCCGTAATGTTGATGGCATTTACATCGACACCTATTAATTTCACTCCAAAATCTGCCCAAATTCCTTTTTCGTCCGCTTCCAAACACAAGTTCAGGGCGGTTTGTCCTCCCATTGTTGGCAAAACAGCATCGATTTGCGGATGCGCTTTCAGGATTTCAATAATGGATTTGGTGGTCAATGGTTTCAAATAGATATGATCGGCCATCGATGGATCGGTCATAATGGTTGCAGGATTCGAGTTAATCAAGATTACTTCAATTCCCTCTTCACGGATAGAACGCGCCGATTGGGAACCAGCATAATCAAATTCGCAAGCTTGCCCAATAACGATTGGACCTGAACCTATTATTAAAACCGATTTTATGGAGTTGTCTTTTGGCATTGTGTAGTAGTTTGTTGTTTTATGATTTGTTCAAAGTTCTTGAATTTTAGTTACGTCTGCAACATTAAATCCTGGACTTGAAACTTATTTAACGATAAGGTATAAAAAAAGGCGATACTAAAAAAAGTAACGCCTTTATGATGTTTATAGAAACATTATTTTTTATGTCTTGGTTCGCTAGAAACAGTCAATTTGTGTCTTCCTTTGGCTCTACGACGAGCTAGG
>NZ_PNNA01000048.1 GCF_013823965.1 Flavobacterium sp.
AAGATTTGTATGAGGCTATCATTAGTTATCAAAAAAGAGAGCGTAGATTTGGAAAAACAAGTGAACAAATTAAATAATTTTTTAGTGTTACAAAAAAGCATAAAGATAGTCCTAAGCCTGTTAATTTTTGGAAGTTTTTCACAAGTTAAAGCCCAAGAAAGAGTTCCTTTTGATCAAGGAAAACCATACATCCTCGCCAATGTTGACGTTGTTGGAAAAATAAGTTTTAATTCTCAAACCGTGGTAACCTTTGCTGGTCTTGAAAAGGGGCAAGTAATCACTGTTCCTGGCGAAGAAATAAGTAACGCCATAAAAAAATTAGGGAAACTGGGACTCTTTGACGAGATTTCATTTTATGTGAACCGAATTGAAATGGACAGCATTTACCTTGATTTGCACGTTGAAGAATTGCCAAAATTAAATGACGTAAAACTCGTTGGTGTAAGTAAAAGCAAAATCGAAGGTTTAATAAAAGACAATGGCCTCACAAAAGGCAAAGTGGTTAACGAAAATTTAATCACGACAACCAAAAATTACATCGAAAACAAATATAAAAAAGACGGCTTTTTCAATACCAAGGTCACCATAAATACCGTTATAGACACAGCGCAAGTTAACCAAGTTAACATGGTTGTGAAAATTGACAAAGGAGCAAAGGTCAAAATTAAAAAAATTGATTTTATAGGAAACAAAGAATTGAAAGACGAGTCATTGAGAGCCGCAATGAAAGACACAAAGCAAAAAAAATTACTGACCTTAAAAGCATCAAAATTCATCAAGGAAAAATACCAAGCTGACTTAGTCAAAATGATTGATGCCTACAAGGAAAAAGGATATAGAGATGCCCGTATAATTTCAGATTCCGTTGCCTACAATCCGGATTTAAATGCCATAATGATTAAAGTCAAAGTCGAAGAAGGAAACAAATACCGTTTTGGGAACATCAAATTCCTTGGAAATACCGTGTATTCTGACGAAGGACTTCTTGCAATGCTTGGCATCAAAAAAGGAGATACTTACAACGGCGTTCTTCTTGAAAAAAGAATTGCAGACAAGTCAAAACCAGACGGTGAAGACATTACCAATTTATATCAAAACAACGGTTATTTATTTTCCAACATAAATGCCGTAGAGACAAAAACGGCCAACGACTCCATCGATTTTGAAATTAGAATCACGGAAGGTCCAATTGCTTATTTCAACAAAATCACCGTTACAGGAAACGACAAAACAAATGACCACGTAATCTACCGAGAACTAAGAACCAAACCGGGAGAAAAATACAACAAAGAATTATTGATAAGAACCATTCGTGAAATTGGGCAATTGGGATTTTTTGACCCAGAAAGCATCGAACCAAAATTTAAAAACGTTGATGCAGCTGCCGGAACTGTTGACATAGAATATCCGTTGACCGAAAAAGGAGCTAGCCAAATAGAACTACAAGGTGGTTATGGCGGAGGTGGTTTTATAGGAACTTTAGGATTGTCATTCAATAATTTCTCTGCGAGGAACTTGTTCAACAAAGAAGCTTACAAACCGCTTCCGATGGGTGATGGACAAAAAGTATCCTTGAGATTACAAGCCAGCACTTATTATAGAACCTATAGCGCTTCCTTTTCAGAGCCTTGGTTCGGAAAGCAAAAACCAGTACAACTTAGCACCTCGCTTTCGTATACAAGCCAATTTTACAATAATTTCCAAACACAAAAAGTAGATAAAAGTAAAAGTTTTAACATTTTAACTTTATCCGTTGGAATTTACAAAAGGCTTACCGTACCTGATGATTTTTTCGGATTGTCTCAAACCATAAGTTACCAACATTATGATTTGCATAATTACAATACCGGTTTATTTACATTTGGAAATGGAGCATCAAGAAACTTGGCTTACACCATAGGATTATCAAGAAGCAACAAAGGTGTCAATCCAATATTCCCAATTTATGGAGCAGAGTTTAGTTTAGTAGGTAAATTCACGCTTCCTTACTCTTTGTTTAACGGAATCGATTATGCCAAATTAGGCGATAAAGAAGAATACAAAATGAAAGCCACTGCAGATGCCACACAAGCAGATGCAAACGGACAAATGATCAAAATAGGAGACTATCTTGATTCCCAAGGAAACAAAGCAAACACTTATCAAGATGCAGTAGCAGATCCGGCAAAAGTGGACCAAAAGAAATACAATTGGTTAGAATATTACAAAATAAAGTTCAAAGCGGATTGGTATACAAAAGTTTATGGTAAATTAGTACTCCGTTCTTTGGTGGAATATGGTTTCTTGGGAGCTTACAATCAAGACAGGGGAATAATCCCTTTTGAAAGATACTTTTTAGGAGGAGACGGAATGGCCAATTATTCCATGGACGGTAGAGAAACAATAGCACTTAGAGGATATCCAAACAGTTCATTGACTCCAGTCAACAAGTATGGAGAGCCAATTGGAGCAACAATTTACAACAAATATTCATTAGAATTGCGTTATCCTATAACCTTGAAAGCGTCGGCATCCATATATGCACTCACCTTTTTGGAAGCAGGTTCGTCATTTGATACCTTCCAAAATTACAATCCGTTTGCATTAAGCCGTTCGGCAGGTCTTGGATTAAGAGTATTTATGCCAGCATTTGGATTATTAGGAATTGATTTTGGTTACGGATTTGATGGATTGCCACAAGCTAACGGAACATTAGGGTCTACGGCTCACGGATGGGAGACACACTTTATCATTGGTCAACAATTTTAAAAAATTAAAATAAATTTTTCTAATACAGCATAGTTATGAGAAAACAATTTTTATTTATTTTTTTAGTCATGATTGTATCAAATACAGTCCAGGCACAGACTAGGGGAACTAAAGTAGGCTTTATTGACATGGAATACATTTTGCAAAATGTGCCCGATTATACCGAAGCCCAAAACCAATTAGAACAAAAAGCCCAAAAATGGAAACAAGAAATTGAAGCCAAAAAAATTGAAATCAACAAACTAAAAGAAGCTTTAAAAGCAGAAAAAGCTTTATTAACAAAAGGGCTTATCGAAGAAAGAACTGCCGAAATCACGTTTCTTGAAAACGAAATGCTGGACTACCAGCAAAAAAGATTTGGTCCTAATGGCGATTTAATGTCCCAAAAAGCCGGTTTGACAAAACCAATACAAGACCAAGTATTTACAGCCGTACAAGATATCGCCGAAGCCAAAAAATATGATTTTATTTTTGACAAAACTTCGGATTTAACCATGCTATTTGCAGCCAAAAAATTTGACATCAGCGATCAAATTATTCGCGTTTTAAATCGAACTGAAAAAAGAGGACAGCTAACAAAAAAACAACTCAAAGAGGAAGAAGCAAAAGAAATCCAAGAAGATGCACTTGATGAAAATCCAGCTTTATCAGACAGACAAAAAGCATTGGACGCCAAAAAAGCGGCACGAGATAAAGCCATTGCCGATAGAGTACAATTGCAGGAAGAAAGAAAAAAAGCAGCCGAAGATAAAAGATTACAAATCATAGCCGACAGAGAAGCCAAAAAATCTGGTGCAACTCCAGCATCTTCAAAAACTGCCGCACCTATTAGTGGCAATGAAATAGAAAAAGAAGCCACAAAAAATGCCGCAGCCGAGGCAAGACAAAAACAACTGGACGAAAGAGCATCAATCCTCGAAGCCCGTAAAAAAGCAGTTGAAGACAACAAAAAAGCCCAAGAAGAAAAAAGAAAACAAATAATAGCCGATAGAGAAGCTAAAAAAACAACTGCAGTTCCTGCAACTGAAAAAACAGCCACAGCCAACCCAGCTGGCAACAATGCAGAAAAAGAAGCTGCAAAAACTGCCGCTGAAGAAGCAAAACAAAAACAAATCGACGCAAGGGCAAAAACATTGGAAGATCGCAAAAAATTGGCCGATGAAAACAAGAAAGCACTTGAACTAAAAAGAAAACAAGCACTAGAAGAAAAAGAAGCCAAAAAAACTGGCACGATTTCTGAAAGCACAACAAAAGAAGTAGAAAAAACAAAAGACACTGTTGCTACTCCCACTAAAGAAACATCAAAAACTGCCGCAGAAGAGGTAAAACAAAAACAAGCAGAAGCCAGGGCCAAAACATTGGAGGAACGCAAAAAAGTGATTGAAGACCGTAAAAAAGCATTGGAAGAAAAAAGATTAAAAATTATTGAAGAAAGAGAAGCCGCCAAAAAAGCGAATCAGGAAAAATTAAAATTAACAAAAGAGAATACAAACAATAATTAATTACTAAATATTTTAAAACGATGAAACAAATCAAAACTTTACTAATTGCTGCAATACTAGTTTTAGGAGCCAGCCAGACTATTAACGCACAAGCAAAAACAGCTCATGTTGATGTAAGTGAAATTATGACAAAAATGCCTGCCATGCTGGATGCTCAAAAACAATTGGAGAAATTGAGCGCCACTTACGATGCTGAGTACAAAAAAATGGCTGATGAATTTTCAACAAAATTAAAAAAATACGATGCGGAATCTGCAACTGTAACTGAGGCTGTAAATGCTGAACGTCAAAAAGAAGTTCAAGACATGCAAAAAAGAATCCAAGATTACGGTCAAAATGCCCAAAAAGAATTGCAACAAAAACAAGAAGATATCACTAAACCTATTTACGAAAAAGTAAGAACTTCTATCCAAAAAGTGGGTAAAGCAAAAGGGTTTCAATACGTTCTTGATGGTTCAACACTTTTATTGGCTGACGGTCCAAACTTGACTGCTGACGTGAAAAAAGATTTAGGTTTCTAAAAAAAACTTACTCAAATTAAAAAACCGTTCAACCAAAATTTGGATTGAGCGGTTTTTTTATGCCTTTAATTTTTAGGAAATTTAATGTGTAGCAACTAACTTTGTTGCTATGGAGAACAATAAACCTATCGGAATTTTTGACTCGGGAATTGGAGGAACTTCCATTTGGGCGGCAATTCACCAGTTACTTCCCAACGAAAAAACCATCTATTTGGCCGACAGCAAAAACGCTCCCTACGGCCAGAAATCAAAAGCCGAAATCATCGCATTGAGCATAAAAAATGTGGAACTGTTGCTCAAAATGGATTGCAAATTAATCGTGGTAGCCTGCAATACAGCCACCACAAATGCAATTCAAGAATTGAGAGCGAAATATAACGTTCCTTTCATTGGCATAGAACCAGCCATCAAACCGGCTGCTACAAATTCGAAAACACAAACCATAGGAATTTTGGCCACTCAAGGCACCCTAAATAGCGAACTTTTTCATAAAACCACCGAGAAGTTCCAAGACACCAAAATCATTGAACAAGTAGGCCATGGATTGGTACAACTCATCGAAAGCGGCAACATCAATTCACCTGAAATGACACAACTGCTCCACTCCTATCTCGACCCGATGATTGAGGCCAATATTGATTACCTGGTTTTGGGTTGCAGCCATTATCCGTATTTGATTCCACAAATTAAAAAAATACTTCCTGCCAGTATCCAAATTATTGATTCCGGTGAAGCAGTGGCCAAACAAACACGAAATGTGTTGCAAGAAAAAGCGGGATTTGCAACCAATGAAAAAAGCGAAGCGCTATTCTACACCAATTCCAATCCAAAAGTGCTTTCGGAAATCCTGGGAAATAAATATAAAATTTTAGAAAAAGATTTCTAAGGAATTGAATTATTCCTCCTCTTTGTACCAACCGGAATACATCACGTAATTATTTGCAATACGAGCCACCTCGCCGGCAAAATCAGATTGATTAATTTCCTTTACCTTCTTTGCGGGAACTCCAGCATAAATACTGCCCGATTCCACAACCGTGTTTTGGGTAATTACGGCTCCAGCAGCAATTATGGAATTGCTACCAACAATACAATTATCCATAATAATGGCTCCCATCCCTACCAATACGTTATCCTGAATGGTACAACCGTGCACAATTGCATTATGGCCAATAGAAACATTGTTGCCAATAATTGTGGGATGTTTTTGATACGTGCAATGGATAATGGCTCCGTCTTGAATATTTACTTTGTTTCCAATGGTAATAAAATTTACATCACCTCTCACAACCGCATTAAACCATACACTGCAGGAATGACCGAAAGAAACTTCGCCAATAACGGTTGCATTTTCGGCCAAGTAACAATCTTCCGGTATGGAAGGCGTTTTTCCGTTTAGAGATTTTATCAACATTTTAGGAAATTTTTCTAGATAATTCGAATTAATTAATGGCAGGACAATTACACTCGTAACGCTCTTTTTTGCAGAATAAATCGATTCCCAATGTTATTTGATGAAAGCCACCAGTATCAAAATTTACTGGACCTGAAAGATGCGAATACGTGTAAGCAAACATGAATTTATCAAAATTCACACCAATAATCGGCGTTATGTATTGCAACTTTTGGGAAGAAATTCCGCTACCGCTTAAATATTCGGCGCCATCAAAACTTCTGCGATACGATAAAGCACCCCAAAGTTTTCCAAAATCAAAGTTCTTGTAAGCCTTCATATTGATGTCGATGGATTTTTCCTTGGTCTTGTCTACCATTTGGAATAAAATAGAAGGTTCCCATAAAATTCTGTCCCTATCACCAAAAACATAACCTGCACTCAACAAATATTTTCTCAAATTGTCACTTTCATATTCCGTATAAATTTCTCTTCTAGTTTCAATCGCATTCTTGACCGTTCCATGTACATAAAAATCCAAATAATTATAGGAAGCACCAATGTCTAAATTAAAATAAGCATCTTTTTGAACAATGGTTCCATTAATAATTGGATCAAAATCCCCTGATTGCAAAAACTCGGTTTCATCCAGTTCACTCTGAAAAAAATCGGCGCTAATACCAAAAGACAATTGATTCAAATCAATTTCATCCCTTGAAAACATAAGATGATGTGCATAAGTCAACTTCATTCCTTTCTGGGAATGATAGCCATTTTTATCATTAAAAAGAATTACCCCCACTCCAGATCTTTCTCCCACTCTTCCGTTGTAACTCAATGTTTGAAGTGCAGGCGCATCGGTTTGATCAAACCACTGTTTTCGTGCAGTAAGCCTAATTTTGTCACAATTGGCGGCACCAGCCATTGAAGGGTGAATCAAATAATAATTATCTGACAAATAATCTGAATAAACCGCAATTCCTTCTTGTGAAAAAGAATATGAGCTGACCAGGAAAAGAGCTAAGAAAAACTTGATTTTATGATACATTCAAATATGTTATAAGCATGGAACTTTGACATCAATTAAAACAACGTAAAAAGAGAATAAATATTCGATTAAAACGACATTAAAGTTAATTTATTCTTTAAAAAATCAAATATAGTTATTAGTAGAAAATAACTTCGTTAAATTTGTAAAAAATTAAAGAAACCATGTCAAAAATAACAATAAAAGAAACACAAAACCCAACTATCCTAAAATTTGAATTCGAAGATTTTATTACCCAAAACGAAAGTTTCGAGTATAAAAATATTGACGAAACCAAGAATTCTCCATTGGCGCAACAATTATTCTATTTGCCGTTCGTAAAAACCATTTACATTTCGGGGAATTTCATCGCCATCGAAAGATTCAGCATCGTGGAATGGGAAGACGTGAAAGATGCCGTAGCGGAACAAATCGAATTATTTGTGGCCAAAGGCGGAATAATCATCACGCCATCTGAAAACAAAACACAAAAACAACCGATTACCGTTTACGGCGAAACGACTCCAAATCCGGCAGCACAGAAATTTGTGGTAAGCAGAATGTTGACCAAAACTCCGGTTGAATTCAAGAACATAGACGAAGCCAAAGCATCTCCATTGGCACAAGAATTATTCAAATTTCCTTTCGTGAAAGAAATTTTCATCGACGAAAATTACATTTCGGTGACCAAATATGAAATCAGCGATTGGCAGGAAATCACTTTGGAATTGAGAACTTTCATCAAACAATACATCGAAAACGGAGGAACCGTTCTTGACGAAAGCTTGATTGTTGCCAAAGCCGAACAAGAAAAAACAAAAAATCAAGAGTTTGACAATCTAGATGTTACTTCACAGCAAATCATCAACATATTGGAAGAATACGTGAAACCTGCCGTTCAGGCCGATGGTGGAAATATTGCTTTTGAATCGTATGACGAAGCCACCAAAACGGCAAAAGTAATCCTTCAAGGAGCTTGTAGCGGTTGTCCTTCCTCAACTTTTACCCTGAAAAGCGGTATCGAAAATATGCTAAAAAGTATGCTCAACGACGAAGCCATCACGGTAGAAGCAGTAAATGCTTAATTAAGTATCCAGTTTTCAGTCGCAGTATTCAGTAAGCTGCGACTAAAACTGCGACTGATTTGAGTGCTAACAAACAGGCGAAGCAAAACTAAAAAAATGAACCTACTTTCAGAAGAAACCAGTCCGTATTTATTGCAACACGCCAATAATCCCGTGCATTGGAAAGCTTGGAACGAAAATTCATTGGCTGAAGCCAAAGAAAAAAACAAGCTGATCGTCATCAGCATTGGCTATTCGGCCTGTCATTGGTGCCACGTCATGGAACACGAAAGTTTCGAAGACCAAGAAGTCGCCGAGGTGATGAATGCGAATTTTGTCAACATCAAGGTCGATCGCGAGGAACGGCCAGACGTGGACGCGGTTTACATGAAAGCCGTCCAGATTATGACTCGTCGTGGCGGATGGCCGCTGAACGTGGTCACGCTTCCCGACGGAAGACCCATTTGGGGCGGAACCTATTTCAGGAAAGGGGAATGGATGCAAACGCTTGGTCAATTGCAGGAAATCTATCTTTCGACTCCCGAAAAAATGCTGGATTATGCCGAAAAACTGCACGAAGGCATCCAGTCCATTGGTATTATCCCCAATGAAAACAAGGAAACAAACATCGACCAAGACCAAATCACTGCCTTGGTCAAAAAATGGGAAGATTATTTCGATTGGGATTTTGGCGGAATGGCCAGCGCACCCAAATTCATGATGCCCAACAACTATCATTTTTTGATGCGTTTTAGTTACCAAAAAAAAGACAACCGCTTACTCGAATTTGTGAATCTTACCTTGACCAGAATGGCTTTCGGAGGTATTTTCGACACGGTTGACGGCGGTTTTTCGCGCTATTCGGTGGACAACAAATGGCACGTTCCCCATTTCGAAAAAATGCTGTACGACAACGGACAATTAGTTTCTCTATACAGCGACGCCTACAAATTAACCGGAAATCCTTTGTACAAAGAAGTTGTCGAAAAAACACTTTCTTTCGTCGAAAGGGAATTGCTGAATCCCGAAGGCGGTTTTTATTGCGCCCTCGATGCCGATAGTTTGAATGCGGAAAATCATCTGGAAGAAGGTGCTTTTTATGTCTGGAAAATTGCCGAACTGAAGACGATTGTCGGGGACGATTTCGAATTGTTCAGCCAAGTGTTCAACATCAATACTTTTGGTTTATGGGAAGACGGAAATTATGTCTTGATTCAAAACCAAGGTTTAGATGAAATCGCAAAAAACAACAATATTACTGCTGCTACGCTCCAAAAAAAGAAAATATTCTGGGAGAAAGTACTTTACCTTAAAAGAGAAAAGCGTTCCAAACCCAGACTGGACGACAAATGCCTGACTTCTTGGAACGCCATTATGCTCAAAGGTTATGTTGACGCCTACAAAGCTTTGGAAGAACCGAAATATTTGAATTTGGCCCTGAAAAATGCCAATTTCATCATCAAAAACTTATGGTCGGGCGAAGGAAATTTGTATCATAATTACAAAAACCAAAAAAGTACCATCAACGGCTATCTGGAAGATTACGCTTGGGTTATTGCCGCTTTTATCGGTTTGTACGAAGTGACATTGGACGAAAAATGGCTTCGCGACGCCAAGCAATTGACCGATTACAGTTTGGAACATTTTTATGACGAGAAAACCGTTTTTTTCGCCTTTACTTCCAATCTGGACGACGCCTTGATAACTTCGCATTACGAAACCGAAGACAACGTGATTCCAGCCTCCAATTCGGTGATGGGAAAAAACTTGTTCCAGTTGGGACTTTATTTCGAAAATTCACATTACGAAAAAGTGGCGCAACGAATGCTGCACACTATTTTTCCCAACTTTAGTTATCCTTCCGCCTATTCGAATTGGCTGGATTTGGCCTTGAACTATTCCGAGCAAAACAAGGAATTGGCTATTTGTGGCGAAACGGCATTGGACTATTGCAACAAAATAAACGGCCTGTATCTTCCCAATGTAGTTCTTGCCGGCGCAAAAAAAGTCTCGAATCTTCCTTTTTTGAAAGATCGATTTGTTGCCAACCAAACCCTTTTTTACCTTTGCCAAAACAAGACTTGCCAAGCTCCAAGCCACGATTTCCAGAAAATTGTTTCCGATTTAATTTAAAATAACAGCTATTTTTTCATAAAATGACTCTCAACACAGAACACATTACCACTTATGCAGAGACTTTCATCAAAGTTTTAATTGATTATTCTCCAAAATTAATTTCCGCTTTCTTAATCCTGTTTGTAGGACTTTACGTGATTCGCGTCATCAACAGGCTCATTCGAAAAATAATGGTCAAGAGAGATTTAGACCCCACATTGACGAAGTTTCTCGCCGATATTTTGCTTTGGGTTTTAAGAGTCTTGCTGTTCGTGACCTTCATTTCGAAACTGGGAATCGAAACCTCGTCGTTTGTGGCTATTTTGGGTGCAATGGGACTTGCTGTAGGCTTGTCGCTTCAAGGTTCGCTGTCTAATTTTGCGGGCGGGATGTTAATTATTTTGTTCAAACCTTTCAAAGTGGGCGACACTATCGAGGCATTGGGCGTTACGGGAACGGTTTGCGAAATCCAGATTTTCGTGACCAAGCTAATCAATGGCAACAACCAGACTATTTTTGTCCCGAACGGCACCTTGTCCAATGGCACGATTATCAATTATTCGTTGCAAGGCATCCGAAGAGCTGATTTGACACTTTCAATTTCTTACGATACCGACATTCGAAAAGCCAAAGACTTGATTACAGAAGTTTTGAACAAAAATCCAAAAGTATTGAAAACCCCCGAAGCCGAAGTTTCTGTAAAACTTTTGACAGACAATTCGATTCAACTGGCCGTGAGACCTTGGGCCAACAATGCTGATTTTGGCGCTGTTAGTTCTGATACTTTAGAGAGTTGTAAATTGGCCTTTGACGCCGCCGGAATAGTGATTCAGCCTTTTGTTAAAGGGGTTTCGAGGAATAGTTAAAAGTATTATTTCTTCGAACTGGTAATCATAAAATCCTTCAAATAATAGGGTTCAAAATAAGCCACATCCACGGTTTCGTTTTTTTGGTATTTTTCAAAACTCAACAAACTCATTTCTTTTGCCGAAGGATATTTGATTGCTTCCAAAAAGACATGGTTTTCCTTGTTTAAAACCGGTTGGCATTTTTCGGCACAATCACCCACGAAATAAAGGGTTTCATTCAATTCTTCAAAAGAATTTTCGGTGATGATTTCGGCTTGGACGGCTCTTTTGTTGTAAAAATTTGGAGTAAAAATAGCACTGTACACTTCCATTCTTCGGGCATCAAGCATTGGAATGATCAATCCGTCTGATACTTTGGCTTGCGAGGCCAAAACCTGCAAAGTATCCACGGTAATCAAGGGAATTCCCAAAGCAAAACAAAGTCCTTTCGCAGCGGAAACACCAATACGCAATCCAGTATAAGAACCTGGTCCTTGACTCACTGCAATCGCTGAAATGTCTTGAAAAGCAAGACCTGCTTCCTTGATGATTTCCTCGATAAAAACGTGCAAACGTTCAGCATGGGAATAGCCTTCTTCGGCAATTTCTTTACACAAAATTGTTTTTCCGTCTTTTGCCAAAGCAACAGAACAATTCTTGGTAGCGGTTTCGATGTTTAAAATATAGGACAAAATGTGGCTTCGGTTTAGGATTTGAATTCTATGTTTTTAATTCTCCAAATTAGCATTCCGAAAAAGGAGGAATCCCAAAATGAAATTCCTCCTTCGTCAAATGACTAGCTGGTTTTTGCAAAGTTATAAATTACAAACAACTATTACTTTTTATCTTCTGTTTTTTCTAGAGTCACTTTATCTCCTGAATTCAAATCTTTTGAAACTGTAGAATAAGGTCCCGTTATGACCACGTCTCCTTTTTTAAGTCCAGTGAGTACTTCAATATTGGTATCGTCTTGAATTCCTGTTTTTATGATTCGGATTTTGGCTTTATCTCCTACTTTGACAAAAACGCATTCCAGTTTCTTTTCGTTTTTTGGAGTTGCTTTTTTCTCGTCCTCATCTTCCACTTTAAATGTTTTTACGGCTGTCGTGTCTGTTTTTACCACCACGGAACTAATTGGCACTGCCAAAACGTTAGCTTTTGTTTTGGTAATAATATCAACTGTTGCTGTCATTCCTGGTCTAAAAGGAGAATAAGTCGCTGGTTTTCCTTCCAACAAATCTTGGTAGGATTCTTTCAAAATTCTCACTTTTACCTTGAAATTGGTCACTTGATCAGCTGTTAACGTAGAACTCGCCGAATTTGAAATACTAGTCACGACCCCTTTGAATTGTTTTTTTAAATAAGCGTCAACTTCAACCTTGGCTTCGTCACCCACTTTTATTTTCACGATGTCGTTTTCATTCACGTCGACTTCCACTTCCATGTTATTGAGGTTGGCCACGCGAAGAATTTCGGTTCCAGCCATTTGTTGCGTTCCCAAAACTCTTTCTCCCAATTCGACGTTTAGTACAGAAATTGTTCCGTCGGCTGGTGCATAAATCGTGGTTCTTCCCAAGTTGTCTTTCGCTTCGTTTACGGTTGCCGAGGCACTTTGCACGTTGAAATAAGCGGATTGTTTGTTCGCTTTGGCCACTTCAAAAGTAGCCACTGTTTTGTCCCAATCTGATTTGGAAATAATTCCTTTTCCAAATAATGTTTTGTTTCTGTCGTAATTGGCTTTGGCTTCGTTATAGGAAGCATCGGCTTGGGTCAAGCCTGATTTAGTCGCAGATAAATTAGCAACGGACCTGTTTAATCCCGAAGTATATAAATCAGGATTTATTTTTACCAATAAATCTCCTTTTTTGACTACTTGTCCTTCTTTTATTGGCAAATCAATGATTTCGCCGGAAACCATCGAAGCAATTTTTACTTCAATTTCGGGCTGGATTTTCCCGGTTGCCGAAACGGTTTCGACAATCGTGGTAGCTGCAACAGTGGCGATTTCAACGGATTTTCCTTTGTCTTTGTTGCCAATGACACCCGTTTTAGAAAGTACAATTAATAATGCAATTATTGCAACTGCTCCGCCTATTAATAAATAAATAGTTTTTTTAGACATGATAAATTAGTTTTTTAGGATTGGGATTCCAAAATAGAATTCCAGTATTTTGATTTTAAAAATGTAGTCGTATTTGGTTCTAAGCACTTCAGATTGAGCAGCGGAAAGCAACGTTTGCGACTGGTTGAAATCGAAAGAATTCATCATTCCCACGGCATATTTTTCTTTGGCGTAATTGTAAGCTTCCTGTCTGGCTTCTAATGCTGCAAGGGACGATTCATAAGCATTCAACCCTCCTTTAGCATCCGTAAATGCCGTGTAAACATTTCTTTGCAAGGCCAATTCTTCTTGCTCAACCGCGATTTTTGATTTTTCTAAATTTACTTTGGAGCGTTCCACATTGTTTTTTGTCGAAAATCCATTGAAGATTGGAATCGACAATTGTGCGCCAAAAGCTTGTCCTCTATTATCCATAAATTGGTTAGAGAACGATGCTGGACTTTTAGTTCCAATTATATTGCCATTGGTATCGAATGCAGGCACATTGGCATATGAAATTTGCGTGTTGAGATTGTAAAAACCTTGTAGAGTAGGTTGAAAAGCACCTTTTGCAATGGCTACATTTTTTTCAGCGATTTCTAAATTGGTTTTAGCAATTTTCAATTCTGTTCTTTGTTCCTTGGCTTTGTCGTAAACAGCTATTGGAGTTTGAGCCAATATGTTGTTTTCGTCTTTTATCGAAGTATCATCCGTTACGTCAAAATCAAAAAAATCTTTTAACTGTAACAATTGGGCCAAGGATAATTTTGAAATCAACAAGGCATTTTCAGCAGCCACAACTCTTTGTCCGTCCGAAGCCACAGTTGCCTTTATATCCAACAAATCACCTCTTGGCACCGAACCGGCTTTTACCAATTCTTCGGAACGGGTCAATTGCTTTACGTTGTTGGCCTTTTGTTCTTGTTGCACTTTCAAATTTTCTTTATTGAAAAGGACTTGCAAGAAAGCATTGGCGACATTCAACGCCACATCTTCCTGCATTTTTGTCAATTGATATTTGGCGGCAATAATCGAAAGATTCGCTTTTCGAAGCGTATTTTGATTTTGTAAACCTTTGTAAATATCAAAACCAACACCTGCTCCAAATGAGGAATATTGTGTAGTTTGATTTCTCTTGAGACCAGTTGTAGGATCTGTATTTAAACCAATATTCCAAGAGTGGTTTGCATTGGAATTCAACGAAGGAATAAAATTTCCGATGGCGCCTTTTTTGTCAATGGCAGCGTTTTTAGAATCTAATTCGGCTTGTTTGATGGAAATATTATTATCGATGGCATATTTCACACACTCTTCTAATGTCCATTTTTTAGTTTGGGCCTGAATCGAGAAGCTCAACAGCATGATAATAAAAAAACTGATGCAATTATTTTTTTTCATATATTTTGAATGAAAGCGTAGCAAAGGTACTACACAAATTTAACATTTATTTTAAAAACGGAATTCTTTTTATGTAATGTCTTATGGCTGCGGCTCTTCTGTTTTCAAGCCTTGATTCCAAACTTTTATTTTGTCGGAAGCTTTCAACCCACTTTTAACTTCCACATAAATACCATCGCTGACACCTAAAACAAGATCTTTTCTTGTGAATTTTTGAGTTGTCGTTTCCACTTCCACGTACGGTTTTTGTGTCTTGGGATCAAACTGTATCAATGCTTCTTTTACGGCCAAAACTTTATCCGCTCTCTCCAAAATAATCGAGGCATTGGCACTCAAACCTGCACGAATAAAGGTATCGTCCCTGTTTAATAATGATGCTTTTATTTCGAATTGAATGGCGCCATTTTCGGTTTTCCCTTTTGGTGCAATATCCGTTAAAACAGCGTTGAATTTTTTGTTTTCGATAGCTCCAACGGTAATTTCAATTGGCAAGTTGACTTTTATTTTTCCTACTTCGGATTCGTCTATTTTTCCAACGAATATCATTCTTCCCACATCGGCAACACTTGCTATGGTAGTTCCTTCGTTGAAATTATTGCTTTCAATTACTTGATTTCCCACTTTTACGGGAACATCCAGCACCATTCCGTTTACTGTAGAACGAATTAAAGTGTTGGCGTAATTTCCAAGACCGGAAGTGGTTCCTGTTTTTACGATATCGTAACCTTGTTTGGAAGCGGCATAATTTTGTTTGGCTTGTTTGTAAGCCAGTTGTGCCGCATCAAAATCATTGGCAGAAATAACGCCTTTGTCAAATAATGTTTTTTGCCTTTGGAAGATTTTTTCTTGGTTGTCCAAATTTATTTTGGCGGTTTGAACCTGGTTTTGGGTATTGCTCAAATTCGAAACATTGGCCACCACTTTTATTTTGGCAATCAAATCTCCGGCCTTAACAGTTTGTCCGGCTTTGATATAAACTTCTTCAATAATTCCCGAAATGTTCGGTTTGATCAATACTTCTTCGTCGGGAACAATATTACCGGTTGCAATGGTGTTCTTGACAATTGTTTTGACTTCAGTTTTATCTGTTTCAAAAACAACTGGAGATTCCTGGTTTTTGGCATACAAATAATATAGCGCACCGAAAAACACTATTACTATAAAAATTAAAATTGATATGGTTACTCCTTTTTTCATATTGATGATTTTTAATTCGATTTTTATTTTTTTGATTGATACTTTATTCTGTTCTTAATGCGTCAACAGGTTTTACTTTTATGGCGGTTTGAGCCGGAATAAATCCCGCCAACAACCCCGAGCCAACTAATATAATTAAGGCGAAAAACACTACTGGCAAATCGACACTTGGATTGGCAAACATCGAGCCTTCGCTGGGCATTGAATCCAAAATCTTGTTGATGACTATCAAAACCCCGGTTGCTGCGCCAATGCCCAACATTCCGGCTGAAATGGTCAAAAAGATGGATTCCAACAATATTTGGGAACGGATTGCCGCTGGTGTTGCGCCTAAAGCTCTTCGGATTCCAATTTCCTTGGTTCGTTCTTTTACAACTATCAGCATGATATTTGAAATCCCGATAACGCCCGAAAGCAATACTAGTGTTCCCACAAAATAGGCAATGAATCTAAGTATGGAAAATAACCCCAATATTTTGCTGAATTCCTCATACAAATCGAAATTTCCAATGGCTCGTTCATCATCCGGACTGATGGAATGTCTGGATTTCATAAATTCCAAAATTTTCGGTTTTAATTCGGTGATTGAAGCATCATCGTTTGCGGTAATGGCCATCCAGCCTACTCTATCACCATAATTGAAAGCTTGTTGGAAAGCAGTAAAAGGAACAAAAACATTTTTTTGTGCTTCTTCTGCATTGCCGTTATTATTGGATTTTGTTTTGTAAACACCCACCACCATAAAGTTTACCCCATTGATTTTGACATAAGTTCCAATAACTTCCTCTGCTTTTTCATACAATCCGTCAATCACGCCTTGTCCAATCACGGCAACTTTCCTGCTCGTCTCAATATCCTGGTAATTTACAAAACGTCCTTTTACAATGTCCATTGATTCCTGTTTAACATATTCAGGATAATCTCCATAAACGTTGAAAGCGGCTGTTTTTGTACCTCTAACCACATTGTTTCCGCCTCTAAAACCGCCTAATTGGTTCCTTGGAGAAACATATAAAAGGTCGGGGAATTTTTCTTTTAATGCTGGAACATCGCTGTTTTGAAAACTAAATTGTCTGGTTTTTGGAAGTCCTTTGTAGGGTTTTGAAGTGGCTTGTGTCCACATAAACATCGTGTTTGTCGCCATTCCGGAAAAGCCTTGCTTGACTCCATTTTCCAATCCATTTCCTGCCGCAAGTAGAATTACCAAAATAAATATTCCCCAGAAAACCCCAAAAGCAGTGAGTATTGTCCGAAACGTATTTGCGGTCAATGCCTCTAAAATTTCATCCCATTTATCTCTATCAAACATAATTATTCGTCTCTAAGTGCTACAATAGGTTTTATTCTGGCGGCTTTGTAAGCTGGAAAAAATCCAGCCAATGCACCTGCAAATATCAGTAATACCAAAGTGGTTAAAGCGATGGTAAAATCGACTTCGGGATTAAAGAAATATTCACTTTTAATTTGTGGCCCAACCAATTCCAAAAGCGCCAAGCTGGACAAAAGCCCAATAAAACCGGCTATTGTGGTAATAAAAATCGATTCGTGCAAAATCATTCCAACAATGGAAATTGGCGTTGCCCCTAGTGCTTTTCTAATTCCAATTTCCTTGGTTCTTTCCTTTACAATAATCAACATAATATTGCTTACCCCCACAACTCCCGCAATGATGGTACATATCCCAACCCACCAGAAAAACAATCGAATGTACAAATTCAAATCATAAAACTGTTTAATGTTTTCTACCGTACTATTGATTCCTATTCCGCTGGTATCCTCGGGCGCAATTGTGTTTTTAGCTTTGAGCAATTGTGAGATTCCTTCGGTGAATTTTTTAGACTCGGCCAATGCTTCCTCATAAGTGTCTTTTTTATTGAGCGTAAAAGACATGTCACTCAACTTGTCTCCTCCGCTGCCAAAAACCTGTTGCACGGTTGTTATGGGCAAATATGTTCTGGATTCCTCCCTTTCGCCACCTGGATCCGTATAAACACCAACAACTTTGAATTGCACGTTGCTAATTAAAATTTGCTCTCCAATAGCATTTTTATCCTTAAATAAATCTCGTTTTAATTTTTGTCCAATAACCGACACTTTCCTGTTATTCACCAAATCAATGTCGTTTACAAATCTTCCTTCAACGACACTGACTTTTTCTATAACCTGATGATCTGGAGAAACGCCCTGGCAGTCGTAGTTTCCGGTTTCTTTTCCGTAAACTATATTGCCATTCCAAATATTAAATTTCGAGCTTTTCTTGTCTATTTGATTGTCAAATTTTTGTTTAGAAATCACGAAATCGCTGTTGCGTAATTGAACACGTCTTCCAGGGTTTAATCCTTTGTATTCTTTTGTTGTCGTTCCTGCCCAAATCCAAATAACACCGTCGGCATCGTTTTCAAACTGTTTGGCAATTCCGTTTTCGAGTCCTTTTCCGGCGCCGAGAAGAATGACCAAAATAAAAATTCCTGAAGCCACGGAAGTTCCCGTGAGAAAGGTTCTCATTTTATTTTTGGCAATAGCCTCGAATATTTCCTGCCAGCGCTCTATGTTAAACATATGATGAAGCTCTTACTTGTTCTACATATTTATCATCGATGATTATCCCGTCTTTTAGCACCACGTTTCTTTTGCACATCGCGGCAATATCGGGTTCGTGGGTTACAATCAAAATCGTTTTGCCTTCGTCATTTATCCCTTGGATTAACTCCATGACTTCATAAGAAGTCAATGTATCCAAAGCTCCCGTTGGCTCATCGGCCAATAACACTTTAGGGTTCGACGCCAAAGCTCTCGCTATCGCCACACGCTGTTTTTGTCCGCCGGAAAGTTCGTTGGGCAAGTGATGTGAATGCGATGCCAATCCTACTTTTTCAAGATAACGCATCGCTATTTCGGTGCGTTCTTTTCTTTTTATTCCTTGGTAATACAATGGCATTGCCACGTTGTCCAAGGCTGATTTATAATTGATCAAATTGAACGATTGAAAGACAAAACCCAAAAACTGGTTTCGGTATTTGGAAGCGATAGTTTCGTTAAGTTTTTTAATGGGCACATTATCCAAAACATAATCGCCCGAATCAGCTTCATCGAGAATTCCGAGAATATTCAACAAGGTAGATTTTCCGGAACCGGAAGAACCCATAATGGCCACCAGTTCTCCTTCCTTGATATTGAAATTGATTCCTTTTAGCACATGCAATTCAGAACCGCCAACTTTATAGGATTTATGCAAGTCTTTAATTTCAATCATGTTGGGTAATTTTAAAACAATATTAATTATTCTTTAAAAGAAATTGTAATAACGAAACGTTAATACCATATAAGTGAATAAGACTTATTCCAATTGAAAATGTTACAGTTTAACCTTAAAATATATTTGTTTTACTAATTTTGCCTTTTCAAACAAAAAATAAAATGCTGAAATTTCGTTCCATTCTACTTGTTTTCCAAATCATTTTTTTGCTTTCGAGTTGTTCCACATCCAATAAAATTGCGGCTCTAAAACCAGAACCAGACAACGCAAGTCCATTAATTTATGACAACACTCCTTCCTTTATCAATTTGCCCATTAGCGTAAAACTAAAGGATGTCGAAAACCAAACCAATGCGCTATTGAATGGATTGATATACGAAGACAACAACATCGAAGACGATGCTGTCGAAATGAAAATTTGGAAGTTGGCTCCCATAACTATCGAAAATGACAAAGAAAGTGCCGGTGGAAAAATTAAAACGGTGTTACCATTAAAAGCATTGGTCAAATACCGAATTGGCACAAAAAAATTGGGCGTTGAATTGTACAACACCAAAGAATTCAACTTAAATGGTGTGGTAACTTTGGTGAGCGATGTTAGTTTGGCCAATTGGAAACTCAACACCAAAACCGAGCTAAAATCTTTGGATTGGAACGAAAGTCCCACAATGGTCGTCTTCGGAAAAAATGTTCCCGTTACTTATCTCATCAATCCCGCTGTTAAACTATTTAAATCAAAAATCGAAAAAAAGATTGATGCCGCCATCGAAAAATCAATGGATTTCAAACCCAATGTTTTGGCAGCTTTGGAAAAATTATGCACTCCTTTTCAAATGAGCGAAGCTTATGAAAGCTGGCTTAGAATTGTTCCTGTAGAAATCTATTCGACCAATGCCAAACTTAAAAACGACACTTTTTTGATGGAAATGGGAATGAAATGCACGATGGAAACTTTGATTGGAGGCAAACCGGAATCAAAATTTGATGCGACAAAAATCGCTTTGAAACCAGTAACCAAAATCCCGAACCAAATCACGGCAAACATTGCAGCAGTTTCTACTTATGCGGAAGCTTCAAAAATAATGACCAAGAATTTTTCCGGACAAGAATTTGGTTCCGGCAGCAAAAAAGTAAAGATTCAAAAAGTGGACATTTGGCACAAAAACGACAAAATGGTGATTGCTTTAGACCTTTTGGGAACGGTAAACGGAACAATTTATTTAACGGGATTTCCACAATACAACGAACAGACCAAAGAAGTATATTTCGATAAATTGGATTATGCCTTGGACACCAAGAATAAATTAATGCGAACTGCCAACTGGCTGGTGCAAGGACTGGTTTTAAGAAAAATTCAGGAAAGTTGTCGCTATTCCATCGTTCCTAATTTGGAAGAAGGAAAGCAAAACATGATGGCATATTTAAAAAATTATTCGCCAATGCCCGGTGTTTTTGTCAATGGCAAAATGGAAGACATTCAATTTCACAAAATTCAATTGACGAACCAAGCGATTATTGCTTTTATAAAAGTAAATGGAACCGTTAATGTTGCCGTGGACGGCTTGAAGTGATTTCAGTTTAAAAATTCAATTATTCCTGCTTTTTCTTCTTTCTCATTTGATAAATGTAATATCCAATTCCGCCAACAAGCAAATACGGAATGATCATTAAATAAACAATTCCATCATTTACAGCCTGTGCCTTCACTGCATTTCCTTCGGTTTCCAGAGCGGCACGACACATCGCGCATTGTGCGTTTGCAGCAACAGAAAAGAACATGGAGAACAGAAAACAGAAAACAGAAAATTTGATTTTCGTTTCCCTTTTTTCACTTCTAACTTCTAACTTCCCACTTTTAACTTTACTAAACATAATAAGGCGAAATCATTAAATAAACAACAACACCAGTAACGGCAACATACAACCAAATTGGGAAGGTGATTTTCGCAATTTTTTTATGTTTGTCAAATTTTTCGGCCAAAGTACGAACATAAGTTATCAAAACCAATGGAATCACCGCAATGGACAAAAGGATGTGCGATATCAAAATAAAGAAATACAGGTTTCTAATCATTCCTTCTCCTCCAAATTTTGTGGAATCCGAAGTCATGTGATAAGCAACATACATCACTAAAAAAACTACCGAAAGTGCAATTGCAGTTGTCATTAATTGTTCGTGAAGTTTTCTTTTTCCGTTTTTAATGGCCAATACTCCAACAACCAAAACTACAGCCGTTACACCATTTATTGTGGCATAAATAGGCGGAAGAAAAGAAAGCGGCTCAACATGAAATCCAAAATCTTTTAATTTTACGCTAAAAAGAAGCGCCACCACAACAGGAATCAAAATGGATACTAATACTATAAACTTGCTGAATTTTTGTTCTAACGAATTCTTTTCCATCTTTATTCTTTTAATAAAATTGCTATGTCTTGTTGAATGTCTCTTACTCCTTTTTTGTCCAGACCGTCATAGTATAAAATCGGGTTTCCGTAATTGTCTTTTCTGCATCGGATATTGCCGTTTTTGTCAATCAGGGCAAACAATCCAGAATGTTCAAAACCACCTTGTACTTTACTATTTTGTCCGGCATAAATATTGAATCCTTTATTTGACAAATCAAAAATATAGTTTTTGTCTCCGGTCAAAAAATTCCAATTTGATGATTTAACGCCCAATAATTCGCGGTGTGCTTTCAAAATTGCTGGAGTATCGTGTTCTGGATCGATCGTAATGGAAACGATGCCAAAATTAGGGTTTCCAAAAAAAGTTTTTTCAATTTGTAGCATACTTTGATTCATTTTTGGACAAATGGACGGACAAGTCGAAAAGAAAAACTCCAAAACATATACTTTGCCGTTGTAGGTTTCGTTGTTAATCTTTAGATTATCTTGGTTGAGCAGTTCAAATTTTGGCGCAGGACCAATTTTTTCCAATTTACCATCCTCTTTTGAGGAATTGGATACTTTATCTAAACGATCTCCTTTTACAATTTCATTATTTTCAATTTTGTCAATTATTTTCGGAACGGCATAAATTCCAAAAACTAGAACAACAAGAGAAATCCAGATGTATGATTTGTTTTTAAGCATTGTTTCTAAAAGTTAAAGTCGTTTTGAAGCATTGTGATTTTTTTTGAGTGCTGCACGGTATTCGTATAGAATAACTTTAAAATCATCCAGCATTTCGTTGCTCAATTCGGCAGGATGAAACGTGTTGTAGCCTTCTTTATATCCCTTTTTTCCCTTTCTTCCCCTGAGATTTCTTTCTTTATCGATAATATATACGTTTGGAGTTCCTAAATCAGCATCTAATTTATCGACTAGTTTTAATTGGTCGTAATACGCCTTGATTTCTTCTGGAGAAGCAAAAACGAAATGCCATTGACTGACATCTGTAAATGCTTTCAAGGCATTTACAACACTCTTGGCTTCTTGTTCTGTTCCCAATGGACACAAAACCACAAATTGCAAGTCTTTGAAAGTATGGTAGCGTTGGTAGATTTTTTGGTTTAAATTAAAAAAATTTCCCCTGTTCTTTAAAAGATTGGTACCTGAAAAACCAAGGATTGTTATTTTTTCATTCAAACTTATCTTTTGGTTATCCAATGATTTCCAATTGCCAAAGTCGGCAACATTGGGCGTGATAACAGGTAGTTTAGTGAAACCGTTTATTCCTGATGCAAAAAAAAGATAGGCAACAATAGGTAAAACAAAAAGAACGAAGAGAACAATATTTTTTTTCATGGGTCGTGCCTGAATATGATATGCAAAAATAAAAAAAGGCGCGCAATGCGCACCCTTTTTCTTGAATTAATATTTTGTTAAAAATTCCACTTGATAGTGCTATCTTTAAAAACCTCAAAAATATAATTTCCTTCAGTTAAAAGGATAAAAAGTAAATAAATTACCAAAAAGATTAATGGCAGAATAACCGAATATCTTAGATTAGATTTTTCACCTTCCATATGCATAAAGGCATAAACAATATAATATGCTTTTACAATCGTCAAAATAATGAATAACCAGTTCAGCAAATTCAAGCCCAAGAAACTATTCATGTGCAAAGCTTCCGGTTTTATAATCCCGAAAATTACCTCAACAATTGTTATTACAGATAATATTCCAAAAACTGTCCAAATTCTTTTTGTATTAGATACGTGTTCGTGTGACATAATAATTGCTTTTTGTAAATTAAACTAGATAGAAAACCGTGAATACAAATACCCAAACTAAATCAACAAAGTGCCAATATAGTCCCACTTTTTCTACCATTTCATAACTTTTTCTTTTCTCGTAAGTTCCGAGCAAGACATTAAAGAATATGATAATATTGATAACAACTCCAGAGAATACGTGGAATCCGTGGAAACCTGTAATAAAGAAAAAGAAGTCGGCAAATAATTTGCTTCCATACTCATTTCTGGTCAAGTTTGCTCCTTCAACAACTAAAGTTGCATCGTTTAAACGCAATTGAGATTCTTCTCTGGTTAAAATTGTTTTGTGTTTGTGTTTCGTTAATTCGTGATTAATTTTAGTGTCTTTTGCACTGGCAGGGCTATCTTCATAAATAGTCTCTGTTCTAATCAATAAATCTGGATGTGCTTTGAAACCAGCTTGAACTTCTGCCACGGAATAAGATGGCAAAGAAGCTTCTTCCATAAACCATTTTCCTTTATTCCTGGTCAATTGTTCTCTGTCTTCGGGCAAAGTTGCAGCGAAATCAGCAAGTGCCACACGATGACCTTCCTTGTCAACAAATTGAAGTAGACTTCCTCCTTTTGTTTCTATGGCTCCATATTCCCCTTTGATGAAGTTTTTCCATTCCCAAGCTTGTGAACCAACGAAAACAAGACCTCCAACAATGGTCAAGAATAGATAAATGGTAACTTTTTGTTTTTTCAATTGATGACCAGCATCAACGGCAAGAACCATTGTCACTGATGAAAAAATCAAAATAAAAGTCATAAATGCCACATAATACATTGGTGCCGAAACGCCATGCATAAATGGAAAGTGTGTAAACACCTCATCGGCTAAAGGCCAAGTTTCAATAAATTTAAATCTAGAAAAGCCGTAAGCAGCTAAAAATCCAGAGAATGTTAAAGCATCTGACAGGATAAAAAACCACATCATTAATTTGCCATAACTAGCTCCCATTGGCTCATTTGCGCCTCCCCAAGTTTTTTCTCCACTATTCGCAGTAGTAACTGTATCCATAAAAGTTATTCGTTAAAAAGTTTTCAAATCTACAATTTTTTATTATTTAAAGAAAAATAAAAATAAAAATAAATATACCCACAATAAATCAAGAAAGTGCCAATACATTGCACCCAGTTCAATACCAAGTGTTTGAGTCGAATTGTATTTGTGTTTGAATTGATTGTAAATGATAATTAAAAGTGCAATTAGTCCACCGGCAAGATGTGCCAAATGCACAACAGTTACTATATATAGAAATGTCGTAGTAATCGAACTTTCGGCTCCTGTGAAATAATAACCATTCGCCACTATTTGTCCAAAGCCCACAAATTGCAAAACAACAAACAATATTCCCAATGCCAAAGTAGCCAAAAGAAATGATGTTGTCGCTTTTTGATTGTCCTTTTGGATGGCTTTTTTGGCCAAATGAAAAGTGACGCTACAACCTATAATTACTGCGGTACTGTAAAAAAAAGCCGTTGGCAATTGAAAATCCTTCAACCAATCAACTCTGGATTTGCTCACTACAAAAGCACTTGTAAGTCCTGCAAACATCATAATCATACTTATTATGGCGAACAATAACAGCAATTTGTATGATCTTGCTGTTCTTGATTTATGCTCTTCGGCGGTCATTGTCGTTGTCATAACTATCTTAAAATTTTGTCAAATATATAAATTAATTGCAATAAAGTAATGTAAGAAACACTAACAAGCATCAAAGTTCTTGCGGCTTTTGCCGTTCTTAGCTTGTACAATTTCACTGCGTAAAAAAGCATCCAAAGTCCAAGTAAAAACACCAACACCGCAGCAATGGGCGTAATAAACAATTGTCCCGTATAGCCCAAACACGGTAAAAGCGAGGCAACAATTAACCAAATCGTGTACAATATTATCTGCAAGGCTGTTCCTCTATCTTTCTTGCCTGTTGGCAACATAAAGAAACCTGCCTTTTCATAATCTTCATATAAAAACCAGCCAATTGCCCAAAAATGAGGAAACTGCCAGAAAAACTGGATTAGAAACAAGGTACCGGCTTCAATCCCAAAATCTCCAGTGGCCGCAACCCAACCCAACATAAACGGAATTGCTCCCGGAAAAGCTCCCACAAAAACCGACAAAGAAGTCACCGTTTTTAAAGGCGTGTAAATACTGGTGTATAAAAAAATGGAAATCGCGCCAAACATCGCCGATTTTGGATTGATGCTATAAAGAAGAACAATTCCAACAACGGTAAGCACACTGGCTACAACCAACGCCACATTCGGCTGCATTCTTCCCGAGGCAACGGGACGATTTTTGGTCCTGTCCATCAAGGCATCCAAATCTTTTTCGATGACTTGGTTATAGGCATTCGAGGCACCCACCATACAATAACCACCGATGGCCAACTTCAACAATATAACCCAATGCAAGGTTTGAAAATCTGGAACCCCAAGCAAAAATCCCGCGATGGATGAAAACACGACGCTAATAGCCAATCCCGCTTTAGTAATTGCTTTGAAATCAGTATAAATTGATTTTACGGAAAGGGTATTGGGCTTGCTGTTCAAGGTTTGGTTTATTTGTTTTTTTAAAACTTTTGCAAAAGTAGTTTATCGAAAGTGATTTGGCAAATAAAAAAACGGCATAAAAAAACCACTGCTTTTGGGTTGTGGTTATATTGATTATTTTAATAAAGCATTTTGATTTCGAGAGATTTAAAATATCAATAAGCTTGATTGGTCAATTTAGTTCCTTTAAGATTTACGATTTTTATTTCTATCTTACAGGATTCCATTTCACTTGTACTTATAAATTTTTTATCATAACTATTGTAAACAGATTTATATTTGATATTATATGAAATACTTACCTCCTCAATTTTAACTTTATTTCTTTGCCCTATTGGAACTTTGTAAAAACTAACTCCTTCCCCTATTTTTTCATGGGTATCAGATGTAAACGTAGTGAAAGAATTCTTATAAGGATATGTTTTTTTAAAAGCATTTAAATAATTATTATAATCTTCCAACATTTCATTATATCTATCTTTTGAATATTCTTGAACCGTGCTTATTTCATACAATTTGTCGTCAGCAAGACTTAACCAAATTATATTCTTGTTACCATTAAAACATTCATCTTGTATATGATTTAATTTTACATCAGTTTTATATATACTATCATTTTTTAAATAATCATACTTTGTCCATCTGTTTCCATATTGATTAATAAAATTCAAATCAGTCAGTTTTCCAATAGAATTTGGCGAATTGAGTATTTTAGTAATCTCAAATTTAGTTTGACCAAAATTAAAAGGAAAAATATTTAGCAATGTACATTGTGAATAGCTATTCAAGGATGTAAATAATACTATTATAAGGATTACTTTTTTCATATTTATTTAATTTGTAACAATTAATTATTATTTCAAAAAGAGAGAAGTTTGTAAATGATAAGCTTTGCTTATTAAAAGGATTGGCGAAGGCATTATTCTCGCAAAATAAGATTTGCCTTAAGTTTATTTTTCAATTCTTTATATTCCATCTTAGTAGACTTTTTCCATTCCTCCAAAATCATTTTATCTTCTTCTGGGATTGTGCCAATCTTTATTCCATAACAAATATATTTTTCTCCATCAAAATGAAGTGATGATTTAATAAACTTATGAGTTTCAGAAATTATTACAAATGCTTTTTGCATTATTTTAGAATTAAAATTAATATCTTCATCCATCATATAATAGGAATGAATATAAGCACTTAATTTATGCTGTAAGTCTTTTGAATTTTTAAAGTCATAATGTTTGTCTTTTACATCCAAATTCTCACATACAGCTTGATAGAACATTTGATATTTTTCTTTTAAAATGCCAATTTTTCTATTGACTGCGTAAATTCCATTTTTAGGCTTAGAATCTTCAAGGATTAACAACCGCTCTTCCTCATTAACAGACAGCAATATTTTATGCAAATCTAAAATTTCAAGTGCAATTCTTGAATCAAGACAAGCATAAATTAAAGCACTTGAATTTTTATTAACTTTTGCAAATTCTAACAGTTCTTGTGATTGACGTATTAAATAAATAAAATTATTTTCTCTAAAATCTGAATTATAATTGTCCATTTATTTGATTTTTAGACGGATTGCAAATTGCCGTTGATATGTATATATAACCTCTCTCGCATTCTATTAAAAAACAATAATTAAATTTTAAACACAAACTACTAATAATCAAAATACCAATTAAACACGTCCGAGCGAATTCCCAAAGAAAACCAAGTCGTGCTTTCCTTGAAAGTCGTCAATGTATCTTGTGAAGGATCAAAATTCCTGTAAATAAAGCTGCCAAAAAGTTTCAAATTCGTCATTGGGTTTAACAAATATCCGGCTTGCAAGTCCGTGATAAAAACATTGCTCTTGTTTCCTTGACCTACTTTCACGCCTTTGTCGGCATAACGCTCAACATCATAATCCCTGTAAATATTTCCACCATAATTGGAATTGGCTCCAGAACTGGCAAAATCCAATCCACGAACTCCATACGTTATTTTGGCATCGGCAAAAAGTCTGCCTTTGTGGTAACGACCAATGGCAACGAATTCTTCAAAATTTCCACCCCATTGATGGCCGATGTTTTGATTGGCGTGTCCATAATTCGTGATTGGGTCACTGTGCGAATACACATAAGGACGCACATGATTGTATTCCAGTTGCAACAACAAATTGTCTACTTGAAATGCATTGAAATATTTTATGCCCAATTGATACCCAAATTTATTTTTCCAGCTATTGTCTCCCGCTTTCACGTCTCCGAGAGAAAATTCATCCAAGAGAAATTGCCCGTAAAGATTGACCTGATTGTTCCATTTGTATTTATAGGTCAAGCCCAAAAGAGCATTTCCCGTTCTTGCAGAAGCCGCAAACTCGACAGCACGGTAGAAAATAATGGGATTCACGAAATACATGTCAAATCCTCTATTATTGGTATCCGTCCAAATTACGGATTCAAAAAAACCAACATTCAATCGATTCGATATATTCCAACTCAAATAATGATTTGCCATAAACTTTGTGGCATAAGTTCGTTCCAAGGTGACTTCTGGACGCACATCTTTAAGCCACATATAAGTATTGGTGTATTTTATTTTCCAAAAATTGGTGTTGATTTTAAAATACGGATACGGACTTGCTCCGTCGCTTTCGAATAACGAACGGTATCCATCACCAATAAAATTTCGACCGTATCCCAATTGCAAATCGATAAACTTGGCAGGAGCAAAAGTTAAATTGGCTTCCGCCAACGGAAAATCGTAGGCATCTGTTTTAAAGTCTTTGGCAATTCCAATTCCTGGAATAATGGATGGATTTCCTCCGGCCGGTTTTATGGATTCGGCATAACGATTGTAATAATCGGCAAATCTTCCTTGACTCTCAAAAATGGTGGTCGTAAAATTAAGTTGCGAACCCAATCCTCCGCTAAAATTGATTCCTCTTGTATTGACAAACGTGTTCACCTGTTTTTTTCCGGATGCCGTTCCTACTTGAAAATCAACAATCGGATTAATGACAAACCAATACTCTTCGCCTTGAATTTCGACCAAATTTTCATTCCACAATTTTCGCCCCCACCAGCCAGAAGTCTTTGTTTTCAGCTTTTCATTTTCGGCCGCGAGATCATAATATTTGGCAACTTCCTTATAAGTGTATGGTTTTGAAGCCGTGTGATTATTGCTGCCCACTTGGTTCATTGAAGTATCAAAATGTGCATAATAACTGTGCGAAAAAGGAACATTCAAATGACTTTTGAACTGTGGATTGTTGAATTTTTTATACACAATACCGTCTAATTCATTAAGTTTTTTAGGCGTTGCTTTCACTGTTTCGGCAACAAGAACTGCTTCAGAAGCTAGTTGTTCAGGACTTTTTAGAGGTATGGAAATGGTAATATTGTATTGGGAAAAAGTTGGGTTCCCATTATAAGTAGGTGGTTTTATATTTGGCAATTTTCCAAAGACTCTTTTGGTTTCCTTAATCAATAAATCATCGATGGCATTCACGTAAATTATTTTGAAAACGCCATTTTTGCTGACTTCAAATAGCACCTTAATATTGCCTTTGAAATTGTTTTGAAGCAAATTTTCGGGAACGACAAAATTTTGAAAAACAAAATCTTGCACCTGATTGTAGAAACAATTCTCCAATGCTTTCGCTTCTAAATTTTCGCAATTTGGAAAAACAGGAAATCGTTCGGCAGAAGACCCAGATTGTTTTGAACTTTCATTTGACTCTTGCGCAAAAACCACAAAAGTGCAAAGTGTTAAAAGCAATGTCAGCAATCCTTTTTTCATGTTTTGTTTTCTTGTTTAGTAACCGCCTTCCGTTTTTTCACCGTTAGCAATCGCTTTTGCCCCTGAAGTCCCGATTCGTTTTACGCCAAGGCCAATCATTTCGACAGCTTCTTCATACGTTCTCACTCCACCTGCTGCTTTCACTGGAAGTGGCGAGGCGTTTTCGAGCATCATTATTATGGTTGGAACCGTAGCTCCGTTGGGAAGATTATTTTCTGTTTTGTAAAAACCAGTTGATGATTTTACAAAAACTGAAGCGAAATTTTCTTCTTTAAAATTAGTAATGACAATGTTTTTTATCAAAGCCGACAGCTGAATAATTTGTTTGTCGGTTAGCGCCGCCACTTCGATAATCCATTTTACGACTTTATTGTTGGCCAAGCCTAATTGGGTACACAACAGAATTTCTTCTTTGACCAAATCTACGTTCCCTTGCTTGAATGCTTCGTAATTACAAACAAAATCGAGATCGTCAGCGCCATCAGCAATGGCTTGGGTTGCTTCGGCAAGTTTGGCTTCTAATCCTGCTTTTCCTTCCGGAAAATCAATTACGGTTCCTATTTGAACAGGTGAATTGGCATCAATGATCATTGTGCTGGCAATTGAAACCATGTCAGGTCGAATCATGATGAGTTTAAAATTCTCGTCGATGGCTTCCTGAATAAATTTTTTGACAATTATCGTGTTTTCCGCTTCGCTAATTCCAGCTTGCGCAGGTGTTTTTAAATAGGTCGAATCTAGGTATTGCTTGATATTCATTTGCTTACTAAAAATATTACTTTATAAATTAAATTTTATCAACTATTCCGTTGATGGCATTCAACAAAATAATGGAGAATGCGGCAAGAAAAGCTCCAAATAAATTTGCCAAAACATCAAAAACATCAGCACTTCTGGTTGTTGTAAAATATTGTTGCATTAATTCGATTGCTATTCCTAAAACAAAAGAACCAATTATGGTAAAAGTCAAAAGTTTAAAGTTGTTTGAACTGGTAAATTTCTTTTTTAAGTACAAAAACCAAAGAATCGTAAATACAAAATGAAATCCTGAATGAATCACTTTATCCAAGTTTTGGATGTTTACTTTAGGAATATCGCTTGATTTTATTAAACAAAAAAACAGAATTATTCCGGTCCAAAATAATGCCGCGAAAAGAAAAACCCGTTTAAGCACCTATCAATTCCTTGTATGCTTCATTTGAAAGCAAAGAATCTATTTCGTCCTGGTTTGATATTTTCACTTTTATCATCCATCCTGCTCCGTAAGGATCCAAGTTTACGCTTTCTGGTTTGCTTTCTAAATCATCGTTAAATTCGATAATTTCTCCAGACAACGGAAGAAACAAATCCGAAACGGTTTTTACAGCTTCAACAGTTCCAAAAACTTCGTCTTTTTCCAAGGTTTGATCCAATGTTTCCACTTCAACATATACAATGTCTCCTAGCTCTTTTTGTGCAAAATGCGTAATTCCCACTGTTGCAATATCGCCGTCAATGCTAACCCATTCGTGATCTTTTGTGTACTTTAAATTTGCTGGTATATTCATTTTAATTAAGTTTACGCCCCTAAATTTAAGGGACAGATTTTAGGTTTTAGATTTTTTCCAAAAGTATTATTTCAAATGCTATTATCACACTGATTGTGACAAAACTTTATTAATTTCCAAAATTATATCGCAACGTGAATCCCGAACGAATATTTGTCAAAGGAAATGAAGTCGATATCACGGCTTGAGAAAATGCATGGTCATAATAGAAAATAGCCGTCAGGTTTTTGCTGAAAGAATAATCTGCCGTTAATTTTAAAGACCAAACATTTTGCCCTCCGGCCAATTGATTGTTGTCGTAATCCAAATATCTAACAATGGTTTTATTATTTCTATAAGACACATCCGCTTTTATGATGACATCGCTTTTTATTATTCCTGTGGGATTATCAGCAAGTTGAGAGGAGAAAATTACGTCTTTGATTCGATATCCAAGACCTACCACATACTCTATTCCTTTTACTTCGGTCAATAAATTATTGTCAAAACTCATCGACAACGCTCGGTCTTTTTTAACCTCGGTAAGAACCTTCAACGAATTTACCAATTCAAAATCCATTCTCACAAGCGGATTGAATTGCTCTACCAAATTGACGTTTGACATAATGGTTGGATTTAAAAAATTACCGCTGGCATCCACTCCATTAGGTGTTTTATCATATTCAAAATTAGATCTAAAGGCATTAATCGTGTATGAAGCCCTGTAATTTTGTTGCAAGGAGAATCGTTTGAAATTCTTTTTGAAAAAAGCATAACGCATCAATCCATTGTATTTTATAGCCCAATTGGGTATTGGAAAACTTTTGAAAATCCCAAGAGAAACATCAGACGCGCCTTTATTTGAATGATTTCCAAACATTACTTCACCTCCTGTATAAGCAGCTAAAAAGGCAGGCAACAAGACGGCTTGATTGTTTTTTCCGTATCCTTTTGGAAATCCATCAGCATCTATATTAGCAGGATTACTAATATCTATTCCACGCTTTATGGCTAATCTATTTGCAACTATAAGTCTATTCTCTCTAAAATCATCAAATGAAACTGATCCATTTTCATCACTTGACAAAAATGAAGATTTTAATAAAATGGTTGAAATGGAGAACGAACCAAAACTATAAGGCGATCTTGCATTGTATTGCCCATTGCTAACGTCATATTGTTCCGAGAAATTTTCGGAATAAGATCTGTCCAATGTCAAGTCAATTTTAAAATCCGGGAACAAATCTAAATTTGCCGTTGTCTTGAACACCTCGTTGCTGACTTGGGAATAATTTTGGTTAAAATCAGGATAATCCGTCAACCAACCGTTTTTGGCCGCTTCGTATCTAATATCGTCTTGGCTTCCAAAAACAAATCCAAGCGACGGTCTTGACGAACCAAAGAATCCAATTCCTGGTGTATATCCAGGCAAAACAGTTCCGCTATTTTTAGTATAACTGGATTGAATGTTTTTTACGCTGGTCAAAACTCCCACCAAGCCATTTAAAAAGTTGTTCTCCCTTGAAACCTGAAGATTTGTGTTAGCCACTTTTTCTCCTGGTTTTGGCGCAACAGCTTTAGGACTGGTCTTTAATTGTGATTTTTTGGTCAAACCGATATACTTGTAAAAAGTATCCATCGTAAATGTGGCATTCAAAATATGGGAGCTCGCATTTTGAATCGTGTTTCCTAAATTGTAATCCACTCCTCCAATGTTTATTTCAGACATTGCCACGGAAGCCCTTTGCCAACTGTAGTCACTTGTATAATTATAGTTGGATTTTATGAAGCCGAGAAACGGTATTTTATCAATTGGAATCTCGTAATTCACCACTAATTGTTGCATGTGTTGGTTTGAATCGCCAATATCCCAATAGCTGTCCCAAATCGTGAAACTATCAATTGGCACATTATCCTCGTTCATGTAGTTTTTTACAATGTTGCTGGAGGAAGCCGTATAATTTAATTTTAAGGATTTTGTCAAGTTAAAATTGAATCCGTATTGATAATTAAAGGCAAAATTTCTTCTGTACATTGGATCAATACCTATTCCTTCCACGTCTACTTGACGAAATTGCTGGCGATTGTATTGTCTGTTGATATTCGTGTTAAAAGTGATATTAGACGGCAAATAATTAAAGTTAAAATCGCTTAGCAATTTCCAATAACTACTTTTTTTCATAAATTCGGTTTTCTTGAACGGCTCAACGGATTTGGGTTGAAAACTATAAGCATAGTCAATGGCCGTGTTGGCTTGTTGGTCTACATAATCCTCAATTTCAAAATCATGTCTTTCTACCTCATTGAAAGATTGGGAAAAAGTAAAGTTTTCAGGATCATAAATATGTTGTTTTTGTTCTTCTCCTCTTTCTTTTCTTACTCCAATAAAATTGATGCTTTGCCTTTTGGTATAATCTACCGCCCTGCTCTTGATGTTTTCTCTTTCGGTTGCATCGGCAGTGTAATCCAACAATTGTTTTAGTTTGATGTCTTGATTAAACGGGTCGTATTCAGGCGTTATGGTTTCTTCTCCAACGGCATAATTAAACGGCAAAGTGATTTTCCATTTAGGAGGCAATAATTTTCCAAGACTTAAATTGGCAACAATATTATATTGTTGAACATCTTCGCGACTTCTTTCGTTTGGTCCTTCTTCCAATGCGCCAAAACCAATAGTGCTTTTTCTTCCTGTTGCCGAAACATTGGCAAAATCGGCAAAATTCGAATCAACATTCAATATTGCAGCCATTCCTTTGCTGTTATCCATATCAGCCACTCGAAGTTCATTGAACCAAACTTCCCCTTTTGTGTCTTGATGCGTTTCATCACTTTTTACCCCCAACATCAAATTACGAACCAATCCAAAATTTGGATTTCCTTTTATCCCCAATCTCAATTTATTGGATTTTCCTGCCAAAGAAGGATCAAGTTCATCTTCGTCTTGGTAATAAATTCCATCGGCTGGAAGTGTGTTTGGATCGATACCCATTGCTTTAATTTTCAATTGGGTCAATAATGCCAACGAAAGATCAATTTCATTCTCTGCTGGCCAAACCGCTTCAGCACTCAACGAAGTACAATTTGTACCCGTTGTAGAAGAAGGAATGGTCACTTTTAACGGGATTTCGATTTGGTAAAAGTTTTGGGTAAAGTCATTTCCGAAACGAATAAATCCAGTCATTTGATCATCACTCAAGGCGATTTCCCCCGGCAAGGATTCAGCGTGCAAAAACATTTTCAATTTTTTGAACTGTCGCATGTCAACACTCACGTTCTTGAAAACGGCTCTTGAATCTTCCGGTTCCAGTCCATCACCTGAAATTCGCAAGGACAGTGATTGTTCATTTTGATTGATAACCGTATTATTGTTATACAATTGTTCACGTTCGACTCCAGGAGGAACAACATAATTGATGGGGCATCTATCGTTATTTTCCTGAATATTTACTGCCAATACATCTAAATTTGTACCGTCATCAGCCACATTTACATCATTTGGATCGAGCGTGCTGGTGTATCTTCTCCAATCTCCCCTTACTAAATCCAAGGCTCCAAAACGAACGGTCACTTCATTGCTGAAACCGGTCATGAACATTCTCATGAAACGTATGGATCTAAAATCGGATATGTTTCCAATGGTGTTTTCGGGTTGCGAAACAGGAATTTTAAATTGAAGCCATCTGGCATCCGTAACTTGCCCGTTGCTCATTGTAACTTGAGTGTTCCTGATATCGGTAATGTAATTTTGGCCAATAGCCATATTTGGTTTCACATCAATGCTGTATTCATAATAGGCATTAATGGTATTCATCGTGTTATCCTTGTTGATGTCTTCGATATCAGGCTCGGCAGATGAACCTCTATTGGCAGAGTTGATGTCTACGGCAGAGTTTCCATCGAGACCATTATAATTTTTGTATCGGTCCAAAATTCCTCCTGAAGTGTTCAAATAATAAGTGTAATCATCTGCTGCTGGATCGGGTTGCGAGGCAAAATTAGTGTAGATTGCTCCTTCATTGGCATTGGCCAAACCGTCTAATCCAACATCTTGATTGGTTCTATTGGCGGCATTGGCATCAAAAGCATAAATTAAGGATTGAGAAGCCGGAACATCACCCCAAAGTGGTCTTGGATTAACCAATATTTGATCTGGACCAAGTCCGTTTTCATATTGTTTTCTTCCATCTTTCAAAACATCTTCTGATATTTCTCCTAAATTGAAATAGATTTTACCCGTATTCGTAGTTGGAATCTGACCATTCCCCACATAAGGATCCAAAACCCAAAACTGGATGTATTCCACATTTCCTTGTTCAAAATTCGTGGAATTTAAAGAACGCATAATTCCTCCAAAATTTTCTCTTGGGTTTGAATCAATGCTTGAGCTATTATTGTATTGTCCTCTCTCGGAAGGGAAGTAACTTAAATCCAGAGTGTTTATAACTTGCGATTGTCCTTGTGCTATATCGGTTAGCGGATAAAGTTCTTCGCTAAAAATTCTTCTAGTGGTATTCGACGACAAATCGTCATTTGAAATTCCCGATGGTTTCTGGGTGTAAAATATGGGATCAATGGTGTACCAAGCTAATTTGGCTCTTTTGAATCCGTAACTCAAATCGTTGGCAGATGCGTTAAAATTATACTGGCTTTCTGCATCGTTTAATGGTGTTGATGCTAAACTCCAAGCATAAGCAGAACGCATGTCTATCGTGGATTGTGAACCTTCAAAATCATCCACATATATGGTTGCTTCTCCCTGAAAGCTATCTCCTTTTGGCGTTTCTGGTTGCAAAAATGCAATTTCTCCCCTTACCGAAATATTGGAAGGAACATCCGTATCCATATTTGGTAATTTATTGACCAATCGGGTCAAAAAGGGAACTTCCGATGAATAATTCGTGTTGAATCCGAAAATATTATTGTTTACCGATTCTTGTCCAAAACCAGATTTCTGCGTGAATGGTCTTTCATTTAATTTCAAGAAAGTGGCTCCAACCAAGAATTTATCGGAGATTTGATGTTCCACATTAACTCCAAAAAAACGTTTGGTTTGTTGCCCAAAAACAGAGTTGTTTTCCAATGAAACATTAATTGGCGTGTTCGAAGCTTGAAGCGAAGGATCTAAAATTTGAACTCTTCCCAACTGATAATTCACGCTATAATCAATTCCTTCAACCAAAACTCTACCGCCAGCCGTAACAACTACTGAACCTCTGGGAACATTGAAAGCGCCAATGGGAATTCCCTCGCCACCAGTGGATTTATACTTCCCTCTTAAAAGGAATTTATTTTTGTCGCTATCCTGCAATGCTCCAGATTGCGTGTTGGAATACATGTTTCTAAACACGTATTTCTTTTGATTTGGATTGTAGGTATTGACATCTTTGTAGTTTTCTCCCGCACCAATGTTTGCTAATTTGGAAAACAACAATTCTCCAAATGGCTCTTTGTTTGTAAATATTATTCTACCATTTTGGGTATCTATGGTCAATCCTTGCATGAAATCGAAGAAACCGTCTCCACCCGCTTGTGGGTCATTGTTAAAATTGAGTTTGTCTAAATTGAATACTTTAAGCAAAGGTGTTTCGGCAACTTCATTTTCGGGCAACGGACTTGAAGGAAAAGAACTTCCGGATACCGGCGTGATATAATTTAATGGAGATGGATCGGTGTAAAGAATGTTGAATCTAAAATTTTCTTGTTTCAGCTGATATGCTCCCGGAATTTGATAAATGTTTTTCATCATCAGGTTCCAAACCGGATTTTTGACATTGGTCAAATTACTTTTCAACATTTTCAATACCAAACTTTGCGTGATGATGGCTTGATCCGAAGGAGTGGTTCCAGAAACAATGGTTGCATCAACACCGTCATTACCAAACTCACCCACTTGGTAAACTTGGTCCCCAATGGTGTATTGATAGGCTACAGCCAAAACTTCGTCATTGGCCAATCTTTGTTGTAACGAAATGTAACCCAATTGAGGATGAAATGTGTATTCGTTTGCCGTTAATTTTCTGGCATTTTCCAATTTGGAATAATCCGCTCCTTCATTGACGGTGGTATTAAATCCAGCACTTGAAGTAGCTATTTCCCTAATATTACTGTTCAACAAACCTGTTCCAGCAACAATTTGCGCAGGATCGTAATCATTATTCGAGTTATCGGAAGGCGAATCGGCTGGTTTATTAAACATTCCCGTGGAAGGGTCTAACACAACCACCTCACTGTCTTGCAAACCTGTCAATTGTGACTCTCCCAAATCCTGAAGTGCAATAATATTTCTTAGATTGTTTCCTGTCGTGGTATTGACGCGATTTTGCTTGTTGGTAACCCAAATTTCCAATCTGGAAATCTGGACTCTACTGTCTATAAATGGGTAATTTTTTAAGGCCGCATCGTATTTATTTCTAAAATATTGCGAAAGAAAAAAGTGTCTGTCGTTATCATAATCCAGCGCAAACATTTCAAAATCCTGAACCGTTCCACCACCTTCGGCAACAACTGTTTTGGTTTGTGATTTTTGTTCTGAAAAGACGCCCGTGATGGATGTTTTGCCAAATTGCAATTTGGTTTTTACGCCAAAAAGGCTTTGAGCTCCTTTAATCAAGGAACTATTCAAAGGCATGCTTACATTTCCGACTTCAATTTTTTGAACAATATCGTCTTCTGAAGGAGCATATTCCAACTTGATCAAGTTTTGAAATGCAAAGGTGGATTGGGTGTCATAATTGACATTGACATTCAATCGAGTTCCTACTTTCCCCATCAAACTCATGCTTATTCTTTGATTAAAATCAAAAGAAGTGGTAGATCTGTTTCTGGGAGAAAATGCGGGATTGTCTTGTTTTGTATAGCGAGCTCCAAAGTCCATTTCTATGGATCCAGTGGGTTTTACATCGATGGTGTTACTGCCAAAAATAGATTCAAAAAGTCCTGACTTGACATAATATCTGGGCAACAAATCTTTTTTGGCATCTTCGCTACCGTCTTTTTTACCGTCAATAGCGTCTAATTTTTGCTTGAAATAGTTGCGCATCGATTCCTTTCTCACTAAATCTTCGTATTCTTTTGGCGTTAAAATAGTGGGATAATTAGTCGGGAAATCATCTATGGTTTTAGTGTAAACATACATCCCGGTAGCAGGATCAAAAGCATAGGATTTAAGGATACTTTGAGGGTCTTTTATTTGAATTTTTCCTGTGGAAAATCCAGTATTGGTCGTATCCTGAGCCACTGGCGTCACCTGGGCTTGGGAAACAAAACCGCCAAACAGAACTAACAAAAAGGTACAAATTTTACGCACGAATTGGTTCTTTTTAAAATATTGTATTTTCAACTTTTATAAGTTTTTTAAAGCTTGCTTAATAATATATTCAACAGAACTATCTGGGGCTTCTTTTATGATCTTCTCCACTATCCTTTCAGAGGCTTTTCGAACAAATCCCAAAACCTCCAAAGCAGATAACGCTTCATCTCTGTTTGTATTGTTTTGTGACATCGAAACTTCATCTAAATCGTACAGCTTTAGTATTTTTTCTTTTAAATCCAATATTACTCTTTGGGCTGTTTTACTTCCAATTCCTTTTATCGATTGAATCGTAACCACATCGCCGGATGCAATTGCATTCGTGATTTGTTTTGGATCCAATGAAGACAACATGGTTCTGGCTATACTGGCTCCAATTCCAGAAACAGACAATAGTAATTTAAAAATTTCCCTTTCTGATTTTTCCACAAAACCAAATAATGTATGTGCATCTTCCTTGATTTGAAGATGTGTAAACAATTTTATGAAATCTGTAGCTGGAAGCAAGGAATAGGTATGCAAGGATATGTTCACGTGATACCCCACTCCGCCGCAATCTATAACCACTTGTGTTGGCGATTTTTCTACTAATTTTCCTTGCAAATGTGCTATCATCCCTGAATTTTATATCCTTCAAATATAACAAAACTTAATCTTTGGGAAAATTTTAATGGGAAAAATAAACAATCTTATTAAAAAACATATCATTCCGACGAAAGAGAAAGCGCATTAGTTACTCACTTGGTGCAATTTTTCCTTCGTCAAAATGACTAAAAACCATAAGATTCATAAGACTTTATCAATCCCTATTTTACCCAAAAATTATTTTTCGTTTTTGGCTTTTTTCTTTTCTTTTTCCTGAGCATCAATGACTGCAATTGCTGCCATATTGACCATTTCTTCCACGCTTGCTCCCAGTTGAAAGATGTGAACTGGTTTCCCCATTCCCAACATAATTGGGCCAATGGAATCTACTTTGTTTAATTCTTTCAAAAGTTTATAAGTAATGTTGGCTGCTTCAAGATTAGGAAAAATCAGGGTATTTACTTTTTTACCGGCTAATTTGGAAAAAGGAAACTTGGCTTTCAACATTTCGGGATTTAAAGCAAAATCAGCTTGAATTTCTCCATCAATTACCATTTCTGGATGATTTTCATGTAAGTAGCGCACTGCTTCTCTCACTTTTGAAGCACTATCATTGCTTGAAGATCCAAAATTTGAAAAAGAAATCATGGCAATTACCGGTTCAATTCCAAACATTCTGGCAGTATTTGCGGTCATGATGGCGATTTTTGCCAAGTCATTGGCTGATGGATTTACATTTATGGCAGTATCCGACAAAAACATTGGACCACGATTCGTCATCATCAAGTTTGTTGTGGCAACAAGAGAAACACCTGGCGCTTTGTCGATCAATTGCAACATGGGTTTCACCACTGATGGATAACTTCTGGTATGTCCTGTAACCAATGCGTCTGCTTCGCCTTCATTGACCATCATGGCCGCGAAATAATTTCTTTCACGCATTAAATTCTGGGCATCATATAATGATATTCCTCTTCTTTGTCTGGTATTCCAATAGGCTTTTGCAAATTTATTTCTTCTTGTTTCCTCTTCGCTTGTTTTTGGATCAATAATTGGAACTTCGGCATCAAAGCCCACTTCTTTTTTCAATTCCAAAATGATGTTCTTTTTACCCAATAATATAGGAAACCCTATTCCTTCTTCAAATACGATTTGTGCCGCTTTAAGTACATCGAGATGTTCTGCTTCGGCAAAAACAATTTTCTTTGGATTGGTTTTGGCTCTGTTGGCAATTAATTTCACCATTTTATTGTCAGTCCCCAAACGTTCTAAAAGTTCATCTTCATACTTTTTCCAATCGTGAATAGGATTTAAAGCAACGCCTGATTCCATCGCTGCTTTTGCTACAGCTGGAGCAACAACGGTTATCAACCTAGGATCAAAAGGAGATGGAATGATATACTCACGACCAAAAGTCAGCTTGGTAGCACCATAAGCAATATTGACTTGTTCCGGAACATGTTCTTTTGCCAAAGCTGCCAAAGCTCTTGCAGCTGCCATCTTCATTGTTTCATTAATTTTTGTGGCACGAACATCTAGAGCACCACGGAAAATATAAGGAAAACCAAGCACGTTGTTTACTTGATTAGGATGGTCAGAACGTCCTGTTGCCATAATAACATCTTTTCGAGTGGCAATGGCTAGATTATAATCGATTTCCGGAATTGGATTTGCCATTGCAAAAACGATTGGATTTTTAGCCATTCCCAACAACATTTCTGGAGTCATGATATTCCCTGAGGACAATCCCAAGAAAATATCAGCATCTACCAAGGCTTCTTCAAGGCTAATTCCTTTTATGTCCTTGGCATATTTTTGTTGCAAAACAGATAAAGAAGGATTGTCTTTTGTCAAAAGTCCTTTACTGTTGAACATGTAAATGTTTTCTAATTTTACACCAAGTAAAATATACATGTTTGCACAGGCAAGAGCTGCTGAACCTGCTCCAGAAACTACCATTTTTAAATCTTCGGCTTTCTTGTCTGCTAATTCCAAGGCATTTATCAAGGCTGCCGATGATATGATTGCCGTTCCGTGCTGATCATCATGCATTACCGGAATATTCAATTCTTCGACTAATCTGCGTTCAATTTCAAAAGACTCGGGAGCTTTGATGTCTTCCAAGTTAATTCCTCCAAAAGTTGGTGCTATATTTTTAACGGTTTGAATAAATTCTTCTATGTCTTTGGTTCCAATTTCAATGTCGAACACGTCAATTCCCGCAAAAATTTTAAACAACAGTCCTTTGCCTTCCATTACAGGCTTAGATGCTTCTGGGCCAATGTCACCTAGTCCTAAAACGGCGGTTCCATTTGAGATTACTGCAACCAGATTCCCTTTGGCAGTGTATTTATAAACATTATTGACGTCTTTGGCGATTTCCAAACACGGTTCGGCAACACCCGGCGAATATGCCAAAGACAAATCCCTTTGAGTTGCATATTTTTTGGTTGGAATTACTTGAATTTTTCCTGGAGTAGGTTTTGCATGATACAATAATGCTTCCCTTCTTTTGCTGTTCTTGTCCATTATTTTAATTTTTATTCGGTATTACAAAGATATTAAGACTTGATTTAAAAAGGATGCATTCAGACTATTGATTTGTAAAAAAATGCATCCAAAATTTGTATACAAAAAAATAGCTGCACTAATTTGCAGCTATTTGTGATTGTCAATTTACTTACTTCTATTGTGAAATATAAGAATCCAAATGTTTGATGGTTTCTTTCTGTATTTCGATTATTGATTTTACTACGTCGCTTATGGATATGATCCCGATTATCACGTTGTTTTCTATAACAGGCAAGTGTCTTACTCTTTTTGTATCCATTAATTCCATACAATATTCGAGGTTGTCAGATGGTTTTACAGTGACAACATTTTCTTCCATAATTTCATAAACGAATGTTTTCTTGGAAGATTTTGCTTTCAAGGCAATTTTTCTGGCATAATCTCTTTCAGACAAAATACCTTTTAACACCGTGTCTTCTATAATTAAAATAGCTCCAATATTTTTTTCGCTCATCACTCCTAAAGCTTCAAATACCGTAATTGTTGACGGCACTGAATATACTTCTTTCCCTTTTTTGGCTAATATTTGATTTACTGTCATGATAGAATTAATTTAATTGATTATAAAAATAAAAAAAAACATGAAACAAACCGCACATTATTTTAATTTATTCTTTAATATAAAATCTATCTAAATACCAAGCCTCAATTGATGCCAAAAAAAAACCTCTCCAAAAGGAAAGGTTTTTTTGTATAAAAACAGTTGTATTTATTCCATCGAAGTCACTATAAATTCGCTTCGTCTGTTAGCCTGATGTTGCTCCTCGGTACATTTTACACCATCAACACAGGAGTTTACCAATTGAGATTCTCCGTAACCTTTGCCGGTCAACCTGCTTGCCTCTATTCCGTTTTTTACCAACCAAGCAATGGTGGATTTCGCTCTTCTATCAGACAAAGCTTCGTTGTATTTAGTTGTTTGACGACTATCCGTGTGTGAACGAATGTCTAATTTCATCGCTGGATATTGTTTCATTACATCCAGAATTTTTTCTAACTCGAAAGCAGCTTCTTTCTTGATTAGCGATTTGTCCAAGTCAAAATAAATCATTTTTATGCCAAAACATTTTGCCAAATCATCTCCAACAGCCACTTTACATTGTGCTTTTTCCAATGCTATAGGCAGATTAGTCGTACCATTTGTGGTGATGATTGAAACCTTGCTTTCTTTGGTTGCATAATCTACGGCTTCGGCTCTTACATAATACGTTTTTCCACATTCTACATCAAAACTGTAATGCCCATTTTCATCAGAAACATTCTCTTTCAAAAGTTGAAACTTCTCATTAAACAAACTTGTTTTTGCATTAGGGAGTACAATTCCAGTTTCTGAATCGGTGATAATTCCAGCTAATTCTTGTTTGCAAACCAACTTACGTGTTTCGGTAAATTTATAAATATCGTCATAGCCTTTACCGCCAGTTCTATTGGAAGTAAAAAATCCATTGCGACTTTTGCTGTCAATCAAAAAAGCAAAATCATCTTGAGGTCCATTCAAGGGAGCACCCACATTTTGAACTTCTTTAAAACTTCCGTCTTCTTCAATTTTGGAAACAAACACATCCAATCCTCCAAGACCTTGGTGCCCATCACTGGCAAAATACAATTCGTTTTCCTCAGATATAAAAGGAAATGTTTCTCTTCCTTCAGTATTAATTGTGTCACCAAGATTTTCTGGTTTGCCAAAAGTTCCATCATCGTTTATTGCTACTTTAAACAAATCAGATTGTCCAAATGTTCCCGGCATATCAGAGGCAAAATACAAGGTTTTGTCGTCCGGACTCAACATTGGATGCGCCACGCTATATTGATTGCTGTTAAAAGGCAACTCCGTAACATTCCCCCAAGAGTCGTTTTCTAAAGTCGCTTTGTATAATTTCAGCAAGGTTATTTTTTTGTCGTCTTTTCCTTTTTTACCGTCTAAAAAATTGTTTCTGGTAAAGTAAACTGTTTTGCCGTCTTTGGTAAAAACCGGTGTCGATTCGTGAAACTTTGAATTGATTCTGTTTCCAAATGGTTTTGGAGCTTCTAAATTTCCGTTTGAATTTACTTCGGAGGCATATAAGTTTGTAAAGGATTGATTGGTCCATTGGAATACTCTTTTAGAAACATTTCCTGTATCACGCGCCGAAGCAAATACTAGTTTATTTCCCGAAAAGGAACTTCCATAATCTGAATATTCTGAATTAATTCCAGCATCTTCAATATTGAAACGCCCGGAATTTGCCTTGATTTCTTCGAGGTAATTTTTATGTTTTGCAAAAAGTTTTGCCCTTTTGTCATTGCCTGATTTTTTGTTGAATTGCTCCAACATTTCATCGGCTTTGGCATATTCTCCCACAGATTTTAAACATTGCGAATATCTATAATAATATTCCGGTTCTTGTTCTTGGTTCATTGCAAAGAGTTCGCCATACCATTTTGCGGCTTTTTCCAGTTCCGCATTAAAATAATGAGCGTTCCCTAGTTTTTGAAACATTTTTTCATCCTTGTAACCTTTGTCCGCAACACGTTCGTAGGTTGCAATGGCATCGATATACGCATAACGATCGTATTTTATGTCGGCAGCCGCAACTTTGGCTTTTTGGGAAAATCCTTGTAAAGCAACGACAATCAAAAGGGTACTGTAAACGAGTTTTTTTATTTTCATAATGGTATTATTAGAAGAATCTAGGAGATATTATTCTGTTATTTTTATGGAACAATTCATAACGCAGGAATATTTCGTGCGAACCCGAATTGTAATTGGCCAGTTTTGTGGTGTCCATATCATAAGAATATCCTATAAACCAAGAATCGCTGACTTGAAATCCAACCAAGCCACTGAATGAAGCATCCCAGCGGTAAGCAAGACCAGCGGTAAACTTTTCGTTTATCAAAAAATTTCCAGACAAATCTACTTGCAAAGGCGCACCTTGAACCATTTTTGTAAGGACTGATGGCTTGAATTGAACATTTGCACTCAAGTCAAAAACGTGACCCGCAATAAAATAATAATGAATCTTCTCTGTTGCCACAAAACTTGACGCACTATTATTGGCTGATTTATCAAAATGTTTTGTTTCCAATAAATAGGGAGCGGACAATCCGAAATAAGTGTTGTCGGAATGCAAATAGATTCCGGCACCTATGTTTGGCGAAAACTTGTTGTCAATATTATCCTGGAATCTAGGGTCACCAGGATTATAAATATGCAGTTTGGTAAAATCCACATTCAACAAATTGGCGCTAGCTTTTAAACCAAAAGACAATTTATATCTTTCCGAAGTATGAATACTATAAGAGAAATCTACTGCAATATTGTTCTCGTCCGATGGTCCAATTTTGTCGTTTACAATAGACAATCCCAGACCAACATTACTCCCGTTGATGGGTGTATGAATCGAGAAATTGTTTGTAACTGGCGCTCCATCAAGGCCTATCCATTGTGCTCGATGCAAGGCAAATATGCTCATCGCTTCTCGCGAACCCGCATAAGCTGGATTGACAACAATCGTGTTGTACATATATTGCGTATACTGCGAATCTTGTTGAGCATAGCTGATTCCGGATAAAAGCACTAAAATCAAGCCTATAAATTTTGTCTTCATAATTTTTGTTTATAATTAAGAATGCTTGATTCAGCACTCAAAAATTAGATTTATCGATTAATATACAAGTATCCTGTACGTTGTTTTACAGTCCCGTCAGATTTAACATATTTCAGCACATAATAATAGGTTTCTTCCGGTAATTGTTGGGCAGATGAAATGGTAACTCTTCCTTCGGATTCTCCTTTGAAAAATTTGTTGCCTTGTCCATATCCGCTGGCTTCATAAACCAAAACACCCCATCGATTGTAAATTTCCAAAGTGTTGTTTGGATACTTTTCGATGTTTCTAATCGTAAACACATTGTTTTTTGCATCGTCACTAGTAGGTGAAACACCGTTAAAAATCTCCAAATCATCTTCAGCATTAGACAATTTATGATTATTTAATTCCAAATAATCCTTAATTCCATCTCCATTGCTGTCAAAAGGATGAGCTGGATCGGTTCCAATTTCTTCTCCGTTCAAAAGTCCATCTCCATCACAGTCTCCATTAAGGAAAATTACAGATTGTTGAACAGTTATATGCTCTTCTATTGAATCGCAAGGATCCAATGGTTTCGTCCCATCGGCTACTTCTACTCCGTCCAACACTCCATCACCGTCCGTATCAGGATTCAAAGTATCGGTTCCAATAGTGATTTCCTGTCCGTTTTTCAGACCATCGTTATCACAATCAGCTGTAGACCAGCTAGCACTTTGAACTACTGTCACGCTTGCAATTTTTAAACTACATTGGTCTAATGGATTGGTTCCGTCTGAAACTTCTTTTCCGTCCAAAACTCCATCACCATCTGTATCCGGATTTAATGGATTGGTTCCTAAAGTAACTTCTTTCCCGTTAGTTAAACCATCATTGTCACAATCAGCTGTAGACCAATTTGAACTTGGAACCATAGTCACGTTTGACAGAATAAAACTGCATGGATCCAATGGATTGGTTCCATCCAATACTTCTTGACCATTTTTAACTCCATCACCGTCACAATCTAAAATTGGATTATTGACACAAGCGCCAACAACTACCGTGATTGTCGCTGCATTAGAGACACCTCCTTGATTGTCTTGAATTATGTAATTCACAGGAGTTGTAGTTCCACTAAATGATGGCAAAGGATCAAATGTCACCGTTCCGTTTGCATTTACGGTATAAGTTCCTTCACCTGCCACAGTCATCGTTGTTTGTTGTCCTGCCAATGAAGGATTCAAATCTATCGTTGCTGGATTAATTGTTCCATCAATATCGGTATCATTACCAGCTACAGTAATGATTACGTTTGTATCACTTAATGTAGTAGCCGAATCGTTATTAGCCACAGGTGGATCATTGACTGGAGTAACCGTAATAGTCAAAGTTTGGTTGACACACATTTTCGGCAATGGTGTTCCTGAATCGCATACTTCAACTATAATCACATCTACGCCATTGAAGTTTGGATTTGGAGTATAGACATAAGTTCCGTCAGCATTGATGACGATACTTCCGTTACTTGGTCCACTCACTGGTGTTGTCGTCACAACTAATGCCGTACCGTCTGGATCTGAATCTCCAGCATCAGTCAAATCTCCTCCTACCGTTGGTTTGTCTTCTGTCGTTGTATTGACATCATTATCCACTACTGGCGCATCATTTACTGGTGTTACCGTGATGGTCAGAGTTTGGTTGACACACATTTTCGGCAATGGCGTACCAGAATCACATACTTCAACCGTAATCACATCTATTCCATTAAAGTTTGGATTTGGGGTGTAAACATAAGTACCGTCGGGATTGATAACAATCTTTCCGTTACTTGGCCCACTAACTGGTGTTGTTGTTACTACCAATGCCGCACCATCTGCATCTGAATCGCCGTCATCGGTCAAATCGCCTCCTACCGTTGGAGTGTCTTCAGTTGTTGTATTCACATCGTCATCTACAATTGGAGCATCATTAACTGGTGTCACAGTGATGGTCAAGGTTTGGTTCACACATCTTTTTGGCAATGGTGTTCCTGAATCGCATACTTCAACTGTAATCACGTCGGTTCCGTTGAAGTCTAAATTTGGAGTGTACACATAAGTTCCGTCAGCATTGATAACAATGCTTCCGTTACTTGGTCCACTCACTGGTGTTGTCGTTACAATTAATTCCGAACCGTCTGGGTCTGAATCGCCGTCATCGGTTAAATCACCTCCCACCGTTGGTGTATCCTCAGTTGTTGTATTGACATCATTATCCACTATTGGAGCATCGTTGATTGGCACCACCGTTATGGTCAAGGTTTGGTTTACGCAAGCTTTCGGCAATGGCAAACCTTGGTCACATACTTCAACTGTAATAACATCGGTTCCATTGAAGTTTAGATTTGGAGTGTACACATAAGTTCCGTCAGGGTTGATAACAATGCTTCCGTTACTTGGTCCACTCACTGGTGTTGTCGTCACTACCAGTGCCGTGCCATCTGGATCTGAATCGCCAGCATCGGTTAAATCTCCACCTACTGTTGGAGTGTCTTCGGCTGTTGCATTGACATCATTATCCACTATTGGAGCATCATTAACTGGTGTCACAGTGATAGTCAAGGTTTGGTTCACACACCTTTTTGGCAATGGTGTTCCTGAATCACAAATTTCAACTGTAATAACATCTACACCATTGAAATTTAGATTCGGAGTGTACACATAAGTTCCGTCAGGGTTGATAACAATGCTTCCGTTACTTGGTCCACTCACTGGTGTTGTCGTCACTATCAGTGCCGTGCCGTCTGGGTCTGAATCGCCCTCATCGGTTAAATCACCTCCTACTGTTTGAGTGTCTTCGGCTGTTGCATTGACATCATTATCCACTATCGGCGCGTCATTGACAGATGTTAGGGTAATCAATTCATTGGCTGTTGCTGTTGCTGCATTACTGTCACTGATGACATAAGGAATACTTATCGGCGTGGCTGAATTGAAGTTCAGTGCTGGAGAAAAAGTAATCGTTCCATCTGAAGTAATCTTTACTGTTCCATTTGAAACCTCTATAACTTGATCAATTCCAGGCGTAAGCACTACTCCATTAATAGAAGTTACAGTTAATACATCGCCATCCATGTGACTATCACCTAACAATGGTGTCAAAATTACTGAGCTATCTTCGGCAACAGTATATGTGTCGTCAACCGCTATTGGAGTGCAGTTTGGTTTCGCATTTATAACCGTGGCTTTCGCTGCAGAATTACAACCACCAACACTTTTTATAATAACACTATAATTTCCTGCCGCCAATCCTGATTTGAGATTACTAGCTTGAAAACTTACTCCATTGTCAAAACTATAAGACTCTCCTGCAGTTTGAACTGTTACAGTTATTGTTCCTGTTACCACGGCACAAGTTGGATGGGTTACCACAATGGATGGTGCTGGGGCTTGTGTTCCAGTCACATCCCAAACACAAGTTTCGGTATTGAAAGTGGCCGATTCGTAACAAGCCAATGTTGGTTTCACCGGTTGTGTTCCAAGATTTACCCAAGTACAACTAGCTGTGTTGAATTGGTAATCATCCCAACAGTTTACAGCTGCTGGTTGTGGCGCTTGTGTTCCGGTGCTGTCCCAATTACAAGTTCCTGTATTGAATACAAAATTATCCCAACAGTTCACAACTGCTGGTTCTGTAGGTTGTGTTCCAGTGTTGTCCCAAGTACAAGTTCCAGTATTGAATACAAAATTATCCCAACAGTTCACAACTGCTGGTTCTGTAGGTTGTGTTCCAAGATTTACCCAAGTACAGCTTGTCGTGTTGAATTGGTAATTTTCCCAACAGTTTACAGCTGCTGGTTGTGGCGCTTGTGTTCCGGTGTTGTCCCAAGTACAAGTTCCAGTATTGAATACAAAATTATCCCAACAGTTCACAACTGCTGGTTCTGTAGGTTGTGTTCCAAGATTTACCCAAGTACAGCTTGTCGTGTTGAATACAAAATTATCCCAACAATTCACAACTGCTGGTTCTGTAGGTTGTGTTCCAAGATTTACCCAAGTACAACTAGTTGTGTTGAATTGGTAATTGTCCCAACAGTTTACAGCTGCTGGTTGTGGCGCTTGTGTTCCGGTGTTGTCCCAATTACAAGTTCCAGTATTGAATACAAAATTATCCCAACAGTTCACAACTGCTGGTTCTGTAGGTTGTGTTCCAAGATTTACCCAAGTACAGCTTGTCGTGTTGAATTGGTAATCATCCCAACAGTTTACATCTGTCGGTTCTAATGGTTGTGTTCCGGTGTTGTCCCAAGAACAAGTTCCAGTATTGAATACAAAATTATCCCAACAGTTCACAACAGCTGGTTCTGTAGGTTGTGTTCCAAGATTTACCCAAGTACAGCTAGTTGTGTTGAATTGGTAATTGTCCCAACAGTTTACAGTTGTCGGTTCTAATGGTTGTGTTCCGGTGTTGTCCCAATTACAAGTTCCTGTATTGAATACAAAATTATCCCAACAGTTCACAACTGCTGGTTCTGTAGGTTGTGTTCCAAGATTTACCCAAGTACAGCTTGTCGTGTTGAATTGGTAATTGTCCCAACAGTTTACAGCTGTCGGTTCTAATGGTTGTGTTCCGGTGTTGTCCCAAGTACAAGTTCCAGTATTGAATACAAAATTATCCCAACAGTTCACAACTGCTGGTTCCGTAGGTTGTGTTCCTGTGTTGTCCCAAGTACAAGTCTCTGGGTTGAATACAAAATTATCCCAACAATTTACTGCAGTTGGCTCAGTTGGTATCGGAGAAAGAACAATATTTAAACACGATGGAGTACCACTTTCACATATTCCATTTACTCCTTTAACACATATTTGACCAGTTAAAAATTCATCATTTTTAACAGTTATTGATGTAGTTCCAGATCCCGAAATAATTGTTGCCCCAGTAGGAACTGTCCACTCATAACTCACTGAACCAACAACTGGTTGTATAGAATAAGTCACTGTTGTGGCGTCTGTACAAGTATTATTAACAGAGGCTGTTATTGTTCCTGGATTTTGTGGAGCACAAGAAGTGATTGTTGAACCATCGCAAGGTGCAATTACAAATATTGTTGGAGTGTTATTATTAACGAACACATTATTGTCTGGATCCAAATTTTGGTTGGCAATACCATCGTTATCGGGATCAACATTGTTTCCGTCATTTGACAAATCTGTTGTAGTTCCGTTTGCCACACCATTTTCATATTTATCCCCTTTAGCCGTAATTTGGTTTGTGAAGCTAGTTTTAGATGTCGTCGGAATGAACCTAACCGTAAAAGTTACATTAGCCGATTCATTTGGTTTTAAAACATCTCCGGCAACTAAGCCAAGTAATCCTTTGTTGGATCCTGATCCAGTAAAAGTTGAACTTGCAGTCAAAGAAGAAGTAGAACCTAATGCTGAAACAGAAGGCGCAGTTTCTATTTTATATTGTCCTGTTGAAGTTAACGTTCCTGAAGTATATGTTCCAAACTCAGTTGCCAAATCATCTTCTAATTGTACATCCACCAAGTTTAAATCACCAATATTTGAAACAAGCGCTTGATAGGAAACAGTATATGTTCCATCTCCCATTGGCAAAGGACAAGAAACTACTTTTTTGGCAGCTCCAATTACCAATCTAGGCAATGTTATTGGAGTTGGATCATTATCGTTTGTTGGGTTTCCGTCCTCGTCAGGATCAACATTTGAACCACTTTGAGAACTGTCAAAAACAGTATTGCCATTTGGCGAACTTGCAGTTCCGAGAACAGTGTTCAAATAAGGTAAACTATGATCACTAGGAGTTACATTAACAACCAATGTAATGGTTCCAGATACTCCAAAAGCCAAATTATTTGTTCCAGCAAGAAGTCCAACAACTGTAGATCCGTTATAACTTGGATTTACCGTGAAATTAGGACTAGTCAAAGACACCACATTAAAACTTGCCGCCGATGCGAAAGTTTCTGCTAAATTATCCTCAAGGATTAAATCTGACAACGGTACGTCGCCAGTGTTTTTTGCCAAAATACTATAGGTTATTTTATAAGAACCATCACCATTATCAACTGGCGCTCCCACAACAGCTTTAGCAATTCCAAGAGAAGGTGCTTCTGTCAAAGTTAATGGTGTAGTGTTTGAGTTGTTGTTTGGATTATTGTTTCCGTCTGGATCTACATTGTTTCCATTGGTAGAAGTATCAGAAACTGTATTTCCTGCAGGAGAAGTTCCCTGACCAAGAGCTGCATTATTGTAAACGCCCAATTTTGTTCCAGGAGTAACAAGCACTGTAAGCACAATTGTTTCAGCTGCACCTACAGACAAAGTATTGGAAGAACCTAATAGTTGCTTATCTGTTGTTCCGTTGTAGGAGTTGTTTTTTGTAAATATTGAAGGAGAAACACTGGTAACAGAAAACGAAGTTGCATCCGCAAATGTGGCACTTAAATCATCCGTCAACCTAATGTTTGACAAAGGAACGTTTCCTGTGTTTTTGACAAGTAATGTATAAACTACCGTGTAAGTTCCATTATGATTGTTTGTTGTTGATGTAACCGCTTTGGCAACACCTAATTGTGGTGATTCCGTAAAACTAACTGGCGTAAGAATATTATTGTCTGACGGCCCGTTATTTTCAGGATCCACATCACTTCCGTTTGTTGAATTATCCGTAACCAATGTCCCTAAAGAACTGGTTCCTGATCCAACTGCTCGGTTATTATATGCTCCTAGATTAGTTCCCGGAGTTACCGTGACAGTTAAGATGATTGTATCTTGTTGACCAACACTTAAAGATCCTGTTCCGTCTAACAAATTAACATTTGACGAACCATTATAAGCTGAATTAACGGTTAAAACTGTTGCAGATTTACTATCTACCACATAAGTAGCTCCAGAAAAAGCAGTAGCCAAGTTGTCCGTTATTTGTACGCTATTTAATGGCACATCTCCCGTGTTTTTAACTTTAATGGCATAAGTCAATGTATAAGTACCATTACCATTATTTATTGGCCCAGACGTAAGTGCTTTTGCAACTCCAATAGAAGGATTTTGAGAAAAAGTTACAGGTGTTGAGTCGTTATTGTTTTTTGGATTTCCATCATTGTCCGGATCGGGACTTGATCCATCCTGGGAAATATCGGTAACATTATTTCCTGAAGGAGTAGTTCCAGAAGCTGTTGCCGTATTTGAATAGGCACTTGTACTAGTTGGAGTTACAGTTAAAGCTAATTGAATAGTCGCCGTTTGATAAAGTGCCAAACTATTTCCTGTAGCCAACAAATTAACATTTGAAGAACCGTTATATGAACTATTTACACTTAAAGTAGGCGACGTGATCGTATTTACCGTAAATGTTGCTCCTGAAAAAGTAGTGGCTAAATTATCGGTTACTTGAATGTTTGACAAAGGAACTTCTCCATCATTAGACACCAACAATGTATACGTAATATTATAGCTTCCATCACCATTATTGGTAGGTCCGGAACTAATTGTCTTGGCCAACCCAATTAAAGCATTTTCGGTAAATGTCACTGGAGTTACTCCATCGTTGTTTTTTGGATTTCCGTCACTGTCAGGATCCGTGTTTGTTCCATTATTGGAATCATCAGAAACAGTTAATCCATTACTGGTTGCGCTAGCTGTCACCGTATTGTTGTAGGGGCCTAAATTTATTGAAGGCGTTACCACTACTGTAACCAATACAATTGCAGATTGATTCACATTCAGTGTTTGAGAAGCTGCCAATAAATTAGTATCGGCTAATCCGTTGAAAGAGGAATTAACACTTAGAGTTGTAGAAGAAACATCACTTATGGTATATGCTGTAGGTGATGCAAAAGTATTTGATAAATTTTCCACAACCTGAACATTATTTAATACAGATGTTCCTTTGTTTTCAACTTTAATGGCATAGGTTAATGTATAACTTCCATCTTTATTACTTGTAGGTCCTGATGAAATTGTTTTTGCAACTCCTATACAAGTTGTATTTATCGTGAATGAAGCTCCAGCTTGACATCCATTACTGTCTGTCGCAACAACTGAATAAACTCCTGGAGCTAATCCAGTCAAGTCTTCGGTAGTAGCTGTAAAACTAGAAGGACCAGACCAAGAATAGGTAATTGTTCCTGCTCCGTTATTTTTTGACAAATTAATTGCTCCGTTATTCGAAGTTCCGCAAATGGTATTAGTAGCAACACCTGTCAAAGAAAACAATAATGGTTCAGTTATGGTTGTGTTCGCCGTTGTTGAACAGCCATTGGCATCGGTCACGGTAACTGAATAAGTTCCATTTGCCAATCCAATTAAATCTTCGGTTGTTGCACCATTGGACCATAAATAAGTATAAGGAGCCGTTCCGCCTGTTACGGTTAAATTTGCCAATCCATTTTTATTGCCATAACAGCTTATGTTTGTACTACTAATAGAAGCTGAAACAGCAGAAGACGGTCCCGTTATGGTCACAGATCCTGTAGCCGTTATGGAGGAAGGCAATGAACTATCAGTAATCGTAACAGTGTACGTTCCTACTGCTAAAGAGGAGATATTTTGCGCGGTACTTGTATAACTGCTTGGTCCGCTCCAAGAATAGGTATAAGGTTTAACACCGCCAATAACTTCTAAATTAACTGCTCCGCTTGTTCCGTTATAACAACTTACATTGGTTTGCGCAAGTGAAACAATATTCAAAGGTCCTCCCGTTGTGTTTACTGTAAAAGTTTTTGTTTTGACACATCCATTTGCATCTGTAACCGAAAGTGTATATAACCCACTATACAATCCTGAGACACTTAAGGTACTTGCAGTAAAAGCATCAGGACCACTCCAACTATAAGTATAAGAAGACGTTCCTCCTGAAACAGCTATCTCGCTTATGGCTCCATCATGATTTAAATACGCTGTTTCATCTGTTATTGTTCCGCCTGTAATCGAAACAGCTGTAGATGGTTGGCTAATTGTAGTTGAATAAGTTGCCGTACATCCTTTACTATCTGTAACAGTAACGGTATAAGTACCCGCACTAATATTGGATAAATCTTGAACGGTAGCACCATTTGTCCAACTGTATGTGTATGGAGCAAATCCGCCCGTAACCGTTAAATCTATTGCGCCTGTTGCGGTGTTATTACATAAAACATTGGTGTTCGAAGCAGAAAGTGTTGGTTTTCCAATAATCACTTTAAAACAAGAATCCGATGATTCTCCACAATCATTTATTGCTTTGGCACAAATTGTATATTCACCTACAGCAACTCCGTTCCAATCAACTTCAATGGAATTTGTTGTTGCTCCAGAAGTAATAGTTGCTCCAGCAGGCAAGGTCCAACTATACGTGGTTGCAGGAGCAGCTGGAACACTAACGGTACTAGTTCCATTTAAACAAACATAAAAAGCAGCATATACAGATATAGAAACCGTCCCTGTTGAACAGGCGACAGGAGTTGGGCATCCAGTATCACATACTTGATAAGTAAATGTATCTGTTCCTTCGTAACCAGCATTTGGCACATAGGTAATTGTATGGTCTGGATTGACATACGCAATACCATTTTTAGGATTCGATGCAATTGTTAGTGAAGAAGTGTTTATTGTACCATCAGAATCTGTTACTCCAGAAAGCACATTGATAATATGTTGCACATTCCCAGAGAACAAATAGTTTTGTGGCGTTACAATTGATGGAGGATTATTTGTTGAAGAATAAAATAATTGGGCTGTTACTGTATTACTTTGTAATCCAGCAGCATCGGTTAATTTATACGTAAACGAAATTGTACTGTCTTCAACGATAGAAGCTCCAGGTGTAAACTGAATCGTCTTGTCAGGGTTCACTGTAAATGTTGCAATAGATGCGCTTGGAACAGAAACCAAGGTTACCGTTGCTATATCATTATCTATGTCCACATCATTGGCAAGTACATTCAAAATCCCTCCCGAATTAACACAGCTAAAATTATCATTATAAGCAATAGGAGCTGCATCAATATTAATATCAACCTTCGAAGATATAGTAGGATATGTAGCGCTATTTGCATCTATGGCTCCTGCTACTTGAGCCGTATTTGATGCCGGATCACACATGCCTACAACAAGAAAGTTTACCGTAACTGTTTTGCTTGCCGAAGGAATTAAAGTTCCCAAATTATTCCAGCTAATGATTCCTCCAGAAATAGAATTTGGCACCACTGATGACGACACAAACTGCAAACAACTAGTACTGTAACTATCTTTTAAAGGAAGTGTATTAAAATTAACAGAACCTGCATTGTTAATCACAACTGAATAGGTAAGCGTATCGCCTATTTTGTATGGACCAGATGCTGGAGAAGTTAATGTTTTGGTTACAGAAAGTGCAGGGGCAGTAATGGTAAAAGCAGTTCCTGCGCTGGTTTGCGTTATTCCTTCCGTACCTTGTTTCCCTGTACCTTTCAAGGTATAAGCTCCCGCTGTAGCAGGCAAAGTCCAAGCATACTCATAGGTCTTGGTACACGTTGATGTAGCCACTAAAGTACCCGCTGAAGTCGAAGTCGAACTTGAAGGATTCGTAATTAAAATATCTTCTGCCGTAATATCAGCAGAACCAAATGGATCCGAAACAACAGATCTCACGTAAACCGTTTGACCTCCTTGTGAAGTTGTTATGGATGATCCTCCGCCAGAGGCATAACTGGCAGTATAAATATTTACAGAATCTACATTAACATACGTAGATGTTGGAATAGTAATTGACGAAGGCTTTGAAGAACTATCAAAATCTAGTTTAAAAGTTACTCCTGTAATATCATTTTTAACTCTCAATGTTAGTGCTTGTCCTGAAGGAATAGTAACATCACTAGGAATCGTTCCTGTCCAGGTCAAGGATTTGTCGGTACTGTTCCAAGTTGCCGAAGTGCTTGTAAAAACAGTGGTGGATCCATATCCCAATGTGGCTGTTACTGCTGCCGTGGCGGGAATCGTACCCGTAACTTGCGTGGCAAACGATTTTATGGTTATGGTTTGAGATCCTTTTACTGTGAAGTCTTTACAAAAAGTAGGCGTCATGGTAAATAAGGCATCATCATTAGAATACCCCTTTACCGCAACCGCAATTCCACTCCAATTAGAACTCGCTGAACCAGTCCAAGAAGTAGGTGTTGATCCTGCTAGAGCCGTTTTGTAACTTGACACTACTTTTATACTATTAGTTCCAGCAGTAAATATTGATGTTTGACCGGAGCCAATAGTCGGCGCAGTATTACTTGTAGTTGCAACGACATCAACAACTATATCTCCAATATTGGAATTTACTGTATTTGAAAAAGAACCTGTTGAGCTTGCATTAATTGCATTATAAACACCAAAAGGATTCGTTTGATCGGCATTTGTGAAATTTGCAAATCCCATAGAGACTTCTAATGTACCTGTCCAAGCAGCTACAATATTTGCTGTTCCGACAGTTGGATTAATCAAATACCACAACTGTACTTTAGAAGATGTTCCATTACTAATTTCGGTTAATTTAGTCAATGATTGCGAGCCGTAACTAATTGCTGTAACATTGTTAGCTGAATTAGTATACGAATACCCCACTCCAACTATCAACAACCTATTAGTCCCTGCTGCAATTGTATATGAACCAACGTTTGCAGGTACTGTACTACCTCCGTTTGATGACGAATAAGTACCTTTTGTCACTAATACTGCTGAATTTTTATATAGATCAGCTGTCTGGCTTAATGTCACATCACTCGTTGCAACTGGATCAATCCTGTCTAAAGTTTGGCCTTCTGATAGGTAAAGTTTAGTATTGACTTGGGCATTAGAAACTAATGAAAACAAAGACAATAATACGAGTGTATAAAATGCTTTCTTATGTAATGATATGATAGTACTTTTCATGGCTAATTTTGTATTCATTGACCTACTTTTCGTATTAATGATTGATTAGATTAAGTGGAGTTGGCGTTACTGGTATTGCATTTGGAGAAACTAACATACAGCTTGGCGTGCTCAAACAACCTACATTATTTGCTTTGACACAAATATTTCCACCTTGGGTTGATGCCCAAGTGATGGTGATTTGATTTGTTCCTTGACCCGTAAACACAACATCTGCAGGAACAGTCCAAACATAAGTATATGCCGGATTATTTGTAACCGTATAAGTAACCGAATCTCCAACACATGGAGCACTTTTAGAAGGAGTGATTGTTCCTGGATTCAATGGAATGCAAGATGTCTCTTCACAATCTGTTTGTCCATTTCCATTGTTATCAATACCATCGTTACAAATTTCCGGTTCGTAAACGAATACTTTATTTGTAGTTGCACACCCATTGGCATCAGTAACTGTCACCTGATATTGTCCATATTTTAAAGCGGACAAGTCTTCGGTTGTGGCAGTAAAACTGGAAGGTCCTGACCAAGAATAAGAATAAGGTCCTGTCCCTCCAATAACGGTAAGAGCAATAGAGCCGTTACCAACGGCAGGATCTACATTAGTATCGTCAATTTTTGTAATTGACGAGCTAAGCGTATTAGGCTGAGTAACGGTATAAGTTGCAGACCAAACACATCCGTTTGCGTCTGTGGCGTTAACCGAATAACTGCCTGCTCCAATATTTTGAATATTTTGAACCGTTTGACCATTAGACCAACTGAATGTAAATGGGCTTGTTCCTATTGGATTTATACTTATACTTCCATTTTTCTGCCCATTGCAACTCACATTTGTAACCGTTGGATTAAATACAATTGGAGTTCCTCCGATTACTTCAACAGAAGTTGATGTTGTACATCCCCAGTTATCAGTAATAACTACATTATAAGTTCCTGGTATTAGATTTTGAGGATCTTCAGAAGTCGATGTATAGCTGGAAGGTCCTGTCCACGAATAAGTATACGGGGCTGTGGCTCCAGTAACAGTCAAATTAATTGTACCGTTAGTCCCTGAACAAGATATCGTTGAAGATACTTGGGGTGCATTAAAAAATGGTTTAGATGTATCATAAGTTACTTCAAAAGATGCCCCATCTATAGGACAGCCATTTGGCATTGTACCAGTCAAGGTATAATCTCCAATCTGGTCTACTACAATTACTGCTGTATTTTGTCCACTTACAATATGACCATTTGTTGTTGTCCAAGAATAAACAATATCAGTCCTGTTTGGATCTGCCGTCAAGGTAGTAGTTGGATTCGAACAAGACAAAGAGTTTGTAGAGGTAATTAAAGGTGTGTTTCTACCTAAAGCGTATGGCCCTGCAAAATCTTTTAAGGCAGCAGTAAATGAAGCAGAAGATCTTGTTTTTACACAAAAAGATTTATGCGGATATTCACAAGAGTCATATCCAGGAACAAAAGCAGGATCCAGTCCAAATTCAGTCAAATTCAGACCTATTTCTGCTAAAGCATATTCTGGGAAAGTGTTTCTATAAACATTCTCTTTCGATCCTTTGTGTCCCCATGGTGCAGCAGCAGGAAATTGTAAAGCCCCATTTACATATCCACAAGCGCCACCTGCATTTTTTGGAACAATTGAAGCATACACATATTCAGAAGTAGTCGTCGGCCCATCATAATTAATGCCCCAATTAAAAGAAGCTGGTATCAATGATGCGTTTAATCTATCAGCTCTCTTAACCCAAATTCTCACTTCTAAATCTGTTTCAGCACCACCATTGTTCAAAGAGATATTCACCATCATATCTCCCATTTGGGTAAGTTTTCCGGCAGCATCAAAATGATAGGCTGTATGTCCCAACTCATTTCCAGCAGAAGAAAAACCAACTCCTGCAGTGTAAGTAACATCTTTAATAAAAAACTCCATATCCATATAGGCAGCACCTCCAGGTTCAGCTCTTGATATTAATCCTGTCAAGAAAAGAGGTGATGCGTTTATTGAACCCAATCTTCTTATGTGTGCAGCGACATCCAACAAATCATTTTTACCCAAAACATTTGCTGGTCCAGCAGACCAAGAACTTGGTGGTTGAGTATTTTTACTTGAAACGGGAAAAGCAGTTGGATCGACAAAACCTGTACCGCCAAAATTATCCCTGGCATATATCGCATCATACCAAATTCTTCCATTCACAACAGCTCCAAAATAACCATTCATTCTAGCTTCATAAACAGGATCTCCGGTTCCCTGCAAAAGTGTTTGTATTGCAGCTGAATTGGTCGTCTGTATCACTCCAACACCCGTTCCTGTTTCGCCAGCGAACCAGTCATCTGTACCTAAAGGTGTAGCTGGCGATGTGTCTCCGTAAATTAATGACCCAGAATATAAATCTCCATCAATACCAAAATTTCCCAAGACACATCCATTATTGTCTATGTTTTGTGAAGTGGCACTATTAATTCCTAAAAAAAAGAACAACAATAGAGAATACAAAGTTGGTTTTTGCAAAGTTCTTTTTAAAAGCGGCAGTTGGTTGTTAGTATTCATAAAATATATTATTATCCCATTTCGGGAAAATTAAATTCTTATTGTTTATAGTGAGTTTGTCGAGTTAAAACTGAAGTTGTTTCTATACAGACATAGAATTGCGCAATCTATACCTGATGGAATGATTGTCGAATTTATTCCCGAATAAAAATTTTTTTTAAATTCAGAAAAAAATGAAAAATTATGGATGTATTTATGGAAAAGAGTGTAGGTAAAAATTTTCAATACGCTTATATTTAGTGATTTGAAGCACAAACAACTATGTTCTCAAGAACAAAATTATTCCATTAAATGAGTTTCAAGAACAAAATACCTATAAATGAAAATAAAATACTCATAGATGAATTTTTCTAAAAAAACTGAAGTCAATTAAAGTACACATCAACTTCTCATAAAAAAATTTGAAATTTCAGACAAAAGTACCTAGTGGAAAGCAGAAAATAAATTTATACCCTAGTCAGGGTGTAGTGTTTTGCAAAATGAGACACCTTTACCGCAGATTTGACCTGTTTAATGTCGGTTTTTCTCAAAATAATCGGATGGAGTTTGATCTGTCACTTTCTTAAAAGCTTTAATAAAAGAACTACGGGAATTAAAACCAGATTCTTTTGCCAAACCTTCCAGGGAAAATTGTCTCCAATTTTCGTCATAACGATGGGCTAAAATGTAATCAACACGATAGCGATTAATAAAATCGGCATAATTCAATCCATATTCCCTATTGATAACGATCGATAAATGATGTACGGGAATATCGCAATCAGCAGCCATTTGCCTTATGGAATAGCCTTTTTCCAAAAATGGATTTTGGCTTTTGATAAAGAATTCCAATTTTTCCTTGTATTCATTTATCTTTTCTGAAGAAAGACTAAAAATTTTGTTTGAAGATTTTTTTTCGTCTATTTCAAGAATTACATTCAAATCTTTTTGATCTTTTAACCCATAGAGAACTCTTGGATTTAGCATAAGATTAACCGTGCTAAAGAAAAGAATGACACCAAGCGGAACAAGTGTGGCATCTATCAAATTGATTCCATTGTGAAAAATAAAAACAAAAAAAAGGAAAAAATATGTCAAGCAAGTAAGAAATGTTAAGCTTTTGAGCCAAGTCCAAATCACCAAATTATTTTTCAACCATAAACTGTTTTTTCTAAAAAAAAGCACCAGCAAACGCACTTGAAAAATCTGATAGACAATGCCAATTCCCGTTTTTAAAACAGGATGAAAATAAGGCGGCAACAACCCTTCCTTTTGTAAAGGCAACAATTCAGGATGCGAAAACATGTATTTTATGTAGACCAGTTTTTCTGGGGTAGAAAGAAGATAAAACGGAGTAAGTTCGATCGCGTGAAGTAATGCGGGCATAAAATGAAGCCAGTCCCATTTTCGAAAAGTAGTTTCGCGATTTAGAATAGCCCTGACATACAAATAAAAAAGTGGAGGAACAAGATATTGAAAAGGCAGTCCTTTTCTCCAAATATTTGGATGACGCAAATAAAACCCGTCAATGTAAATAAAGTTGTTGAAAATAAGAATAATAGAAATCGTCAACAAACCTAACGCGAGCAATCTCGTGCCGTGCTTTGGATCTCGATTTAAAACCACAAGGATTATTACACAAATAATACCCATTAAAAAACTGGCCAAAAAGAAAAAAAACAATATGCTATTTATATTAATCAATACGACAGTTCTATGGATAAAATCTAAAAAAGAATACTACTAATTACAAAAGTAGCTATTTATTCTCTAATAATAGACAGGTGATTTTAACAATAAAAAGCCCTTTTGCCAATTGAAATCATAAAACAAGAACAACAAAAGCAACAGGAATAATCATTTCAAAAAATCAACATTCCGTTTCAAACCTTCAAATTTGGCTCTTTTCAAAGGAGAGTTTTTGAAAATAACCTTAAAAGTTTCTTCCGTAATTTCTGTCCAATCTTTTTTGGACAAGGAAAGCATTTCCGGATTGGGATTAAAAAGTGGTTCCTTATGTGGTTTAGAAAACCGGTTCCAAGGACAAACATCTTGACAAACATCACAACCAAAAGCCCAATCATCAAACTTGCCCTTCATTTCTACGGGAATATTTTCCTTGAGTTCAATGGTGAAATAAGATATACATTTGCTGCCGTCGACAACGCGAGGTCCAACAATGGCCTGAGTTGGACAAGCATCGATGCAGGCTGTACAAGACCCACAATGATCAGTCGTTGCGTTGTCGTATTCTAAATCTAGGTCAATAATGAGTTCGGCAATGAAGTAAAAAGAACCCACTTTTTGGGTCAACAAATTGCCGTTTTTGCCAATCCAACCCAAACCACTTTTGGCTGCCCAAGCTTTGTCCAAAACAGGAGCTGAATCCACAAAAGCACGGCCTCCAACTTCTCCAATGTTTGACTGGATTGAATATAGCAATTCCTTCAATTTTTCCTTGATGACAAAATGGTAATCTTGTCCGTAAGCGTATTTGGAAATTTTATAAGAATCAGGATTCTGCAATTCGGAAGGATAATAATTCAACAAAAGGGAAACCACGCTTTTGGCACCATCAACCAGCAAAGTGGGATCAAGTCGCTTGTCGAAATGATTTTCCATATACGACATTTGACCATTCATTTGATTATTTAGCCAATGTTCCAAACGAGGTGCTTCATCTTCCAAAAACCCTGCTTTGGATATCCCGCAAGACAAAAACCCGAGGCGATTGGCTTCGGATTTTATGAATTGCGAATATTTTGAGTTTTGAGTTATGAGTTATGAATTATGAGTTCTACAACTTGAATTTAAAAAAGTTCTTATCTAAAAGTAATGGAAAGTCTTTTCTAAAATGACCCTTACTTAATTTTATCTATAATTGCATTAAGGCTAAAATTAAGTAAAGAAGAAACAAAGCAATAATTGACGAGATTACGACGCCAATTTTAATTCTTGCCTGCTTAAAATGATATAGTAACCAAATAAAAATAGTCAAAAAAAACACCAACAAAATTAGCAAGAGCGACATTCCTGTTACCATTTATAATTTTATTTTTAAATATTTGGTCATTTCTATCTTCCTATTTCTCGCTTAACACCTAAAAAAGTCCGCCTTGAATATTGGTTCTTACTTTTCCGAGATGCTTGTATGCCTTTTCGGTAACTTCCCTTCCTCTTGGCGTTCTCATTATAAATCCTTCCTGAATCAAGAAGGGTTCATAAACTTCTTCGATGGTTTCGCTACTTTCTGAAACCGCTGTTGCCAAAGTGGACAATCCAACTGGACCACCCTTGAATTTATCGATAATGGTGTTCAGTATTTTGTTATCCATTTCGTCCAAACCGTGGGCGTCAACATTTAAGGCTTTTAAAGCGTAACGAGCAATTTCTATGTCGATGGTTCCATTTCCTTTTATTTGGGCAAAATCACGAACACGACGCAATAATGCATTGGCAATACGCGGTGTCCCTCTGCTTCGTCCTGCAATTTCGATGGCGGCTTCCATCGAAATGGGCATTTTTAATATGGAAGCGCTTCTTTCGACAATGGTCGTTAAGAGTTCCGTGGTGTAATATTGCAGTCTGGAGGATATTCCGAAACGGGCTCTCATGGGAGACGTCAACAAACCGGAACGCGTGGTGGCACCAATCAAGGTAAATGGATTCAAATTGATTTGCACCGTTCTGGCGTTGGGTCCAGATTCAATCATGATATCAATCTTGAAATCTTCCATTGCCGAGTACAAATATTCTTCGACAATTGGACTCAATCTATGAATTTCGTCAATAAACAAAACGTCCCTTTCTTCGAGATTGGTCAACAAACCTGCCAAATCTCCCGGTTTATCCAAAACTGGCCCTGAAGTTATTTTTATTCCCACTTGCAGCTCATTGGCCAAGATATTAGCCAAAGTGGTTTTTCCCAATCCTGGTGGACCGTGAAAAAGGGTGTGATCAAGTGCTTCATTTCTTTGATTGGCCGCTTGAACAAAAACTTTTAAATTTTCTAATATTTGATCCTGACCTGCAAAATCGTCAAAAGAAAGTGGTCTTAATCTTTTTTCGAGATCAAGTTCTTCTGGATTGTAACCGTTATTTGTTGGGTCTAAATTCTCATTCATTCTACAAATATAACAAAGTTATAAGCAAATAAAAATGCCTTTCGAAAGGAAAGGCATTGGAAGTTTAAAATAGATAATACTTTTATTTAACATATTGGGCACGACTTCCCACAGTATCTATTTGATAATGAAAGTCAAGTGACAAAAGGCCTGCGTCATCAGTGTAAGTATCTGCTGCATTGCTTGAATTTCTCCAAATACGACATATCAATATGCTAGATATTTTTTTACCTGTACCATCTAATCCTGAACCGCTCGTCAAAGAGGAAATCCTATGAGTATTTGCCACAAAAGGCCCTGTAGTAACGACTGTACTGGTAGTGTATGTGGGGAAAACTTGTGGTGTTGACGCATCATAATTTTGCCAACTATAATCAAGATTCCACTCTAAATTTCCACTTTTAGAAGCTTTTGGTAACCAATGAACATGTGGATAAACTGTTGTTCCTTCTTTCCAATTATGAGGTATTTGAACAACAAAAGACATCATCTCGAGACCTTCATTATTTCTGAAATACCATATTTGCGGACCTACTCCACCCCAAACATATTCTAAAGAAGCCGAGCTAGAACCTTTATCCAAAGAAACCCTTAGATCATCCCAAACTTCGGCGCTACCTTCAAAGACAAGTGTTCCATCAGCTTCTACTTTTGTATCATTTCCATTTGCAACATCGCCTATTTTAGTTATACCATCACTTGAAACTGTGATTCTAGAAGTATTATTAGTTTTTAAAACTAAATCTTTTTCATCCGTAGTTCCAACAAAATTTGTTGTGGGATTTGTACCCGCGTTTCCAATAAGATTCCAATCAGATGACAATGAGGAATTATTAGTACTTGTCGCTTTCCACTCAGTACCATTACTAAAAAGCGTTACGGCTTCACCTGCTTTAGCTAAAATTAAATTTGTCACACCATCAATAGTACCAGCGATTGTTACATTGGCAGTACTTGAAGCATTCCGTTTAATGGTGTAAACACGACCCATACACAAAGTTACATTGGGTAAAGTTAGCGTAATTGCAGTTGAACCATTATCACAAATAACAATACCATAAGTATCATCTAAAATGACACTGGCAGTTACAGTATTTACTTTCAAGCCTACAGAACCATTGACTTCAAAAGTGGATTTAGGATCTGTGGTACCAATTCCAACTTGGGCACTACCAGAATATGTGGTCATATAAATAAGAAATAAAAACCCCAATAAGGTATTTTTAAATTTTGTAGTAAAAACAGTCATTGTAGTAAGTTTAATGTTTGAATAAAGGGCAAATAAATATACCTCTAATTTATGAAATTTCTTATACAAGTTTTATGATATATATCATACTTAGAATGAATCACATTCAAAACTATTATAAATAAAAAATGCCTTTCGAAACGAAAGGCATTTAAATATATTTTCAAAAGAGACTAGTGATGTAAAACTTCTTCTCCTTCTTTCATTGGTACGTTTTGAGGAACAAAATCCTCATCGTGACCAGGATTACTGTAATCGTATGGCCAACGGTGAACTTCAGGAATTGCTCCCGGCCAGTTTCCGTGTATGTGTTCAACAGGAGTTGTCCATTCTAAAGTATTGGATTTCCAAGGATTTTGTACCGCTTTCTTACCATAGAAAATACTACTGAAGAAATTGTATAAAAACACCAATTGAAAAGCTCCACCAATTAAAGCAAAAGTAGTTATAAGAACGTTTACATTTTGCAAATCATCGAATAATGGGAAGTTGGTGTTTGTGTAATAACGTCTTGGTAAACCTGCCAAACCTATGAAGTGCATTGGAAAAAACACTCCGTAAGCACAAACTGCAGTTACCCAAAAGTGAATGTACCCAAGATTTTTGTTCAACATTCTTCCGAACATTTTTGGAAACCAATGGTAAATACCTGCAAACATTCCGTAAAGTGCAGAAATACCCATTACCAAGTGGAAGTGTGCAACCACGAAATAGGTATCGTGAACATTGATATCCAAAGTACTGTCTCCCAGAATAATTCCTGTCAAACCACCTGTTATGAATGTTGATACCAAACCAATGGAGAACAACATTGCAGGATTTAACTGCAAGTTTCCTTTCCAAAGCGTCGTGATGTAATTAAATGCTTTTACTGCCGAAGGAATTGCAATCAATAAAGTGGTAAAAGTAAATACCGAGCCAAGGAACGGATTCATTCCAGAAACAAACATATGGTGACCCCAAACTATCGTTGATAAAAATGCGATTGCCAAAATTGACATAATCATCGCTCTGTATCCAAAAATTGGTTTACGAGAGTTGGTAGCAATGATTTCTGATGTAATACCCAAAGCCGGTAATATTACGATATAAACTTCAGGATGTCCCAAGAACCAAAACAAATGCTCGAATAAAACTGGTGAACCACCTTGGTAATGCAAAACTTCTCCCGCGATATAAATATCAGACAAGAAAAAAGAGGTTCCAAAACTTCTGTCAAAAATCAACAATAACGCTGCAGACAATAAAACTGGGAAAGAAACTACTCCAATAATGGCGGTTACAAAGAAAGCCCATATAGTAAGAGGCAATCTTGTCATCGACATTCCTTTTGTTCTAAGGTTGATAACCGTTACAATGTAATTTAATGACCCCATCAATGAAGAGGCTATAAATATGGCCATAGAAACTAACCATAGCGTCATTCCTGTACCTGAACCTGGAATTGCTTGTGGCAAAGCACTCAATGGTGGATAAATTGTCCAACCGGCTGCCGCTGGTCCCGCTTCAACGAAAAGCGAACAAACCATGATGACACTTGATAAAAAGAACAACCAATAAGATATCATGTTCATAAAACCAGAAGCCATGTCTCTTGCACCAATTTGAAGTGGAATCAACAAATTACTGAAGGTACCGCTTAATCCGGCCGTCAAAACAAAGAAAACCATTATAGTTCCGTGAATTGTAACCAGTGCAAGGTAAATATCGTTTGCCATAACTCCGTTTGGAGCAAATTTATCACCCAACAATACATTAAATATTTTGAATGATTCTTCAGGCCAAGCCAATTGCATTCTAAAAAGCATTGACATCATCACGCCAATAATACCCATAAAAATACCCGTAATCAAGTATTGTTTGGCAATCATTTTGTGATCTATACTAAAAATATATTTAGTGATAAAAGTGTCTTTATGGTGGTGTTCGTGTTCGTGATCCAGTACGTGATCGTGACCTTCTGCTGACATATATGTGTGCTTTAAATTTTCTCTTAAATAATTATTTCATTGCTATTTTGGCAATAGCCGCAGTATCCTTAGCTTTTGTAGAATCTTTTCCTACTTCGCCATCAACCGGTGCAGGAGCTGCATTGGCTGTTTTTACTTCTTGAACCAATGTAGGTTTATCGCTCAACCATTTTTTATAATCTTCTGGTGTATCAACCACTACTTTCATTTGCATGTTGTAGTGAGAGGCTCCACAAATTTTATTACAAATCAATAAAAAATCAAAAGTATAAGGATCGAGAGCAGCTTCTCCTTTTGCAACAAGGGCTTCACTTTTCTTTGCTCTTATGTCATTGATGTTTTTTACTTTTTCTACCATATAAGGTAATTCTCTATATTCAGCCGAAGTATAAACTGGCTCGAATGCAAATTCTGTAACCATACCGGGAACACAATTCATTTGCGCTCTAAAATGAGGAAAATAAGCAGAATGCAAAACGTCTTGTGAACGGAATTTGAAATGTACCTTTTTACCTTTTGGAATGTGCAATTCCGTAACGACGATATCATCCTGAGCATTTGGATCCGACAAATCAACACCCAAAGTATTTACGCCATCGATAAGTCTTACATTTGCTTTACCAAGAACATTGTCAGGACCAGCATATCTAGCTGTCCATTTAAATTGTTGTGCATAAACTTCAACTACAATAGTGTCTTCGTCTTCGTCAACAAACATAATATTAGTCCAAGCATACAATCCAAAGAGGATTAAAATAGCCAATACTACGGCAGGAATTCCACTCCAAATTACTTCTAATTTTGTGCTATCGGAAAAAAACAATGCTTTTTTTCCTTGTTTTCCTCTGTATTTGAAAGCAAAGTAATGTAACAAAACCTGGGTAACGGCTTGTACTATAAAAATCAAAACCCAAGTAACATTCATTAAATTGTCGATATCCAAACCGTGTTTCGAAGCAGGTGTATGAAGCACTAAAGAACCCCATTTTATCAATCCGTAAATTGAGAAAATATAAATGAATGCCAAGAAACCAAACATCAAATAACCTTGTATGTTATTATCGCCATCATTGGCTATTTGTGAGTTATCCGCATCACCTACTTGAGTT